>NZ_LGDE01000432.1 GCF_001279725.1 Streptomyces sp. WM4235 | reverse complement strand
GTTCCGGGACGACCGGGGAGGTCGGCGGCCTGTCAGGCCCGGCCGGCGAGGGGACGGCGACGGCGCATCACGTGGACGCCGGCCCCGAGGGCGGCGGCGCTGATCAGCCCCGCGCCGATGGCGGTCTCGGTGGCGGACGGGCCGAAGGAGCCGCCCAGGCCGCCTTGCGCACCGCGCCCGTCGAGGATCGTGAAGCGGTGCGTGGCCACCAGGCTGTTGTCGTGGCACTTGACGGACAGCGTCTGGTGGCCGGGGGACGCGTGATTGAAGATGCGGACGGTCGCGAACCCGATGGAACCGGCCGACAGGTTCGTCTGCGGAAAGTTGCCGTGCGACCAGACCGTGCCACCGTGGCCGCAGCCGGCCGCGCTGACCTGCATCGTGGAGCCCTGGTGGACGGAGTACGGATTGACCGTGACGTTGCTTGGGCCGTTGCCGCCGCCTGATGGCGGCCCGCCTGCCGGGTTCGCCGAAGCGAACGGAATCCCGAGACCGACGACGGCGAACGCCGCGGCGGTCACGGCAAGAGCGCGAGAAGCACGCATGGTGGAACCTCCAGCGGGAAGCGCCCCGGAGCGGTCGCCCGGGAAGATCGACGAGAACGCCTCCCATCACGAACCCTCGGGTCGGCTCGCAACCAGCGCATTTCCGGCTTTGGGCCGCCCGGTTGAGCGACACGCCGAAGCGCGGGCATCTCATCTGACGGATCCGCAGGTCACGACCCGTCAGGCATTTATGTGACGATTACCTGGATGGCCGCACCCCGTCCGGCGGCACCACCCGTTCGCCCTTCCCCGATCGCCGTCCCGCGCGTGCACCCTTAGCGTGCGTGAAGAAGGGCGTACCGGGGAGGGACTGGAACGCGGGTCGGGACCCCCGCGTCGGGAAGGGAGAGCCATGACCGAGGACGAAAGTGAGCAGCGACCGAGGAGGTACTCCCCCTGGGGTGCGCTCGCGCTGGTCCTGCTCACCGGCCTCGCCATGATGCGCAACGGCGTGGACTTCGAGGACGGGCCGCCACAGCCCGCCGCCGCGGCGGCGGTCGGGGCGCATACCGATCGACTGCCGGCAGCACCACCCGCGCCGCCCGCGGACATGGAGGTGTTGGAGCACTCGTCGGTCCAACGCATCCGGATCCCCGGGATCAGCGTGGACGCGCCGGTGATGACGGTCGGGCTGGACGCGACGGGCTGGATCGACGCCCCGCCGCCGGCGGATCCGAACATCCGAACCTCGCCGGCTGGTACCTCAACGGGATCTCGCCGGGCCAGCGCGGGTCCGCCGTGATCGTGGGTCACGTGGACAACGCGCAGGGTCCGGCCGTTTTCTACGGTCTGGGTTCGGTCCGCAAGGGCAGCCGCGTCGAGGTGGAGCGGTACGACGGGCGCACGGCCGTGTTCGAGGTGTACGGCGTGGAGGTGTTCTCCAAGGACGCCTTTCCCGGAGCCCGGGTGTACGGGGACACCGGGCACGCGGAACTCCGGGTGATCACCTGTGGCGGCGGCTACTCGAAGGCTCGGGGCTACGACGGCAACGTGGTCGTCTTCGCCCGGATGGTGGAGGCCCGCTGAGCGGTCGATCGGCGTCGGTACGTCGCCGCCGCGCAGGGGATCCTCAGCGCGGCGGCGACGCGGGCAGCGTCGGCAGGGTCATCCGGTAGCCCCGCGACAGCAGTTGGGGCAGGTAGGTGGCGAGTGCCTGGACGCTCTGCGCGCGGTCTCCGCCCGCGTCGTGGTTCAGCACGATCACCCCGGATCCGGCGCCCTTGAGGACGCGGGAGACGATGGTCGTGGTGCCGGGCTCCGTCCAGTCCAGGGAGTCCACGGTCCAGGCCAGCGGCTCCATGCCCAGTTCGGCGCCGATCTCGAAGGCGGCCCTGTTCCACGCCCCGTACGGCGCCCGGAACCACTGGGGTGCCTCGCCCACCGCTTGTTGTACGACGTCGCTCGTGCGTCCGATCTCGGAGGCGAGGGCGGGTCGGGTGAGTTGGGGGATCAGCGGGTGGGTCCAGGTGTGATTGCCGATGACGTGTCCCTCGGCGACCATGCGGCGCATCAGGTCGCGGTTGTCGGTGGCCATCTCCCCGCAGACGAAGAACATGGCGCGGACGTGGTACCGGGCGAGGGTGTCGAGGATCCCGGGGGTGTAGCGGGGGTCGGGGCCGTCGTCGAAGGTGAGCACCATGGCGCCGGCCGTGCTCGGGTCGGCCGGCAGTCCCTCGATGGGTCGGGTGCGGACGGCGGGCTTCGCCGCGGCCGGACGCACGGGTGATTCGGAGGTCATCGGGGCCAGCCGGTACGAGGTGGGGGGCGGGCCCTGGGGCAGGCGGGCGGGCGGACCTCCGGCGGGTCCGGGGCCGGCGGCCGGGGCCGGGCCGGCGGTTCTCGGGACCTGTGTGTCGGTCTCGCCCCCGGTCAGCAGCCCGGAAGCGGCGGCGACTCCGAGGAAGACGGCGCTGCGCAGGAGCACGCGTCGCCCTACTGTCGGTTCGTCATTTTTCATTCTTACTACGTATCAACGACATCGTCGAAGATGTCGAGAGGCGCGGGAGCACTTCCTCCCCCTCACCCGCACGGACCAGCCGCGTCCGGACCGGTCAACCGCGGCGCACCAGCGGGAACGGAAGCGTCTCCCGGATCGTCAGACCCGTGAGGAACATGACGAGTCGGTCGACGCCGATCCCCAGGCCCCCGGTCGGCGGCATCGCGTACTCCAGCGCGTCCAGGAAGTCGTTGTCGAGTTCCATCGCCTCCGGGTCGCCGCCCGCGGCCAACAGCGACTGTTCGGTGAGTCGGCGGCGCTGTTCCACGGGGTCGGTGAGTTCCGAGTAGGCGGTGCCCAGTTCGGTGCCGAAGGCCACCAGGTCCCAGCGTTCGGCGAGTCTGGGGTCCTTGCGGTGCTGTCGGGTCAGCGGGGAGACGTCGGTGGGGAAGTCCTTGTAGAAGGTGGGGAGCTTGGTCCGCTCCTCCACCAGCCGCTCGTACATCTCCAGAACCACGTCGCCGCGGGTGTTTTCGGGGGTGTGCGGTACCGACGCCCGGTCGCACAGCCGGCGCAGCACGTGTTCCTCGGTGTCGGCGTCGACCTCCTCGCCGAGTGCCTCGCCGATCGCCCCGTACATCGTCTTGACCGGCCAGGTCCCGGAGATGTCGTGGACGACGAGCTTGCCGTCGGCGTCCGCCTTGTGGGCGATGGGCGAGCCGTAGGCGGCGGTGGCGGCGCCCTGGATGAGTTCGCGGGTGAGGTCGAGCATCACGTCGTAGTCGGCGAACGCCTGGTACGCCTCCAGCATCGTGAACTCGGGGTTGTGTTTGTAGGAGACGCCCTCGTTGCGGAAGGTGCGGCCCATCTCGAAGACCTTCTCCATGCCGCCGACGCAGAGCCGCTTCAGGTACAGCTCGGGCGCGATGCGCAGGTACAGGTCGAGGTCGTAGGCGTTGATGTGGGTGCGGAACGGCCGGGCGTTCGCCCCGCCGTGGATCTGCTGGAGCATCGGGGTCTCGACCTCCAGGTAGCCGCGGTCCAGCAGCCCCTGGCGCAGGGCCTGGACCGCGCTGGAGCGGGCGCGTACGACGTCCCGGGCCTCCGGGCCGGAGATGAGGTCGAGGTAGCGCCGGCGCACGCGCGCCTCGGGGTCGGCGAGACCCTTGCGCTTGTCGGGCAGCGGGCGCAGGCATTTGCCGGTGAGCTGCCAGGAGGCGACCACGACGGACAGCTCGCCGGTCCTGCTGGTGCCGACCTCACCGGAGACCACGACCTGGTCGCCGAAGTCGACCTGGGAGGTGAAGGAGTCCAGTACCTCCGCTCCGGCCTCGTCCCGCGTGAACATCAGCTGGGTGTCGCCGGTCCAGTCGCGCAGCACGGCGAAGACCACGCCGCCGAGGTCGCGTACCACCATGAGGCGACCGGCGAGGGTCACCTCCTCGCCGGTCCGGGCTCCGGGCGGGTAGCCGGGGTGGGCGGCCTTCAGCTGTGCGACGGTGTGGGTGCGCTGTCGGATGCCGACCGGGTAGGGGTCGGTGCCGGCGGCCCGGATCCGGTCCAGCTTGGCGTGGCGGACCCGCACCTGCTCGGGCAGTCGTTCGACCGGGGCGCCCCGGCCGGGCTCCCCCACCGATTCCAGTCCGAGGGAGTCGATGGAGGGCAGACCCGCGGTGCTGGACGGGGCGGTGAGGCCCTTGGGGTGGCCGTTGCCCCACAGGGTGCGCATGCGCGGTACGGAGACGAAGCCCTCGGCGATGCCGGAGGCGAGGCTGACCCGGGCGAGCGAGCCGGCGTCCTGGTAGCAGAGGAACCGGGGGTACCACTCGGGGCCGTACTTGACGTTCGAGCGGTACAGGGCCTCCAGCTGCCACCAGCGCGAGAAGAACAGCAGCAGTTTGCGCCACAGCCGCAGGATCGGGCCGGCGCCGATCCTGCCGCCCTCCTCGAACGCGGACCGGAAGACGGCGAAGTTCAGGGAGATGCGGCGTACTCCCAGGCCGGGCGCGGCGGCGCACAGTTGGGCGACCATGAACTCCATGACCCCGTTGGGCGCGGAGCGGTCGCGGCGCATCAGGTCGAGGGAGATGCCGTCCTTGCCCCAGGGGACGAAGGACAGCAGGGCGATCAGCTCGCCCTTGTCGTCGAGGGCCTCGACCAGCAGGCAGTCTCCGTCGGCGGCGTCTCCGAGCCGGTCCAGGGCCATCGAGAAGCCGCGTTCGGTCTCGGTGTCGCGCCAGGTGTCGGCCCGGTCGACGATCATCTGCATCTCGTCCTCGGAGAGGGCGGAGTGGCGGCGGATGAGTGTCGTGGCGCCCGCGCGCCGGACCCGGTTGACGGCCTGCCGGGTGACGCGCATGTCGCGGCCGTCGAGGTCGAAGTGGGCCACTTGCAGGATGGCCTCGTCGCCGAGTTGCAGGGCGCCGAGCCCGGAGCGGGCGTACGCGGTCGCCCCGTCCTCGGAGGCGCCCATGACGGCGGGCTGCCAGCCGTAGCGGCCGGCGACCGCCAGCCAGGCGTTGATGGCCGGGGTCCAGGCGGCGGGGTCGCCGACCGGGTCGCCGCTGGCGAGGCAGACGCCCGCCTCCACGCGGTAGGTCACGGCGGCCTTGCCGCTGGGGGCGAACACGACGGCCTTGTCCCGGCGGGTGGCGAAGTAGCCGAGGGAGTCGGCGCGTCCGTACGCGCCGAGGAGGGCGCGGATGCGGGCCTCCTCGTCGCCGTGGAGGGCGGCGGTCAGCCGCTGGGAGCGGAAGAGGGTGGCTGCCGCGTTCAGCAGGGCGAGGGCGCCGAACAGGCCGAGCAGGAAGTAGAGGGGGCGGGGCGGGCGGCCGTCGAACTGGCGGGCGGAGAAGAGTCCGCCGAACACCTGCTTGGCGGCCCAGTCGAGCCACTGCCCCTGGGGCAGGGTGCCGGGGAACAGCGCGACCAGGCCCCAGCCGAGGAGGACGGCGGCGAGCAGTCCGAGGCCCAGTACGAGCAGGGCCCGCCACAGGGCGCCGGGTCGGGAGGCGGCGTAGAACTCGTTGCGGGCGGCGATGAGGACGACGAGGGCCGCGACGGAGATGCCCATCGAGATGCCGCCGACCTGGTAGTCCCCGTCCGCGATGATCAGGACGTCGACGAGGATCAGCAGGGCCAGATAGGTGACGACGATCCACCACGCGACCCGCTTGCGCATGCCGAGGGCGGCGGCGAGCAGGAAGAGGAAGACGGCGTACGCGAGGTTCTCGCTGACGGGCACCACGTACTCGTCGAGGAAGCGCGTGACGTGCCGCAGGAGTCGGCGCAGCGTCGGGGAGAGCGCCAGCAGGGCACAGAACAGGCCGAGCGTCCCGAAGAACGCTCCGAACGCGTCGGGAACCCGGTTGAGGAAGCGGTTCCGGGTTCCGCGCGTCTCCTCCACGGTGGCACTCATGGTTCGCACTGTAGGGAGGCCCGTGCCGGTCCGCGCGGCGAGGCGGCTAGCCTCGGAGGCGTGACAGAGCACGTGAACACGGGATTCGAGCGCGGTACGGACGGCCCGAAGGTGATCCTTGCCGGGGTCGACGGGTCGGAGTCCTCACTCCGGGCGGCGGCGTACGCGGCGGGGCTGGCCCGGCGGCAGAACGCGCTGCTGGCGTTGGTGTACGTCCAGCCGGTGATGCAGGCCGGTGCCTCGCTGGGCGCCCCGGTGGCGGATGCGACCGGGGAGATCGCCGAGGGCATCGTCGCGGAGATCCGCGCTTCGGCGGAACGGCTCAAGGGCATCTTCGAGGTGCGCTGGCAGTTCCACACGTTCCGCGGGGACCCGTACGCGGGCCTGGTGAGCGCCGCGGAGGAGCTGACGGCGGACGCGGTGGTGGTCGGCGCCTCCGAGCAGGCCGGTCACCGGATCATCGGCTCGGTGGCGGTCCGGTTGGTCAAGGCGGGCCGCTGGCCCGTCACCGTCGTGCCGTAGCCCGACCGCTTCGCCCCCGTCCGGACCCGGTCACCGGGTCGGCCGCGGTACCGGGTCGTGCGCCTCAGCGGGTCGGCCGCGTCACCGCTTGCAGGCCGTCCTTGGCGGCGCCTCGGCTGAGGACGGCCTCGGTGATGGCCTCGTGCGCGGTGCGGTGGTCGTCCCGGTCCGACGGTCCGGCCAGGGCGTCGACGAGGTTGACGACCCTGCCCTCGTCGTTGTCCATGAGCTGTGGGATGAACTCGGCTTTCGTGACCTGCCAGCGCTGACCGGCCGCGGCGGGCGGGGCGAAGGTGAAGCGGCCGATGGAGCTGTAGCTGCCGCGCAGGTCGCGGTCTCCCTCGTGGTTGTACATCTCGCCCGCCACCTGGTCGCCCATGCCGTAGACGATCCAGGTCCCGTTGACCTTCTCGTAGGCCTGTGGGATGTGCGCGTGGGTGCCGAGGACCAGGTCGATGTCCGGCCGTCCGGCCGTCTGCGACGCCGTGAGTTCCCTGCCCAGGGACAACTGCCTCTCGTCGGGCTCGGTCTGCCATTCCGTGCCCCAGTGCGTACTGACCAGCACCACGTCCGCGCCCGCCTTCCGGGCCGCCCGCGCGTCCGCGACGATCTTCTTGGATTCGAGCAGGTTGACCGCCCACGGCTTGCCCTCGGGCATCGGATAGCCGTTGGTGTCGAAGGTGTACGCCAGATGGGCGACCTTGGCGGTGCCCGCGGTGTACAGCCTGGTCCTGGCGGCCTCGGCGGCCGTTCGGGCCGAACCGGCGTGTCCCAGGCCGACCTTGTCGAAGCGGTCGAGGGTGCGTTCCAGCCCCTCCTCCCCGTCGTCCAGGGTGTGGTTCGACGCGGTGGAGCAGCCGTCGTAGCCCGCGTCCCTCAGCGCGTCGGCGATCTCGGGCGGCGACTTGAAGGCGGGGTAACCGCTGAAGGGCCCGCCCTCCTCGCCGTAGATCGTCTCCATGTGGCAGAGGGCCAGGTCGGCCGCCGAGACGACCGGTTTGACGCCTGCGAACAACGGCTTGAAATCGTGCCCGTCGCCGCCCGCGTCCACCGCCCCCTGCCGGATGACGGAGGTGTGGGGCAGTACGTCGCCGGTCGCCACCAGGGTGAACCCCCTCGCGGGGGCCCCGGCGGCGGCCGCGGGGGCGCCGCCGGCCTTGGACGGTGGGGGGCTCTGGGACGGCGCCAGTCGGGCGGGGGCGGTTCGCTCGGAGGTGGAGCAGCCCGCGACGGCGGCCGACAGCAGGACCGCGGACAACAGCGCGAGGGCCCGGCGGGTGCGCGTGG
This sequence comes from Streptomyces sp. WM4235, assembly GCF_001279725.1. Lineage (GTDB taxonomy): Bacteria > Actinomycetota > Actinomycetes > Streptomycetales > Streptomycetaceae > Streptomyces. Next base: position 57,727 of record NZ_LGDE01000432.1, on the reverse strand, counting down.
TCATCTGCCCCAACTCTCATTAGTAGGACTATCCGATGATCTGAATTCATAGAAGAAGGCGCCCCCTGTCAAGGAGCGGCGCCGCCCGTCGCCCGCCGGCTCACCCCGATGGCCGTTCGCCGCGCCGTTCGACCGTTCACCGTCCGGCGGGGCCGCCCACCGGACGACCCGGGTGCTTGGGCGCATCGGCGGCGCAGGACGGTTCCGGGGCGGCTCCGCGCAGGTCAGGGTGAGTTCGTCGGACCCGAGCGGGCTCCCCAGCGGACGCCGGCGAACCTCGGAAGGAGCCACTCGTGCCAACCTCCCCCACCCTCCGGCGCACGGATCCCGAGGCGCTGGCCGAACTCCAGCGCGACCACGGGCGGGCTCTGTTCGGTTTCCTGCTCGGCCTCACCGCCGGGGACGCGCAACGTGCCGAGGACCTCGTGCAGGAGACCCTCGTACGGGTCTGGCAGCACCCCGAGGTACTGGCGAGCAGCCACGACTCCATGCGGCCCTGGCTCTTCACCGTCGCCCGGCGACTGGCGATCGACGCGCGCCGGGCCAGGCTGTCGCGGCCTCAGGAGGTGGAGCCGGACGGCCTGGAGCAGGCGCCGGCGCCCGTGGACGCGGTGGCCGGCTCGGTCACGGCGATCGACGTGCGGCGCGCTGTCGGCAGCCTGGGGCCGGAGCACCGCGAGGTCTTGATGCAGGTCTACTTCCAGGACCGGTCGGTGGCCGAGGCCGCGGCGGAACTCGGAATTCCGGCCGGCACCGTCAAATCCCGCACGTACTACGCCCTGCGCGCCCTGAGGAAGGGGCTCCAGGGGTACGGACTCGGCGCCTGAGCGACCCCGACCGGGTGGAGAGCCGTCCATGAACCCGCTCAACGAATGTCTCGAATGCGCATGGATCGGACATGAAGCACATCGAAATCGGCATCAGAGCGTTCAAGTTGAGTAAACATCCCCCGCTCCGCGAGTCGCTCGGTGAAGGCTCAGGGCTGACGACGGGACGCTCGACACGCGGGAGAGGGTGGAACGGTGCAGCCCGAGGGTTTGAACGGCACCAGTGGCGGTGGGCTGGCGGTGCCCATGGCATGGCTCTACGCGGAGTACATCGCGGACGAGCTGCTGCGCACGGGCCGGCTGATCCCGGCCGGAACACAGGAGTTCCGCGCGGGACGCGACACGCTCGCGCTGACCATCTACCTCTCGGACGCCGCCGGCGAACTCTCCGGGATCCGCGTGGTGTCCCAACTCGACGAGTGGATGTCACTGACGGCGTACGGACACCCTTGGCGTGACTGGGTGGAGACCCGCTTCCTGCAACTCGGCGAGGAGGACCGGGCGCACGACGGCGGCGCGAACGCCGACCTGGAGCTGGCCCACGCCGCATGGCGGTGGCTGGACCGCACCGAGCTGTTCGCAACCAACCTCGAACCCGACCGGAGCGAGCCCGAGGAGATGCCCCCGGGGTTGGACGAGAACGCCCGCATCTGGACCCCGGCCTGGCAACTGGGCCTGCCGTTGGGACACTTGGCGATGCACCTGTTCTGAGGTGCGACGGGGAGCGCGCGCCGCGGGGACTACCCCGGGCGGCGCCCCGGGGCCTCCGCGGGATCCGTGACCAGCCCGGTGAAGTCGGCCTCGTTCCGCTCGGCCCGCGTCACGTACCACCGGGCGATCAGCCACATCACCGGGTACACGAGCAGACCGAGCACCACCCAGACCAGCGGCCCCGAGCCCACGTGCGGCAGCAGGAACAGCAGCGGCAGCGTCGCCACCAGGAGCAGGAGAGCGGCCAACGCACCCAGCCCGGAGCGGAGTTGGCTGCGCATCAGGGCGCGTACGTAGGTGGCCCCGAGGGTGGTCTGCTCCGAGATCTCGGATCGCGCCGGCGTGTGTGGCGGCCTGCGGCGGGCGCCGCGCGGCACCCCCGTGACGGTCTCCCGCCGGGGCGGCGGCTGGTGCTCGGCCATGGTGGCGGATTCTACGCAGCCGGTCGCGGCGGGAGAAGGCTATTTCAGGAGCCGGGACAGCCTCCGGTCGGCGAGTGGCTTGCCGCCCGTCTGGCAGGTGGGGCAGTACTGGAGCGAGGAATCGGCGAAGGACACCGAGCGCACCGTGTCGCCGCACACCGGACAGGGCTCCCCCGTCCGGCCGTGCACGCGCAGGCCGCTCTTCTTCTCGGCCTTCAGCCGCCCGGCGGCCACCCCGTGGGCCCGGGCCACCGCCTCGCGCAAGGTGCTCTGGACGGCCTCGTACAGGGAGGTCACCTGCGGCTCGTCGAAGGAGGCGGCCAGTTTGAACGGCGAGACGCGGGCCGCGTGGAGGATCTCGTCGCTGTACGCGTTCCCGATGCCGGCGATGACGCCCTGGTCGCGCAGCACCCCCTTGATCTGCCGCCGCTCCCCCGCCAGCAGCGCGGCGAAGGCGTCCCGGTCGAAGCCCTCGGCCAGCGGGTCCGGCCCGAGCCGGGCGATGCCGGGAACCTCCTGCGGATCGCGGACCACGTACACCGCGAGCCGCTTCTGCGTGCCCGCCTCCGTGAGGTCGAAGCCGCCGCCGCCCTCCAGCAGGAGACGCAGGGCGAGCGGGCCCTTCCCGGGACGCGGCGGCTGCTCGGGCATGGCGTCCTGCCAGCGCAGCCATCCGGCCCGGGCCAGATGGGTGACGAGGTGGAGCTCGCCGACGCGCAGGGCCAGGAACTTCCCGTACCGCGCGGTGGGCCCGATCGAGTGGCCTTCGAGGGCGGTGAGCGGGGGGTCGTACGTCTTGAGCACGCTGACGGCGAGCGGCAGGACGCGTTCGACGACCCGTCCGTCGAGGTGCTCGTCGAGGAACTCCCGCAGAGCCTCGACCTCGGGCAGTTCTGGCATCCTCCCAGCCTGCCGCCGGCTCCCCGACGGCGCGACTCGGCATGCGCTCGGGACTCGGCATGCGCTCCGGACGCCTCGCCTACCCCATGACGAACTCGCACCACACGCACTTGCCGCTCCCCCGCGGCTCCACGCCCCACACGTCCGCGAGCCGGTCCACCAGCATCAGGCCTCGCCCCGACACCCCGGAGTCGCCCGCCTCGCGACGCCTCGGCAGCGCGCTGGAGCGGTCCTCGACCTCCACCCGCAGGCGTCGTTGCGAACCGGCCAGGATCCGCAGCGTCACGATGGCCGGTCCGTCCGTGTGCATCAGGGCGTTGACGATCAACTCGTCCGCGACCAGTTCGATCTCGTCGGACCGGCCCCGGGCCCCCCAGGCCCGAACCGCCGCGCCGATCATGTGGCGGGCGGCGACCAGCGCCTCGGGGTCGCCGGGGGCCACGTGCTGCTGGAGACGTCCGCCGACCTGTGGGGTCTCGTCCGGCTGGCGTCGCAGCAACAGGAGGGCCATGTCGTCGTTGCCACCCCGCTCGTCGACGACCTCGCAGAGCCGGTCGGCCAGCTCCCCCAGGTCGGCCGGTCCTTTGCGGATCAGGGTGGTGAGGAGTCGGATGCCGTCGTCGAGGTCGGCGCCGGGTTCCTCGACGAGCCCGTCGGTGCAGAGCAGAAGCGTTTCCCCGGGATCGAGTTCCACCGTGGTGACGCCGTACTCCAGCCTGCCGAACTCCGCCGACAGCCCGAGCGGCATCCCGCCCTCCACCGGCAGCCGCAGGCAGTCCCCGTCCCGGGTGCGCAGCAGGGGGTCGATGTGGCCGGCCCGGACCAGTTGGAGCACGCCCGTGGCCAGGTCGACCTCGGCGTACAGGCAGGTGGCGAACCGGTCGGTGTCCAGTTCGTGGAGGAAGACGGACGCCCGGGCCATCACCGTGGCCGGCGAGTGCCCCTCGGCCGCGTAGGCGCGCAGCACGATCCGCAGCTGTCCCATGACCGCCGCCGCGTGGGTGTCGTGGCCCTGCACGTCCCCGATGACCGCGCCCACCTTGCCGCCCGGCAGCGGGATGACGTCGTACCAGTCGCCGCCGATGTCCTGGCCCATCCGGGCGGAGCGGTAGCGGACCTCGATGTCGACGCCGGGGACGGACGGGATGCGGCGCGGCAGCATGGCCTGCTGAAGGCCCTCCGCCAGGTCGTGTTCCTGTTCCAGCAACATGGCCCGCTGGAGGCTCTGCGCGATGCTGCTGCCCAGGGCGACCAGCAGATTGCGTTCGTCCTGGGTGAAGCCGTCCTTGTCCTGGTAGAGGAGTCCGATGGCGCCGATCGGGCGGGCCTGGGCGATCAGCGGCAGATACGCGGCGGCCGAGATGTCCATGTACGAGATCTTGGCCCAGAGCTCCGGATAGCCCTCGGCGAATTCCTCCGCGGAGTCGAGGAAGCGCGGTTCGAGCGAGCGGACGACCTCGCTCATCGGGTACGCCTCGTCGATGCGGGTGTAACGGGTGCCCGGCACGAAACTGCCCACGGGCCCTTCGGCCACCAGGTGGATGCGGCCCGCCTCGACGAGGCCCATCACCATGCCCATCGAGCCGAGCCGCTCCAGGCCGTGGGCGTCACCGATGACGTCGATGACGTCCCGAACGGTGCGCGCGTGGGCGAGGGCGGCCGTGGTGCTCTCCACGACGGACGTCTGACGGCGGCGTTCCTCGTCCAGACCGAGGCGCTCGGCCGAGTGGCTGAGCTCCTCGGTCGCGTCGCGGACGATGCCGATGATCCGGTGCGGCCGCCCGTCCGCGCCGCGCATGACCCGGCCCTGCGTGTGCGTCCAGCGCAGCCGGCCGTCGCGGCAGCGGATGCGGAAGTAGGCGCCGTAACTGTCCACCCCGCTCTTGAGGGCACTGGACACGAGGGCGTCGAGCCGGGTCGCCTCCGCTGCCGGAACGCGCGGCGACAGGGACGCGGGGCGTCCGTCGTACGCGGCGGGGTCCGTGTCGAAGACGTCGAGGGCCGCTGCGTCCAGATGCATGAGCCCGGTGACCAGGTCCCAGTCGAAACTGCCCATGCGGTTCAGCGAGAGCGACCGGTCCGGGTGTGCGGGCCAGTCGTCCGGCAGCGATACGGTGGTCGGCACCGATCCACCATGACACACCGGCGGGTCAGGCGCTCTCCAGTTGCCCGCCCGGGTCCGAGGGCTGCTGCCCGACGTCGGGGACGGTGCCCGGGCCGTACGGATCCACCTGGTCCGGCGCCGCGTCCGGTCCGGTCGGCAACCCCGGGTCACCGTTCGGCGACCCCGGGTCGACGGGCATCGGCTCCGTGAAGGGGTCCGGGGGGATGTCCGACGGCTGACCGGGCGGTACGCCGGGCGGGACCTCGGAGGGCACCCCTGCCGCCGGGCCGGACGGTACCTCCTGCGGCTGCCCGCTCGGGACGCCCGGGGGAAGACCGTCGGGAACGTCCGCGGGCGGGCCGGAGGGGCCGTCGGACGGCGCCCCGGGGGGTGCCGACTCCCCGGGGGACGGCTCGGCGGAGGTGACGGGACCGTTCGGGATGCCGTCCGAAGGATCGTAGGGGGGCACCGCCTGCGGAGTCCTGTCCTGGGCTCCGTCGTCGCCGCTCGTCCGCTCGATCCAGGTGTTGTTGGCGATGTTGACAATGGTGAGTCTGCCCAGCACCTGGGCGGTGGGCTCGATGACGATCACCTGGTTCGCCTGGTAGCCGTTCCACGCGTCGCCCTTGAGCACCGGGCTCCCCTTGGGGGCGCGCGGCGCGCCCAGGGGATTGCCGCAGGCGCAGCGCACCCGGGGCATGCCGTGGTTGTCCACGAGGACGGCCGTCCCGGCCTGGAGCACGGACTGGAAGCTCTTCTCGCGGCCGTCGCGCAGGCCGTGGCTGGTCACGCGGGCGTCGGCGCGCAGCACCACCGGGGTGAGGCCGCGCAGGTACTCGGGGAGCCTCGCCTGTTCGATGCCGGAGGCGCGGGCGAAGGCACCGGCCTTGGCATCGTCCCCGGTGAGGAAGCCGACCTGCTGTTCGACGTCGCAGCTGCCGAGCCGCTGGGTTCCGCCGTACAGGCCCGGGGTGGCGGCGTTGACGGTGCGGATGCCCTGGCCGGACGCGTTGGGGAGCGGCGGCTGGACGGGGGCGGACTCGGCGGTGGCGGAGGAGTTGGTGAACGGGTCGGGGCCGGCCGTGCCGACCGGCTGGAGGTGGACCTCCTGGCTCTCGGGGCCGGCCGCCGCGGCCCGGGGCTCCTCGGTCGTGCCGCAGGCCGTGGCGAGCAGCCCGAGCAGGCCGACGAGCGCGAAGAGGGGCGCTCTGGCCGGTGTGTGACGGCGTGGTGTCTGACGGTGTGGATGGTGACGGTGTGTCGGTGCGTGCACGTCGGGCCCGTCGCTCACGTGTTTCTTCCTTTCGCCCCGGTTGCTCCTCCTTGTCTGCCGCATCTCTCCCGGGGCCGCATCTTGAACGCGTTCAAGGAACTCGTGTGGTCACAGCCTCTCCGAGCGCGCATACGCCTCCACTGACCGGCGCGGTCCGCCCCGGCGCCCGATACTGGAGGGGATGGACTGGTTCACGGCGCCCGACTACTGGCTGGGCCGGCTGGTCTTCCAGCGGGCCCTGGCCGGGGTGTACCTCCTCGCCTTCGTCGGGGCGGCCCTGCAGTTCCGGGCGCTGATCGGGGCGCACGGCATGCTGCCCGTGCCGCGACACGTGCGGCACGTGCCCTTCCGGCGCGCCCCGAGCCTGTTCCAACTGCGCTACTCCGACGGCCTGTTCGCCGGATGCGCGTGGACGGGGGCGGTGTTCGCGGCCGCGCTCGCCGCCGGCGTCGGGGACCTGGTGCCGCTGGGGGCGGCGATGGCCATGTGGGCCGTTCCCTGGTTGCTGTACCTGTCGATCGTGAACGTGGGACAGACCTGGTACGCCTTCGGCTGGGAGTCGCTGCTGCTGGAGGTGGGGTTCCTCGCGGTCTTTCTCGGCAACGCCCGGATCGGGCCACCGGTGCTCGTGCTGTGGCTGCTGAGGTGGGTCCTCTTCCGGGTGGAGTTCGGGGCCGGGCTGATCAAGATGCGGGGCGACCCCTGCTGGCGGAAGCTCACCTGTCTCTACCACCACCACGAGACCCAGCCGATGCCCGGGCCGCTGAGCTGGTTCTTCCACCACCTTCCGAAGCCGCTGCACCGCGTGGAGTGCGCGGCGAACCACGTGACCCAGCTCGTGGTCCCGGTACTGCTCTTCACTCCGCAGCCGGTGGCCTCGTACGCCGCCGCGATCGTCGTGGCCACCCAGGCGTGGTTGGTCCTGTCGGGCAATTTCGCGTGGCTGAACTGGATCACGATCACCATCGCGCTGTCGGCGATCGACTTCACGGGGCTCGCGGGCCCGCCGCCGGAGGCCGCCTCGCGCGGGGCGCCGCTCTGGTTCGTGGTGCTGGTGTGCGCGGTGAGCGCCCTGATGCTCTGGCTCAGCCGGCACCCGGTGGCCAACATGGCCTCCCGCCGCCAGGCGATGAACCGCTCCTTCGACTCCCTGCACCTGGTCAACACGTACGGGGCGTTCGGCACGGTGGGGCGCGTCCGGGACGAGGTGGTGGTGGAGGGGAGCGCGGACCGGGTGCCGCGTGAGGACGGCGACTGGCGCGCCTACGAGTTCAGGGGCAAGCCGGGCGCGCCGGGCCGGATGCCCCGCCAGTTCGCCCCGTACCACCTGCGCCTGGACTGGCTGATGTGGTTCGCGGCGCTCTCCCCCGGCTACGCGCGGGACTGGTTCGGGCCGTTCGTCGAGCGCCTGCTGGCCGGTGACCGGGACACGCTGCGGCTGCTGCGGCACAACCCCTTCCCGGACGCCCCTCCGGTGCATGTGCGGGCCAGGCTCTACCGCTACCGGTTCACGACCTGGCGGGAGCTCCGTGAGACGGGCGCGTGGTGGCACCGCACCTTGCTGCGCGAGTACCTGCCGCCCACCCGCCTCGCGGAGACCTCCCGGTCAGAGCCCGAGTAGCGTCGCCTCCTGCTCCGGGGAGATCCCCTTGGCCGAGCGGTCGGGGCGTAGCGGGGCGTCGCCTTCGAGGGATCGGAGCCAGGCCCAGGTGTCGGCGGCGGTCTCGGCGACGGGGCGGCACACGAGCCCCGCCTCCACCGCCTTGGTCACGTCGCCGCTCATGTACGCGTGCAGTTCGCCGCCCTCGGGAAGCCAGATCGGCAGTTCGGTCCACGGCTGGACGCCCGCCGCCTCGATCGCGGCCGGGTCGATCCAGCGCAGCTCGGCGTTCCCGCCGGTGGCGGCGAGGCACGCTTCCAGGAGCTCCTCCATCGTGGCGTGGCCGACCGGGGAGACCAGGTTGTAGGGGCCGCCGCGCCCGGCCTCGGCGGCGTCCAGGGTCCAGGCCGCGAGGTCGCGCACATCGATGTACTGGAGCCGGTGCCCACGTGGTCCGGGGGCCACCATCGGACCACCGCGGGCGGCGCGGTTGAGCCACCAGGGCAGTCGGCCGACGTTCTCGTACGGGCCGATGATCAGGCCGGCGCGCACCAGCAGGGCGCGGTCGCCGAAGGCGTCGAGGGCGGCGAGTTCGCCGCCGCGCTTGTCCTCGGCGTAGGCGATGGATTCGGCGTCGGCCGAGCCCTCGATCAGCGGGCCGTCCTCGTCGAGGCCGGCCGGGGCCGGGTAGGCGTACACCGAGCGGCTGGATATGTAGACGTACCGCCCGACGCGGTCGGCCAGCAGGCGGGCGACGTCGCGCACGGCGGTGGGCGCGCCGCTCCACGTGTCGACGACGAGGTCCCACTCACCGTCGGCGAGGCCGGCCAGGCCCTCGACGGAGGTGCGGTCCCCGTGCACGGCGCGGACCCCGGGCGGGGGTGCGTGGTGCCCGCGGTGGAAGACGGTCACCTCCCAGCCCCGGGCGAGGGCGTCCTCGGTGATCGCGCGTCCGACGAATTCGGTGCCACCCAGCATCAGTAGTTTCATGGAATGAGCCTGCCCGGCGGGTGGCCGGCGCGGAACCCGTGATCGCTCTCGGCGATGACGCCCAGGGCGTACGCGAATCGGGAACTCCGGTCGCACGGACCGGTGTCGGAGTCGCGGCGGGGCCCTGTCGGGGCCGAGGGGCGCATGCCTCGCCCCCGTCGCCGTGGTGTGGCGCGGGGGCGCAGGTCGGGGGCCCAGGAGGGGCCGGCGGCTCTAGTCGATGCCGGGGAGGATGTGCGGTTCGGCCAGGTCGTCCTCGTAACCCGCCAGCCGGATGGGGGCGGAACGCGCCCACACTTCGAGGCTTCCGAGTTCGTCGGACCGGGTCTTCCCCTTCACCGCTCGGACGGTTCGCTCCAGCGATGGGTCGGGCTTGGTCATTTCAGTCACCGCGAACTCCCTTGTGTCGCGTAACCCAGCGGGCTGATCGCGCGCCGGAGATAGGGAAATAAAGGTTTTCCGGACGCGGTGGCGCCTTGGTGGAGCGGGGCCCGGGTGAGGCCTCCATGCCGATCAGAGTACACATATGAGCGGGGTCCCGCTCGATGGAACGGTAAAATCCACTCCGGATCACTTGTTTTCGCCCCGAGTTCAGTACGTCGGACGCCGGCGGTTCACCGGAGTGGGCTGTACGACGTACGAGAAGGCGCGCAGTGGGGGTCGGTTGAGCCTGCCGGGGTGCCGGCGGCAATCCCGACCGTAACGGCGACCGGGTCCACCCGCGCGAGTTCCACCACCGACACGACGGCCGTGTCCCGACGGAGCGGGACGACCCGCGCGGGCCGCAGGGGGCAGGACGGGACGCGCCGGGGGCATGAGGGGCGGGGCGGGGCGTTGGGCCGAGCGGGTGACGGCCGAGCGGCGGCCCGCGTCATCGGGACGGACACGTACGAGGCAGCCGGCGGGAGGCACCACGCGCTCGCGGCCTCACCCGAAAGGAGGACGCGGGGACCCCGCGCCCGGCAGAGCCGCACGCGCGCCCCGGCACTCCGGGGCCGCGCCCCGGGGAGGAAACACCGCTCGCCCGGCCGGAGTCGGCACGGGCGAGCGGGTGAGGAGGGGAAGGCCTACCAGTTGGCGGGGGCGTAGTCCTTGAGGAAGACGCCGAACAGGTCCTCGCCCGCCTCGCCGCGCACGATCGGGTCGTACACGCGGGCCGCGCCGTCCACCAGGTCGAGCGGGGCGTGGAAGCCCTCCTCGGCGAGCCGGACCTTGTCCGGGTGGGGCCGCTCGTCGGTGATCCAGCCGGTGTCCACCGCGGTCATCAGGATCTGGTCCTTCTGGAACATCTCCTGCGCGCTGGTCCGCGTCAGCATGTTCAGCGCGGCCTTGGCCATGTTGGTGTGCGGGTGGCCGGCGCCCTTGTAGCCGCGGCTGAACACGCCCTCCATCGCGGAGACGTTGACGACGTACCTGCGGCCGGCCTCGGCGGCGGCCATCGCCGGCCGGAGCCTGCTGATCAGGATGAACGGCGCCGTGGAGTTGCACAGCTGCACTTCGAGCAGCTCGATCGGGTCCACCTCGGACACCGTCTGGATCCAGCTGTTGGTGTCGTGCAGGTCGGGGACCAGGCCACCGGCGTCGATGGCCGTGCCGGCGGCGATCCGCTCCAGGGAGGCGGAGCCGGAGACCAGCGCCAGCTCGGTGACGTCCTGCGCGCTGAGCTTCTCGCCCTTGCCGGTGGGCAGGGCGGCGACCCGGTCGACGGTGCCGCTGCCGAAGGTGCCGATGACCTCGGAGGTGGGCAGCTCGCCGGCCGGGAGCGGGGCGTTCTCGGCGGCGACGAGTTCGCTGTAGGCGCCCGGGGAGCGGCGCACGGTCTGCGCGGCGTTGTTGATCAGGATGTCGAGCGGGCCCTCGGCGGCGACCGAGTCGGCGAGCGCGACGACCTGGGCCGGGTCGCGCAGGTCGATGCCGACGATCTTCAGGCGGTGCAGCCACTCGGAGCTGTCGGGCATGGCCTTGAAGCGGCGGATCGCGTCGCTCGGGAAGCGGGTGGTGATGGTGGTGTGCGCGCCGTCGCGCAGCAGCCGCAGCGCGATGTACATGCCGATCTTGGCGCGGCCACCGGTGAGCAGGGCGCGGCGGCCGGTCAGGTCGGTGCGGGCGTCGCGGCGGGCGCGGTTGAAGGCGGCGCAGCCCTGGCAGAGCTGGTGGTAGAAGGCGTCGACCTCGACGTAGCGGGTCTTGCAGATGTAGCAGGAGCGCGGACGCTGGAGTATTCCGGCGATCGGACCCTTGGTGGCGGCGGTCAGGGCGTTGCCCTGGGTCTCGTCGTCGATGCGCTCGGCGGAGCCGGTCGCGGTCGCCTCGGTGACGGCCTTGTCGTTGGCGGTCTTGGCGGCGCGGCGGTCCTGGCGGCGACGCTGCTTGACCGTGCGGTAGAGGCCGGCGGTGGCACGGCGTACGGTGATGGCGTCGGGGTGGTCGACGTCGAGCTTGTCGAGCTCACCGAGCACGTTGAGGACGAGGGCCAGCCGCTCGGGGTCGATGCCCGGCCCGTATGCGTGGTTGTCTTCGGTCACCGTCATGGCCGCTGCCGTTCCTTGATCACTCGTCCGCGTCCGCCTGCTGCGGAGGTCCCAAAAGGGCCACTGTACGGAGGCGACGCGCCCGGGGACAAACCCGTGCCCGGGCACCTCACGCACCGCGAGTGGCCCGTCACGGTGGGGAGGGGTTCGACGTTGATCGACGGCGTGGCCGGAATCCGTCTGTCCGGCCGTCCCGTAGTACCACCGGAGTATGCCGAGAGGATGACTCGAAGCCCTCCGGAGGCTCCTCTGGGGGGAGGAATAGGGCACCCGGGTCGGGCATTGTGGAATTCATGAGTGCCTTCGCGGTGTCCGTTCTGCTCTGCCTGGTGTCCGCCGTCGCGTACGCGGGCGGCGCCATCGTCCAGGAGCAGGTGGCGGCGGGCTCGCCGAACCGGTCCTACGCGCCCCTGCGCCGGGCCGGTTGGTGGTTCGCGGTCGGGCTGAACGCGCTCGGCGCGCTGTTGCACGTGGTGGCGTTGGCGTACGGACCGCTCAGCCTGGTGCAGCCGCTCGGAGCCCTGACCATCGTCTTCGCGCTCCCGATGGCGGCCGTCCTCGTCCATCGCCGGGCGGGCGCGGCGGCGTGGCGCGGAGCGGTGCTCGCCACGGTCGGCCTGGCGGGGCTGTTGGCCCTGACCGGCGGCGAGGGCCGGGCGGAGCAGGCGTTGACGCACGGGGGTCGAACCCTGCTGCTGGCGGTCGCGGGTGCGTCCATGGCGGTGCTGTTCCTGACGGCGCGCCGCACGCGCCGGGCGGTGCGGCGCAGTGTGCTGCTGGCCGCGGCGGCCGGTACGGCCTTCGGCATGGCCTCGGTGTTCACGAAGTCGGTGGCGGAGGGCTTCTCCCTGGACGCACCGACCGCGATGTGGCCCGACCTGGCGGCCATCGCCACGCTGGCGGCGGGCGGGCTGCTGTTGTCGCAGGCCGCCTACCGGGGGGCGGGGCTGACGGCGCCGCTGGCGACGGTGACCGTGGTCAACCCGGTGGTCGCGGCGGCCGTGGGAATCTCGGTGTTCGACGAGGGCTTCCGCTACGGGTCGCCGGGCGCGCTGGCGGCGGCGGTGTGCGCCGCGGTGGCGGCGGCCGGCCTCGTCCTGCTCATGGCCGTGCCGCCGCACGTGCGCGGGTCAGATGCTGACGCCGTGCCCGCGGAGGTACCGCAGCGGGTCGATGTCGGAGCCGTAGCCGGGTCCGGTGCGCATCTCGAAGTGCAGGTGGGGACCGCTGCTGTTGCCGGTCGAGCCGGAGCGGCCGATCCGCTGGCCGCCGGAGACCTGCTGTCCGCCCCTGACCCCGAGTGCCGACAGGTGCGCGTACTGGGAGTACCGGCCGTCGGCGTGCCGGATCACGACCTCGTACCCGTAGGCCCCGGACCAGCCGGCCGAGACCACGGTGCCGGAACCGACCGCCTTGACGCTGGTACCGGTGGGCACCGGGAAGTCGACGCCCGTGTGGTAGCCGCTGGACCAGGAGGAGCCCGCGACGCGGTAGGCGGTGCCGAGTCCGGCGTCGACGGGCGCGAAGAAGCCGCCCGAGGAGGTCTGCTGCTTCGCTGAGGCCGCCTCGGTCTTCGGGGCGGGCTTGCTCTGCTCCGGCGTGGGCTTCGGCTTCGCCTTCGGGGCGGGCTTGCTCTGCTCGGGCTTCGGCGCGGCCGGGGCCACCGGCTTGACCGGCTTCGCGGTGCGCGGCGGCTTCTCCGGATTCCGCGCCGGCGGTGCGGCCGTGATCCGCAGGGTGAGGCGCTGGCCGGGCAGGATCAGGTTCGGGTCGGCTCCGACGGTGGCCCGGTTGGTCTCGTACAGCGCCTGCCAGCCGCCCTCGACGTGCTGGTCGGTGGCGATGGCCGACAGGGAGTCCCCGGGGGCGACGACGTACGGGTTCGGGAGCACGGAGGTGCCGGTCGGACGCGGCGCGGTCTTCGGCGTCGCGGCCCCGTCCTGCGGGAGCTTGGCGGTGACCTGCACCTTCACGGGCTGGGGCGCGGGGGTCCGGGCCTTCGCCGGCTGCGGCTTCGTGGACTGCGGGTGCGGGGTGACGGCGGGCGCCGGGCCGCTGCGGCTGAGTCCGGCGGCCGGTCCGCACGAGGGCCAGGCCTGCGGCCCCTGCCCCTTGAGGACCTTCTCCGCGACGGCGATCTGCTGGGCCTTGGTGGCCAGGTCGGCGCGGGGGGCGTAGGCGGTCCCGCCGAAGGCCCGCCAGGTGCTCTGGCTGAACTGGAGCCCGCCGTAGTACCCGTTGCCGGTGTTGATCTGCCAGTTGTTGGTCGATTCGCAGGTGGCGACCTTGTTCCAGGTCTCCACCGAGGCGGCATGGGCGGACCCGGCTCCGACGAGAGGGAGCGCGATCCCGGCGCCACCGGCGGTGACGACGAGCGAGGCCCGGTTGATGCTGCTCGGCTGGTACCGGCGGTGCCGGCCCCGTACGCCCATGGGAGCCCCCTTGGAGACATCAGGAAGGGCACAAGGTAGCGGCGACACGAGTCGCCCGGCAAGTATCACAACCAGCCTGCCTCAAGGTGAAGTTGAGAATCAGTGCACAACGGACGAGCTCTCACATCCCGGTCGATGTAGCGTCGGGGTTCCCCGCACATCGAGGCACGCAGGAGCGCACGCATGAGCAGCAGCACCGCCCAGATCGGTGTCACCGGGCTCGCGGTGATGGGCAGCAACCTGGCCCGGAACTTCGCCCGCAACGGATTCACCGTCGCCGTCCACAACCGCACCGCCGCGAAGACCCATGCCCTGGTGGAGGAGTTCGGGCACGAGGGCTCCTTCGTCGCGGCCGAGTCCGCGAAGGAGTTCGTCGACGCGCTGGAACGACCCCGCCGCCTGATCGTCATGGTGAAGGCCGGCGAGCCCACCGATGCCGTGATCCGCGAGTTCGCCGAGCTCCTGGAGGAGGGCGACGTGATCATCGACGGCGGCAACGCCCACTTCGAGGACACGCGCCGCCGCGAACGCGAGCTGCGCGAGCAGGGCATCCACTTCGTGGGCGCCGGCATCTCGGGCGGCGAGGAGGGCGCGCTGCTCGGCCCGAGCATCATGCCGGGCGGCCCGGCCGAGTCGTACACCTCCCTCGGCCCGCTGCTGGAGAAGATCTCGGCGAAGGCCGCCGACGGCACCCCCTGCGTCTCGCACATCGGCCCCGACGGCGCCGGGCACTTCGTGAAGATGGTGCACAACGGCATCGAGTACGCCGACATGCAGCTCATCGCCGAGGCCTACCACCTGCTGCGCGAGGTCGCCGGCTACTCCCCCGCGAAGATCGCGGAGACCTTCCGGACCTGGAACACGGGCCGGTTGGACTCGTACCTCATCGAGATCACGGCAGAGGTCCTCGCGCACACCGACGCCGCGACCGGACGGCCGTTCGTGGACGTCGTGGCCGACGCCGCCGAGCAGAAGGGCACGGGGCGCTGGACCGTACAGATCGCCCTCGACCTGGGCGTGCCGGTCTCGGGGATCGCCGAGGCGGTCTTCGCCCGCGCCGTGTCCGGTCACGGTGACCTGCGCAAGGCCTCGCGCGACCTGGCGGGCCCCTCGGCCACGCCGCTCTCCGGGGCCGCCGCCGACGCCTTCGCGGCCCAGGTCGAGCAGGCCCTGTACGCCTCGAAGATCGTCTCGTACACGCAGGGCTTCCACCAGATCCAGGCGGGCAGCGCCGAGTACGACTGGAACGTGGACCTGGGCGCGGTGGCCTCGCTGTGGCGCGGCGGCTGCATCATCCGGGCGGCGTTCCTGGACCGGATCCGTGCCGCGTACGACGCCGAGCCCGCGCTGCCGAGCCTGCTCGCGAACCCGGAGTTCGCCCAGGAGATCGGCGCGGCGCAGGACGACTGGCGGGAGGTGCTGGTCGCGGCGGTCCGCCAGGGCATCCCGGCGCCGGCGTTCGCGGCCTCGCTGGCGTACTACGACGCCCTGCGGGCGGAGCGGCTGCCCGCCGCCCTGACCCAGGGCCAGCGGGACTTCTTCGGGGCGCACACCTACCGGCGCACCGACCGGGAGGGCTCGTTCCACACCCTCTGGAGCGGCGACCGCTCCGAGGTCCGCACGGACTGACGCACCGCTGACGGGAGACCGTCCACCCCCCACTGCCGCACGGCGCGCGGGCCGACGCGCACCGGACCCCGAGCGGGCCCGAGGCGGCCCGGACCCCGGTCGAGCGGACCTCGACCGGGCCGGGTTCGGGTCTCAGGCCCCGATCGAGCCGAGCGGGCCGGGCTGCGGCACGGGGGCCGGTCCGGGCGGCGCCGGGATCGGGTCGGGCTCGGGCACCGGTCCGGGTACGGGCGGCGCCGGCCGCGGCGTGGGCGGCTCGGGGTCCGGGAAGGGGCGGGGCCCCGGCGTCGGATCGGGTCCCGGCACCGGGGGCTGCGGGTCGGGGCCGGGGACCGGAGGCTGGGTCTGCTCTTCGATTCGCACCATGTGTCCCACCTTCCCCGGAACCCCTGCGGTACGCCCCCCGGAGGACGGCCGACCGGCGGACGCACGTACCGACTGACGGCCGAGCGCGGCGGCCAGGCCCCGGGCGGGGCCCGTCAGGACCGGGATCAGGGTCGTGGCCGATGCCGCGGCGCCGGCCATCGAGCCCTGGGCGAGGAGGATGACGTCCGTGTCCGTGACGGCGTCGATCGCCTCGGCCACCAGGGCGAGGGAGCCGGCTTCGTCACCGGCCGCGAACCGGTCCCAGGCTCCGGCGACCACCCGTGTCCGAACCGACACCTCGCGCGTCCCCGCCTCCTCGGCCAGCAGCCCCGCGGTCGGAGCCAGCGTGGACTCCAACGAGGCCAGTACGGTGATCCGGCCGCCGATCCGGACCGCCTCGGCGGCCATCGGCCGGTCCACCCGGAACAACGCGACCCCCAGCGGCCCGGCCTGCGCCTCCACGACCGCACCGATCGTCGAACAGGTGACCAGCACGGGGCCGGAGCACCCGCCGAGCAGTTCCCGGACCGCCGGCGCCACCGCCTCCGGGCCCTCCGCGCGGGCCCGGTCCAGCAACTCCGGCACCACCAGGTGCCGTAGGACGGCGCCCGGGTGATCCCGATCGCGCAGCGCGTCGAAGACCGGGACGTGCGTCGCGGACGTGTGCAGCAGCGTCAAGGCCGCGTGGGCCGCCGCGGAGGCGTCCGTCACCACAGGTCGGAATCCGAGGCGAGCTGCGCCTCGGCCGCCGCCACGACCTCCGCCGGGGCCACGGGCGCCAGGTCGGGGTGTTTGGCGGCCCAACTCGCGGCATACGGGCAGAGCGGCACCACGGGCACCCCCTCGGCCGCGGCGATCGTGTGGAAGGTCTCCACCAGACGCCCCGCGATGCCCCGCCCTTCGTGCCCGGGCTCGACGATCGTGTGGACCGCCACCAGGGCGTGGGGTTCCTCCGCGAGGACGAAGTAGGCGATGAAGCCGACCGCGACCCCTTCCTCGACGGCGAGCAACCGCCCGGCCTCTCGGTCGTCCTCGAACACGATCGTCGGCTCGTCCGCCATGGTTCCCGACTCCCGACCTCGTCAGACGGCAACCGCGTGGGGGCTGCGCTCCTGATCCGTTCCCGGTACGGGCGCGGAGGGATCCGCACCCAGCTCGATGATGCGGTTGTCCGCGTCCACGTGCACGACGCGGGGCTTCAGCACCCGGGCCTCGGCGTCCTCGACCTGCGCGTAGCTGATGAGGATGACCAGGTCCCCGGGGTGCACGAGGTGGGCGGCGGCGCCGTTGATCCCGATGACACCGGACCCGCGCTCGCCCTCGATGACGTACGTCTCCAACCGCGCGCCGTTGGTGATGTCCACGATGTGGACCAACTCCCCGGGCAGCAGGTCGGCCGCGTCCAACAGGTCGGCGTCGACGGTGACGGACCCGACGTAGTGCAGGTCGGCCTGGGTCACGGTGGCCCGGTGGATCTTGGACTTGAACATGGTACGAAGCATGGAGAAACTCCCTGATTGTCTGCTCCCTGCCTGCTTCACGCAGGTCAAGGGCGGTCTCCGGAGAGTACAACGACTCGCGGATCCGGTCACCCGTGCCGGGTCCGATCACTCGGGGCTCGTGCCGACCGGTTGCCCGCTCTTCTGACGCGTCGTGAGGCGAACCGCGAGGGAGCCGGGTCGGCTCTCCCCGCGGCCGGGACGACGACGCCGGACCGGGTGAGGACCGTCGGCGGCCTCCACGGCCGGCGTCGCCGTGACGGGCCTACCCTTCAGCCGCGGTCCTGCCCGCCAGGGCATCGAGGAGCGCGACGGCCTCACGACGGCTCAACAGCTCGTGGAAACCCTGGTTGCGGAAGGTCCGCAGGCATGCGTGGCAGCTGCTCTCCGGTCCGCACTCACAGGCGCCGACTCGGGCGAGTGCGGCGGCGACGACCGGTTCGAGACGATCCCCGATACGGACCACGTTCCCCGCGCCGCCCGGTGTGGTGTCGAAGAGCAGCAGCGACGGCATGCCGTCGATCCCCGTGTGGACCGTGCCGTCGATGTCGTCACGGCTGATCTCCAGATGGGTGGCCGCGCCTTCCAACAGGGCGTAGACGCCGGAACGAAGGCGTTCCTGCGGTGCCGACAGGGCGGTGAGCGGGTCAAGGTGAATCTGGAGGAAATCGGTCTGGTAGCGGTGCGCGAGGGAGACGACCCGCAGCGGGCCGGTGCAGTCGGTGTCCTTCAGCAGATGCGGATGGCCCGCACGGCGGTTCCCCGCCCGAGCGTGCGGACGGCCCCAGCCGCACCAGTCGCAGATCTCGTAGCCTGCGCCGCCCGGCCCATCCGAGACGACGACCATCTCGCCCCGTGCTCCCGCCGACCAGGCCGTGGTGTGACCGGAGGTGAAGGCCGTCGTCCCGTCCCGCACGTCGGCGGTGTCGGTGCACATGTGGACGTCGCCGTGCCAGGACCGGCGCGGCGGGACCTGCCCTGGCCTGCGCTGAGCCCCGCGCGCGGCGACGAAACCGTAGACGGGTTCGATGTAGCGACGCGGTGCGGTGGTGGACGGCGCGCCGCAGGCGGTGCAGGTGGGGTCCAGGGGCTCGGTTGCGTCCGTGTAGCGCCCGCACGTGCCACACACGGCGTAGTGGCGGCTCACCAGTTCGCGGTCGGGCAGGCGGTAGACGCCGGCGGAGGACCACAACCGGCCGCCCGCCACGATCTCCGCACCTGGCGCGTACTCATGGACGGCGGCACTCAGATCACGGGTGAGTTCGAGCTGCCCGGCGACGGGACCGCCGTCCTGCGGGATGCGCAGTTCGACGGTGTCCACGGGGAATCCGTACTTGGGCAGCACGTTGCGGTTGGCGAGGACACCCAGCAGGTCGCGTTTCGTCAGGTTGTGGATGACCTTCTGATACATCTCCGCCTGCCGGTACTGGCGGGTGGCAACCGCTTGGTCGCGGCGTTCGCTGTAGGCGGTGACGTCCTGATCGAGGATCTGCTGCGCGGCCCGCAGGAGACGGTCCAGTTCGTCGACCCAGGCGTCCGATTCCACACCGATCTCGTCCTGGACGCTCTCGGGAAGAACCCGGCGCAGCGAAGCGGTGACGCCTTCCGGGGCGGGCGTCAGCCAGTCTCGTACCGCGTGGGCGGCGATCTCACCGGTGGTGTCGTCGGGCAGGAAGAACTCGCCTGCCGTACGCCAGATGCGGCCCCGTTCCTCCTTCATGGCGCGGAAGAAGCCGGCGAGGGCGATGGAGTGGGCGTGGCGGCGGTCGATCCGGACGTTGTCGACGGGGACGATCGGGGCTCGGACCTCCCCGGCGATCATTCGCTGGGGTTCCGCGTACCGCGCGAGGTCGTGGGGGCGGCGCTGGGCATAGGTGAGGACGAGGGCGGCGGAGTCCGCGCGCCGCCCGGCGCGTCCGGCCCGCTGCACGTAGTTGGCGGTGGACGGGGGCATGTTGCGCAGGACGACGGCCTGCAGGTCACCGACGTCGACGCCGAGTTCGAAAGTGGTCGAACAGGAAAGGGCGTTGATCTGTCCGCGGACGAACTCGCCCTGGATCTCGGCGGCCTTCTCGCCGGTCCACTGCGCGGTGTGTTCCTGGGCCCGCAGCGGGACGGGGTCGAAGGTGAGGTAAAGGCGGCGGAGGTGGCCGTCCGCCTCGGTGGTGGGCTTGTACTCGTCGAGACGGCCGGTGCAGCGCAGCGTGGGGCACACTCCCCGTACGGACACGGGGACGACGCGGCGGCAGCGGTCGCAGGCGTGGAGGGGGTCGCTTTCCGTGGTGACGGGCCGCAGTCGCAGCCATGCGTGGTCGAGCCGGCGGACCACGCCGATTCCGGCCTGACCCTCCCCCGGCAGCCAGTCGGCGAGATATCCGGTGGTGAGGTCGCTCCACAGGCGACTCAGTGTCTCCAGCGCCGCGCCGCGCCGGTCACCCGCGTGGCCGAGTGCGTCGAGCACCCGCTCCAGGTAGTCGACGCGGCGGTTGGAGACGCCGGCCGCGCTGGGCAACCAGCTGATCACCTTGCGCGTGGCGTCGGAGCCCTTGGAGCGGACCCAGACCGGCCCGCGGCGCGGGGCGAACGCCTCGTCGCCCGCGTCCACTTCCTCGGGCATGGTGAGGGCGCCCTGGTTGCGTACGGTGCGCAGCAGTTCCTGAACCAGCTGCCAGGCCTCGTCATCCGTCAGGCCGAGGGAGGTCAGGACCGAAGGGGGCTGCCAGAAGGGCTCGCGGTCGAGATCGACACGGAGCAGGCCGAGGCCTTCGAGTGACTGGCGGTCGTCGAGGCTGAGTACTTCTTGCATGACCCACAGGGCGACCTCGCGCTGTTTGGCCTGCCGGGAGTCGTTGCGGCGGAACACTCCGGCTCGGTCGGCGGCGCGGACCGCGTGTGCCACGAGATCGTCGATGTGCAGCGGCTCGTCGGGGCCGGGGCAGCCCTTCAGGGCTGCCTGCATCATCAGGCGCCGGTGCTGGATGCGGGTGTAGGAGTCCTCGAGGTAGGGGGCGAAGTACGCGGCGGCCTGCCGGCTGTCGCTGAAGAACAGGAGTTTGCGGCCTTGTCCCGGCAGCATGGCGGCGGGACCGTCGGGCGCCGGGGGCAGCGCCTGGTAGAGGGTGGTGCCGAGGACCGAGGCCGCGGCCTCGTTGCCCGTCTCGAAGAGGCGGATCATGCCGTGGCCGTGGGCGCCGCAGGCGAGGCAGGAGGCCGGGGTTCCCTCATGGGTGTCGAGTTGGTGGACGCGGCGGAGTTCGGTGCCCTGGCATCCGTGCGTCGTGCAGGCCGTCGTTCCGGCGGTGTGCACCGTCGCGCAGCGGGTGCACAGCCGGCGCTCGCTGAGACCGCCTTTGGCACCCTCGCCGAGGGTTTCGTCGTCCTCGTCGAAGCCCGCGCCCGATGCGTCCCCGTCCAGGAGCAGCCAGGTGTGGGGTTTGTCAGGGGACTTTCGGTGCACGAGACGAGGTCGTCCACCCGGCCCGTCAAGGGTGCCGTGCAGGTGTACGGCACCGCAGCGACGGCATGCGCCCAGTTCGAAGGAGGGGCGTGCGCAGTGCGGGCACCTCTCGTGGCGGGCCAGGTCGAGGTGGGGGCCGGCCGGGTCGAGGCAGGTGAAGGCGCCTTCGGTGGCGCGCGCGAAGAGGTGGTATCGGGCGGAGAGCACGGGGGCGCCGTCGGTGTCGGTCAGTCGGCCGGCGAGCCGGATGAGCGCGGTGACGGCGGCCGGCCCCGCCGGGTCGTCCGGGAAGACGGTGTGTGCGATCTCGCTCACGGGCCGGGGCCCATCGGCGAGGGCGCGGCGCAGGGCGGCTGTCCCGGCTTCGGCGGCGAGGGCTGCCGCCGGGGTGGTGGTGGCCAGTCCGTTCATGCGCGCGGCCGACACGATCTCGGGCCCGGGTATGGCCGTGGCGGCCAGGCGCAGGTACTCGGTGGTCGGCAGCGGCCCCCAGTGCGGGCCGTCGGGTGCGCCCACCTGGGTCGCCGTGACGAGGTCCTGTGCGGCCGGATCGTCGGCGTCCCAGTGGAAGGGAACGTCGAAGAGGGCCTGGGCGAAGGCGGTGACGGCGGCCGGGTTCTCCTCCGCGCCGACGGTGGCGCTGGTGGCGATGGCCTGGATGTCGTGGCCTCGGCCCACCCGGTCCTTCAGCCGGCGCAGCAGCATGGCCAGTTCGGCGCCGCGTGCCCCGTCGTAGACGTGGGCCTCGTCGACGACGATGAACCTCCAGCCGCCCGCGTGCTCCCCTTCGAAGAGGTCCATGTCCTGGGGACGGAGCAGCAGGTACTCGAGCATGGCGTAGTTGGTGAGCAGGATGTGGGGCGGCTTGGCGCGCATCTCGCGGCGGCTGAGCAGTTCGTTGGGCAGGCGCGGCTCGCCGGGGTTGAGCTGTTCGAAGGTGTCGGCGGCGCGGCGCGGGTCGTCCTTCGTGTCGCCGGTGTAGCGGCCGAACGTGATGTCGGGGACCGCGGCCAGCAGTCGGCGCAGACGTTTCATCTGGTCGTTGGCCAGTGCGTTCATCGGGTACAGCAGCAGGGCGCGGACGCCGGGGCCGAGGGCGCCGCGGGCGTGTTCGGCGACGAGGGTGTTGAGGATGGGGAGCAGGAAGCTTTCGGTCTTGCCCGAGCCCGTGCCGGTGGCGACGACCAGGTTGCGTCCGGCCACGGCCTTGCGCAGGGCCTGCTCCTGGTGGCGGTACAGGGGGCGGTCGGCGGGCAGGGCGGGTCCCGTCAACTGCCGGAACGCCGGATCCAGTACCCCCTCGCCGATGAGCTCGTCGAGGGTGGCGCCCGGGGCGTAGGCGGGGGTGGCCTCCAGCAGAGGCCCCTTGGTGAGCAGTGGGCTGGTGTCGATGGCGTGGGCGAGGGCCTCGGCGAGGCGGGGTTCACGCAGGGGCAGCAGGGAGCGCAGATAGCGACGGTAGGTGTCGCTGATCAGTGCGGACGTGGCAAGCGGGTCGAGGCTGTGCAACGGGCTGGCTCCAGGGCTGCGGCGGGCGGGAAGGGTGTGGTGGTGCGGCACGGCTGCCGCCGGCCGGTGCGGCTTGGTCCGCGCCGGCCGGGACGGCTGTCTCCGGCCGGGCTCAGCCGATGGCTCGCACGGCCTCCGCGGTGACCAGGCATTCCGCGAGGGCGAGGTCGACGGCGGTGAGCTCGGGCGCGTGGGCGGCGACGGACGTCCACAACGGCCTGAGTCCCCGCTCCAGTTTGGCGGCCCGCGCGTCTCCCGCGGCGGCCAGCCGTGCGATCAGGGCACACCCGAGGGAGAATTGGGGCACTCGCATCCAGGCCTCCTGGGGGCCGTGCAACGGGCCGGGTCCGCGGTCGCGGAACGTCCGCGCCAAGAGGTGGTGTCCGTCGTCGAGGAAGATCGCGACCGCGTCCAGCCAGTCGCCGCATTCCTCGCGCACGGCGTAGGACTGGAGGGTGCGCCGGTCGCGGAACGCCCGCCAGGCGGCGTCGGCTCGGGTGTCGGTGTCCAGGAGGCCGCGCGGCACGACACGTGCGGTGCGCCACACGGCCTGTTGCTGAATCTCGGGGAGCTCGTCCAGAGCGCGGGCGTGAGCGTCGAACCGGCCCACGGTACGGCTCGGATCCTCGTGGCCGGCCAGGAGCCGGGGACCACTGTCACCCAGGAACTGCCCGACCTCACTGAGGAGTTCCGCCTCATCCGGGTACAGTTCTCCCGCCTCGTACGCCGGGTCGTCGGACAGGTACGGCAGCAACGGTGCCGTGAGAAGCAGCGCGCACAGCGGAGCCCGCCGCCACACGGGACGTACGGCGGCCGGGTTCGTGACCTCCCGGATCCGCAGGGCGGCCAGGCCGCTGCCCACCAGGGCGGCGGCGAGCTCGCCGGAGCGCAGAGCGGAGTCGGCCGCCCCCACGAGAGCGTCGGGGCCGGCGTCCCCCAGGGCGTGCAGGCACTCGGCTTGTGCGGTCTCCTTCGCCCCGCACGCCCGCAGGTCCCGGCCGCGGGCGGCGACGATCCAGTGGTAGGGGATGGCGTCGGTGCCTCGGGGCAGCGTTTCCCGGCCGCCGAGGTACTCCGTCGTCGTGGCCGCGGCAGAGCCGTCCGTGACCGCGGACGGCCGGCGGAGACGGCGCAGCACAAGGGTGTCGCGGTCGCGCAGGCGGGGCCAGGTGGGTGCGACGCCGGACGTGCGGGTTCCCGCGCGCAGGGTCACCACGAGCGGGCCGACCGACTGCCAGGCGGCGGGCAGCGGGATGTGGCCGCTCTCGTCGACCCGAACGGTCAGCGGCTGCTGCCACGGGGCGAGGACCGGGTGGAGCCGGGCGGTCAGTTCCCCCGGGTGGCGCAGCCCCCTCAGCAGTAGGCCGGTGCCGTCCGGTACGACGTCTTCCGCGATGGACTGCGTGCGGACGGTTCCGACGTGGACGCTCTGTCCCGCGACCGCAAGCCGCAGCTCGGCCTTGCCACAGTCACGGATGGTGTCCGTCAACGCGGCGAGGGCATAGCGCAGGTCGCCCTTGCGGGTCCGGGTGCGGCGTTCCGGCCGCAGAGTGTGCAGGGTCGCGCCCTCGACGACCAGCGTCAGTTCGGGAGTCACCGCCACGGCCTGCTCCGGCAGGCGTACGGTCAAGGCGCTGTCCCGTGCCAGGTCGACCGCGTCGATGTCGAGCGGCCTGACGGACCAGGAGAGCGGGCGGCCGTCGAGCTCCAGGCGGACTTCGGAGTGCGGGACGAGGGCTTGGACCTGGTACGCGCTTGCTCCGTCACTCAGTACGAGCCTTCTGGAGATCTCGTGCGGGGCCAACCGGACGGCGCTCTCGGAGGCGGTGACGGGTCGGTCGGTGCGGAGGTCGAGCCGCGCGGGCGCGAGTCCGCCGTGCGGGGCGAGCAGGCGCCATTCGGCGGAGGGCGTGACCTCGACGCCCTCGGCGAGGAAGGCGTTGAGCCGGCGCCGGCCGCGCCGGCGACCAGGGCTGTGGACGAGGAGTTCGTACGGGCCGAGCAGCGGGCCGGGCACGTTCTGCCAGGGGTCCACCAGGGTGCCGGGGGTGCCGGTGAGGGAGGCCAGGGGCTCCTGGTGACCAGGGCGGCGCACCTCGACCTGCCAGTGGTGCGCCTCGGGCTCGCCCGGCAGGCGTCGCAGTCGCAGCGCGGGCGGGCGGTGCCACACCGGCGCTCCGTCCTCGCTGGTGAGCCAGGTGAGTGTCGCGCCGCCCTCCCAACCGAGCGACCGTCCGACGGCCACGTCCAACCAGCCCTCCGGGGCGGCTTGGGAGGTACGCAGGCGCCTGACTCCCGATAAGCGGACCTTGCTCAGGGTCCAGCCGCTCCAGCCGTACGGGGTGGGCAGTTCCACGGCGGCGACCCGAGTTCCCTCCGATTCCAGGGTGCCCACGTGCAGCAGGTGGACATCGGCCGCGGGCAGTGGCTCGTCCAGGGGAATCAGGTGGCCGTCGGCAGCGAAAGCGAGCAGGGCGGTGTGTGGGTCGACGACGACCGACACGTGGGCGGCTCCCGCCGGGTCGGTGGCCTCGATGCGCCGGACCGGGCCGGGCAGAACCCAGTGGGGCGGGGACGCGGTGAACGACTCGCCGTCCGCGGCCAGTTGCCAGGCGCACGCCTCCTGGTTGCCGGGCAGGGTCAGCAGGACGCTGCCCGTGTCGAGCCCGAGGCGGAGTTCCGGCGCGGCTGTCGCGGCCCAGGGTTCGGGATCGCCCGCGGAAGTGGCGGGAGTGTGCGTCGGATCCGCGGCGGTCCACGGGTGCCAGGTCCAGCCCAGTGAGCGTGCCGCCTCCTGCGCGGCCTCGATCCAACGTGCGTCGTGCGTCGGTGCGCTCGGGACGCCGCGAGGACGGTCGAGTGCGGGACGAGCCGCGATCACGCGCTCCCGCGCGTCGGACAGCAACCGTGCGAGACCGGGCGAATGCCCCTGCTCGCCGAGTGCGACGGCGTGGACCGTGCAGGCGGGCCAGCGTGCGAACACGAGGTCCGGCGGCAGATCCGACTGGTCGGCGAGCAGCGCGTGGGCCACCAGCGCTTCAACGACGAGAGCGATCCGCCGGACGACCGGGTCCGTCTCGCCGACGGCCGTCGGCTCTCCCGCCTCGCGCCACGCCCGTTCGCAGTCGTCCAGCAACCGCGCGGGATCCACCAGCATGTTCCCCTCCCCCACCGGTATGTACTTCCTTGCAGTACATACCGGTTGATGTTTACCTTTCTACCATTCCTTGATGCCGGGACCACAGGGAATGCGCGACCGCGGTGGAACGCGACCGACGGATGTGACGCGTTGTCAGTGGCGGGTGGTTGCATGGGAGCGAGCTGGTTTCCGCACTGCTGTTCAGCACATCGGGGGGCACGACCATGACGACGGATGTCGAGACCGGAAGCCCGTCCGCGTTGCACGCGGACCTTCTGGCGGCAGCGGGTCCGGAGCGCGTACTGACTCTGATGGCGCTGCGGCGACTGCTGGTCGGCACGGACAAGGCCGTGCTCGTCGAGGCGTTGAGCCGGGTCACACGGGAAGGCGTCACGCTTCCGGCCAACGTGGCAGCCGCGTTCGGCGTGCCGGCCGGCGGGCCTGTGGCGTCTCCCGACCCCGACCGCCCGGCGGCTCGGCGGACTGCGCACGAGACGCCGCCCGCCACCCGACTCCCCGGCATACCCACCCAGAAGGCGCCAGGCCCTCGCTTCACCATCGAGTTGGGTCCGGACAGCCGGCTGGACCTGACCGCGCTGACGACACGATCGTTGGACCCGGACTGGCCTCCCTCCGCATCGGCGCCGGAGCCCCCGCCGCGGGCCGCCTCCGACGCCGCCGAATCGGCCTTCGAGGACTCCACCGCGGGCCGACCCGTATTCAACTCGCTGACGTACTACCGCAAGGTGATCGGCAAGTACCCGCTGCTCTCCCGGCCGCAGGAGGTGGAACTGGCCCGGGCCATCGAGGCGGGACTTCTGGCGCGCGAGCGGCTGGACACCACCGGCGGGACGATCTCCCCGAAGTCGCGACGCGAGCTTGAACAGGTCGCCCTGCTCGGCGAGCAGGCGTTCGGCGCGTTCGCCGACGCGAACCTGCGACTGGTGGTGAGCATCGCCGTCAGATACAGCGGGCGCGGGCTGGACCTCATGGACCTGATCCAGGAGGGCAACGTCGGCATGGTTCACGCGATCGAGATGTTCGACCATGGCAAGGGCTTCAAATTCTCGACCTACGCCGTGCAGTGGATCCAGCAGGCGATCCGGCGGGCCATCGCCGACCAGAGTCGCACGGTCAGGCTTCCGGTGTACGCGCACGACATGGTGGTCGCTCTCCACAAGGCCGCGCGAGAGCTGGGACACCAGGCTCCGGTCGACGCCCTCCCCGCGGTGGCCGCGCGTGCGGGGATATCACCGGACAAGGCGGCCGAACTCCTGTCACACCTGCGCCACACCGTCCCGCTCGAGGAGCTGACCGAGGCGATCGGTGACGACGCCCTGCACGCGGAGGCGGACCGAAGCATCCGCGGGCCGCACTGGGCCGAACCCGAAGCCGACTACCGGAACCTGTCTCCGGAGGAGGTCCGTGTTCTCCTCGACTGTCTCAGCGAACGAGAGCGGCGGTTGATGACCCTGCGCCACGGGCTGGACGGAGGGGTCGAATTGACCCTCGACGCCATAGGCCGGACTCTCGGAGTCACGAGAGAACGCGTGCGCCAGCTCGAATCCAGGGCCGTGGCAAAGCTGCTTGGGCGCATCGGGGAGCACCTTCCTCCTCCGGCCGTCGTCCCACCGCCCCCGGTGGTCGAGTCGAGCACCGCCTCCGCGGATGCACCCGCGGACCTCGCCGACGGACTTCACGTGACCCGGAAGGTCCACACCGGCGGCCAGATCATGGTGAACCGGCAGACGATCCACGTGGGCATGCAGTACTGCGGCGTGACCGTCACGGTACTGCTGGAGGACGAATGGTTCCGGGTCCTCTTCGAAGGGCGCCCGATCGCGGCGGCCCTCCGAAGCGACGATGCCCGACCCCGGAAGGTCCACGACGTGGCCGACTGAACCGCGGACCGCGCCTGCCTCCCGGTGTGGCGCCGGATGACGATGGCGTGGACGACGTGAACCTGGAGGATCCGTGTGGCGTGAGTTCGTGGAGCGGTACGAGGGCGCCGAGCTGAATGCCCCTGCCTCCGAGCGGGAACTACGTGATCTGGAAGCTGCGTTGGGGCAGTCGCTTCCGAGAGCGCTGCGTGAACTGCTCCTCGTGTCCGACGGTGTCGTGGATGCGGACGGGACGGATGTCGTCTGGAGCGCGGAGCACATCGGCCTGACCAACGCGGAGTTCCGGGGCAGCGCGGACTTCCGGATGCTGTACATGCCGTTCGACGCGCTCGTGTTCTTCGGGGACAACGGCGGCGGAGACCAGTTCGCCGCGGTGCGCACCCCCGAGCGCGATGACGTGTTCGTCTGGGACCACGAGAACGACAGCCGCACCTGGGTGGCGGCGCGTCTGGAGACGTACCTCCGTGGCGCGCTGTCCCGCCCCGGTGAGGACTGGTACCGCTGACGCCCCCGATCGGGGGGCGGGCGCCCCGCGTCGGGCCGAGGGGGCGGTCGGGTGGGTCAGCCGGTCGGGGGGACGAACTCGGGCTGGTCCAGGAGGCGGAGCCAGCTGCCGTCCGGTTGGCGGCGGACGACCTGCGCGCGGGCGCCCGCCCCGTCCTTCGGCGGGGTGGAGGTGAGGGCGATGTCCGCGCTGATCAGCGTCGGCAGCGGCTGCTCCGGTTCGAAGCGGGGGCCGCCGGCCAGCACCTTCTCCCACAGTGCGCGGATCGCCTCCCGGCCCACGGTCCGGGAGCCCGGCGGATAGGCCATCACCGCGTCCTCCTCGTAGAGAGCGGCGACCCCGGCCGCGTCACCGGCGTTGGATCGTTCGACGAACAGACGGGTGATGTCCTCGGGGCGCATGGCCTTCTCGTACTCCGGCGTGTGCTTCGACATGACGTCCTCACTCCTCGATGCCTGATGCGCTCGACGAGGGTGCTCGACTGGGGCGCTCGACGGTCAAGCGCTCGGTGTCGAACCTCGACACCTTCCAGCCTGGCCGAAGCCGATCCAGTAGTCCAACAGCTGGTTCTACTAAGAGCTAGAATTGACAGTCATGGAACTGAGGCAGTTGGAATACTTCGTCGCGGTCGCCGATGAGCGGAACTTCACCCGGGCGGCCGAGCGGGTGCACATCAGCCAGTCGGGCGTCAGCGCGCAGATCCGCCGGCTGGAGCGCGAGCTCGGCGCCGAACTGTTCGACCGGTCGGCCCGCACGACCACCCTCACGGACGCGGGCAGGGCCGCTCTCGATCACGCCCGGGCCGCGCTGTCCGCCGCGGCGGCCGTCAGCCAGGCGGTGGGCGAGGTGACCGAGCTGATCCGGGGCCGGCTCACCGTCGGGATGGTCATCGGCTGCACCGTCACACCCCTGTTCGACGCGCTCGCCGCGTTCCACCGGGCGCATCCCGGGGTGGAGATCTCCCTGCGGGAGGAGAACTCCGACCGGCTGATCGACGGGGTGCGCGACGGCACTCTCGACATGGCTCTCGTCGGGTCGTCCACCGCCACCCACGACGGGCTGGACACCTTCACCATCATCAGCGAGCGGCTCGTGGCGGCCGTGCCCTTCGATCACCCCCTGGCCCGGCGGGACCGGGTCACCTTGCGCGACCTGGGTGCTCATCCGATCGTGTGCATGCCCCGGGGCACGGGTCTGCGCACGGTGTTCGACCAGGCGTGCGCCGCGCGGGACGTCCGGATCGGGATCGCGTTGCAGGCCGGGGCCGCCGACGCCATCGTCGACCTCGCCGTCCGCGGCCTCGGCGTCGCCATCCTCAGCGAGTCGATGGCCGCCGGCCACGCCGACCGGCTCACCGCCCGCACGATCGACGACGTCACATCGCCCGCCCTGCTCGCGCTGGCCTGGAAGACCCCGCACGGCCCCGCGACCCGCGAACTGCTCGCGCACGCCCGCCGCGCGTTCCTTCGGTCCGACGCCGGCCGGGAACCACCCGGCGGGGACCCCGTCCGGTGATCGCCGCCGGGAGGCCAAGTCGATCGACGACGCCCTGGACCTGTTCGAGATCCTGACGGCCGCCAGGCCGGCAGCCGCGACGGTCTGCTCCCCCCGCGGCCCCGAGGCCACCACGGCATGGTTGTGGCCGTTGGCGGGAGGCATGCCTCGGGGCGTACGAGGGGCGCATCGTCACGTCCTACTCATTCGGGTCCCAGGCGCTGAGTTGGTCGAAGAGGCCTCGGTCGCCGTCGAGCTCGACGGAGTTGAACGGGATACGGTTGTGCAGGATGAGGACCAGCTCGTTGGCCGTGCCCCGGGCGGAAACGTCGGCCGCGTCCGGGTCCTGGCCAGCAGCGGTGGCCGGTACGGTGCCGGGCCCGGGGAGGCGGGTGGTCCGTGCGCCGTCGGCGGAGAGCGAGAGGCGCCAGGAGCGGCCCTCGGAGGCGTGGAAGTCGATGGCAGCGGGCTTGTGCGGCCAGGGACTTGTCGTCGCGACGCAGGTGGACAGGAACTCGTCGACACCGTCGAGCGCCACCTCGGTCGGCAGCGGCTGCGGGGCACCCACGGTGATCTGGGCGTCGTACGTGTGCACCGCCATCTGCTGGAGCTGGTGCCGAGCCACGGCACCGGAGGTGTGCGGCGACTGCAACGTCTCCCACCACGACCAGCAACCGCGATCCGGGCCGGCCTTCCGCAACGCGTCCACCAGTTGCTCCGTGGACTCCGCCAACCAGGCCAGCAGGGCCTCGCGCTCCCGAGGCGCGGCCGGGGCGCCCTCCGCTGCGGACTTGGCCGGAGCAGGACCAGCGGCGACGGTGGCGGCCCAGTCGCGGCGCCCCTCGCCGATGTGCTGCGCCAGATCGAACAGCGTCCACTCGGGGCAGGTCGGCACCTGTACGTCGAGGCTGGGCGCGGAGGCGACCGCGGCGCGGAAGGCGGTCGATCGTTCGTCGATCAGTCGCAGCAGAACGGGGAACTCGAGTGTCTTTGTCACCCCGAATCTCTATCACTGTGTTCCGACAATCGGACAGTGATTTTTTTTACAGCCGCCCTCGCGGGCGGGCCCTCACCACCACGGAGAACTGATGGAGGACCTCACCGCCGCCGACCGTGCGTCACCCACGGTCGTCCTCACGGATGTTCATCTGTGGCCGCACTCGACCGATCCAACAGCAGTGCGCCGCAGTCTTGTTGGGGACAACGGGAGGTCCGAGGGGTGCTCGGCGCGCTGGTACTGTACCGGACACACGGTCGGTTTCCCCGCGGGTGACGGGTGAGGCCCCGCGGACGCCGACGAGCCGTGCACACAGGAGGCGTGAAGTGGCCAGGCAGGAGCGCGCGATCCAGACGCGCAGGATCATCGTCGAGGCCGCGGCCGAGATGTTCAACGAACTCGGATACGACGCGACGACGATCGGCGGCCTCATCGATCGCATTCCGCTCACCCGCGGCGGGCTCTACTTCCATTTCACCTCGAAGGAGGAACTGGCGCGGGCGGTCCTCGACGAGGCCGTGACCCGGGAGGGGTTGACCCCGCAGACCCACAAGCTCCAGGAGTGGGTGGACCTGGGGTTGCTCCTGGCGCATCGGCTGCCCAAGGAGCCCGTGCTGAGCGCCTCGGTGCGGCTGTCGGTGGACGTCAAGGCCCGCGGCCTGTTCGGAACGCGGTGGCCCGACTGGATCACGGTGGGCGAGGAACTGCTCGAAGAGGCCCGGGCGCGCGGCGAGTTGCTGGCACACGCCGTACCGTGCGAGATCTCGCGGCTGCTCGTCGGGGCCTGGACCGGGGTGCTGCTGATCACCGAGGAGATCCCGGGCGCCGATCTGTCCAGGGAGATCTCCAACCTCTTCGATCTGCTCCTGCCCGGCATCGCCGCGCCCGGGGTGCTCGCGGAGCTGGACACGTCCCCGTACCGCGCCGAACGCCTCCTCGGCACGGCCGCTCCGGTGCAGCCGGCCCGATCCGCCTGATCCGGCCGATTCGCCCGATCCGCCTGATCCGGCCGGCCCGCGTGCCGCCGGGCCGTGAAGTGGGCCGGCCCGTGGGGTGCGCCGGAGGTCAGTGGGCCACCACCGCGTACGCGGGGGCACCGACCCCCTTCGTGTGGACCGAACTGTTCAGCACGACATCGGCCCGCAGGTGCGGTCGGTGGGTGGCCAGGTAGCGGTCCTCTGCCGGCATCCAGTCGTCCTCCCACAGGTGGCGCGCCGACTCCCCGTCCCGTGCCAGGCCACGGCTCAGCCGCACCTCGCGGCGGGCGTCGCAGAACACCCGGTAGGTGTACACGTGGCGCAGCCGCAGGTGGAGCGCGTGGACGCCCTCCACGATCAGCGGTGTGCCGGGCGGGAGTTCGGTCCACTCCGCGAGGCGGTCCAGGTCCCAGTCGTAGCGTCGGTACCGGACGGTGCCCCCGGTGGCCGCCGGTCGCAGCACCTGCGTTTCGAGTCGGGCGAGGTCGACGTCGGCGGCGATGGCGCCGGAGTCGCGGGGGCGCTCCGCGGAGGGGAGGTGGAAGTCGTCGACGTGGATGACGGCCGCGGTCTCCAGCCGCTCGGCCAACAGGGCGGCGAGCGTGCTCTTGCCGGACGCACCCGGTCCGTCGATGCCCAGCAGGATCGGCCGGTCCCGCAGGGCGGCGGCCCGGGTGGCGTCCTCGGCCAGTGCGTCGATGTCGCAGATGTGCTCGCTCACGGTGCCTCCTGCTGCTGGTCGGGGGATCGGCCGTCTCGGGGGGCGAACGCGTCGAGGGCTTCGGTGTCGGTCGCGCGGGCGTGGAGGAAGTAGTCGGCCCAGTCGGCGGCTTCGGGGTAGCCGGAGTCCCGGGTGATGCCGGCGATGGCGGACTCGATGTCGAAGTGGGTGGTGCGCAGTTCGACTCCGGGTCCGAGCAACGCCCAATGGGCGCCCGAGCGCCCGTAGGGCATTCCGACGCTGCCCGGGTTGACGACGAGCCGGCCGTGGGCGAGGCGGACGAAAGGCATGTGGGTGTGTCCGCGGACCACGGTGCGAACGGTGGGGTCGAGGCCGGTGAACACCTCGCGCCAACGGTCGGGCGAGGAGTCGACCAGCACCACCTCCTCGTCGTCCCGCGGGGTGGCGTGGCAGAACAGGGTGTTCCCCAGGCCGCGCAGGGAGAGGGAGAGGGTGCGCGGGAGGCGGGCGAGCAGATCGAGGTGGTCCGGCCCCAGTTGCTCCGCGGCCCATTGCGCGACGGGGTCGCGGAGGGCGTCGCGGTCGCCGCGACGGTATTCGAGGAGTTCCCGGTCGGCGTTGCCGCCGACCCGGGCGACACGTTCGCCGAGGCCGCCGAGGAGGTCGAGCACCCGGGTGGGTTGTGGCCCCGCCGCGATGTCCCCGGTGAGTACGACGAGGTCCGCGGCCCGCACGTCCGGTTCGGCGAGGACCGCTTCCAGGGCGGGCAGGACTCCGTGGATGTCCGAGAGGACGGCGACGCGGGTACCGATGTCGTCGGCCATGGCCGTCCTCCCCGAGTTCACGTGCGTGTGACGCCGATCCCGCCGATCGCTCCCGACGATAGATCAACAGGAGTCGCGGGAGAAGCGGTCGGCGCATCGTGAACCCGTGCGGCGGGACGGAGCGCCGCGGGCCCGGCACGATCCGGGGAGGTCGGCCGGGGCCTCGCGGGACGCGTCCGGCCCCGCTCGGCGGAGCGGCCGCCGGGTTCCGGCCCCCCTGGGGGCGACGGATCCCGGCGGTCGCCCGGGAAGGCGGGGCCTCAGGAACCCGCGCCGCTCATGGCCTCGTGGCCCGGGGGGTGTTCCGCGCCCTGCGAGGGGCCCTGTGAGGCGTCGTGCTCCGTGCCGTGCGAGGCGCCGTGACCGGAGCCGGTCTCGACGGTGCCGCCGAGGCGTTCCCGGAGGGGTGCCAGGGCCTCGGCGGAGGCCGCGGTCACGACCCAACGTTCTCCGACCAGGTACACGCCTCCGTACACCCGGGATTCGTCGAGCCACGCCCGCTGACCCTGGTCCGCGGCGAAGGTGGCCATCCGGAATCCCTCCTTGCCCGTCCCGCACGCTCCTTCCTTCAGTTCCTCCGCGTCGACGGTGATCTCGGGTCGGCAGTCGAGGGCGGCGGCGATCTGGTCGAGGGAGGCGGGGCGGGCGGTGGACGACGGGGCCGGCGTGGCCGGGGTCGCCGAGGGCGGGGCGGCCGGGGTGGACGACTCGGCCGCGGTGGCGGCGCCGGCCGGGTGGGCGTCGGTGCCTGCCCGCGCCTTCCCTTGTCCCGCGCAGCCGCCACACATCATCGAGGCGATCAGCACGGCGACACAGGGCACCAGGTGGCGGGCGGTGATCCGGGGTGAAGCTGACACGTCTCCCTCACAGGGGGGTCGGGGCGGGCACGGGGACGGGGCGCGGACGCCGGTTCCGGCTCCGGATCGGGTCAGCCGGTGGTCGTCGTGACCTTCTTGCCGGCGTCGTTGACCGCGAACCAGAGGCCCTGCTTGCCCTGTCCGTTGGTGTCGCCGGGCTCCTTGTCACCGGTGAACAGGTAGACCGGCCAGCAGTCGATCGTCAACTGCTCGCTCCCGTCGGGACGCTTTACCTTGCCGATCAGCCCGGCGGGAATTCCGGCGGCCTTGGCCTTGTCCACGGGAGGGGCCGGCTTCCATGTGTTCACACAGGCGTCGAGGCAGCCAATTTTCATAGGCCACGCACTGTCCTTGTTGAATCGGTAGAGCGTACGGCCCTGGGCATCGACGAGAATCTTTCCGAGCTTCTCGTTGGCGGCCACCGCGAGTTCGATTTTCTCATTGGAATTCATGTCCCCCATTCCACCGTTGCCGCCGGTCTTGGGGGGCTCGACATCCTTCTTCGGCGGCTCGGCGTCCTTCTTGTCGATCGCCTTCTTGCCGTCCGCGGCCAGCGCGTGCCAGGTGCCGCCGACGCCCTCGCCCTTGGCCTCGCCGGCCTTGCCCTCCTTCGAGTACCGGTACACGGGCCAGCCGCCGAGGGTCAGCTGCTTGGTGCCGTCGGCCCGTTCGACCGACCCGAGCATGCTCGGGTCGATGCCGGCGGAGGCCTTGGCGTCGTCGGCCGACACCACGGGCCAGGTGGCCGCACAGCCGCCCTCGCAGTTGGATTTGGGGGGCTTGGGCGTGTCCTTGTCGAAGCGGTAGAGGGTGGCTCCGGCGCTGTCGGTGACCACCTTGCCCACCTCCGGGATGTCCCGCAGGGCCAGTTGTCCCGCCGGGGCGGCCTTGGCCGCGGCCGCCGGCTCGTCGCCGTACCCGGATCCCGCGCCGGCCGCCGGATTCGCGCCCGTTCCGGGCGCTCCGTATCCGGCTCCCGATCCCGATCCGGCTCCCGAGTCATATCCCTTGCCGATGGCCTGACCGGCGCCCGCCGGCTGTACGGAATCCACCGCGCGGTCGGAATCCCCGCCGCTGCAGCCCGCCGCCAGCATCAGTACCGCCATCACCGATCCGGCGGCTGCCGTCCCACGATGCCTGTTGTTCACGATCACTCCTTCGGGTCCAGCCCGGCGTTTTCGCTTACAGGCTTATTCATAAGGCCTGTGGGGCCAACTGAATTCAGAATCAAAGGATTTTGTCAGATCGCGCCAAACGTTGAACTCGATTTCCGGGTGGTTGTCTACCGCCTGCTCATTCCTGAATGCGGAGGGCGAGCGCGGGGCAGCGGCGTACGGCGCGGAGCGCCTTCGGGCGCAGCCGTGAGGGCACCGGCATCACCGCCATCGCGGGGAACCCGTCCTCGTCCAGGCGGACGACGTCGGGCAGCAGGTCCACGCAGAGGCCGTGGCCCCTGCACAGCGTCCAGTCCACGACGAGGCGTTCGGGGCTCTCGTCCTCGGGCAGGGGCAACGCCCCGAGGACGCGGCGCCCGCAGCCGCTGCCGAGCGCGTGGTCCCGGAACTCGTCGGGGAAGACCGCGAGCGCGGAGGCGACGAATCCGGCGGTTCCGTCGGGGTGGCTGCACGCGCCGCGGCGGCGTACGCCGCGCATCCGGGCCTGTACGGCGTCGAGGGCGGCCCCGCCTCCGCCGGCCACGAGGGCGTCCACGGCGTCGGCCAGCGACGGCAGGCCTCTGGCGCAGGGGCCGCACTGGCCCGCGGACTCGCCGGCCATCCAGCGCGTCACCCGGGCCACTTCGCCGGCGGGGCAGGTGTCCTCGGGCAGCGGAAGGACCGCGCCGGCCCCGAGCACCCCGTCGTACGAGGTCAGGGACTCTCGGGAGAGGGCGGCCAGGCGCGCCGACGCCGGCGGGAGCCATCGGCCGTGGTAGCCGCCGATCAGGACACCCTGGCCGGGGGCGGTGCCGCACAGTTCCAGGACGTACGCGAGCGAGGTGCCGAGCGGGACCTCGACGGCGGTGGCGCCGGCGACGGTGAGCATGACGGTGCCCGGCTCCTTCTCGGTGCCGACCGAGCGGTAGTCGTCGACGCCCAGTCGGGCGGCGACGGCGATCTGGGCGTACGTCTCGGTGTTGGACAGCAGGGTGGGCATGCCGCTCAACCCGCGTTCACTGGTCCGTACCTTCTGCCCGTTGGGCAGTGCGGGGCCGCCGTCGATGCCGTTGATGAGGGAGGTGCCCTCGCCCGTGACGAAGCGCTCGGGCAGTCGGGACACGCGCACCCGCCGACCGGCCGGGCCCCGTTCGGCGACGGCCTCGCGCAAGGACTGCTCGACGTCGTCGCGCGTCACTCCGATGACCACCTCCTCCGCGCCGAGCGCGCCGGCGGCCAGCAGGGCCCCGTCCAGCACCAGGTGCGGCACGTGCAGCAGCACCGCGGTGTCCTTGAGGCAACTCGGCTCGCCCTCACTGGCGTTGACGACGACGGCGCAGCGCCCGTCGCCCGCGCGGGCGGACCGGGCGACGGCGCGGAGCTTGCGGGAGAACGGGAACCCCGCCCCGCCGCGGCCCCGCAGGTCGATGCCCTCGGCGAGCTGCACGAGGTCGTCGAGCCCGTATCGGGGCAGGTCTCCGTGTACGGAGAGGTGGGCGGCGCGGTCGAGCCGCGCCATGACGTCGAGTCCCGCCAGCAGCCTGGGCATGCCCACACAGCCGAGTGCCGGGCGCGGCAGATCGGTCACTGCCGCCCCCGGCTACCGTCGAAGGACCCGCCGGGCCTCTCGGTGGTGACTTGCGCCTGAGTGGGGATGAACACGGTTCCGTACTGCGGATACTCGGGCTCGGGTGGGGATTCCGGCCGGGCCGCCGTCACCGGGCCGGCCATCCCTCGCTGGATCAGGAGGGTGTCCGGCACCGGGCCCGTGCGTGGGACGGCTCCCTGGCCGGCGTACGAGCGCCGGCCGTACGACTCGGCGTACGGCTCGGCGTACGGCGGGGGGTAGGACGGCTGCTGGGCGTACGGCGGCGCATACGGCTGCGCGGGCGCCGGTTCGGCGCCGCGCGGTGCGGGTTCCTGGTCCCAGTCGGGACGGGCCTCGGACTCCGGGAGTTCGTCCGACTGTCGGGCCAGGCGGGCGGTCAGTCGGGACGCGGCCCACTCCGCGGGGCGGCTCACGAAGGGCCGCGGGTTCCGCGGCGGCGCCTGCTCGGGGGCTTTGGGGCCTTTGGCGCCTTTGGGGCTCGGGGGAGTTCCGCCCGGCGGCCGGGCGGGGAGGGAGCGCAGTCGCCGACGGAGCCTGATGACGAGTACGGCGGCGACGCCGAGCAGGCACAGGCCGTACGCCACGGTCACCCAGCCGCTCGCGGGGCGGCCGGCTTTGAGTCCGTGCACCAGTGAGGCTCCCCACGCCGGGTACGCGCCCATGTGCAGGGCCCGCCACCAGATGGAGCGGCCCTTGGTCGCGAAGGCGCTGCGGACCGCGCCGGAGACCGCCACGGCGATGAAGAGGTATCCGGCGAGGGTGCCGAGCCCGACGCGCAGGGGCTGGACCGGGTCCGCGAAGGGGACGACCGCGGAGGCGGCCACCGTCTGCGACTTGGCGATCTTGACCCAGATGTGCAGGCCGAGGAAGCCGAGTCCCGCCACGGCGAGGCCGCGGTGCACGCCCTGGGCGACGAGCCGGTGCCCGGACGAGAACAGTGTCCGGTCGGTGGCCGCAAGGCCCCACAGCACGGTGGAACTCAGCGAGACGAGCGAGAGCACGCCCGCACCGAAGTCCAGGAAGTTCCAGAAGTCGTTCAGGGCACCGGCCTGCACCATCACGACGATGGCGGCCAGGGCCGCCAGCGCCGCGAGGGTGATGGCACCGGGGTGCGGGCCGCCTGCGGCGGACAGCAGGGGCGGTCGCCGCAGGGCACGCTTCCCGGCGGCCGCGGCGGCGACCATGCCGGCGTGCCGTCTGGTGCTGCGTGCCCGGTGTGAGCTCGGCGTACGAGGCGTGGACAAGGGCATGTAGTTCTCCCATACGCCCGGGCTCCGAGCACTCCACCTCGCGCTCGGCGCCCGGGGACTGTCGTCGGAACTGCTCCGCGGCAGGCGGGAGATGGTGCCTCGCCGGCCGGG
This sequence comes from Streptomyces sp. WM4235, assembly GCF_001279725.1. Taxonomy (GTDB): domain Bacteria; phylum Actinomycetota; class Actinomycetes; order Streptomycetales; family Streptomycetaceae; genus Streptomyces. The sequence continues at coordinate 19,977 of NZ_LGDE01000432.1, read as the reverse complement.
AGCGGGGGCCGGAGTGCAGAAGCATCGTGGACCTTCGCAGCACCTCCACGGGATTTATCGAAACGTGATAATTTCTGGCCCCCGCGCAGTCATCGACTCAAACATCCCCGGAAGATTCCCTTCCAGTGGTGCGGCGGCAACGAGGTTCACGCCTTGTCCGCCGCCACACCTCCCCGTTGGCAAAATCTAGGCAAGGTCGCGGGACTGCAAGTGGTTGGCATGCTCCTGGAGGGAGTACGAGGCGCTCAACTCCCCCGTCGGCACTGACGTCGACGGGGAGGAGGACAGCCCCTACAGGCTTGTCACCCTCCCACGGGGCAGGCCATACCCCGGCATGAACGAGGTAACAATGTGCGAACTTCTGAACCGCATCTGGTCCCGCCCACGCGGCGAATGGACCCGGGTCCTGCGAAAGGAACTACCCGCGCTGGCCGCGGGGATCGTGGAGGAACTGCGGAGCGACATCCCCGGTTTCTCCACTCTCATCGAGGACATCGACGACGAGATCGTCAGAGAGCACGTGGAGTCGGCCCTGCTCACGGTCCTCGGTTACCGCGAACCGTCGGTAACACCGCAGGATGAGGCAGCAGATCAGATTCAGCCGGCCCGGCAGGCAGAGCCGGCCCGAAACCCTCGGCAGCAGGACGCGGACGCGCTCTTCCCTCAGGACGTGCACGGCGGCGGCTCGTTGCCCACGCTCAAGGCGGTCCCCTCCCAGGGATTCAGCACAGGGCCCGAACGTGCTCGGCGAGAGCTCGGGCCCGAACGTGCTCGGCGAGAGCTCTTCGCCGTTCTCACATCTGACATGCCCATGTCCGAAATAGCCCTGGCCGAACTGGCCGGCGCGGCCCGCTGGCCGCTGCCCTCCTCCGTCCGGGCCATCGCCCTGGTCTCCCCCGGCGAAACCCAGCAACTCGCGGCCGTCCTCGACGACGCCCTGGCCGGACTGGTCAACGGCCAACCCTGCCTCCTGGTCCCCGCCCCCGACCCGGACACCCGCACCACACTCGAGAGCTCCCTGCGCGGCCGATTCGCCGCCGTCGGACACCCCGTCCCACCCCGCGACACCGCCTCCTCCCTCCGCTGGGCCGTACGCCTGCTCAACCTCACCCCCACCCGCTCCGGCCCCGAAGCACGCGCCGTGTTCGTCGACGACCACCTCTCCACCCTCATGCTCCTCCAGGACGAACCCCTCGCCCACGCACTCGCCACCCGCTGGCTGCGCCCCCTCGCCGACCTCACCCCCCGCCAGAGCGAACGACTCGAAGTCACACTCCTCGCCTGGCTCGAAGGAGGCGGCGCACCCGAAGCCGCGAAAGCCCTCAGCGTCCACCCCCAGACCGTCCGCTACCGCATGCGCCAACTCGAGAAACTCTTCGGCCCCGGACTCCGCGACCCCCGCACCCGCTTCGAACTCGAAATGGCCCTCCGCAGCAGGCGCCTCATGGCCCAGGTCAGACGCCAACACTCCCGAGTGACCCGCAGGGCCCGCGTCGTCACCGCCGACTTCCGCCCACCACTGGGCGCCGGACGCATGGCCCGAGTCAACGGCCTCTAACCCCCCGAACAGCACCCCCGACGAAAGGAGCCGGCCCTCCCCCCGCAGATGCGGGGGGAGGGCCGGCTTCTTTCGTGTCGGTTCCTTTGGTGTCGGTTCCTTTCGCGTCGGTTCCTTTCGCGATGGTTTCTTTCGCGTCCAGCACCGGGTCACAGGCGTGCGGCCACCCCCGGAGCGCCGGGGCGCAGGGCGGTGTTGAGGTCGCTCAGCTCCCGGTAGGCCCGGGCGCAGGAGCGGCAGACCGAGAGGTGGCGGGCGAGCCGGCGGGAAACCCCGCGCCGCCTGACCGCGGCGCCGAGCAGGCTGACGAAGTGGCGGCAGCGCGCGTCGTCGGCCGGGTCCACGTGGGCGCCCAGGTACGCCTCGCGCAGCCCCTCGCGGGCGCGAAAGGCCAGCGAGGTCACGGCGCTCTGGGTGATGCCCAGCAGTACGGGAACCTGGTGCGGGCAGTCGTCCTCGACGAGGGTGTGCCACAGGACGGCTTTCCAGCGCTCGGGCAGGTTGCGGAAGGAACGTGCGGCGAGCCGGCGGTTCTCGCCGTCCACCAGCCGGCGTTGCGGATCGCCCCCCGAGGGGCCGGGGCGGCACCAGGACTCGACATCCGGCGTGAGGATGACGCGTTCGTCCCCGGCCCGCCACTCGACTGCCGTGTGCCGGACGACGGTGAGCAGGTACGGGCGCCAGTGGTCCCTGGGGCCGGAGCCGGAGCGAACGGCCTGGAGGGTGCGCAGGAAAGCCTCGGAGACGAGGTCCTCGGCATCCTGCGGGGCCCGGCTACAGGCTCGGGCACAGGCGAGGGCCGCGGGGCGGTGGCGTCGGTAAAGGAGCTCGAAGGCCTCGGTGTCCAGGGCCTCGCGGGAACAGGACCGTCTGATCCGCCGGATGAGTTCCCGATCGGACTCGCCGACGCGGCCGGACGTGCCGATCCGGCCGGGCGCGCGGGACCGGCCGGATGTGTCTGAGGGGCCGGACATGTCGCTCCTCACGTGCTCCGGGGCCCGCGGGCCCCGTTCGGGACGGCAAAAAGGGCGGTGCCGGTCCGAAGTCGGCTTCGGACCGGCACCGCTCTCGGGGCGACGCGGGGGAGGGTGGGAGGAGGGCGACGCCCCGAGAGTCTCAGCGGCAGGCGCGCCCGCCGTTGATGCACTGGACGGCCTTGTTCATCAGGTTGTTGTTCATGACGTTGATGAAGTCGCCGTGGTCGGTGACCGGCTTGTGCAACTGCTCGGGGAAGCTGTCCACGGCGAACTTCGCGCCGGGCGCCACTCCGTACACGATCCGCTGGACCAGCTGCGGGATGGCCTTCATTCCGGCCGGGCAGGCGCCGTTGGCGGCGGCGAAGGCCACGTGGGTGCGGTGGTTGGCGCTGTCGGTGTTCTTGCCGTCCCAGCAGCTCTGGAACTTGAAGGTGCGCACCACGTCACTGCCCTTGGGGCAGATCGGGTACTTGTCCTTCAGCTGGCGGTTCTCGAAGCCCGTGCAGCTCCACGACGCGTTCGCGTTGGCGTTGCCGTTGGTGAAGGCCTTGGCGTCACCGGTGATGATGCGCATGAAGCGCGGCATGGCGGTGACCTTGGCGACGGGGCTGCCCTTGAAGTCGATGGTCACCTGCTTCGGCTGGAGGATGGTGCCGATGTTGGCGTCCTGGCCGCCGCCGGGGGCGTTGGCGTCCTTCTCGGCGCGTCCGTCGCGAAGGCGCAGGACCGGCCAGTAGTAGGTGGACTGGTCGCCGTTGGTGCATGTGGTGCCGGAGGCGGCCAGGCTGTTGTTGGTGGAGAAGGCGTCCGTGGTCCTGTTGCCGACGTAGTCGTGCATGTGGTGGGCGCCGTTGCTCACGCCGGGGGCGACGATGACGTTGTCGGGGTTGAAGTGCTTCTCCTGGTTGCGTCCGCACTGCACGGACAGCTGGCCCCGGGAGCCGCCGGCCTTCGCGCCGGGGTTGGCCACGTTCGGCCGCACCGTGTTGATGGCGACGAAGTCGCTGCGCGCCGGCCCGCCGCCGTTGGCACCCTTGGCGGCCTGGTTCTGGGGAGCTGCCGCCTGGGCGCCGACCTGGGCTCCGGGCGCGTCCGGGATGTCGGCGGCCGCGGCCTGCTTCATCTCGCAGCCGCCGAGGGCCTGCAACTGCCCGGCGTTGCCACCGGACTGGCCGATCGCCTTCGACATGTCGGCGATGGTCTTGTCGCGCTTCTGCTTCAGCTCGCCGAGGAGTGCGCCGCCCTTGGCCTTGCCGGTGGCGAGGCGTTTGTAGGAGTCGGCGATCTGCGTGTCCAACTGCGCCAGTTTGGCGTCGACTTCGGGCTTGGCCTGGTCGGGCACCGCGCGAAGTTTGTCGCCCACGTCGGGACAGTCGATGGTGGCCGTCACCGGCGCCGTCCGCGCGGAGTCCTGCCCGGCGGATGCCCCCTGCGCGACGATCACGACCCCGCCGCCGCCCAGGACCAGGGCGGACACGATGGCGAGGGCCTTGTGCGTCGGCCGCAAGCGGCGTTTGTGGCCCTTTTGACTCATGCGATCACTTCACTTCGTCGGGGGTCGGGAAACAGTGGAGGGGGTGGGAGTGGCGTCCACCAGGCCGTCGAAGTCGACCAGCCCGGTGGCTTCGAGGACCGAAATGTGGTCCAGGACTGTGGTGTTGGCGTCATTGGCCAACTCGCGGACCATGGAGTTGCGGGTCTGGGCCCGGATCTGGGCGACCAGCGCGAACACCTTGCCGTGGGCCCGACGCAGCAGCTGGACGAACACGCGTTCGTACTCGTCACCCTGGGCCGCGGTCATCTGGTTGAGCCAGCCCTGCTGCTGATCACTCGGCCGGTCCGGCAGTTGGACGCCGAGGGCGCCTCCCACCTCTATGACGCGGCGGTCGAGTTCGGTGTGGCCTTCGATGAGGTGCTCCCCGGCGGTCCGCACCGTGGGGCGCGCACCGCGTTCCTGGGCCTGACGCCCGGCGGGCAGCTCCCAGAGTCCGGCGAGGCGCACCTTGCGGATGAAGTCTCGGTCCTGGGGGGTCAGTGGACCGAAGGCGGTACTCAGCACCCCGGCGCCGTCGTCGTCGCCCGCCGGGGCCGAGGCGGCCGCGGAGGCTCTGCCACCGAAGCTCTGCACGGGAATCAGCAGCGCGATCAACGTGAAGGCGAGGGCTCCGATGACCATGCCCGTTCCCATCACGTGTCTCGACGCGACCGACATGCTGCCGATGGAAGACCGGCGGATTGACGGCACTGTGCCTCCTTGCTGCGTGGACCGGGAGGGACTCAAAGTCGGAGGGGCCGCGGGCGGCGTCTGACACGCCGCCCAGGACCTCAACCGTCCGAACTCCCGGGTGGCTAGGGACGCTAGCGCCAGTTGTGGTGTTCTTTTGGAAGGGCCATCACGAATGGACAAACATCCGGGCAACGCCTCGAAAGGCTGGTACGGTTCGGGCGCCCGGGGCACGAGTGACTGCCGCCCTCGCCTCCGCCTGGCCGAACGCCGCCTGAGTTTCGGCCAGTTGTCCGGAATTGCAGTCATTCGCGAGGAGCATGGAAGCCGCCCTTCGGGATGATTCGCCCGCGGCGCGGTGTGCCACATGGTGAGCGGGAACCGTCCCTCACCGAAAGGAACGGCACTTCGTGCACATGAAGCGATTCGCACCCCTGCTCGCCGTCGGTCTCCTCGCCTCCGGCGTCCCGCTGTTGTCCGCGACCGGGGCGTCCGCCGCTCCCGCGGACCTCGACTCGGCACGCGGGCCCGCCTGGCACCGGTGCAACCCGGACCAGCCGGCCTCGTACGAGTGCGCGACCATCAAGGTTCCGCTCGACTACCAGCGCCCCCGCGGGCGCACGATCGACCTCGCCATATCCCGCGTCAAGAGCGAGAACCCGGCCAAACGGCACGGGGTCATGCTGTTGAACCCCGGTGGGCCGGGCGGCAGCGGCCTCGACCTGCCGTTGATGATGAAGGAGTCGATGCCCGAGGAGGTTCGCGAGAAGTACGACCTCATCGGCTTCGATCCGCGCGGTGTCGGCTCCAGCAGTCCCATCACCTGCGGCCTGAACGACGCCGAGCAGAGCATCGACCGGCCGTACCGGCCGGGGACCTTCCCCTCGGACGTGGCGTGGGCGCGCACCGTCGCGGACAAGTGCCGGCAGAAGGCCGGTGCGGTCCTCCCCCACATCAGCACCCGCAACACCGCTCGTGACATGGACGCGATCCGCGCCGCCCTGGGCGAGCGCAGGATCTCGTACGTGGGCTACTCGTACGGCACGTATCTGGGCGCCGTGTACACGCAGATGTTCCCGCAGCGGACGGACCGCTTCGTCCTGGACAGTGGCGTCGACCCGCAGCGGATCTGGCGGGGCATGTTCCAGGTCTGGGCATCAGAGGCCGAGCCCGCGTTCAAGCGGTGGACCGAGTGGACCGCCGAGCGCGCGGGCGAGTTCCGGCTCGGGAACACCCCGAAGGCGGTGTCCGACACGTTCTGGGCGCTGGTGGCGCGGGCCGACGCGGACCCGATCGTCCTCGAAGGGCAGAAGATCACGGGAGACGACATCCGCGCCGCGCGCGGACTGTTCTTCTACCCGGCGCAGGCGGCACCGCTCGTCAGGGAGCTCAAGGACGCGGCCGAGGGTCGGCCGGCGGCTCCCGGCGCCGCGAACCGTTGGCGGTCCGTACGGTCAGGCGCGGAGGAGCCGGCGTCGGACAACGGCAGCGCCGTCTTCTGGTCCGTGGTGTGCGCGGACACGGACAACTGGCCGCGCGATCCGGAGCGTTACCGGCGGGACGCGGCCAGGGACAAGGTGGCGTACCCGCTGTACGGGGACATGGCGTCCAACATCAAGCCCTGCGCGTTCTGGCAGCGACCGTTGGAGGCGCCCACCCCGATGCGGACCCGCGCGAACGTGCTGACCGTGCAGAACGAGTGGGACTCCCAGACCCCCCTCGTCAGCGGTCAGGGCCTGCACCGCGCGCTGAAGGGCTCCCGGATGGTGCTGGTGGCGGGCGGCGAGGGGCACGGCGTGTACCTGGCCGACCCGACCTCCTGCGCGAACGCGCCGGTCAACGCCTACCTGGCCACGGGCCGGCTGCCCGCCGGGGACGTGACGTGCCGGACCGCGCCTGGTGACGGCGACCGCCGCGGGGCGTCGCCGCGGCGCGGCCCGCTGCCGTTCCCGATCGGACCGCAGAGGTTCTGACGCGCGGCCCTGATCGTGAGGGGGGGCCGACGTACCGGCCCGCCCCTCACCCGGGGCCCGTCCGTCACCGGGGGGAGGACGCCTCCACGGCCGCCTTGATCCGGCGGCCGAAGTCGGGGGCGTCCTTGCGGGCCGCGCCCAGGGCGAGCCCGACGAGCAGCTTGCCGACGCCGTGCCCTTCGAGGGTGTTGAAGATCCGCACCCGAGTACGACCTCCGGGCAGGGGTTCGAAGTCGTAGCCGCCGTTGGCCGTGACCAGGTTGCGGCTCAGCTCGGTCCAGCGGATCGACCGGGGCGGGTCGAAGCCGTCGATCCGGAACTCCCGCCCCGTCTTCATGCCCGCGTCCTTGACGGTGCTGCGGAAGACCGTGCCGACGGCCGTGGGGCCCTCGGGACTGCGGGTGATCTCCTGGACGCGCGGGCTGAACTGCGGGTCGTTGCGGCCGTCGGCCAGGTAGGCGAATACCACCTCGACGGGGCGGTCGATCTCGACGCTCGCCTCGAACTCTCCGGACATGCGCACTCCTCGGTGGACGATCCCCGGGACATGATCGCAGGCAGACCGCCCTCGCGCGCGGCGGCGACCGCCCGAGGTTCAGCGGCGTCGGTCCGGCCGTGCGCGTCTTGACAGGCTTCGGGCCGGTCCGCGCCCGGGTGATCCGGCGAGGGGCTCCTTCGGGCGGCCGGTCCCCGCGGCGCGCAGCGGGGTGAACACTCCGGCCCCGACCAGCAGCAGGCAGAAGGCTCCGGCGGCCAGGCTGATCGCCGGGACCCCGTGCGTCTGGGCCAGTCGGGTGAGGACGGCCGCCCCCACCGGGCCCGAGGCGTTGTGCACGGTCCAGAACACGGAGGTGACCCGGCCCAGCAGCGGGTCCGGTGTCACCTCCTGGCGCAGGGTCATGGAGCAGACCCCGGCGACGGTGAGCCCGAACATGAACACGGCGGCCAGTGCGGCGATGGTCGGCACGTCGCGGCTCACGCCGATGCCCGCGACGGAGAGACCGATCAGGGCGACGGAGCCCAGCCAGCAGACGCCGAACCCGAGGAGGCGACGCAGCCTCCCGGCGCAGAGAGCGCCGACGAGCGTGCCGAGACCGCTGACCGCGACGATGTAGCCGAGGGTGGCGGTGCTCTGCCGAAGGTCGTTCTCGACCCGGAAGATCAGCAGGTCGGTGGCGCCGACGGTGACGAAGGTCAACAGGGTGAGGAGCACCGTCAGCGGGCGCAGGAGCGCGTGGGCCCACAGGAAGCGGAAGCCGACGAGGAACATCTCGCGGGTCCTCCCGGCCCCGCCGCCGGGCGGGCGCTCCTCCGCCGTCCCGTCCGGGGTGGGGCGCGGGGTGAGCCGCACCCACCGCAGGGTCGCGGCGGACACCAGGAAGGTGGCGCCGTCCACCCCCAGGGCCCAGTCCTTTCCGACCCACGTGGCGATGGCCGCGGCGGCAATCGGCCCGACCAGGGTGCCCACGGCGAAGGTGCCCATGAGCCGCCCGTTGGCGGAGGTGAGGTCCTCGGCGGGAACCAGGTTGGGGACGGCCGTCACGTACGCCACGTCGAACAGCGTCTTCAGCACGCCGACCACGGCGGTCATCAGGTACAGCAGCCAGATCCGGGGGCCCGCGAGCCACAGGAACGGCACCGCGCCCAGCAGTACGGCGCGCGCCAGATCACAGACGATCATCAGCCGGCGGCGGTCCACCCGGTCGACCACGTGGCCCGCGAACAGTCCCGTGCCGACCGCGGAGACCGCCCCGACGGCGGTGATCAGGCCCATCTGGGCGAGGGACCCCGTGGCTTCCAACACCAGCAGGGGCAGTGCGAAGAGCGAGATCGACCCGCCGATCACGGACAGCGCCTGGCCGAGCCAGAAGACGTTGAAGTCCTTGTTGCGGGAGAGGCGGGAGAGGCGGGAGAGGCGGGAGAGGCGTGAGGGGTTCGACGGCCGGGCGGGCCCGGGTGCTCCCCCGCTCACCCGAGCAGCGCGTAGACGGTGGAGGCCTTGGCGGCCGGCTCCGCGGAGCCGTCCGGCGTCATGGTGATGTCCGCGAACGCCATGCGCTTGCCGAGTTTGGTGATCCGTACGTCGATCAGCACATCGGCCCCGACCACGGGACGTTGGAAGCTGGTCGACTGTTGGACGGTGGTCATGGGTCCGTACGCGCCGCGCGCGGCGGAGATCGCGATGACGGTGGCCGTGTCGGCGGCGGCCATCAGGGCCTGTCCGCTGAGCCCGCCGCCGTCCCGGGCCAGGTCGTCGGACCACGGCAGCCGCAGGACGGCGTGCCGCTCCCCCGTCTCCCGGACGGTGAGGCCGAGGGCGAGCACCCAGGGGGCGAAGTTGTCGGCGAGGATCTTGTCGGCGTCTGCGGGTGTCAGCGTCACCCGAGGAATTGTGGCGGCCCGGCCGGGCCGCCACAACACCTTTGATCCGCGCGGGATCCCGCGTCGTCAGAGGGCCGTCGTCACAGGCTCGCGGCCAGCTCCGTGCCCTGGCGGATGGCCCGCTTGGCGTCCAGTTCGGCGGCCACGTCGGCGCCGCCGATCAGGTGCGCGTCGACGCCGGCCGCGCGCAGCGCCTCGTACAGGTCGCGGCGCGGCTCCTGTCCTGTGCACAGGACGACCGTGTCGGCGGGGACCAGGCGCTCTTCGCCCTCGACGGTGATGTGCAGGCCCTCGTCGTCGATCCGGTCGTACGTCGCGCCGGCCACCGAGACGACGCCCCGGTGCTTGAGTTCCGCGCGGTGGATCCAGCCGGTGGTGGTGCCGAGGTTCGCGCCGACCTTGGTGGCCTTGCGCTGGAGCAGGTGCACGCGGCGCGGGGACGCGGGGCGCTCGGCGGGGGTGAGACCGCCCGGGCCGGTGTAGGCGGTGTCGACGCCCCAGTGACGGAAGTACACCTCGGGGTCCTGGGAGGCGCCCTCGCCGCTGTCGGTGAGGAACTCCGCGACGTCGAAGCCGATGCCTCCGGCGCCGACCACGGCCACCCGCTCGCCGACGGGGGCGCCGTCGCGCAGGACGTCGAGGTAGTTCACGACGTTGGGGTGGTCCACGCCCTCGATGGCGGGGGTCCGGGGGGTCACGCCGGTGGCGACGACCACCTCGTCGTAGCCCTGGAGGGTGTCCACGTCGGCGCGGGTGTTGAGGCGCACGTCGACCTCGCGGGCGGCGAGCTGTGTGCCGAAGTAGCGGATGGTCTCCTCGAACTCCTCCTTGCCCGGGATCCGGCGGGCGACGTCGAGCTGACCGCCGATGTGCCCGGAGGCCTCGTAGAGGGTGACGGCGTGGCCGCGCTCGGCGGCCGAGACGGCGCAGGCCAGTCCGGCCGGCCCGGCGCCGACGATGGCGACGCTCTTCTTCAACTGGGTGGGTGACAGCACGAGTTCGGTCTCGTGGCAGGCACGCGGGTTGACCAGGCAGCTGGTTATCTTGCCGCTGAAGGTGTGGTCGAGGCAGGCCTGGTTGCAGCCGATGCAGGTGTTGATGGTCTCGGGGGCGCCGGCGCGGGCCTTGTTCACGAACTCCGCGTCCGCCAGGAAGGGTCGGGCCAGCGACACCAGGTCGGCGCGGCCGTCGGCCAGCAACTCCTCGGCGATCTCCGGGGTGTTGATCCGGTTGCTGGTGACGAGCGGGACGGAGACCGCGCCCATGAGGCGCTTGGTGACCCAGGTGTAGGCGCCGCGCGGGACGGAGGTCGCGATGGTGGGGATGCGGGCCTCGTGCCAGCCGATGCCGGTGTTGATGATGGTGGCGCCGGCCGCCTCGATCTCCTTCGCGAGGTGGACGACCTCGTCGAGGGTGGAGCCGCCGGGGATCAGGTCCAGCATGGAGAGCCGGTAGATGAGGATGAAGTCCTCGCCGACGGCCGCGCGGGTGCGGCGGACGATCTCCAGCGGGAACCGCACCCGGTTCTCGTACGCGCCGCCCCAGCGGTCGGTGCGCCGGTTGGTGGCGGCGGCGATGAACTCGTTGACCAGGTATCCCTCGGAGCCCATGATCTCGACGCCGTCGTAGCCCGCGAGCTTGGCGAGCCGGGCGGCGCGGACGAAGTCCTCGATGGTCCGCTCGACCTCGATGTCCGTCAGCTCGTTCGGGACGAAGGGGCTGATGGGGGCCTGGAGCGGGCTGGGGGCGACCAGGTCCTTGTGGTAGGCGTAGCGGCCGAAGTGGAGGATCTGCATCGCGATCTTCCCGCCCTCGGCGTGCACGGCCTCGGTGATCACCCGGTGCTCGGCGGCCTCGTCCTCGGTGGTGAGGCGGGAGCCGCCCTCGAAGGGGCGGCCGGCGTCGTTGGGGGCGATGCCGCCCGTGACGATCAGGCCGGCGCCGCCGCGGGCGCGCTCGGCGTAGAAGGCGGCGAGGCGTTCGAAGCCGCCGGCGTGCTCTTCGAGGCCGGTGTGCATCGAGCCCATGATCACGCGGTTCGGCAGGGTGGTGAAGCCGAGGTCCAGGGGGCTCAGCAGGTGCGGGTACCGGCTGTGGGAACTCTGCGGACTCATCGGGGTGTGCCTCCTCGCGCGGGGGTGATGAACCTGTTCTAGCGAGGCGCGAGGGCTTTTGCAACTAGGTGCATAACCGATACCGGGGCGGTTCCGGGCGTTTCGGCCGGGGATTCACGTGCCGCACGGCCTGTGCGGTCTCGGGCTGTGGCACAGCTCACGAGGCCGGGGCCCCGGCCCGGGGTCGCACCGGGCCGGGGCCGGGGGTCAGGCCCGGCGCAGGCGGATCGTGACGATCTGGAACGGGCGCAGGGTCAGCCGCACCGTGCCGTCCGCCGCCGGGGCGCCGACGGCCACGCCCTCCAGCGGCCGTTCCAGCAGGTCGCTCTCGACGGCGGCCGAGATCGGGAAGCCCGCCGTCAGCCGGGCGACGGCCCGCCCGCCCCGGGACTCGTAGAGACGGACGACCACGTCCCCGCCGCGGTCCTCGGCGAGCTTGACCGCCTCGACGACCACCGCGTCGTCGTCCACGGCGACCAGGGGGGCGACCGGGCCGGCGCCGGTGACGACCCGTTCCGGCAGGTTCAGCGCGTGTCCCTCCCGTACAGCGTCCCCGAGGCTCGCGCCGGGCGCGAGGGAATGGCGCAGGGTGTGGGCTCCCTGGTCCGTCTCCGGGTCGGGGTAGCGCGGAGCCCTCAACAGGGACAGTCGGACCGTGGTGGTCTGGCCGCCGTCGGGCCGCACGTCACGGGTCACGTCGTGCCCGTAGGTGGACTCGTTGAGCAGCGCGACCCCCCAGCCGGGTTCCTCCACGTGGATCCACCGGTGGGCACAGATCTCGAACTTGGCGGCCTCCCATGAGGTGTTGGTGTGGGTGGGCCGGTGGACGTGTCCGAACTGGGTCTCCGAGGCCGAGCGTTCGGCCTTCACGTCGAGCGGGAAAGCGGCCTTGAGGAACCTCTCCGTCTCGTGCCAGTCCACCTCGGTGACCAGGTCCACCGTCCTGGACTCCGATCGCAGGGTGATCGACTGCGTCGTCCGGGAGGAGCCGAAGGAGCGGGTGACCCGCACCGTCGCCGCCTCCGGGCCGCTCTCCGTGACCTCCAGGGCGTCCCATTCCACGAGGTCGGTGACCCGGTGGCGGTAGAAGGCCTCGATGTCCCAGGCGTCCCACATGTTGGGGAAGTCGGGGTGGATCTGGAGCAGGTTGGCCGCGCCTCCCGGCGCGAGCGACTCCCGGTCCGCCTCCAGGTCGTACGCCGACACGATCAGGCCCCGGCCGTCGATCTCCACGCGCAGCCGTCCGTTGACGAGGACGTGCCCACCGCCCGCCCGCTCCCCCACCGTCACCGACCGACCGGCCGGCGCGGGCGGAGCCGCGCCGCCCGCGGGGACGCCGCGTCGGGCGTGCGGGGCGCAGTTGAAGACCAGCCGCTCCGCTCCCTCCCCCGCCAGCGCGAGCTGCGCGGCGCGGGTGATCGCCGTGAGCTCCTCCCGGACCCTCGCGTACGTCTCGCGCGCCTCGCGGTGCACCCAGGCGATGGAGGATCCGGGCAGGATGTCGTGGAACTGGTGCAGCAGCACGGTCTTCCAGATCCGCTCCAGGTCCTCGTACGGGTAGGCCTGCCCCGGCACCCGCACCGCCGCGGTCGCGGCCCACAACTCGGCTTCGCGCAGGAGGGATTCGCTGTGCCGGTTGCCCTGTTTGGTCTTGGCCTGGGAGGTGTAGGTGCCGCGGTGGAGCTCCAGGTACAGCTCGCCGGCCCAGACGGGGGCGTCCTCGTACTCGGCGTGGGCCTTCTCGAAGAAGGCGTCGGGCCGTTCGATCTCGACGCGCGGTGATCCCTCCAGGTTCCGCTGTCGGCGGGCGCGGGCCAGGTGTTCGCGGGTGGGTCCGCCGCCGCCGTCACCCCAGCCGAAGGGGACGAGGGAACGTGAACCGCGCCCCTTCTCGCGGTAGTTGCGCGCCGCGTGCGCGAGCTGCGCCCCGCCGAGGTCGCTGTTGTAGGTGTCGACGGGCGGGAAGTGGGTGAAGACGCGGCTGCCGTCGATGCCCTCCCACCAGAAGGTGTGGTGCGGGAACGCGTTGACCTGGGACCAGCAGATCTTCTGGGTGAGGAACCAGCGGGCGCCGGACAGTTTGACGATCTGGGGCATGGCGGCGGTGTAGCCGAAGGAGTCGGGCAGCCAGACGTTGTGGGTCTCGATGCCGAACTCGTCGAGGAAGAACTTCTTGCCGTAGAGGAACTGGCGGGCCATGGCCTCGCCGCCGACCATGTTGGTGTCGGACTCGACCCACATGCCGCCCACCGGCACGAACTGTCCGTCCGCGATCTTCTTCTTGATCCGCTCGAAGAGTTCGGGACGGTGGGTCTTGATCCAGTCGAACTGTTGGGCCTGGGACATGGCGAAGACGAACTCGGGGTGCTCGTCCATCAGGTTGACCATGTTGGAGGTGGTGCGGGACACCTTTCGGACCGTCTCGCGCAGCGGCCACAGCCAGGCCGAGTCGATGTGGGCGTGGCCGACCGCGCTGATCCGGTGCGCGGAGGCGTGGGCGGGCGCGGCGAGGACGGCGGCGAGCCGCGCGCGGGCCTCGCCGGCGGTGCCGGGGATGTCGCCGAGGTCCACCGCGTCCAGCGACGCGTCGACGGCGCGCAGGATCTCGTACCGTCTGGCGTCGTCCGCGCCGAGCTGCGCCATGAGGTCGTGGAGGACGTCGAGGTCCTGGACGAGTTCCCACACCTCGGTCTCGAAGACGACCAGGTCCATCCGGGCGAGCCGATAGAGGGGTTGGTGTCCGCTGGTCAGTCGGTCGCCCTCGTGGGTGGCCCGGTGATCGACGAGCACGGGGTTGGCGGCGGCCTCCACGTACCACTCGATCCGCTCGCCGCCCTCGGCGAGGTCGGTGACGCGGACCCAGTCGTTGTAGGGGTTGAGTGCCTTGATCTCGGTGCCGTCGGCGCGGTGGACCAGGCCTTCGCACTGGAAGCCGGGCATCATCCGGTCGAAGCCGAGGTCGAGGACGGCTTCGACGACGCGGCCCGCGTGGTCGGCAGGGACGACCCCGGTGACCTTGAACCAGGTGGTGCCCCAGGCCGGGCCCCACGGTTCGCCGACGGCGCAGGGCTCGTACGGCGCGGCGAGGCCTTCGGCCACGGGGACGGGCTCGCCCGGGGCGTCCCAGCGCTCGACGGTGAGCGGGACCGGGCGGGAGCGTACGGCGGGTTTGATCCGCTCCGTGAGGACCCGGCGGAGGCGGAGTTCGGTGACGCTGCGGTCGTCGTGCATGACGGCTGCTCCAGGAGGGAGAGGTCGTGTGGTGGGTGGGGGCGGCGCTCAGGTCTTGACGGCTCCGTCGCCCACGCCCTTGAAGAAGAAGCGCTGGAGGGCGAGGAAGAGGAGCAGCATGGGCAGGAGCGCCGCCATCGCACCGGCGGCGATGAGCCGCTGGTCGTTGACGGTGGTGGCCCCGGCCAGGGTCTTCAGGCCGAGTTGCAGGGTGTAGTGGTCGCTGTCGGTGAGGACGAGCAGGGGCCACAGGAAGTCGTCCCAGGCGCCCATGAAGCTGGTGATGCACACGACGGCCAGGGCGCCCTTGGCGGTGGGCAGGAACACCCGGGTGAAGCGCGCCCATTCGTCTGCTCCGTCCAGCACCGCGGCTTCCTCCACCTCCCGGGGCACGGCGAGGAAGGCCGCACGCATGACCATGATGTTGAGGACGGAGACGGCGCCGGGCAGCCACACGCCGACGAGGGTGTCGACCAGGCCCATGTCGCGGATCGTCAGGAACATCGAGATCATCACGGATTCGAAGGGGAACATCAGGGTCGCCACGAGCACCGTGAAGACGGTTCGGCGGCCCTTCCAGCCGGCGCGGGAGAGCGCGTAGCCGCCCATCGCGGAGAAGGCGGTGTTCGAGGTGATCGCGAGGACCGCCACGACGAGGGTGTTGCCGACGTACTGGAGCAGGGGAAACGATTCGGCGACCCGGAGGTAGTTGTCCAGGGTGGGTTGTGCGGGCAACACCCCGTCGTACACGTTCTCGGTGCGACCGCGGATCGAGGTGAGGAACTGCCAGACGATCGGCCCGAGCATGACCACGAGCACGGCGATCAGCGTCGCGTACCGGCCGGCCAGGCCGAGCAGTCGGCGCCCGCGACCGCTCCAGGCCCTCCGGGACGGCTCCGCGGCGAGGGAGACCCGTGTGCTCAACTCTCGTCTCCCTTGGAGAGGCGGCGGCCCAGCAGGCTGAACACCAGCGTCAGCAGGAACAGCAGGATGGAGATGGCCGAGGCGTAGCCGGTCTCGCCCGAGAAGCCCAGGCCGACCTGCCGGATGAGGAACGGCAGGGTGCGGGCGCCGCCGCCGGGTCCCCCGCTCTCGCCGCCGAGGATGTAGATCTCGGTGAACACGCGCAGCGCGGAGATGGCGGAGAGGGTGCCGACCAACAGCATCATCGGTTTCACCTGCGGGACGGTGATGCTGAAGAAGCGCCGGACCGTGCCCGCGCCGTCCAGGGCCGCCGCCTCGTGCAGGGCGGCGGGGACGTTCCCGAGGGAGGCCAGGTAGAAGACCATGTAGTAGCCGAGGCCCTTCCACACGGTCACGATCATCGCGGAGACCAGCAGCATGGTGCTGTCGGTGAGGAACGGGATCGGTTCGGAGACGATGCTCAGCTTCCGGAAGACCGTGTTGACGAGCCCGTCACTGCGCAGCACCCACTGCCAGATCAGGCCGACGACGACGGCTGAGGCGATCACCGGTGTGTAGAAGGCGGACCGGAAGAAGCCGATGCCGGGAACCCTGGTCTGGACGAGGACGGCGAGGGCCAGCGGCAGGAAGACCAGGCACGGCACGACGACGAGCAGGTACACCACGCTGTTGCCCGTCGCGACCCAGAAGTCGGGGTCGGCCAGGGCGCGCCGGTAGTTGTCGAGGCCGACGAACCCGCCGCCGCGCAGGATCCGGGCGTCGGTGAAGGAGAGCAGGACGGTGTTGACGAACGGCCAGAGGCTGAACAAGGTCACCATCAGCAGTCCGGGGGCCAGGAAGAGGTAGGGCGTCCACCAGGTGCGGTGGAGGAGTCCCGTCTCCGCCTCGGCGTGACCCCTCACCGGTTCGCCGCGTCGGCGAGCAGCTTGTTCGCCTCCTCCTGTGCCTTCCTCACCGCCGCCTTGGGGTCCAGCTCGCCCTGGATGGCCCGCTGCATCTCGCGGACCACCGCGTCACCGACCTGGTTGGTCCACTGCACGGGGGTGTTGGCGTCGAGGTCCGCGGTCCTCAGCTGCTCGGCGCCGATCGCGCGGGCCACGGTCTCGGCGTCCTTGCCGTCTCCCCGGTCCGCGAAGTACGGGTCGGTCAGTCCCCGGGCGTTGGAGGGGTAGATGGTGGCCTTCTTGGCGAACTCGACCTGGTTGGGTCCGTTGGTCACCCACTTGGCCAACTCGGCCGCCGCGTCCGGGTGTTCGGTGTCCTTCCGGATGCCGAGCGACTGTGCGTAGATGCCGATGTGGCCGAGCGTTCCGGTGACGGCGCCCGCGACCCGGGTGTGGGCGTAGACCTGTGGGGCGTTGCGCTTGATGTCCTTGACGAAGCCCGGGGAGCCCGGCCCGAAGACCAGTTTCCCGCCGCCGTACAACTGGTTGATGTCGTCCGCCTTGAGGAGCGACTCCTTGGGCATCGCGCCCTTGGCGTACAGGTCCTTCATGCGTTCGACCCACTCGACGGCCTTGTCGGTGTCGAAGGTGAACGCGCTCCCGCTCGCGTCGAGGATCGGGACGCCCATCTTCTGCCAGTCGCCGGGCAGTCGCCCCTTGGGGTCCGCCATGAACGCGGCGTAGCGGCCGCCGGAGCGGGCGGCTATCCGTTCGGCACAGTCGAAGAACTGCTCGACGGTGGTGGGCGGTCGGGCCGGGTCCAGGCCTGCCCGCTCGAAGAGTTCCTCGTTGTAGGTGAGGATCTCGGGGGTCACGTACCAGGGATAGGCGAACACGCCGTCGCCCTTGCCGGGAAGTTTGAACTGCTCCCAGGAGCCCGGGACGTAGTCCTCGGCGACCTCCGCGTCGAGCGCGGCCACATCGGCGAGCATGCCCCGGTCGCCGAGGAGCTGGAAGGAGTCGGTGGAGAGGTTGACCACGTCCGGGAGAGCCCCGGCCCGGGCGTCGGCGACGAGCTTCTCGTTGTAACCGTCGCCCGGCACGTCCTCCCATCTCACCTTCACCTCGGGGTACTTCGCCTCGAAGGCGTCGATGACCCCCTGGACGTAGGAGGTGTACGCGGGTTTCAGCTGGAGGGTGCGGAAGGTGATCGCGCCCGCCACGCGGCCGGTCCTCCTCGCCTCCCTCACGTCGTCCGGGGCGGCGTTCATGCCGCATGCCGCGGTGGACAGGAGTGCTCCGGCCACGAGTGTGGTGATGGCCGTGCGGAGCGCGGGGGAACGGGTCATCGTCGCCGCCTTCGGAGGGGTTCCGGCGGTTCCGGCCTCGCTGCCGGAGCGCGGCGCCCACGCTGGCTCGAAGGGCCGGGCCCGTCAACGTGCCCGAGGTCCCGCCGGCCGGGTATCCCCGCATCCCGCACCGCGCCGGCGGGCCCGCACGCAGACCCGGGCGCCCCGGTCAACACCGCCGCCACCTGGACTGATGCGCTTTACCTCGGGCGCCGCGAAGGATCGCACGCCGGTGCGGCCCCGGGCGTCGATGGCCGGGATGGTGCCGGGCCCGACGGCGGGAACGTCCACCGGGTGGCGGTCGGGGCCCCGCTACTTCATCCGGTACTCGACCTTCTCCGCGAGCTTTCCGTCCTTGAAGCAGAAGCGGAACACGTCGTTGCCGTCGGAGTCCGCCGCGGAGACGTACCAGGAGCAGACGCTGCCCGCCGGTTCGGCCGGACCGCCCTCCTTGAGGACCCCCTTCACGAAGGTTTCGCCCGAGGGCAGCTTGGCGCGGACCGCGTCCTCGGCGTCCCCGACCTTCACCGAGCGGTAGACCTCGGGTTCCACGAAGGTCTTCCCGGCCGCGTCCACGAACTTGCCGACGCCGAGGAAGAGTGCCACGAGGGCGCCGATGCCCAGCACGAGCACCACCCCGCAGCCGATCAGACAACCCTTGCGCTGTGCCACGTCCGTTCCTCCATGCCTCGCCGCACCGCGTCGATCGTGGTGACGATCGGACTGTCGCAGGGCGGTGGGGCGGGGGGCTGTCCTCCAAAGTCTTCGACCGCGGCAACCATCGTCGTTCGAGGTCGACACCCCCTCCCCGTGTATACAGGGAGGGAACGCGAATACGGACGAACCGAGAGGAACCCACCGTGAGTGAGACCGCCGAGCCCCTGATCGTCGTCGGCGTGGACGGTTCGAACCACTCCAAGGAAGCGCTGCGCTGGGCCGTCGCCCAGGCCAAGGCCATCGGCGGCCGGGTACACGCCGTGATGAGTTGGGACTGGAACACCAACCCCTTCGCGGTGGGCCCGACATCGCAGGAGGACCTGGTCGGCGTCGAGGAGGCGGCCCGCCTCAAGCTCGCCGACACCGTCGCCGAGGCCGTCGGCACCTCACCGGGCGTCCCGGTCTTCCGACGCGTCGAAAAGGGCGCGCCCGCGAAGGTGTTGGTCGAGGCGTCACGGGAGGCCGAGCTGACGGTGGTCGGCACGCGGGGGTACGGCGGCTTCAGGGGCGCCCTGTTGGGCTCGGTGAGCCAGCAGGTGGTCCAGTACGCACGGAGCACCGTGGTCGTGGTCCGGGACGAGAACGAGGACTGACGCGGGGGCCCGCCTCCTACCGCACCGGCTGCCGGCCGGGCGCCGGCGCCGCCAGGTCCGAGGGGTCCGTGTTGGCCCCGCACAGGATCACCGCGACCCGCTCCCCCAGCGGCTCCGGGGCCCCGCGGAGGGCGGCGAGAGCGGTGGCGGCGGCCGCCTCGACCACGATCCGGTGGTCTTCCCAGAGTCCCCGGCGGGCGGCGACGATGGCCTCGTCGGGGACGAGCACCGACACCACGTCGCCCTGTCGCGCCGCGGCCAGGGCGTCGACGGAGACGCGGGTGGCGCCGAGCGAGTCGGCGGCGACGGAATCCACCGGGACGTCCACCGGTCGACCGGCCTCCAGGGCGGCGTTCAGTGCGCGGCAGTTCTCGGGTTCGGCCGCCACGACCCGTACGCCGTGCTCGCGCGCGGCGGTGGCCACACCGGCGAACAGTCCGCCGCCGCCCACCGCGACGACCACCGTGTCCAGGCCCGGAAGCCCCGCCCGGATCTCGTCGAGCAGGGTGCCGGCGCCCGCGGCGATCAGCGGGTGGTCGTACGCGTGGCTGCTCAGGGCGCCGCTCGCGTCGGCGAACTCCCGGCAGGCGGACAGCGCTTCGGCGTAGCGGTCGCCGACGAGCCGCACGTCGGCCCCGTACCCGCGCAGCCGCTCGACCTTCACACGGGGCGCGTTCACGGGCAGGAACACGGTCGCGGCCACCCCCTGCGCGCGGGCCGCCCAGGCGCAGGCGAGACCCGCGTTGCCGCCGGAGGCTATCGTCACCCCGGCGGCGGGGAGGGTGCCCGCCTCGCGGTGCGCGACGAGGAAGTTCCGGGCTCCGCGCGCCTTGAAGGAGCCGGTGTGCTGGAGGTGTTCCAGGGCATACCAGACGCCCCGTTCGGCGGGCACCACGGCGACGGGACGGATCGCGTCGGCCATCCGACCGGCGGCGGCGCGCACGGCCGCGTAGTCGAGCTGCTGCTCCATGAACGGTCTCCTCTGGGGACGGGGGGGTTCTGATGGCGGCGGGTTCGGGCGGTGGTGGGGCGGGGCGGGGGGGGTTCAGGC
>NZ_LGDE01000431.1 GCF_001279725.1 Streptomyces sp. WM4235 | reverse complement strand
CCCCCGCCCACCCCGCCGTGGGCGCCGCCACCGGCCTGCTCGACGCCTACCGCGCCGGCGACCGGTTCCTCGCGACACCGACCCGCACCCTGCTCGCCTCCGGCGTCAGGAAGGAACTGCGCTCCGACGCCTCCCGACTGCCGGGCGACGTGCGCGCCGCGCTGCTCGACGCGGCGCGGGCCGGGGACTCCGGGGCCGTGGTGATGGGAGCCGTCCCCTTCGACCCGCAGGCACCGGCCGCGCTGGTCGTCCCGCAGCGGGTGCGCAGCGGTCCCGCGCTGCGCACGGACCCCCTGGTCGCGCTGGAGGCGACCGCCCCGGCCGCCGCCGACTGGTCGGTGACCGAGGTCCCCGCGGCCGAGGTGTACGCCGAGGGCGTGGCCCGGGCGGTGGAGCGGATGGGGCGCGGCGAGTTCGACAAGGTCGTCCTCGCCCGTTCCCTCGAACTGGCCGCCGCCGGCGACCTGGACCTCCCGGCGATGCTCGGGCGCCTCGCCCGCCGCGACCCCGGCGGCTACACCTTCGCGCTGCCGACCGGCCCCGGACGCACCCTGCTGGGCGCCAGCCCGGAACTGCTGGTGTCGCGCCGGGGGGACCGTGTCGTCGCCAATCCGCTGGCCGGGTCCACCCCGCGCAGCGACGACCTCGCCGAGGACGTGCTCCGGGCCGCGACCCTCCTGCGGTCGGCGAAGGACCTGCACGAGCACGGTGTCGTCGTCGACGCCGTCGCCCGGGCCATGGCCCCGCACTGCGCGGACCTCGACGTCCCGGCGCGGCCCACGCTGATCCGTACCGCCACCATGTGGCACCTGTCGACCACCGTGTCCGGGCGGCCGGCCCGCCCCGACGTGACCGCGCTGGAGATCGCCTCGGCCCTCCACCCCACGCCCGCCGTCTGCGGCACGCCCACCGGGGTCGCGCGCGAGGTCATCCGCGAGACGGAGCCCTTCGATCGGGGCTTCTTCACGGGCATGGTCGGCTGGCAGGACGCGAGCGGGGACGGCGAATGGGTCGTCACCATCCGCTGCGCCGAGGCCGAGGGGCGGCACCTTCGGCTGTTCGCGGGCGCCGGGGTCGTCGAGGCCTCGGACCCCGCCTCGGAGACCGCGGAGACCGCGGCCAAGTTCCGCACCTTCCTCCAGGCCGTGGGGGCGGCGCTGTGACCGCCGCGGCACCCACCTGGCCCGCCGAGTTCGCAGAGCGCTACCGCGCGGCCGGCTGGTGGCGCGGGGAGACCTTCGGCGGCATGCTGCGCGAGCGCGCCGCCGCGCACCCCGACCGGATCGCGATCGTGGACCCGACCGGCGGCCCCGACGGCGGCCGTCGCACCTGGACGTACGGCGAACTCGACCTGCGGGCCGACCGGATGGCGGCCGGGCTGACCGCCCGGGGCATCGGCGCCGGGGACAAGGTCGTCGTCCAGCTCCCCAACGTGGCGGAGTTCTTCGAGGTCGTCTTCGCGCTCTTCCGGATCGGCGCGCTCCCGGTGTTCGCGCTGCCCGCGCACCGGCGGACCGAGATCGGCTACTTCTGCTCCTTCACCGGAGCGGCGGCGTACGTGATCCCGGCCACGCACGGCGGCTTCGACTACCGCGAACTCGCGGCGCAGGTACGCGAGGACGCCCCGGAGCTGCGGCACGTGTTCGTGACGGGCGGCGACCCGGGCGCCTTCACCGCCCTGTCCGAGGTACCCGTCGACCCGGACCCGGAGCCGCCGGTCCACGGCCGGCCGGCGCCCCGGGACCTGGCCTTCCTCCAACTGTCGGGCGGCAGCACGGGCGTTCCGAAGCTGATCCCGCGCACCCACGACGACTACCTGTACTCGGTACGCGGGTCCAACGAGCTGTGCGGGGTGACGGCGGACTCCGTGTACCTGGTCGCCCTGCCCGCGGCCCACAACTTCCCGCTGTCCTCGCCCGGTTCGATCGGTGCGCTGTACGCGGGCGCCCGGGTGGTGCTCAGCCCGCAGCCCGTCCCGGACGTCGCCTTCCCGCTGATCGAGTCGGAAGGGGTGACGATCACCGGTCTGGTGCCGCCGCTGGCCCTGTTGTGGACCGAGGCCGCGCCGCGCTCCCCGTACGACCTGAGCAGCCTGGACGTGTTGTTGGTGGGGGGCGCCAAGTTCAGCGAGGAGGCGGCCCGTCGGGTCGCGCCGGCGCTCGGCTGCACCCTTCAGCAGGTGTTCGGGATGGCGGAGGGGCTCGTCAACTACACCCGGTTGGACGATCCGTTGGAGACGATCGTCACCACCCAGGGCCGTCCCATCTCCCCGGACGACGAGATCCGCGTCGTCGACGACGAGGACCGGGAGGTACCGGCCGGCGCCACCGGTCATCTGCTGACCCGGGGCCCCTACACGATCCGCGGGTACTGGAACGCGCCCACGCACAACGCCCGTTCGTTCACGGCCGACGGCTTCTACCGCACCGGTGACATCGTCCGGGTCACCCCGACCGGCCACCTGGTCGTGGAGGGGCGCGCCAAGGACCAGATCAACCGCGGCGGCGAGAAGATCGCGGCCGAGGAGGTGGAGAACCACCTCCTCGCCCACCCGGCCGTGCACGACGCGAACGTGGTCGCGGAGCCCGACCCGTACCTGGGTGAGCGGACGCTCGCCTACGTGATCCTGCGGGCGGACGCCGAGCCCGTGACGGGCCCGGCCGTGAAGAAGTTCGTCCGCACCCGCGGTCTCGCGGCCTACAAGGTGCCCGATCGGGTCGAGTTCGTGACCGCCTTCCCCACCACCGGGGTCGGCAAGGTCTCCAAGAAGGACCTGCGCGCGGCGGCCGACCCCGGCGTCTCCTGACCCCCGCGTCCCGACCCCACCCCGAAACCCGCACCGAACGGAACACCATGGCCCTGCCCGCGATCGTCCCCTACGCGCTGCCCACCGCCGCCGACCTGCCCGCCAACCGGGTGGACTGGTCGATCGACCCGGACCGCGCGGTCCTGCTCGTCCACGACCTGCAGAACTACTTCCTGTCCTCGTTCGACACCACGAGCGAACCCGTCACCGGACTGCTCCGGCAGGTTTCCCGGCTGCGCGAGGAGGCGATCCGGGCCGACGTACCGATCTTCTACACGGCCCAGCAGGGTGGCCAGAGCGCCTCGGAGCGGGGCCTCCAGCAGGACTTCTGGGGGCCTGGTCTGCCCCTCGACCCGGAGGCGGAGGCCATCGCCTCGGCCGTGTCCCCCGGGCCCGGTGACACGGTGCTGACCAAGTGGAAGTACAGCGCGTTCGTCCGTACGGACCTGCTGGAGCGGCTGCGGGCGCTCGGTCGCGACCAGTTGGTCATCACCGGGGTGTACGCCCACATCGGCGTGTTGATGACGGCGTGCGACGCGTGGATGCAGGACGTGCAGGCCTTCGTGGTCGCGGACGCGGTGGCGGACTTCTCGGCGCAGGAGCACCGGATGGCACTCGAATGGGCCGCCGGGCGCTGCGCGTACGTCACCACGACCGACCGGGTCTGCGAGGCCTGGTGAGAACGGGGCCGGTCCGCCCGCGCCCGCTGCCGCACGCCTCGGCGGCACGGCGGCCGGGTGTCGCGGTCCGGCCGGCCCCGATGTCGCGCGTCCCGCCGGTCCGGCCGGTTCCGCTGCCGGTGACCCTGCCCGGTCAGGCCCGCGTGTGGGTGGCCTCGGTGAGCGAGAACGTCTGCGCCGCCGAGGCCCGCCGCCACGAGCTGGACCGTACGGAACAAGCCAGGGCGGCCCGGCTCCGTCGGGACGACGACGCCGACCGGTTCCTGGTCGCGCACGTGTGTCTGCGCGCGCTCCTCGGCGAGCGGCTCGGGGCGGCCCCGGGCCGGTTGCTGATCGAGCGGGAACCCTGCGCCGGTTGCGGCGGGCCGCACGGGCGCCCGTACCTGCCGGGTCGGCCGGTGCACTTCTCGCTCTCGCACGCCGGTGACCTGGTACTCGTCGCCCTGGCGCCGGTGCCGGTCGGGGTGGACGTGGAACCGGAGCGCGACGCCTCGCTGATCGGGGACACCGTCGACGCGCTGCACGACGTGGAGCGGGCCGAACTCCTCGGCCTGCCGGCGCGGGCACGCGGCGCGGCCTTCGCCCGGTGCTGGGCACGCAAGGAGGCGGCGTTGAAATCCACCGGCACGGGACTCGTGCGGGGTGCCTCCCAGCCGTATGTGGGTTCCGGCCTGGTCCCGGCTCAGCCGGACGGGCATCATGTGCTCGATCTTCCCGCGCCCCCCGGCCACGCTGCCGCCCTGGCGTTGCACCTCGGCTGAGAATCCGTCTCACGGACCGGGCAGGAACTTGCCAACTTAGGTAAGCCTTACTTACGTTGGCACTCATTGCGCACCGCAGCACACCCCCCGCACCGCCCCACTTCGGGACCCGTCCCCAACCGAAGGAGTCACCGTGAACGACCACCTCTCCACCGCCCGGCCATACGCGCTGGGCCTGTTCCGGATCGTCACCGGCCTGCTGTTCGCCTGCCACGGCGCCGCCTCGCTGTTCGGCGTGCTCGGTGGCGCCCACGGCGGCGGCACGGTGCCCGTCGGCACCTGGCCGGGCTGGTACGCGGCGGTGATCCAGTTGGTGGCCGGCACGCTGGTGCTGTTCGGGATCGGCACGCGCAGCGCCGCCTTCATCGCCTCGGGCTCGATGGCTTACGCCTACTTCACCTCCCACCAGCCGAACGCCCTCTGGCCGATCCAGAACAACGGCGAGTCCTCCGCGATGTTCTGCTGGGCCTTCCTGCTGCTGGTCTTCACCGGCCCGGGCGCCCTCGCCGTGGACCGACTGCTTCCCTCCCGGGCGACCGCCGGCGCGCCGCCCGCCTCCCCCGCGTCCGACAGCACGGGCGGCGAGGACCGGCACACCAGCCCCGCCACCGCCTGACCCCACCCGCCACCCCGCCGACTGTCCCACCCGTCGGCGGGGCGCGCACGACGAACGGGCCCACCCCGCGCAGGGGGTGGGCCCGTTCGTCGTGCGCGGTGTCGGCCGTCCCACCCAAGCGGGCACCGCACAAGGCCTTTTCGACCACAAGGGCACTCCGCGTCCCACCAGGAGCCAATCCTGACCCCTGATTGTGAGCGTTTTGGCCTCACGATTGGACCAGTCGCAGTTTGGTAAGCCTAACCTAAGTACCAGTTGCACGGATGAGGAGCACCGGAACACCCATGAGTCAATCGGCCCCGCCGGTGACAGCGCAGCTGCCGGCGCCCGCGAGAACCCGCTTCTCGCGCGGCACGGTGGTGACCCTCGTCGCCGGCCTGCTTCTGGCGACGGTGGTGATCGCGAGCGTCGGCTACGGCGCACGCGACATCTCGGCGCTGGAGACCGTCAAGATCCTGCTCCACCCCGGGGGCGGCGGATACAACCACGACGTCCTGTGGACGGAACGCATCCCCCGCACCCTGCTCGGTCTGGCCGTCGGCGCCTCGCTCGGCGCCTCCGGGCTCGTGATGCAGGCACTCACGATGAACCCGCTCTCCGATCCGGGCATCCTGGGCGTGGAGCAGGGCGCCGCGATGTTCGTGGTCCTCGGCATCCTCTTCCTCGACGTCAACGACGCGAGCGGCTTCTTCTGGCTGGCGCTCGTCGGCTCGGCGGTCTCCGCGGCCCTCGTCTACCTGATCGGTACGCGAACCAACGCGGGCAGCACCACCCTCGGGCTGGTGCTGGCCGGCGTCGCCATCGCCGCCGTACTGGCCTCCATCGTCACCCTCCTCGTCGTCCGCGACGAGGCCGTGTACTCCTCCCTGCGCTTCTGGTCGGTCGGCCAACTCAGCGGTCGCTCCCAGGTCCTGGGCGAGATCGCACCGTTCGCCGTCATCGGCCTGCTGCTCGCACTGCCGCTCGGCCGCACCCTCAACGCCCTCAGCCTCGGCGAGGAGACGGCCCGGGGCCTCGGTGTGCGTGTCCAGCGTGCCCAGTTGGCCGGCGCGGCGGTGGCCGTCCTGCTCTGCGCCTCGGCGACGGCGGCCGTCGGACCCGTGGCCTTCGTGGGACTGGTCGCCGCGCACGTCGCGCGGATGCTGGTCGGCGCGGACCACCGCTGGTCGCTGCCGCTGTCGATGCTCTGCGGGGCCGTGCTGCTGGTCGGCGCCGACACCGTGGGCCGGCTGGTCCTCGATCACGGTGAGATCCAGGTGTCGGTGATGACGGCCGTGGTCGGCACCCCGTTCTTCGTGTGGCTGGCCCGCCGACGCGACCTGGTCCGGATGTGAAGGACGTGCCCGTGCCCCGACAACAAGCCGCCCCGACCCGGGCCGCGGTGACCGCGTCGACACCCGACACCGAGACCGCCGACACCAAGGCCGCCGGCGCCGAAGCCCCCGACCCCAAGGCCGCCGACGCGCGGCCCGAGAGTCCGGCCGGCCGGCCGGACGAGGCCCCCGGCGCGTCGTCGGTCGCCGCCACCGCCGCGCTGCTGCGCCGTGCCCACCGCGCCGCCCGCCGGCGCACGGCCCTCCTGGTCGCCGTGCTCGTCACGGTCCTGATCGGGCTGCTGCTGGCCTCCGTCCTGCTCGGCGGGTTGCGCAACATCCCGGCGGCCGACGTGCTGCCCGCCGCGTTCGGTCAACGCACCGGCCTCGCCGACTACGTGATCCACCGCATCCGGATGCCGCGCGCGCTGGCGGCCCTGCTGGCCGGCGCCCTGTTCGGGCTCTCCGGCGCGCTCTACCAGCGGCTCATCCGCAACCCGCTCGCCACCCCGGACATCGTCGGCATCTCCGCCGGCGCGGGAGCCGGGGCCGTCACGGTCCTGATCCTCGCACCCGGGATCCCCTACGGGGTGGAGGGCGCGGCGCTCGCCGGGTCCTTCCTCCTCGTCGGCGCCGTGCTGTTGCTCAGCCGGCGCGGCGGCCGGGTGGACACCTTCCGGCTGGTGCTGATCGGCATCGGCATGGCGGCGGTGTGCACCGCGTACGTCAACTACCTGTTCTCCATGGCCGGTCAGCACAGCATCGCCCAGGTGACGCGCTGGCTCGTCGGCAGCGTCAGCGGAGTCACCTGGGACGGGGTCACCACCCTCGCGGTCGCCTTCGCCGTGTGCGCCCTGTGCGCCGCGCCGCTGGGTCGGGCCCTGGGCGCCATGTCGCTGGGCGACCAGTTGGCGGCCGGACTCGGTGCCCGGGTGTCGGCGGCCAGAACGGCGGCCCTGCTGCTCGGTGCGGCGGCGGCCGCCATGGCCACCAGCGTGACCGGGCCCATCGGTTTCGTCTCGCTGGTGAGCGGTCCCATCGCCGTGCGCCTGGTCGGCGCGGATCGGGCGCTGCTGCTCGCCGCCCCCATCGGCGCGGTGATCGTCCTCGGGTCCGACGTGCTGGCCCAGCACGGTCCGCTGATCAGCCCGGTGCCCACCGGCGTCCTCACCGCCCTGATCGGCGCCCCCTACTTCGTCTGGCTGATTCTCCGCCGCAGGCAAGGAGCAAGTTCATGAGTTCCACGGCGCCCCCCGGGTTGGCCGCCCGGTCCATCACCACCGGGTACGACCGCACACCGGTCATCGAGAACCTCAGCCTGGACATCGAGCCCGGCAAGATCACCGTGCTGGTCGGCCCCAACGCCTGCGGCAAGTCCACCCTGTTGAAGTCCATGGCCCGCCTGCTGCCGGTCGCCGCGGGCTCGGTCCTGCTCGACGGCAACGACATCCACGCCCTGCCGACCCGCGAGGTGGCCCGCCGGCTCGGCATCCTGCCGCAGTCCCCGATCGCCCCCGAGAGCATCACCGTGGGCGACCTGGTCTGGCGCGGCCGCCACCCGCACCACCGGTTCGGGCAGCGCCGCACGGCCGCCGACGACGAGGTCATCGCCCGGTCGTTGACGGCCACCGGCACGGCCGAGCTGATCTCCCGGCCGGTGGACCAGCTCTCGGGCGGTCAGCGCCAACGGGTGTGGATCGCGCTGGCGTTGGCCCAGGAGACCCCCACCCTGCTGCTGGACGAGCCCACCACCTATCTCGACATCGCGCACCAGATCGAGGTCATGGACCTGCTCGCGGATCTCAACGAGCAGAGCGACAAGACCATCGTCCTGGTGTCCCACGACCTGAACCAGGCCGCCCTGTACGCCTCGACCATCGTCGCCATGCGCGACGGCCGGATCGTGTGCCAGGGCGCGCCCGAAGAGGTCCTCACCGAGCGGACGGTCGCCGAGGTCTTCGGTCTCGACTGTCTGGTCGTTCCCCATCCCCGTTCCGGCCGGCCCCAGATCTTCCCCCTGGGCCGACACACCACCTCATAGGAGAACCAGTCCCCGTGTCCTTCCTCGACAGACACCGCACCCTGGCCGCCCTGACGGCCACCGCCGCCGGCCTCGGCCTGCTCACCGCCTGTGGTGGCGGCTCCTCCGACAAGGCGGACAAGCCGGCCGCCGCCTCGGCCGACGCCGCGAAGGGCGCCTTCCCGGTCTCCCTCAAGAACGCCTGGGGCAACACCGAGGTCAAGAAGAAGCCCCTCAAGGTGGCCACCGTCTCCGACGGCGACACCGACATCGCGCTGGCCCTCGGCATCGTCCCGGTGATCACCCCGGACGTGGAGGACGGCGGGAAGGTCCCCGAGTACAAGCAGCGGGCCATCGACAAGCTCGGCGCCGGCAAGCTCAAGACGTACGACGACACGGACGGCACCGCCTACGAGGCCATCGCGGCCGAGGCCCCCGACGTCATCCTCGGCGTGAACACGTGGGAGATGGACAAGGACTACGCGAAGCTGTCCCCCATCGCCCCGGTCGTCACCTACACCGACAAGGCGCAGGCCGACACCCTGACCTGGCAGGAGCGGTTGAAGACCGCCGCCAAGGCGCTGGGCCTGGAGGCGAAGGCCGACGAGGTCATCGCGGCCAACGAGAAGGCCACCGCCGACGCGGCCGCCGCGCACCCGGAGTTCAAGGGCAAGACGTACACGTACACCGTCGTCCACCCCGAGCAGATCAGCTTCATGTCGTACCAGGCGCAGGACCCGGGCGTCTTCGAGAAGCTCGGTTTCGCCAAGACCGACAAGGCCAAGAACTACGCCCCCGACAAGAACGCCGTCAGCCTGGAGAACCTCGACCAGCTCGACGCCGACGTCCTCCTCGTCACCTACCCCTTCGGTGACCGCGGCGTGATCAGCCCCAAGGAGCTGGAGGGCAACAAGCTCTTCCAGTCGCTGAACTCCGTGAAGGGCAAGCACTTCGCGGTCATCCCGTCGGACAACAACCTGGCCTCGTCCATCGCCTACCCGGACGCGCTGAACGCGCCCTGGGCGGTCGAGCAGCTGACGCCGCTCCTCGCCAAGGCCGTCGCCGGCCAGTAGGCGACACCCGAACAGGTCGACCCGCCGCCTCCCCCGGGCGGCGGGCCGACCGGCCCGACCCCGATCACACATCTGAGGAGTTCTCCCCATGTCCAGCCGCAACCCCCGCCCGGTCGTCACCTTCCCCATCGTGCTCAGGGAGCTGACCGTGCTGCGTGTCGCGGACGTGACCCCGGGCATGCGGCGGGTGACGCTGGGCGGGCCCCAGCTGGCCGCCTTCCGGAAGAACGGCCTGGAGTTGCCGGCGCTGCGCACCGAGGGCTTCGACGACCACGTGAAGTTCTTCTTCGCCGAGGAGGAGGGCGGGGACCCGGTGCTGCCGGGCCAGAACGTCTCCAGTCTGGACTGGCCCGCCGACGCGAGGCCGCTCACCAAGGACTACACCCCGGTGCGTTTCGACCCCGATGCCGGGGAGATCGACTTCGACTTCGTGAACCACGCGGGCGGCGTCGCCTCGTCGTGGGCGCAGGCGGCGAAGCCCGGCGACGTCACCTGGATCGCCGGCCCGAAGATGTCGCACGGTCATCCGGAGGGCGCCGACTGGCTGTTGGCGATCGGTGACGAGACGGCCCTGCCCGCCATCGCCCGGTGGCTGGAGGAGATGCCGGAGGGCACCCGCGCCCGGGTGTTCGTCGAGGTCGGCGAGGACAGTCACCGCCAAGAACTGCCGACCCGTGCCGACGCCGAGATCACCTGGCTGGTGCGCGGGGGTGCGCCCGCCGGGAGTACCGACCTGCTGGAGCAGGCGGTACGGGGCATGGAGTGGCTGCCGGGCACGCCGTTCGTGTGGGCGGCCGGCGAGGCCGTGACCCTGAAGGGCATCCGCCGCCACCTCGCGGTGGACCGGCAGGTGCCGCGGGAGCGGACCCACATCACCGGGTACTGGAGGCGCACCGAACCGGCCGTCGTCGCCGGCCAGGAGGCGCGGGACGAGGACGACGCGCACGACCGCCTGCACGAACTGACCGACCTGGCACCGGGCCTCGCCATCCGGGCGGCGGTGACGCTCGGCCTGGTGGACCTGGTCTACCAGGGGGTCCGGACGCCGGACGCCCTGGCCGCGCGCACGTCCGCGCAGCCGCGCACGCTGGCCGCCCTGCTGACCTACCTGGTCTCGTTGGACGTGTTCGCCCTCGACTCCGAGGGGTACCGACTGACGCCGATCGGCGAGGAACTCGTCGAGGACGACCACTCGTTGGCCGAGTACGATCTGCGCGGCGCGCAGGCCGCCCTCGACCTGTCGCTGTCGGGTCTCGCCGAGACCCTGTGGAGCGGCAAGGCCGGCTACCGCACCCTGTCCGGCCTGCCGCTGGCCGAGGCGATGGTCAACGACGAGCGCCTCGGCGGCTCGGCCCGCGAGGCGGTCGAGGACGAGGCGCTGTGGATCGCGCCCGGTGTCGCCGGCGGGTACGACTGGTCCTCGGTCGGATCGGTGACCGCCGCCGGGCACGGCGCGGGGGCCGTGGTCAACACGCTGCTCAAGGTGTTCCCCGAACTGCGGGCCCGGATCGCCGCGCAGCCGTCGGCGCTGCGGGTGGTGCGGGAGCAGGTGCTGGACGCCGACGTGCTGCCCCGGGTGGACCTGCTCGCCCGCTCCGGACCGGTGCCCCCCGGTGACGGCACGGTACTGCTGTGCCGGCTGCTGGAGCTGCTGCCCGACGAGGACGCCGTGCTCACCCTGGCGGAGACCGCGGCCGCGCTTCCCGACGGGGGCGCGCTGCTGCTGGTGGAGCAGGTCGAGGGGCCGGACGCCGATGACGTCGAGGCGGCGCTGAACCAGTTGCGGCTGGCGTCGGCGTTCGGCTCGGGGGTGCGCTCGGAAGCCGCGTTCGCGGAACTCGTCGCGCGCGCCGGACTGTCGGTCCGCGACCTCGCGGACATCGGCTGGGACCACCGCCTGTGGGTGCTGACCCGGCAGGGCTGATCCCGTGATCGACCAGGGCCTGATCCGAAGGTCAGGCCCTAGTCGCGCAGGAAGAGGTCGGCGCTCTCCACCCGTGCCCAGCGGCGCGGTGGGGAGGGTGGGCGCGGGATCTCCCGGCCCTGTTCGCGCCACTGGCGCACGACGGCGTCGTAGATGGGGGTCCCCGAGGGGCGGGGGTGCTCGCCGGTTCGGGGGCTGAGGCCCGGCCAGGGTGCCGGAACGGTTCTTCTCGTGTCGTTCACGACGTGCCCAACGACGGGAGGCCGCTTCAGGCAACCCTCGGCCGCGCCCCGACCGGCGTGTGGTCGGTGTGGACGGTCGCGGCGATCAGTCGCGGAACGGCGTGCACCAGGGCGTGCTCGGCGGCTTCGGCCAGTTCGTGGGCCTGTACCACCGTCAGGTGCGCGTCGACGACGATGTCGGCCTCGGCGCGCAGGGCGTGGCCGATCCAGCGCATTCGGACCTGCCCGACACCCCGCACGCCGCCGACCGAGCGCAGGGCGTTCTCCGCACTCTCCACCAGTGCCGGGTCGACGCTGTCCATGAGCCGCCGGAACACCTCCCGGGCGGCGCCGAGCAGCACGTACAGGATCGCGACGGTGATCAGCAGCCCGATCACGGGGTCGGCGGCCTTCCACCCGGCGGCGGAGCCGGCCGCGCCGAGGAGGACCGCGAGGGAGGTGAAGCCGTCGGTACGGGCGTGCAGGCCGTCGGCGACGAGGGCGGCGGAGCCGATCCTGCGGCCGGTACGGATGCGTTGGCGGGCGACCCATTCGTTGCCGGCGAACCCGACGAGCGCGGCGGCGGCCACCGCCCACAGGTGGGTGACGTCGCGGGGGTGCAGCAGCCGGTCGACGGCCGCCCACGCGGCCAGTGCCGCGGACGCGGCGATGGTCGCCACGATGAGCATCCCGGCCAGGTCCTCGGCCCGGCCGTAGCCGTAGGTGTAGCGCCGGTTCGCGGCGCGCCTGCCGAGCAGGAACGCGATGCCGAGCGGGACGGCGGTCAAGGCGTCGGTGGCGTTGTGGACGGTGTCGCCGAGCAGGGCCACCGATCCCGACAGGGCCACGATCACGGCCTGGACGACGGTGGTCGCCGCGAGGACGAGCAGGGAGAGCCACAGCGTGCGCATGCCGTCGCGCGAGGTCTCCATGGCCGGATCGATCCTGTCGGCCGCCTCGTGGCCGTGCGGGCGGATCAGGTGCGCCAGGCGCCGGCCGAAGCCCGAGCCCTCGTGGTGGTGGTGGTCCTGACGGTGAGCGTGTACGTGTCGATTCCCCTCCATGACCCCACGGTGGCACATCGCACGCATTGCGGCTACAGCCGTCATACGCCCGGTGACCAGGTGCGATTCACTCGCATGTGCGGCCCCGGAGCAGCCGCCGACCGGCGCGGTCCCCGGGCCCGCGCGAACCCGCCGGCGGACCGACGACGGCGACGGTCAGGACGGTTCCTCCGCGAGGATCCGATCCGCCGCGTAGTGCGGGCACCGCTCCGCGTGCCAGGTCACCGTCAGGAAGTCCGGGCCCGCCGCGATCGTCCGTGCCACACCGTCGACCGGCCCGGCCCCGCAGTATCCGCACACGAGTGTTCTCGGAACCGGCAGCTCCACCATGACCGTTTCCTCCCGCCGAGCCAGCACGCATCCGAAGCATCCACATCTATCAAACCCACACACGATCCGGTCGGGTACCGACGGGTAGTGGCCGACTTCCGTACACATCGGGCTGAGGAGCCGACGGGCCGCGTGCCCGCGCGCGCGATCAGGACCCGCGCGACCGATCAGGATCGGAGAAGCGAAACCCGCCCCGCCCGCCGTAGCGTGAAGTCCACGGGCATCGAGCCCCGCGGGCAGGGAACGAGGCGCCCGGCCCCGATCGACGGATGGAGCGCGATAAGCATGGCCAAGAGGACGGGGACGCGGTCGTCCGCGCCGCACGACGCCGACAGCCACGACCTGATCAGCGTGCACGGCGCGCGCGTGAACAACCTGAAGGACGTCAGCGTCCAGATCCCCAAGCGGCGGCTGACGGTGTTCACGGGCGTCTCCGGCTCGGGCAAGAGCTCGCTGGTGTTCGGCACGATCGCGGCGGAGTCGCAGCGGCTGATCAACGAGACGTACAGCGCCTTCGTCCAGGGCTTCATGCCGACGCCGGCGCGGCCCGAGGTCGACGTACTGGACGGCCTGACGACCGCGATCATCGTGGACCAGCAGCGGTTGGGTGCCGACCCCCGCTCCACGGTCGGCACCGTCACCGACGCCAACGCGATGCTGCGCATCCTGTTCAGCCGCCTCGGAAAGCCGTACGTCGGCGGGCCCGGCGCCTTCGCCTTCAACGTCCCCTCGGTCCGGGCGAGCGGGGGGATCACGGTCGAGCGCGGCGCCGCCACCAGGACGGTGAAGGCGACCTTCAGCCGCACGGGCGGCATGTGCGTGCGCTGCGAGGGCCGGGGCAGCGTCTCCGACATCGACCTCGCCCAGCTCTACGACGACTCCAAGTCGATCTCCGAGGGGGCGTTCACCATCCCCGGCTGGAAGTCGGACAGCTGGTGGACCGTGCGGCTCTACGCCGAGTCGGGCTTCCTCGACCCGGACAAGCCGATCCGCAAGTACACCAAGAAGGAGATGCAGGACTTCCTCTACCGGGAGCCGACCAAGGTGAAGGTCGAGGGCGTGAACCTCACCTACGAGGGGCTCATCCCCAAGATCCAGAAGTCGTTCCTGTCCAAGGACAAGGAGGCGATGCAGCCGCACATCCGGGCGTTCGTGGAGCGGGCGGTCACCTTCACCACCTGTCCCGAATGCGACGGTACAAGGCTCAGCGCGGAGGCCCGCTCCTCGCGCATCGACAAGCTCAACATCGCCGAGGCCTGCGCGATGCAGATCAGCGACCTGGCGGGATGGGTGGGCGGCCTCGACGAGCCGTCGGTGGCGCCGCTGCTCTCGACCCTGCGCGGGACCCTGGACTCGTTCGTGGAGATCGGGCTCGGTTACCTCTCGCTCGACCGCCCGTCGGGCACGCTGTCGGGCGGCGAGGCGCAGCGCGTCAAGATGGTCCGCCATCTCGGCTCCTCGCTCACCGATGTCACCTATGTCTTCGACGAGCCCACGACGGGCCTGCACCCCCATGACATCCAGCGGATGAACGACCTGCTGCTGCGGCTGCGGAACAAGGGCAACACGGTGCTGGTCGTCGAGCACAAGCCGGAGACCATCGTGATCGCCGACCACGTCGTGGACCTCGGTCCCGGCGCGGGCGCGGCGGGCGGCACGGTCTGCTTCGAGGGCAGCGTCGAGGAGCTGCGGACCGCGGGCACGGTCACCGGCCGCCACTTCGACGACCGGGCCGCCGTCAAGGACGAGGTACGGACGCCCACCGGCACGCTGGAGATCCGCGGCGCGACGACGCACAACCTGCGCGACGTCGACGTCGACATCCCGCTCGGGGTGCTGACCGTCGTCACCGGCGTGGCCGGCTCCGGGAAGAGCTCGCTCGTGCACGGGTCGATCCCCGCCGGCGAGGGCGTGGTGTCGATCGACCAGGGCGCGATCCGCGGTTCGCGCCGGAGCAACCCGGCCACGTACACCGGCCTGCTCGACCCGATCCGCAAGGCGTTCGCCAAGGCCAACGGCGTGAAGCCGGCGCTGTTCAGCGCCAACTCGGAGGGTGCCTGCCCGAACTGCAACGGCGCCGGGGTCGTCTACACCGACCTGGCGATGATGGCGGGCGTGGCCATCGTCTGTGACGAGTGCGAGGGGAAGCGGTTCCAGGCGGCGGTCCTGGAGCATCACCTCGGCGGCCGCGACATCAGCGAGGTGCTGGCGATGTCGGTGACCGATGCGGAGGAGTTCTTCGGGGCCGGGGAGGCGCACACGCCGGCGGCGCACCGGATCCTCGGACGTCTCGCCGACGTCGGGCTGGGCTACCTCAGCCTCGGTCAGCCGCTGACCACGCTGTCGGGCGGCGAGCGGCAGCGGCTCAAGCTGGCGACCCACATGGCCGACAAGGGTGGGATCTACGTGCTGGACGAGCCGACCGCCGGTCTGCACCTGGCGGACGTAGAGCAGTTGCTCGGTCTCCTCGACCGGCTCGTCGACTCCGGCAAGTCGGTGATCGTGGTCGAGCACCACCAGGCGGTCATGGCGCACGCCGACTGGATCGTGGACCTGGGCCCCGGCGCCGGCCACGACGGCGGCCGGATCGTGTTCGAGGGCACGCCCGCCGATCTGATCGCCGGCCGATCGACGCTCACCGGCGAGCACCTGGCGGCGTACGTCGGCGCCTGACGGGGACGCGCGGACACGGCGCGGCGGGCCGGAGGGGGTGGCAGGGCACGATGAGGGCGGTACGCGATCGAACCCGTTCTTTCGAGAAGGAGAGAGGGCATGCTGCAAGCCTTCGCCGACCTGTCCACCCCGCTCCTGGCCGATGCCTGTGTCCGTACGAACACGCCGCTGCGCGTCGCACCGCCCGGCATCGGCGCGGTCGTACGGGGGCACCGGGTGGCGGGGCCGGTGCTGCCGGTGCGTCACTACGGGAGCGTGGACGTGTTCCTGGAGGCCTTCGGTCGGGCCGAGGAGGGCGACGTCCTGGTGATCGACAACGGCGGACGTTCGGACGAGGCGTGCGTGGGTGACCTGGCGGTGCTGGAGGCCGCGGCGGCCGGGGTGACGGGTCTGGTGGTGTGGGGACTGCACCGCGACACCGCGGAGCTGGCCGAGATCGGTCTGCCCGTGTTCAGCTACGGCGCCTACCCGCCCGGACCCGTACGGCTGGACGAACGGGAGGCCGACGCCCTGGTCACCGCCCGGTTCGGGGCGCACCTCGTGGACGGCCGGGACTTCGTCTTCGGTGACGTCGACGGCGTGCTGTTCGTCGCCGCGGAGCACGTCGAGAGGGTGCTGACGGCGGCCGGGCGGATCGCCGGGACGGAGCGGGAGCAGGCGCACCGGATCCGATCGGGCGAGACGTTGCGCCGGCAGACGGCCTTCGAGGACTACCTGGTCCTGCGGGACGCGGATCCCTCGTACAGCTTCCGGCGGCACCTGCGGCGCATCGGCGGTGCCATCGAGGAGTAGGACGCGCACGTGTCGGGGCCTTCCCCCTCGCCGGTGGGGGGCCGCCGCCCGCGCGGCGGCCGTTCGGTGGGCCGGTCCCCGCCCGAACGGCCCACCGCGCGGTGGATCAGTTCTGGCCCAGCGGCAGGGCCAGGTCGGTGACCTGCTGCTTGGCGGGGAAGGCGCCGAGGTCGCGGGCCGCTCCGGTCAGTACGTCGATCTGGTGGAGGCGGGAGCCGCGGCCGGTGTCGAGGGTCGCGAATCCCTGGTTGGTGCCGTGCTTGGGCGAGAAGTGGATGTCGAATCCGGCGTCGGGTCCGGCGTTCACACCGAGGTTCCCGGTGGGTGCGAGGGTGCCGACGTTGGCGGGTGACTGGAGCGAGACCCGGTCGGCCGTGGTGTCGAGGTCGAAGAGGGCGGTCGCCGTGGCAGCGTTCAGGTCGTTGTTGGTGTAGGCGGCGCCGGTGACGCCCATGGCGGTGGACGGCGGGGTGGTGGGGTTGGTGAGGGTCCCGTC
Source organism: Streptomyces sp. WM4235 (assembly GCF_001279725.1). Lineage (GTDB taxonomy): Bacteria > Actinomycetota > Actinomycetes > Streptomycetales > Streptomycetaceae > Streptomyces. Next base: position 28,337 of record NZ_LGDE01000431.1, on the reverse strand, counting down.
GACCGTGGTGCCCAGCGGGGCGGCGGCGTCGTCGAGGTTGTGGCGCAGGTTCTGACCGGTGTTGCCGATCACCCGCAGACGGTTCGCGGCGGGGTTGAAGTCCACCCCGAACCGCGTCCCCGACAGGCCCACGGTGAGCTGGGAGACCTTCGTCGCCCTGGCGTTGCCGGTGTTCAGGGTGTAGATGCCGCCCTTGTCGCCGACTCCGTAGAGCTTCTCGTTCTGGACCCGGAAGTCGATGCCCACGAGCCTGGTGTCGCCGCGGAGCCCGGACACCCTGCCGATGCCGGTGGGCTTGGCGGGCGAGTCCACGGTGAACTCCACCAGCCGCTGATCGGAGGTCAGACCGATCGCGGTCAGTGCCCGGTGTCCCGCTCGGTCCATGGCGTGGTCGCCGCCGTCGGCGGAGGCCAGAACGGGCGCCGACACGGCCGCCGCCAGGACGACGGACGCGGCGATGACGATCTTGCGAGTACGCATGTCGCTCTCCAGGATCAGGGTTCGGAGTCAAGGGGTGCCCGCCCGGATGTCGAGCGGGTCGAGTCTGTTTCGACGGCCGGGACCGCACGGACGGGTCGGTGTCCGCGATCCCACCCCAATGGCGGCACCGGACGTCCGGCCGCCTCCTTCCCGCCGGCGGAACTCCCCGCGGCGCGGGGTTCCGACCGGGCGTCGTCCACCGTTCCGCGCGGCCGTGTCTCGCGGCCTGGCGTCGACGCCGGGGCTACGGTGGGCGCCGGGTGAGCGTCAGAGAGGTCGGTGCCGGTGTCGACGTCAAGCCATGAGGTGTTCGGTGCGCCGTGTTGGGTGAGCCTGATGACCCGCGATCTGGAGAACGCGCAGGCGTTCTACGGGGCCGTGCTCGGGTGGACCTTCCGCCCGACCCGGCTCGGCGAGGGTTTCTCGGTGGCGATGCGTGACGGGGTACCGATCGCGGGCATCGGGGCGCTCGCCGGCCGGCTGGGCGTCCCGGTCGCCTGGACGCCGTACTTCGCCGTCGACGACGCCGACGTCACCTCGGCGCGGGTCCGCGAACGGGGCGCCACCATGGCCGTGGGCCCGCTGACCTTCGGCACCGGGCGCGCCGCGCTCGCCGCGGATCCGGATGGGGCGGTCTTCGGTTTCTGGCAGGGCGAGGTCATCCCGGACTGGACGGCACACCGCCACCGCGCCGCCGCGTCGCTCGAACTGCGCACGCGCGACGCGTTCGCCGCCGCCGTGTTCTACGGGGACGTCCTGGACTGGGCGTGCGAGCGCCCGGGGTGCTGTGACGTCTCGTACGAGCACGATCACGTGGTGATCCGACGCGGTCACGACACCGTCGCCCGGATCAGCGGCGGGGCCGTGGAGGAGGCGCCGGATCCGCAGATCCGCCCGCGCTGGCACATCCACTTCGACGTGCCCGACCTGGAGGCGGCCGTGGACACCGCCGTCCGGCTCGGCGGCCGGACCGCCTCCCCGGTCCGGACGACGGGCGACAGCCGCCGGGTCGCGCTCGGGGACCCGGACGGCGCCCTGTTCACGATCGTCACGCCGCTGGGCGCGTCCGGTTGAGCGGCTACGCGGGCTTGGCGCCCGGTTCGGCCGCGTGCCACACCGTCGTGGTGTTGCAGAACTCGCGGATCCCGTGGCCCGAGAGTTCCCGGCCGTAGCCGGAGCGCTTCACTCCGCCGAACGGCAGTGCGGGGTGGGAAGCGGTCATGCCGTTGAAGAAGACACCGCCGGCCTCGACGTCACGTACGAAGCGTCGCTGTTCGGCCTCGTCCCGGGTCCACACGTTCGAGCTCAGGCCGAAGGGCGTGTCGTTGGCCACGTCCACCGCCTCGTCCAGGTCGCGGACCCGGTACACGGTGGCCACCGGGCCGAAGGCCTCCTCGTGGTGGATGCGCATCTCGGGGGTGATCCCGGTGAGGACCGTCGGCTCGTAGAACCAGCCCTTCGGGAACGCCTCGGGCCTGCTCCCGCCGCACAGGGCCCGGGCTCCTCGGCGCACCGCGTCGTCCACGAGTCCTTCGACGTCGTCGCGGCCCTGCTCGGTGGCGAGCGGGCCGACGTCGGTGGATTCCGCCATCGGGTCGCCGACGGTCAGTTCGGCCATGCGGGCGGTGAAGAGGCGGGTGAACTCGTCGTGGACGTCGGTGTGCACGATGAAGCGCTTGGCCGCGATGCAGGACTGGCCGTTGTTCTGCACCCGGGCCGTCACCGCGACACGCGCGGCGCGTTCGACGTCGGCCGACGGCATCACCACGAAGGGGTCGCTGCCGCCGAGCTCCAGGACGGTCTTCTTGACCTCGTCGCCGGCGATGGCGGCGACCGCGCGGCCCGCCGGCTCGCTCCCCGTCAGGGTCGCCGCGGCCACCCTGGGGTCGCGCAGGATCCGCTCGACCGCGCCGGAGGAGACGAGCAACGTCTGGAAGGCTCCGGCGGGGAATCCGGCGCGCCGGAAGAGGTCGCCCAGGTACAGCGCGGTCTGGGGCACGTTCGACGCGTGCTTGAGCAGACCCACGTTGCCGGCCATGAGCGCGGGTGCCGCGAAGCGGACGACCTGCCAGAGGGGGAAGTTCCACGGCATCACGGCCAGGACGACTCCCAGCGGCCGGTAGTGGACCCGGGCGCGAGCGGCCCCGGAGTCCGCCACCTCCTCCTCGGCCGGGAACTCGTCGGCCAACAGGCCCTCGGCGTTGCGCGCGTACCACCGCATGGCCTTGGCGCACTTCGCCGCTTCGGCGCGGGCCGCCGCGATCGGTTTGCCCATCTCGGTCGTCATCGTGCGGGCGATGTCGTCCTGGTCCTCGTCCAGGAGGTCCGCCGCGCGGTCGAGGAGCCGGGCGCGCTCGGCGAACTCCGTGATCCGAAACGTCCGGAACGTCTCGGCGGCGAGCGTCAGCCGTTGTTCGATCTCGTCTTCCGTCAGTTCGTCGAACGTGCGGAGCGTCTCGCCGTTCACGGGGTTGATCGTCGCAATGGCCACGTGGGGCTCTCCTCTTCCTTGGTGCACCGGTCTCCGATGATGCAATCGCGGGTGGGCGGTGGGCCGGAAGCGCGCCGGACCTCGACGCGCGCCGTTCCGCCCCGTTCGCGTGTGCCCCGCGTGGGCCGAGTGATCGGTGCGCTTGTTGATCACGCCGAGGACTGGGCAGGGGCGGGCTTATGACACTGGCAATCACACCTCTCCGTCGGCTCGCCCACCGGTACCGGGAACCCGCGGTCGTCCAGGCGATCCGTTCGACAGCGGCTGCCGTCGTCTCGTACGTCGTCGCCCTGGCGGTGAGCGACGAACCGGCACCCCTGACCGCGCCGCTCACCGCCCTGCTCGTCGTCCAGGTCACGCTCTACACCACGCTCACCACCGGAATCCGGAGGGTGAACTCCGTCGTCGCCGGCGTGCTGATCGCGATCGGCTTCAGCGCCCTGGTCGGACTGACCTGGTGGAGTCTCGGTCTGATCATCCTGGCCTCGCTCGTCATCGGCCGCGTGGTGCGGGCCGGCGAGTTCGTCCCGGAGGTCGCGATCAGCGCGATGCTGGTGCTCGGCGTCACGAGGGTCGCCGACACCGCCTGGGACCGTGTCCTGGAGACGCTGATCGGCGCGGCGGTCGGCCTCCTCTTCAACGTGCTGTTCGTGCCGCCCGTGTGGATCCGTCCCGCCTCCGATGCGATCACCGGTCTCGCGGCGGGCATGAGCACCCTGCTGACGCACATCTGCGCGGAACTCGGCGGTCCCACCACGGTGGAGAAGGCCGCCGCCCGGCTGCACGAGGCACGACGTCTCGACAACGACATCGCGCTGGTCGACGCCGCGCTCCGACAGGCCGAGGACAGCCTGCGACTGAATCCGAGGGTGCGCGAGGGGCTCCTCTTCCGGCTGGTGCTGCGCACGGGGCTCGACACCCTGGAGATCTGCGCGGTGGTGCTGCGGGTGTCCTGCCGGACCTTGACCGATCTCGCCAGGACCCGGCCGGCGGACACCCTCTTCCCGCCGCTCGTCACCCAGGCCCTACAGGAGTTGTACGGCCATCTGGCCATCGCGATGGAGAGCTTCGCCGAGCTGATCACCGCTCAGGTCAGCGCGAACGCCGAGGAGGCCGAGGGCCGGCTGACCCGGGAGCTGGAGATCGCCCGGATGAGCCGCGACCGGCTCGCCGTGCTGTTGCTGGAGCGGGTCCGCGCCGAGCCCGGGATGTGGCAGTTGTACGGGGCGCTGCTGGCCGAAGCGGACCGCGTACTCGACGAACTCGGCGTGGACAAGCGCTCCCAGCGCCTGATGGAGGAACTCGACCAGCACTCCCGTCTAAGGCTCGAACGGTATCCGCGATGGCACCGTCTGACGCGCCGGGTGCGCTCCCTCCGGTCGGGCCGGGGCCGCGCCCGGGACCGCGATCAGGTCTCGGAGTAGCTGAAGTCCCCCATCGTCCAGGCGCTGACGTCCTTGATCGCGATCCGGTACATCCCTCCGGTCTCGGGGATGCCCATGGTCCCCTGGAGGATCCTGGCCACGTGGAAGTGCAGGTAAGAGGGCGACTCCTGGCGTGGGGAGTCGTCGGCCGTCTCGGCGTCCGCGAACAGCGGCGCGAACGGACTGAGCCGGTCGGAATCGATCAGGACCTCGGCCACGCGCCGGCGCCACACGCTCTCGGGAGCGAGGCGGCCCGTGACCACGGCGCCGTGAACCAGGACGGTCAGTGACATCTGGTTGGTCTGCTCCGATTCCACCGCGGCGGCGATGGCGACGAGCAAGACGTCAGGCTTCGACATGAGCACCGATCCTACAAGGCGCCGGTCCCCCCGGCCGGCGTGTCCGCGCTGCGCCGGTCCCCGCGTCCGCACATCGCGCGGCGGATCGCCGCACGGCCGCGCGGCGAGCGGCGGGGCGTGCGGCGGTCGCGGGGCCGGTACCTTGACGCCACCGGGGCGGCCACGACCCGACCCGTCCGCACCTCGGAGGGACCCCTGATGAACGAGAGCGATCTGCGGACGGCCGACGGGCGCGTCCTGCACGTCCACGACAACGGACCCGGGCGGTCCGCCGACGGTCCCGTCGTGTTCTGGCACCACGGCACGCCGAACATCGGGGCGCCGCCCGCGCCGCTCTTCCCCGCCGCCGCCCGACTGGGCATCCGGTGGGTGTCCCACGACCGCCCCGGCTACGGCGGCTCGTCCCCCTGCCCGGGGCGGACCGTGGCGTCCGCGGCGGCGGACGTGCGGGCCGTCGCGGACGCGTTGGGCATCGACCGGTTCGCGGTCATGGGCCATTCGGGGGGCGGGCCGCACGCGCTGGCCTGCGGTGCGCTGCTCCCGGACCGGGTCCTCGCCGTGGTGAGCGTGGCGGGGTTGGCGCCCTTCGACGCCGAGGACCTCGACTGGTTCGCCGGCATGAACCCCTCCGGCGCGGCGTCCCTGCGTGCCGCCGCGCGTGGGCGCGGGGCGAAGGAGCACCACGAGGCCGGTGCCGTGTTCGATCCGGAGATGTTCACGCCGGCCGATCATGCGGCGCTGGCCGGTCCCTGGTCCTGGTTCGCCGATGTCGTCGGCCCGGCCGTGGAATCCGGTCCCGGTGGTCTGATCGACGACGATCTCGCCTACGTCACACCCTGGGGCTTTCGTCCCACCCTGATCACGGCGCCCACGCTCCTCCTGCACGGCGCCCGGGACCGGGTCGTACCGAGCGCGCACGGTCGATGGCTCGCCGACCACATCCCCGGGGCGGAACTGCGGATGAGCCCGGACGACGGTCACATCTCGGTGTTGGGTGCGGGCGAGAGCGCCCTGGAGTGGCTGGCGACGCATCGGGGTGTGTGAGCCGGGCCGCGACACGCCCCGCACCGACCTGCCCGTTTGCACTTCGGCAACAGTGTTGCCAAAGTGGCGGCATGATTGCCTCGACCGCTGACCCCACCCCCCTCGGCAAGGCCGTCGGCTCTGCCGCCGCACGGACGGAGGTGACGCCGTGAGCGCCCCCGCCCCCGACGTGGCCGAGCTGGAGGCCCAGGAGGCCCGGCTCACGCTGCCCCGCTTCACCCACGAGGACGCCTGGGAACTGGGTTCGCTGCTCGTCACCCTCGCCCGCGAGCGGTCGGCCCCCGTCGCCATCGACATCCGACGCGGCGCCCAGCAGCTCTTCCACTGCGCGCTCCCGGGGTCGAGCGCGGACAACGACGCCTGGATCGAACGCAAGCGTCGTGTCGTCGAACGCTACGGCGTCTCTTCCCTGTTGACCGGGACCCGCTTCCGGGCCCGCGGCAAGGACTTCGACGCGGACGGACGCCTGGACCCGGACCTGTACGCCGCACACGGGGGTTCGTTCCCGATCGCCGTCGAGGGCGCGGGGGTCATCGGCGCGGTGACGGTGTCGGGGCTGCCGCAACTCGATGACCACGCGCTCGTGGTCGAGGCGTTGGAACGCTTCCGTGACCGCCCCCGGGGCGAACGCGCGGCCCGCTGATCGTCGACCCGGCCGAGCCGGGCGGAGTGCCCTCGCCGGAGGGGCACTCCGCCCGGCGTCAGTGGGCGCTGCGGCGGTGGCCGCCACGCTGCGGGGGAATCGTCCGCAGCCGGCGCGACTGGACGCCACGTCGGGGCGCGTTCGACCGGACGGGAGCCGCGGGGGCTGCCACGAGAAGAGCGATCAGGGCTCCGACCGCGACGAGAATCACCACGATGGACATCGACATGCTCGTTCCTTTCGTCGGGCGCTGACAACTTGCCACTACCTAGTGTTACCTGAAGCACGATCATCAAACACGGCGAGTGACATTCGTCGGGGCGTGGAGGTCGCGCCGAACGACTCGCACGACGCTCCGCGGGCAACGTGGCGCACATCCGGGCGCGTCGATCCCTCCGGGGCGGGCAGACGCGGGAGATGACATCGAATCAGCTGCTCGCGTTCGCCCCCTCCCCCACCCCCGGGCCCGCCTGGCTGCATCTCCTCGTAATGGCCTTCGCTCTGTTCGTCCTCCTGCGAACCCTGACCAAGCACCGCTGAACTCCCTTGTCCGGGCCTCTGGTTGAACCCGGCCGCGGTCCGCACGACACCCGGTGAGACGGCCGTTTTCGGGGCATCCGCAGGGCATGGACAACTCATCGCTCGACTCGGAGCGGCAGGACCGCCCAAGACGCCCGCACCGTCCGGCCCGTTGGGGACGGATCGTCGGCGCACTGGCCGCGCTCGCCCTGCTGTTCGCGCTCGTCAGCCGGTTCGACCTGATACCCGGCTTCGGTGATCTCTTCGGCGAGAAGACGCGGGACCGGACCGGTCCCATGCTCCTCAAGTCGATTCGGGACATGCATCGTTACGAGGGCGCGGCGGGCAACTTCCAGGTCGTGGTGGACCTGGAGAAGGACGCGAAGTTCCTCCCCGACTCGATCCGCGGCACCCGCACCCTGTACGTCGGAGCGGGCACCGTCAGCGGCTACGTGGACCTCGGTCGGCTCGACGAGCGGAGCGTCACGGTGAACGAGGACCGCACGAAGGCCACGCTCCGCCTGCCCCACGCCGTCCTGGGCCCGGCAGCCCTCGACCTGGACCGCTCGTACGCCGTGTCCCAGCAACGGGGGCTCCTGGACCGACTCGGGGACCTGTTCTCCGACAACCCGGCCGGAGCACAGGGCGTACAGCGCCTCGCCGCCCAACACATCACCGAGGCGGCGCGCGACAGCGGACTCGTCGAGCGCACCGAGAAGAACACCAGTGCCATGCTGGAGGGGCTTCTGCGCTCCCTGGGATTCAAGGAAGTGACGGTCGGCTACGCGTGACGCGCGCCGCCCCGCGAGGGAGTGACCCGGTGGCCGCGCACCCCGGGTCACCCTTCGCCGCGCCGGTCAGCGCCCGCCGGCCAACCGGTCACCGAGAGGACTGCGGCGGTACAAGACCTGCCGTCCGTCGCGCGCCCGGGTCAGCAGGCCCGTGGCGTGCAGCACGCGCAGGTGTTGGGACACGGCGCTCGGGGTGACCCTGAAGCGACGGGCGATCTCGATCGTGGGCAGTGGCTCGTCCAGGAGGTCGAGCAGTCGGGCCCTGGTCGCGCCGAGCAGCGACACCAGGGCCGCCGAGTCGGCCGTCGCCGGTTCGGTCCAGAGCGTCGCCACTCCACGACTGGGATAGACCAACAGCGGCGCTTCCCCGGGGTCGACCGGGGGCGCGGGTTTGTGGGCGAAGACGGACGGCACCAGCAGGAGCCCTCGACCGGAAGCCTCGGCACGATGACTGTCGATCATCCGGTCGATGTGCAACACGCCGTTCTCCCACCGCAGGTTCGGGTGCATGCCCGCGAACAGCCTGCGGGCGCCGCCCATGGCCAACTGCCGTGCGCGGTAGGTCATGTCGGCCTCCAGGAGGAGCCTCATCCGCGGCCACGCCGGCTCGACGGCGAGTTCCCAGTAGCGCCGCAGGAGGTCGCAGATCGCGTCGCGGAGCCCGTCCACCGCCGCGTCGTCGGCGCCCGCGGCGGCGCGCAGGGCCTCGGGGAGCGGATCCGACGCGTGGGCCGCGGACAGATCGCGACGCACCCGGTCGGGGGGCGTCACCCGGACGAGGGCCAACTCCTCCTCGAAGCTCGGGGCGAAGCCCGGCGGTCGCGGCGTCAGGAAGTCGGGAAGGGTGAGCCTGCGCGCGACCAGTGACATCAGCAGGCCGGTGTCGAGCGCCCCGAGCCGGCCGAGCACGGACCTGCGCCACGGCAGGTGCAGCGCGGACAGCCCCGGATCGCGCAGCACCCGCAGGCTGAAGACCGTCTCACCCAGCGGCGAGAGCGCGAAGCGCGTGTCCGCGAGGTCCTCGACACCCAACACGAAGCTGATCATCAAGCCATACGCTACATCCATTGGAGGCCGCCCGAAGGTGCCGTGAACTCGGCGCATGACACCCACCGCTGCCGCGCAGCGCACGAAGAAGGATCCCGGCTCGACGCACGGCCCCGGGCGCCGCCCGCGCGCCGCGGGCGGGGCGGTGGACTTCACGTGAGCCGCCGACTGCTCCTGCCCCTGGCCGTGACCTGCGGCGTCGCCGTGGGCAACATCTATTTCCCGCAGGCCGTCGGCCCGCTGATCGCCGCCGGCCTCCACGTGCCCCCCGCCGAGGCCTCGTACGTGGTGACGGGCACTCAGGTCGGTTACACCCTGGGGCTCTTCCTGCTGGTTCCGCTCGGCGACCGGCTCCCGCACCGTCGGTTCCTCGTCACGCTGCTCACCCTCACCGGACTGGGCCTGCTCGCCGCGGGCTGCGCGCCCACCTTGCCGTTCCTCGTCGCCGCCTCCCTCGCCGTCGGGGTCTCGACCGTGGCCGCCCAGGTCATCGCCCCCCTGGCCGCGGGGCTGGTGGCCGACGACGGCCGCGGCGCGGTGATGGGCACCCTCTTGAGCGGATCGATCGGCGGCATGCTGCTGGCCCGTACGTTCAGCGGAACGCTGGGCGAATGGCTGGGCTGGCGGGCCCCCTATCTGGTGGCCTCGGCCGTCGTCCTGCTGCTGGCGTGGGTCCTGGCCCGCACGCTCCCCGTCACCACCCCCTCCTCGCACGGCTCGTACCCGGCGCTGCTCACCGCGTCGCTCCGTCTGCTGCGCACCGAGCCCGAACTGCGTCGCTCGTGCTTCTACCAGGCGACCGTCTTCGCCGGGTTCTCGGCCGTCTGGACCAGTGTGGCGCTGCTCCTGACCGGCCCCCGCTACGGCCTGGGCGCCCAGGCCGTGGGCATGTTGGCGCTCGTCGGTGGGGTGACGATGCTCTGTACCCCGCTCGCCGGCCGGCTGGTGGACCGCGAGGGCCCGGATCGGGTGAACCTGGTCTCCCTGATCGGTGTCCTCCTGTCGGCCGCGATCCTCGCCGCGGGTACCGCGGGCGGGGTGGCGGGGCTCGCCGCCCTGACGCTGGGGACGGTGCTGCTCGACGTCGCGATGCAGTCCGGCATGGTCGCCAACCAGTCCCGGGTCTTCGCGGTGCGCCCCGACGCGCGCGGCAGACTCAACACCGCCTACATGACCTGCGCCTACCTGGGGGGCAGCGCGGGGTCGTGGCTCGGGGTGCGAATCCACGACCGGGCCGGCTGGGCAGGCGTGTGCGTGCTCTTGGCCTTCCTCGCCGCCCTGGCCCTGGCCCGCCACCTGGTCGTTCCGTCCCGTTCGCGCCTTGGGGAACGGCAGTCGTCGCGCTGACCCTCGGCGGGAGGCGTCAGCGGCGCAGGGCCGTACGGAGCGTCAGCCCGTGGTGGAGCCGCAGCCGGCGCAGCTCCCACCAGGACAGGGCGGTCACCGTGACCGGGGCGCCGAGGATGAAGGCCACCCTGGCACCCGCCGGAACCTGGTCGTAGGACCCGGTGATCACATCCACGAGGGCCATCTCCCACACCAGGACGCCGGCGAGGATCGGCGGCAGCACCTCGTGGATGTCGGCGGTGCGGAAGACGTGCACCAGCGACAGTCCGATGCCGTAGAGGGCGAAGCCGATCGACCACAGGCACAGCACCAGCACGGCGATCTTCCCCGGCAGCCCCACGGCGTCCCGCACACCGGCCAGTTCCGGGGCCATGGCGAGGGCGGCGGTGCCCATGGACGCCATGATGGCCAGGACCGAGCCGAGCGGGCGCAGGGCCCGGCGCAGGTAGACCCGGCGCAGCCCGTCCCGCGCGGCCGCCACGAAGGCGCCGACCACCACGGGGAAGGTGCACACCAGTACGAGGACGCTGGACCAGCTCTGGTCGAGGCGTTCGCTCGCGACGCCGTGGATGTCGGCGGCGCTCGCGACGGCGTTGTAGGTGACCATCAGGCCCACCCAGGCGACGAGTCCCAGCCCGGTCCGCCACAACTGGAGCTTGCGGACCTCCCGGTCGTCGACGATCCCGGGGCGCGAGGGACGGAAGGTCCGCCGGGCGGCGTACACGGGGTTGTAGAGCCCGCGCAGGATCTTCCGGGCCCGTGACTGTTCTACGCGCGGGGGCGGGCCCGGCGGAAAGGGCGGTCCGTACGGGTATCCGGGCGGCGGTCCGGGCTGTGCGTACGGATACCCCGGCGGCGGGCCGGACCGGCCGTACGGGTACCCCTGCGGGGGAACCGGTGGTGCGTAGGGGGGCCCTGGCGGCGGATGCGCGGCGCCGCCGCCCGCCGGATCTCCGTACCCACCGCCGCCGTACCCGCCACTGCCGTGACCGCTCATGCCGCATTCCCCCGATGTGCCGCCCTACCGAACCCAGGCATCTTAGGGTGTGCCCGCGGCGGGGCCGGTCCGATCCTCGGTGGAGGGGCGCGCGGGAGGCGACCTCAGCAGCCGAACACCGGCTCCCCCGCCGCGAGATGGTGCGCGGCCCGGCCGTCGAGCAACAGGGGGACGAGGATGCGCAGGGATTGGCGCAGGGGAACGAACGCGCCCGTACCGGAAGCGGTGACCCGTACGCCGTGGAGGGCGAGCCGCTCACGCACTTGCGCGTACCGGGCGGCGGTGAGGCGGTATCCGCACGGCGGTTCGGTCAGCGTCTCGGCCGGGGACGCGGGCCGGTTGTCCGCGCCGGCCCAGCGGATCGCCCCCTCGTCCCGGTATCCGGCGATGCGCGCCCGCCCCGTGGCGGCCGCGAGCGGCCGGGCCTCCTGGACCGCGTAACGGAACAGACCTCGCAGTGCGGCGAGTTGGGAGTCGACGCGGCGCAGGTGGTTGCGGGTGGGGTCGGCCTTCTCCGTGGCACCCGCCGGCTCCAGGCGGCTCTCGACGAGCAGGGTGACGGCGTGTTTGAGGCCGGCGGCGTTGCGCAGGATGTGTTCCTGTCCGTCGCCCGCCGTCTGCCCGATCGGGGCGCCGGTGACGGGGTCGGTCCGGATTCCGTAGGTGCCGGTCGAATACCCGGCGGCGCGGGTCGTGTCGCGCACGTGGGCCTCGGACAGCAGGCGGGACTGGGCGTACACGGCGGGGTCGGTGTTGGGGTTGCGCGGCCAGAGGTCGAAGAGGTCCTTGTCGTACGTGCCGGGGGTCGACCGGTACTCGTGCAGGTCGAACACGACGTTCGGGCGCCGGTCGCGCAGCACGCCCGCGACGGCCCGCGCCTCGGGTGAGGTCAGGGCGACGTGGTCGCGGTTGACGTCGACGCCGTCGGTGTTGGTCCGGGTGCCGGCGGCCCGGCCGTCGGGGTTCGCGTTCGGGACGACCAGGACCGTGGCGGTCGCGAGGAGGCGCCGGGTCGCCGGGTCCCGTGCGTACGCGAGATCGCGCACAGCCGTCAGGCAGGCTTCGCGTCCCGCCGGTTCGTCGCCGTGCTGGCCGCACACCAGCAGCACGGTGAGCGGCGCCCTGCCGTCGCCGATGCCGACCATGCGCAGCGGACGACCTTGGCGGGTGGTGCCGATCCGCAGCAGGGCGGCCCGGTCGCCGCCCCGGTCGACGGCGTCGAGGAAGTCCCGCTCCTCGGCCTCGGTGGTCCAGCGTGCGCCGGCCGTCGTCTCGAAGCCGGTGCGGGGCGGGGCTTCGGAGCCCCGGGCCGGGCCGGCCGTCAGGAGCAGGGCCGTCAGCGCGCCGACGAGGCCCAGCCGCGTGGCGAACCGTCTCACGAGGTCACCGCTCACGATGTCGGCTTCGGCGTGATCTGACACGGCATCTCCCGGTGTGGGACGAACGGTCCGCACAGTCTGTCGCTTCGGAGTGGCCGTGACCGCCGGACCGTCCCGTGTCGCGCGTCCGGTCAGTTCCGATGGGTTCCGATGGGGTTCCGGCGCGAAGGTGCCTGTCGGGGGCCGGGGAGCCTATGTAATGTCACATCGCATGATGTTCTTACGGCGTACCGCGTCGGCCGCGGCCCTTCTCGCCACCCTGATCCCGTTGACCGTCGCCACGGCCGCCACGGCGGACGAGCGCACCCCCTGCCGCACCTCGACCTCCGCGCCGCTCGACGCCGAGCAGGCGCGACTGTCCGACCCGAGGACGACCGCCCTCGTCGAGCGTGCCGGGTTGGGCGACTTCGTACGACGGTTCCCCGCCGCGCTGTGCGGGACGCGCGGCCCCGCCGAGGCCGAACGGCTCCTCGACGGCTGGGGCGAGGCCCTGTGGCAGTCGGCCGTAAGCCGGGCCCAGGGGCAGCGGCCCGGCGGTGATCTCGCGACCGGCGACGACCGGCCGTTGTACTGGACCCGGCTGGCGATGACCGCCGCGCTCACCCGCTGGGAGCCCGCTTTCGCCGTCGACCGGCGTGCGCTGCGGGCCCGCTTCGAGGACGCCTCCCGAGGTCTCACCGACAACGGGTTCCGGTCGGCTCCCGGCGTGCGGCGCGTGTTCATCAGCGGCTTCGACCCGTTCGGGCTGGACGCCGAGATCCGCCGCGCCAACCCGTCCGGATCGGCGGCCCTGCGCCTCAACGGCCTCCGCGTCACCCTCGCCGACGGCAGCCGCGCCGAGATCCGGGCCGTCGTACTCCCCGTGCGGTACGCCGACTTCGACGCCGGCATGGTGGAACGAGCCTTCGCCCCGCATCTGGCCGCCGGCGCCCAGCGGGCGGACGTCATCACCACCGTCAGCCAGGGCTACCCCGGCATCTTCACCCTGGAGGACTGGGCGGGACGCGCACGCTCGGCCGACCCGTACCCGGACAACGCCCGCGCCCTCTCGGGAGGCACCCGCGAACATCCGGTCACCGCTCCCGGTATGGGCCGGGGCGCGGAGTTCATCCGGACCACCCTGCCGGCGGACGCGGTCACCGCCGCCGTGCAGACGCCCTATCCGGTGCTTCTCAACCGCGCCGTCACCGAGATTCCCGCCGGGGGCACGGCGCCGGTGGACCGTACCGACGGCCCGACGCCCGGGTCGCGCGCCGTGGAGGGCGGTGGTGGCGGCTACCTCTCCAACGAAGTGGCCTACCGCTCCAATCGGTTGCGCGTCGAACTCGCACCGGGAATGCCCGGCGGACACCTGCACACCCCGGTACTGACCGGACTGCCGGCCGACCCCCAGGTCCTGACCGGACCCGAGTTCGAACGCAACGAGAGCGCGATCACCTCCGAGGTCCGGGCCGTACTCGAACACGCCGCTGTCCGACCGTGACGTCCGCGCCGTCCCGGTCCTCCCGGTGGCCGGCGCGACGACCGTCATCGCTCAGCGCCGGACGGGTCACCGCGCGACCGGCGCGACCCGTCCGGCGCTCCGGTCAGCAGGGCCTGATCGGCTGGAGGTTGTGGACGTAGCGGGCCGCGACCCAGCCGTTGACCCCGTGGACGCGGTACCAGATCGGATTGCCGTCGACCCACTTGCCGCGCTTCTCGCACACCAGGCCGATGCGCCGGTGGGTAGCGAGCGTCTTCACGACCTTCGAGTGGATGGTGGGCTTGCTCCGCACGTTGACGCCCCACTTCGACACCACGACGCCGAAGGTGTGGACGGGCTTGGGTGCCGCCTCCACTCCCGCCCGGTGGGCCGCGCCCGCTCCGGTACTCGCACCGGCCGCCCAACCCGAGGCCCCCAGGGGCCCGATCAGCAGGCCTGCCGCGAGCACGCACGCCGTCGCCGTCTTCTTCACCATCGCTCAACACTCCCGTCGCCCTGTTCAGCCGTAGGCGGTCACGCCAGGCACCGCCGATCCGACTATCACCACGGCGTCGGCCTTACGGGTGCTTGACACGCCTGCCCGTCACCCGGTCGGCCCCGCTCCGCGTGCTCACGCCCGGGTCCCGTCGACCCAGTTCAATCGCCCCCGGTGGATGAGTCGCAGCTGACGGCGGGCGGTGTCCGTCACCTCGGCCCACTCGTTGTCCTCCAACGCCGCGGCCAGGTAGGCCGAGGCCGTCATCACCATGTGGTCGACGTACAGACGGGCCAGCATCAGGAGGTCCGCCGGGCTCCAGCCCGCGCCGAGCGGATCGGAGGCGAGTCTTTCGGCCACTTCCCGGGCGAAGGCGTCGAGCCGACCGGCGATCGTCTCCCGCACCCCGCGTACCCCGCCGTGCCGTTCCCGGACGATGAATCGCAGGTGTCCGGGGTACGTGCGCACCAGCTCCGCCATGAGATCGACGGCCTCGTCGAGGCGCCGGTCGGCGTTCCCCGAGGCGCCCAGGAGGGAGCGGACAGCGCCGTGGAGGTTCTCCAAGGCCTCGTCCACCAGGGCGATCCCCAGTTCCTCGATGTCCGCGAAATGCCGGTAGAAGGCGGTCGGCGCCACGCCGGCGGTACGGGCCACCTCCCGCAGGCCCAGGCTCCCCAGGCTCTGTTCCTCCAGGAGCGACAGGGCGGCGTCCAGCAAGGCCCGGCGGGTGCGGTGGCGTTGGGCCTGACGGGCCCCGACGGTCTGACTCATGTCGGAAAGTAAACCCCGATCCCCCGGCAACCGCATGCCACCATTTAGACTGGGTAGTCAGTGCACAACTGTCACCCATTTTTGGGAGGAAGCACGATGCTCTTCCTCG
The DNA here is from genome assembly GCF_001279725.1 of Streptomyces sp. WM4235. Taxonomy (GTDB): domain Bacteria; phylum Actinomycetota; class Actinomycetes; order Streptomycetales; family Streptomycetaceae; genus Streptomyces. The sequence continues at coordinate 12,978 of NZ_LGDE01000431.1, read as the reverse complement.
TTGCGGCCCTCATGTTGTTGGGGGTCCTGCTGGGAACCGTGGCCCACGTCCCGGCGCCGGTCACCCTCATCGGAACGGCCGTGATCGCCGCCTGGCTGCTGATCTTCGCCGTACGTGAACGGACCACGCGCCACCACCGATCCGCGAGCCGTCAGGAGGGTTCCTCATGACATCCCACCGCACGACCCTGGACCGCACCGCCCACGACCACACCGACCTCGACGACAGCCGAGTCGACGTCCCCACCGCGGCCGGCGGCGACACCGCCACCCGTGACACGGCACCCGGATCCGCCCACGGGCAGGCCGGCCGCGCCGACGCCGCCGACCGCGAAGCCGGAACGGGCAGCGCCGGGACCACCCGCGAGGCCGACGGCATGGCCGTCGTCTCGTTCCTCTCCGGCCTGGTGGGTCTGCTCGCGATGAACCTCGTGCTCGGACCGATCGCGATCACCCTCGCCGCCCTCGCCCTGCACCGCGGCACGAGCCGCCCGGGGCGCGCCCGCCTCGGCCTCGTGCTCGGCGTCGCCGACCTCGCGATCCTGGCGTACCTGATCAGCGCGGACGGCACCTGGTCGTGGAGCGTCGGCTGAGGCCGGCGCCGAGCGGACGGCCGGAGACGTCCCTACGGAACGACACCCGTCCGCGAGGGCCCTCGCCCGGTCAGGGCAGGGGAACGCCGCGCGCCGTGAGCCACAGCTCGTACCACTCCTCGTGGCTGAGCTCCGGGTCTCGTCGCGCGGCGTCCCCACAGGCCCGAATGCGCTCCGGGCGGCCACTGCCCACCACCGGCACGATCCTGGCCGGATGCCGGCGCAGCCACCACAGCAGAATCGTTTCTGGGGTGGTGCCCTTCTCACCGGCGAGCTTGGCGATCAGGCGCGCCGTCGCGTGCTCCCGTTCGCTCTCCTGACGGCCGGTGAACCGGCCCTGCGCCAGGGCTCCCCAGGCCTGCAGGCGAACGCCCCGCGTCAGGCAGTACTCGATCGCCCCCGTGGGGAACCCGTTCTCCGCCGCGCCGGGCGTGTTCACGAGCACGCCGTCCTCCAGCCAGTCCCGACGGTCCAGGCTCATCTCCAACTGATTGGCGACCAGCGGGAATTCGAGGTGGGACTGGAGCAGCGCGATCTGGGCGCCGCCCATGTTGGACACGCCGAACTCCCGGACCAGCCCCTGCCGGCGTAGCGAGGTGAGCGCCTCGGCGATCTCCGCCGGGTCCGCCAGCGGATCGGGCCGGTGCAGGAGGAGGACGTCGATGACGTCCGTACGGAGCCGCGAGAGGCTCTCCTCGACCCGCCGCACGATGGTGGGGCCGCGCAGGTCGTAGATGCCGGGGCGTCCGCCCTCGGCGAGGCGGATCCCGCACTTGGTCTGGAGCGTGATGCGTTCGCGCAGACCGGGGGTGCGGGAGAGGACCTCGCCGAACACCGCTTCGGCCTTGCCGTGCCGGTAGATGTCGGCGTGGTCGAATCCCGTGATGCCACTGTCGAGGGCCGCCTCGATCGCGGCCTCGGCCGCGTCGATGTCGCCGGGCCCGTACGGCTCCGTGTCCCATCCGCCGCCGAGCGCCATGCATCCGTAAAGCAGCCGGTCCCGATCCGCCTCTTGCGCCTTGATCACCATGTGGCACAGCCTACGGGCGCGGCCGAGAGCCGGTCCGGGTGTCAGCCGATGAAACCGCCGTAGTAGCCGCCGATCCGGCTGTAGTAGTCGGTGTCGCCGATGTGCTTCTCGCTCACGAACTCCGGAGCCGCCTTGATCTGCTCCTTCGTGCGGTCGACGTAGATCTTCTCCTGTGCCACGTCGACGTGGATGACCGTGCCGGCGGGCAGCAGGACCTCCCGGCCGAAGATCCACGGGCCGGTGTCCACCACGATGTAGGAGGACCCCGCGTCGTCGGAGTGCTTGCTCACCTTGCCGATGTCCCCGTCGGCCGCCTCGACCTTGAAGCCGGTCAGGTCGATGGCCTCCAGTCGGCCCGAAGTCTCGCGGTATCCCCACACGTTCACGTTCACGAGCTGCTCCCTCATCTCCGGATCGACGCGCCCGCCCTGCCCGACCACCGCGCGGCGGGGGCGGCGGGCGCCTTCGATCACCGCCTGCCCAGGGCCCCCGTTCTCACACGTGCGTCGCGTGCGGCGCCGCCGGAGCACTCGGGAGCCGGGTCACTCGCGGGTGGGGCTCGGGACGACGACGGGGGCCGGACCCCTCGTGGGGAGGTCCGGCCCCTGTGGTGAGCGCCGCGTCGGTCGACGCTTCGGCCCCGGCGCTCTCGGTCAGCGCTTCGGTCAGTGCTTGGCTTCGGTCAGTGCTTGAAGGTGTCCTTCAGCTTTTCCTTCGCCTCGCGGGCATCGCCCTTGACCTGCTCGGTCCGGCCCTCGGCGGTAAGACGCTCGTTCCCCACCGCACGGCCGGCGATTTCCTTCATCTTGCCCTTGGCCTGCTCGGTCTTGGCCTTTGCCTTCTGCTCACCGGACACGGTCATCACTCCCATGCGGTTGAAAACGCTTACCCCGCGGCACCTGACCAGAAAATCGGACTTCAAACGCCCCGGCTCCGCTTTCACCGGTTCCATTTCCTTCTCGACCAGGCGGGTGTACCCACCGCCCGTCCGGCATAAGAATCGAGTAAGAAGAGAAAATGCCGAACACGCGGTCGGGCAGACGGACATTCGGAGGTCGATAAACCATGGTTCCCCTTCTTCTCGTGCTTCTGCTCGTACTGATTCTTTTCGGTGCGGGTTTCGCGCTCAAGATCCTCTGGTGGGTCGCGATCATCGTCCTGATCCTCTGGCTGATCGGCTTCGTCGCCCGGCCGAAGGGCAGCAGCGGACGCTGGTACCGCTGGTAGCGCCGCCGACCACGCCGTACGTCACGTGGGCCCACCCCGCACTCCGGGGTGGGCCCACGGTCGTGCCGGCACGGTCCGGCGCGCAGGCGCCGGCCGAGATCGCATGCCGGCAGGGGGCGCCGGGCGCCCGCCATGACGCTTCCCGTCGAACCGGCCGACCCGGAGAGTGGGGGGCACCACGTGGCATCGAAGCGTGGATCGAGACGCGTACGGACACGCGGCGGGCGGGGTCGGGACCGCCGGCGCCCGCAGCCGCCGCGGCGACGCTCCCGGGGGCCCTGCACCCGGTGTCCCCCGGCCGGTCGGTCATCCCCTGGACTTCGCGGCGGCGCGCGAGACGCGTTGACGCCGGGCGGAATCGAGTCGTCCAACCGCCGGGATTCGCCCCCTCAGTGGTCCGATCGGCCGGCGGTCGAGGGGCTAACAGGGGTGAAGGTGACTCCATCATGACAGGTCAGACGGCTTTTTTGTAGGACTGACGACACAGCCGATCTCCCTTGTTCGGGGGCCTGTTCGGATTTGAGAATCTCCCTCATGAATCCCTCGGCGCACATCAATCACCACGCGGTCCTTCGAGCACGAGTGGCTCTCCTCGGTTCCAGGAAGCCGCCCCTCGACCAACGGGTCGCCGCCTACCGTGTGCTCGCCCAGGTGAGCCCCCTGGCGTATCTCCCCCTGCTGGCCATCGCCTTGGGCAAGTACGCCCGGCGGGAATTCGCCGATCGTCCCGACATCGCGGCGGCCCTCCACGCGGAATCGGTCGCCGCCGCGCGCCGCGTGTGCGCACTGGAGCCCGAGCGCGTGGAACTCCTCGTCCATTCGCTGACGTTGTACAGGGAGCAGCTGATCCACATGGACCGTCAAGAGGAAGTCCGCGCGGTGGAGCTGGAATTGACCACCCTCTTCCAAGCCGATCAGCGGTAGCGCGGCGAACCGCTCGGCGGCCGGCCGCCGAGCGGTTCGAGCCGACCGGACCCGGGGGCCCGGGTCAGGTCCGGGGCTTCGGGCGGGTGGTGCCGGGGAGGCAGGTCACCGCGGGGTTGTAGGTCTCGTAGGTGCCCTTGGGGTTCTCCTTCCACAGCCACATGTGCAGGGCGTAGTGGACGGGCTGGCCGGGGAAGTGTCCGCGCAGCGGGCCCGTGAAGGACCGGCCGAAGAGCTTCGGGCGGTCGCCGTCCGTCGTGAGGTCCTGGTCCTTGTCGTAGACCAGCCACTGGACCCCGGTGAGGCGCTTGCCGCCGCGGCCGTCGTCCTCGTAGTACAGCGCGGCGGGCTTGGCGGGATCGACGGAGTTGTCGTACGCGTGGTTGAAATGCGGGTAGCCGAGGGCGCCCGTGCCGGCCGGGTCGGCCACGCAGTACTTGTCGGGGACGTAGCCCGCCTTCACGCCGCCGGCGTGCCGGAGGAAGGGGGCGGTCGCCCGGTAGGTGACGGCTCGGTCGGCGGCGGCCCTGCCGGTGTCCGCGCCGGATGCCGCGGACGCGACGGTGGGACCGGCGGCCGCCGTCAGGGCGAGTGTCGCGGTCGTGATGAGGACCAGGGTGGTGCTGCGAGCCATGCGCGGACTCCTCGGTGGCGGGCTGGTTGCTCGACGAGCAGCATGATGTCCCGGCCCACCGGACCCGCCACGCGACCCGACCGCACGGCGACCGGACGACTGACCGCCAAACGGCCGAGCGGCCGGACGGCGAGGGCCGACCCGTTCCGCACGTCCGGCCCGGGCCGCCTGACTCGAACGAACCAAGCCCCGTTTTGCGAACGCTCCCGTCGGGGAACCGCTGAGTCCACACAGGCGAGTGGCACGGAGGGTGCGGAACATGACGCAGGAGAACGCGACGACACCGGACGGCGCCGCCGCCGTGCACGACCTCGTGGCGGCCGTGTCCAAGGGCGCACCGGAGTACCGCTCGTGTCCCCACCCCGTCTACGCCGGCCTGCGCGAGCGGGATCCGGTGGCCCGGTTGACCCCTCCGCACGGCGTCGCGACGTACCTCATCACCCGCTACGACGACGCCCGGGACGCCCTGTCCGACCCGCGTTTCAGCAAGAACATGCGCGGGGCGATGGACATCTACCACGCCGTGTTCGGGGACTTCTTCGACGCCTTGGACGACAACGTGCTGTTCTCGGACCCGCCCCGGCACACCCGGTTGCGCCGTGTCCTGCGGAGCGCCTTCACCCCCAGACGGGTGGAGGAGATGCGGGCCGGGATCACCGAGATCGCCGAGCGCCTCCTCACCGAGTGCCGCAAGAACAACACGGTCGATCTGATGTCGTCATTCGCGTTCCCCCTGCCGATCTCGGTCCTGTGCGAGCTCATGACGATCCCGGAGGCCGATCGCCCCGAGATCCTGGAACAGTTCGCCGTGGTCACGCGCTCCCGGTTCAACCCCGCGGCCAAGGCCGAGTTGAAGGCCGCCGAGGAGTGGCTGCAGGATCGACTGCGGCGGCTGATCGCGCACCAGCGGGCGAACCCCTCGGACTGCTTCCTCGGGGACATCATCAGGGCGGAGGAGGCCCTGGACGACGCGGAGCTGGTGTCGTCGCTGTGGGTCCTGTTCTTCGCCGGGCACAAGACCACCGCCTACCAGATCGGGAACTCCGTACTCGATCTCCTGCTCCACCCCGATCAGCTGGCGACGCTCCGCACCGACCCCACTCTGATCCCCCGGGCGGTCGAGGAGATCGTCCGCTTCGAGGGGTCGGTGGAGACGTCGACGTTCCGCTACGCGACGCAGGACGCGGAGATCAGGGGCACGGTGATCCCCAAGGGGTCCCTCGTCCAGATCGCCATCTCGTCGGCGAACCGGGACCCGGAGAAGTTCGACCGCCCCGACGACCTCGACGTGACGCGCGAGGGACTCCAGGGCACGCACCTCGGCTTCGGGCACGGAACGCACTACTGCCTGGGCGCGCCCCTGGCACGGCTAGAACTCGAGATCGCGCTCTCCTGCCTGCTGCGGGAGTTCCCGGAGATGGAGATCGCACCGGACGAGGAGCCCGCGGGGGCGTGGCTCAAGGGGCCGATGGCGGCGTTCCGCGGGCTGGAGCGACTGCGGCTCGTCCTGGAGCCCTCGCGCCCGGTCGAGACGCCCGCGCCGACGCACCGATCGGCCACGACCTCTGTTTCCGCCCACAGGTGAACCGATCCGAGGGACGGTGATTTGGCATGCAGAATCCCACGAACACCACCTCCGGCCTGCGCCTGGTGCGCGCGTCCGTCGAGGGGCTCCTGCTCCCCTCGACGGTCACGGGTGACCTCGTCGGTGACCTCGCCCGGGTCGCCACGGACGATTCCTCGCCGGTACTCGACTCGGGGCACGGAACCCGGCCGAAGATCGACATGCACCATCACTACTGCGCCCCGGAATGGCGCGAGTGGGCCGAGCGCCACGAGCTGATCGATCCGAGGCAGTTGCCGCGTTGGGCGGGGCTCGGCATCGAGGAGGCGGTCCGGTTCATGGACGGCGCGGGCATCACGACGGCGGTGCTCAAGCCGATGCTGCCGGCCCGCTACCGGTCGTCGGCGCAGCTCCGTGAGGCGATCACCATCACGCTGCGCTCGATGGTCGAGGTGAGCGCCTCCCATCCGGGCCGCTTCCTGCACTACGTGCCGCTCTTCCTCGACGACCTCGACTCCTCGTCCTGGGCCATCCGCCGCGGACTCGGGCAGCTCGGCGCCGTGGGTGTGAACGTGACGGCGAACTACGGCGGCGTCTACCTCGGAGACCCTTCCTACGACCGGGTGTTCGCCGAGCTGAACGAGGCCTCCGCCGTGGTGGACACCCACCCGCACCACCTCCCGGGTGGTCCTCCCGGCGCGCCGACGGTCCCCGGTATCCCGAACTTCATGTGCGACTTCCTGTTGGACACCACACGGGCCGCCGTGAACATGATCAGCAGGCGGACGCTCGACCGTTTCCCGGACATCTCGGTGATCCTGCCGCACGCCGGTGGCTTCCTCCCGTACATCGCGCCGCGCCTGGAGGCTCTCGGACGGTTCTGCGACCCGCCCATCGAGCCCGCCGCGGTCCGCGACCACCTCCGACGCTTCTACTACGACACGGCGGGCCCCATGGCGCCGGCCGCGACCCTCCTCCCCCACGCACCCGCCGACCACATCCTGTTCGGCACCGACTGGCCCGCCGCGCCCCCCGACACGGTGCTGGACCTGGCGCTGCCCGCGCTCGACGCGGACCTGGCCCTCACCCCCGAACAGGTCCGGGGGATCCACCACGACAACGCGCTCCGGCTGATCCCGCAGTTGGCCACGGCCTGACTGCGGCGCCGCGCCCGCTCCCGGGCCCGGCGCCTGCGGCCTTCCCGCACGCCATCCACGCACACGCGTGGGTGGCGGGTGCCGGGTCGGGCCGAAGAGGTACCGGCGGGCATGCGGTCAGCGCCCCCTCCCGCCGGGGTCGGTGGCCGCGCGGGCCGGCGGCGTCCCCGCCGCGCCGGGGGTGGGGTTCCTACCGCCGGGGCGGGTGTCCGTACCGCCGGGGCGGGTGTCCGTACCGCCGGTCGCCCGCGACGCGTACGCCCTCGCGAGGAGACCACCGCCCACCACCAGGGCGAGTGCGCAGAGGATCAGCGCGGCCCCCACCGCGAAGGTGAAGCGCACACCCGTCGCCACGGCCTGCGGGCTCGCCGTCGTGACGTCGTCCGAGGCAGCGGCGAACGTGAACACCGCTCCCATCACGGACGCACCGGTGACGAGCCCGAGATTGCGCGAGAGGTTCACCAGCGCGGAGGTCACGCCCCGACGCTCCGGGGCGATCTCCGCCATGACGGCGGTGTTGTTGGCCGTCTGGAACACCGCGTATCCGGCGGTGACGACCACGAGCGGGACGACGTAGCCCGCGACTCCCGCCGTCACGCGTGTCATCGACAGGGCGGCGGCGCCGGCGGCCATCGCGAGGAGTCCCGCGCAGGTCGTGCGGCGCGCTCCGAAGCGGTCCACCAGCCGCCCGGCCGGTACACCGGTCAGCGCGGCGACCACCGGCCCGACGGCCAGGACCAGTCCGACGAGGGCGTCGTCGAGTCCGAGCCCGCGCGAGAGGTGGAACGGCCCGACCACGAGCGTCGCCATGACCACGGTGGTGACGAGCGTGCCTGCGGCGAGGCCCGCGCTCAGGACCGGGTCACGAAACGCTGCCAACCGGACCAGCGGGGACGCGACGCGCCCCTCGACCCGCGCGAAGAGGACGACCCCGAGCACGGCGGCCGCCAACAGGGCCGCGTTCGCCGCACCGAAGCCGCCGCGCCCCAGGGTCATGGCGAGGGCGTAGGCCGCGAGCGTCAGGGCCAGCAGCGCCATGCCCGCACGGTCGAAGCCGGGCCGCGCGCCGGCGGGTTCGCTCGCCTGCCGGTCGACCGGGAGGTGACGGCGGGCGAGGAGCAGGGTCAGGAGTCCCAGCGGCGCGTTGACGAGGAAGAGCGCCCGCCATCCGAGCCCGGAGATCAGCACGCCGCCGAGCGAGGGACCCAGGGCGGTACCGATCGCGGACATGGTCCCGAGCATTCCCATGGCCCTGCCGATCCGCGCCCTGGGAACCGTCTCGGCAACGAACGCCATGGTGAGGGCCATCATGACGGCCGCCCCGAGACCTTGTACCGCCCGGGCGGCGATCAGCAGCCAGAGGTGGGGCGCGCCGGCGCACAGCAGCGAGCCCGCCGTGAACACCGCGATCCCGGCGAGCAGCAGCCGCCGGCGGCCCACGAGGTCGCCGAGCCGTCCGGCGCCGACGATCAGGGCGGTGACGGCCAGGAGGTAGGCGAGGACCACCCACTGGACCTGCTGGAAGGAGGCCGTGAACACGTGCGCCAGCGTGGGCAGGGCGACGTTGGCGCTGCCGGCGCCGAGCGAGGAGAGCACCGTGGCCAGCGAGAGCGCGGCGAGCGCTCCTCCCGGCGAGGTCGTCCCCCCGGCGCCGCCGGCGGCGACTGTCCCGCGTCCCTCGTCGATCGGTTTCAACACGAACTCCGTTCTCTCACGGCCTCCTCCGGCCCGGCCGCCGGGTGGCGGCGGGTGGGGCGGGGAGACGGCGTGGCCGGCGGCCCGGGCCGGTGCTCGGCCTCGGTGCGCTGCCGGGGAGAGTGCACCGGCCCTCGTGAGTCGACAATCTTTGTTGCCGGTTCCGGGACGACGGTATGGAATGCGTCCATGGACAGACCACAGCCCTACCGAGCGGTCCTCGACGAGGTCGGCCCCCGACTCAGGCGGGTGCGCGCCGCGCGCGGACTCACCCTCGCGGCTGTCTCCGAGGCGACCGGCATCTCCAAGAGCACCCTGTCCCGGCTGGAGTCCGGGCAGCGCCGCCCCAGCCTGGAACTGCTGCTGCCGCTCGCCGGCACGTACCACGTACCCCTGGACGACCTGGTGGGAGCTCCCGAAGTGGGCGATCCCCGGGTGCGGTTGACGTCCCACTCCCTGCCGAACGGTGGGGTGTACGTGCCGCTGTCGCGTACCCCGGGACCCATCCAGGCATACAAGATGATCATCACCGATCGGGGTGCCGACCCCTCCCCGCGAACCCACGAGGGTTACGAGTGGCTGTACGTGCTGAACGGCCGGTTGCGCCTGGTCCTCGGCGAACACGACCTGGTCCTCGGCGCCGGCGAGGTGGCGGAGTTCGACACCCGGGTGCCCCACTGGTTCAGCAGCGCGGACGGACGGCCCGTCGAAGTCCTCAGCCTCTTCGGACGGCAGGGAGAACGCATGCACGTACGCGCGAAGCCGCAGGCCTGACACGCCGGCCCGGCACACGGGGTCCCCGCCCGGGCAGTCCGGCGGGGACCCCGCGGGCCGTCAGCCGAGGCGGGTCAGCCTGTTCCCGAACGAGGGCTCGGCCAGGTCGACGCCCACCGCCACCTCTACGGTCTTCGCGCCGTCGCCGTCACCGACCGTCAGCACCCCGACTTCGGCGCCGGCCTTCGCGGTGTGGGGCAGCGTGGAGGCACCGCCGCCGAGCGTGAGGCGCAGCCGCTGCCCCGGAACTCCGATCGCGTTCAGGTCCTTCGTGGCCACCAGCGGCGTACGGCCGCCGAGTCCGTCGTCGACGTGACCGACCACCTGTCCCTTGTGGATGACCGGAGTCGAGGCGAGTGCCTTGCGGACGGCGTCGATCACCTTCCGGCTGTTCTCCTTCACCAGCTTCAGGCTGTCGCCGCCGTTCAGGTCGGGGCCGTCCGCGTGCTGGTCCATCATCGTGCCGAGGATCAGGGGCGTCTCCTCGCCCACCGACTTGAACGAGGCCCACAGCAGCGTGCCGCCGGCCGCCGAACTCGATCCGGTCTTGATGCCCTTGACGCTGAGGTCCGCCGCCGTGAGCAGGGTGTCGTTGTTGTTGTAGATCGGCTTCGGCAGCCCCGGGATGGTCGCGTTGGGCAGTTTGACGATCGCGCGGAAGGAATCGTTCTTCATCACCGCCTCGGCCAGCTTCAGTTGGTCGACGGCGGTGCTGACGGTCGCCTTGTCCAGGCCGCTGGGATCGGTGTAGACGGTGTCCTTCATGCCGAGTTCCGCGGCGGCGGCGTTCATCTTCGCGACGAAGGCGTCCTGCGAGTCCGTGCCGGAGTCCCAACGTGCCAGCAGCCGGGCGACGTTGTTGCCCGAGGGGATCATCAGCATCTTGAGCATGTCCTGCTGGCTGTACTTGGCCCCCGCCTGGAGTCCCTCGATGCGGGACTCGTCCTCGGAGGTCCCGTCCGCCACCGCCGCCGCGTCGACCGTGATGTCGGGGCCCTTGTCGGTGGGCTTGGCCAACGGGTGGTCCTTGAGGATCACGTAGGCCGTCATGACCTTGGCGACGCTCGCGGTCGGGACCGGCCTCTGCTCACCGAACACGGCGATGTCACCGGAACCGGGCACGCGGATGGCGCCTTGGCCCTCGGTGGGCCAGGGGAGGGTGAGCTGTCCGTCGACGGTGTGGACGGAAGCCGCGGCGACGAGCTTCGGTTCGGGCAGGGGGCGCATGAGCTGGGCCCCGGCGAAGCAACCGGCGAGGACCAGCACGATCGGCGTCCAGATCTTGACGCGACGCAGCGCGGTCCGGCGGGGGGTCTCCGCCGGCGGCGGGGTGTTGGTGAGCTCGGCCAACATGTCCAGCGGCGGCTGCGGAGGTTGCGGGACCTCCCGGGTGCGCTCCGGGGCGGGAGCCATCGGGGCGGGAGCCGTCGGGGCGGCAGCGGGCACGCGGGCCGGGGCCGGCATCCGCGTGGGGGTCGGGGTCCGGGGCGGGGTGGGGGCCGGGGTCCGCGTGGGTGCCGGGGTGGGGGCTTCCAGTGCCTTCAGGGCGACGAACTCACTGGTCCGCTCGCCGTCGCCCGCGTTCTCCCGCGCCCACGACGGCACGCGTACGGGCGCGGGTGCGACCGATCCGCCTCTCGTTCCCTTCTCGGGCCCCGCCTTCGGTCCCGCGTCCGGTCCCGATGCGGCTCCCCCGGTGGTCCCCTCCCCGGAGGGGCCTTCGCCGGCCTTCGGGGTCTTCGTGGCTTGCGGGGCTTGCGGGGCTTGCGGGGTCGGCTCGGTCCGCGGAGCCGCCGGAGCGGTCCCCGGCCCCCGTTCCGGCCCGGTGGGCCCTTCCGGGCCAGGGGTCGTCTCCCCGGATTCGGCCGTCCGCTCGGGCTCCGGCGTCTCCTCGGCGTCCGGTGCCGGGTCGGGAACGGCCGTCGCCCCGGAGCCGTCCGACGCCCCGGAGCCGTCCGACGCCCCGGAGCCGTCCGACGCCTCGGAGCCGTCCGACGCCTCGGAGCCGTCCGACGCCTCGGGGACGACCGCGTCCTCGGCGCCGGCCTCCTGCTCGGGCTCCGCCGCCTCCTTGGACTCCCCCGACGCTCCAGGCCCTGCCGTCACCCCAGGCCCTGCCGTCGCCTCGGGCTCCGACGTCGCCTCGGGCTCCTCCCGGCCGTCGTCCGACGCCTCGGCCCGTCCCGCAGGCTCGGGCGCCTCGACACCCTCGGCCTCCTCGGGAACGTCTTCGGTCGGGCCGGTTGCCGCGGGCCCGGCCCCACTCGTTTCGGCCTTGTCGCCGCCGTCCACCCGCACGGGCTCGACGGTGGTCGCCCGCCCCGCATCCGGTTCCGAGGTCCCCGGGTGCGCCGCGGTCTCCGTAGTGCCCGAAGCCTTCGGAGCCTCCGCAGGGTCCGAGGAACCGTCCGCCACCGTTACCGCCTTCATCCCAGCCCCGCCTTGACATTCGCCTCCGGCGGCCGCTCCATCGCCCACGCGATGACGGTGGCCCGCCGGCTCTCGCCGATACCGTTCACCGGCGGGTCGCACGGAACCCGCCGGACGTCTAGATGCGCGACGGGCCCGGGGCGTTCCCCCTCCCCCGTCCTGTGACCATTCGGTCATACTCCGACGTCAGAGCAGGTACGGGCGATGCCCCTGCGGACAGGTGTACGAGGTTGTGGCGAGGGTGGCCGTACGGTTTTCCGAGTGACCGTTCTCACGTCGCCCTCGGCCCCGCCGCTCCCCTCGGCCGTCGTCGCGCCCTGACAGACTCCCTCCTTGATCACGAGGCCAAGGGGCCTTCGTACGGGCGGAATCGGGAGAGTTGTGCGCAAGGTGAAGTGGGTGGCCGTGGCCGCCGGTGTGGTGTTGCTGGTGGCGGGTTGTGGGAGCGAGGGCGGCGCCGACAAGGGCAAGGGCGGCGAGGGGCCCGCGTCCGGGACGGCGGCCCCGGCGGAGCAGGGTGCGGGCACCCTGGACGCCGCCGCGGTGAAGAAGGAGATCGCGGGCGCCGCCACGGCCGCCGGCTTCACGGAGAAGTCGGGTGACGATGTCCCGGCGACCCTCCGGTCCTGCATGGTCTCCTGGAGCCCGGACGGCAAGAAGGCCGCCGATTCGAGGCAGTCGTTCGACGGCACGGTCACCGCCCTCGTGAAGGGAGGCTGGAAGGAGACGCGGACCTCCGATCAGCCGATGTCCGTCATCAAGTCGCTGGACAAGAGCGGCTGGACGGTGAAGGCGAGCCACCAGGGCAAGGCCGGCAGTCTCCTGGTCATCTCCTTCATCGCCGTGGACAACGGTCCCACCTGCGCGAAGGCCTTCCAGGAGGACCTGACCAAGAACAAGCAGTAGCCCCGGGCCGCCGCGCCCTGTCCGGCGGGCCGGGCGGGGCGGGCG
>NZ_LGDE01000430.1 GCF_001279725.1 Streptomyces sp. WM4235 | reverse complement strand
ACACCCTCCTCAAGGTCGAGAAGGGCAACGCCGCACCCGAGGAACTCGCCGCGATCACCGCGATCCTCCTCGCCCGCGCCACCACCACCACCGACACCATCACCCGCACCCCCCGCACCCAGGCCGGCTGGCGCCGCCTGGAACGCAGCGCCGGCTACCAGGCCCCGCACAGCTGGCGCTGAGGGCTGTCCCGTAGCCCCTGGTGGGTCGGCGCACGACGCCTGAACCGGCTGTTGTCGGTGCCGACTGGCACTATCCCGGAGCACCCCACCTCAAGGAGAGCCATGGGCACCTGGGACGTCGGCCCCTTCGACAACGACACCGCCGCGGACTTCTGCGCCTCCCTCGACGAGGCCGCCGACGCCGACCGGCCCGGCCTCGTGCGGGACGCGCTCGTCCGCGTCCTCGACGCCGACGACCCCCTCGACCAGCACCTGGCGGTCGAAGCCGTGGCGGCCGCGGCCCTCGTCACCGCCCAGTGCCCCGGGGGGCGGCCCGTCACCAGCGCGTACGGGCCCGACCTGCCCGTCCCCGCACTTCCGGCCGACCTGCGGGCCATCGCCGTACGTGCCCTGGACCGGGTCCAGGCCGAACCCTCCGAGCTGCGCGGGCTCTGGGCGGAGACGGACAGGTACCCCTACTGGCTCCACAGCCTGCAACTCCTGCGCAGGGTCCTCACCTTCCCCGCACCCCAGCCGGTGGCCCGCTCCTGGGCCAGGATCGACACGTGGATGCAGCGGCACGCCCCTGCCTGCCACGCGCTCCTCGCCCCGCCGGCCGACCCTGCCGAAGTCGAGGCCGCGCAGGAAGCGATGGGGCTGCGCTTCCCCACCGACCTCCTGGAGTCGCTGGCCTGCCACGACGGAATCACCAAGTGGGCCACCCTGCTCCCGGGCCGGCCGCCCATGTCCGTCGCCGGGATCCTCGGCCACTGGCAGATGTGCGTCGAGATCGACGGGGACGAACCCGACCTGACCGAGGTCGACGGGTACGACGAGCCCTGGTGGCATCCGCTGTGGATCCCCTGGGCGCAGAGCGACGGCGACTCGCAGGTCATCGACATGCGTGAGGGCCCCGGCCAGGGGCGCCTGGGCGACGCGGCACACGACGACACCGGCCACTTCGACGACGGCTGGCCCTGCCTCTCCACGTACCTGACGGCCGTGGCCGACGCCTTCGACCACGGCACCGCCGTCGACGGGCGGGTGCCGTTCCTGACCTCAAAGGGTGGTCTGTGGTGGGACCGGCCCGGCGTGACCGAGCTGAACGGGGAGCCGCTCGGCCCCGCACCGACCACGCGGACCACCCCGTCGCCGTCCCGTCCGTAGCGCTCTACCAGGCGGGGCCGGCCGTGGTGGGGCGTACGCGAGGACGCCCGGCGGGGTGGTCCCGGCCGCTTCATGGCCGCCCCGCTCACAAGCCGGTGATGGCGCGGGTGGTGAGACCGAGCCCGACGAGGAGGACGAGGGCTGAGGTGGCGGCGGGTCCGATACGCCCGAGCGTTTGCAGGCGTGCGGAGGCCCGCTCGGCGGTGCGGGCGGTGATGCGGTCGCGCAGCCGCATGAGAAGGAGGCCGGCGAGGGTGAGGGTGGTGGCCATGCCGAGGCCGTATCCGATGACCGGGAGGACGCCGAAGGCGGTCCGGCCGAGGGCGACGGCGCCGAGGAGGACGACCAGCCCCGCCTGCGCCTGACGCAGAGCGGTCGCCGGATCGCCGCTGTCCAGAGCGAGGGAGGCCAGGTGGGTATGGGCGAAGGCGCGCTCGCCCGGGGTGCCCGCCGCGCGCAGCGCGCGCTCCATGAGTGCCTTGGCCTGGACGGTGTCCCGGAGTGGAACGGCCCCGGTTCGTCCCGGGCGGCCGTGCCGCGGGCCGGGACGAACCAGGGGCCAGGGCCTTCAGCCGTTGATGCAGGTGTTGCCGAAGGCGGGGTTGAGCAGGCCGATCACGCTGACGCTGTTGCCACACGCGTTGACCGGGATGTGGATCGGAACCTGGATCAGGTTCCCCGACAGCACGCCCGGGGAGCCGACGGCCGCGCCGGAGGCCCCGGCATCGGCGGACGCGACGGCCGCTCCGCCGACCACGGCCATACCTACGGCGAGCGCGAGACCCGCACTCTTCAGAACACGCGACATGGGACTCTCCTTGCTGGTCCGGCGGCGCATACACGCCCGCGGCCCCAGGCCGGGCCCGCGCCCCCTCTTCCTTGGGGTTCATGAGGGCGGCTTGGCCCCCACCGGCCTGTTCCCTCGAAAGGGTGACCCCGCCCCCACATCCGGCCGAACGCCTCACCCGTGCGTCGGATAGCCCTGACTCACTGTGGGACGAGCGGGGCGTCTGCTCCCCGCGCCTCGGCATCGCCCCGGCCGCCTCGGCATCACCCCGGGCCGCCTCGCATCGCCCCGGCTGTCGCGTCGTGCCTCCGACGGGTCGGGAGGAGCCGTAAGGATGGTTGCTGCGTGTCATGGATCCGGTGAAGGGCGTGAGCGCGGGATGTTCTCCCGGACGCTCATGCCCGATGAGCCGGATACATGGGGAGATGTGCCGGATGGATGCCAGCGGCGAGAGTGGCCGGCCGGACGGTGTGCCTGAGCGGCCGCATGCCTCCGTGAGGCGCGGGAAGCCCCCGCGTACACCGGTCGCCGAACGGGTGCGGGACGCGGTCGGCAGGGCGCGGTCGGCGGGTCCGCCGCCGGGTCCGGCGCGCCCCGGGTTCTGGCGCAGTCCGCTGCGAGGCCCCTGGCTGACCGGGGTATTCGGCCTGATCCTGCTGGTCGGGGTCATCGTGCTGTTCGTGACGGGTCTGTTGTCGTACGCGGCCTACAACCCGGACCTGGCACCGCGCAACGACCAGACCCCGGACAAGGGCCTGCTGGGGTTCTACCTGTTCACCTGGCCGACGTCGCCGTCCTGGCTGTACCGGATGACGCAGGGCGTACACACGGTCCTCGGCGTGGTCCTGGTCCCGGTGCTCCTGGCCAAGCTGTGGTCGGTCATCCCGAAGCTGTTCGCGTGGCCGCCGGTCCGTTCGGCCGCCCACGCCCTGGAACGGCTGTCACTGCTCCTGCTGGTGGGCGGGGCCGGGTTCACGTTCGTCACCGGGATCCTGAACATCCAGCTGAACTACATCTTCCCCGGCTCCTTCTACACCCTGCACTTCTACGGCGCCTGGGTCTTCGTGGCCGCGTTCACCGTCCACGTCGCCTTCCGCCTGCCGCGCGCCGTCCGCGCGGTCCGGGCCGGCCGCGCCTTCCAGCCCGCGGCGGACTCCGAGGAAGCCGCAGGGCTGGTCTCCCCCACCCCGGCGCCGGCCACGATCTCCCGGCGGGGCGCCGTCGCGATGGTGGGGGCCGGCTCACTGGCCCTGCTGGTGGTGACGGCAGGCCAGAGCATCGGCGGCTGGTGGCGCAAGACCGCCCTGCTGGCCCCGCACGGCCGTGACCCCGGCGCGGGCCCGAACGGCTTCCAGATCAACAAGACGGCGGCCTCCAGCGGGATCCGGCCCAGCGACATCGGCCCCGCCTGGCGGCTGACCGTGCGCGGCGGAGGCCGTCAGGAGGTGCTGACCCGGAAGATGCTGCTCGCGATGCCGCAGCGGGAGGCGGCGCTGCCGATCGCGTGCGTGGAGGGCTGGTCCACCCCCGACCAGCAGTGGTCCGGCGTCCGTCTCACCGACCTGGCCGCACTCGTCGGACTCGGCACCGACACTCCACAAGTCCTGGTGGAGTCGGTCCAGCGCGGCGGATCGTTCTCCTCGGTGGTCCTGGCCGCCAACCAGGCCCGTGACGACCGCTCGCTCCTCGCGATGCGCGTGAACGGGGCGGACCTGTCGCCGGATCACGGCTACCCGGCCCGCGTGATCATCCCGGCGGCCCCGGGCGTCCACAACACCAAGTGGGTCACCCGCCTCACCTTCGGAGAACCCTCATGAGCCACTCCACCACGGGGGCGGCCGCGGCCTTCCGCCGACGCTACGGCGCCTCCCCGCTCCACCTCCTGCTCACCCTGGCCTGCTTCGCCCTCGCCCTCTACGCCGGCATCCGCCTCCTGAAGGGCGACACCCTCGGGGTGGCGATCTGGTTCGTCGGCGCCGCGCTCCTCCATGACCTGGTCCTGCTCCCCGCCTACTCGCTCACCGACCGCGCCATTCAGCACCTCTTCCGCCGCCGGACCGCCGAGCCCGGGCCCGGGCCGCGTCCGAGCGTGAACCACCTCCGCGTCCCCCTCTTCATCTCAGGAGTCCTGTTCCTCGTCTGGTGGCCGCTGATCCTGCGGCAGGGCGGTCACTACACCGCCTACACCGCCCTGTCCGCCGACGGCTTCCTGGCCCGCTGGCTCCTCATCACCGCGGCCCTGTTCCTCGCCTCGGCGATCGTCTGGCTGGTACGGACCCGGCTGCGCCCGCGGCCGGAACGCAAGCACGTCCGAGCTCAGGGGCAGGCCCGCAGAACGGCGAAGTGACGCTCGCCCAAGAGGCTGGTCCACTGCTCGACGGGCGCCCAGCCCGAAAGTCGGCCGTGCCGGACCAGGGCCCGGGTGCCGACGGTGGCCCAAGGGAAGACAGGGCTGACCGGACGTCGGCCGACGTGGATCGCGACCCGGCGCCGCTCATCCACCTCACGAGTCGAGGTTTCCACGAGCAGCAGCCCCGCGGGGCGTACGAGGTCGTGGAGACGGCGCAGGAGGCGCTGGGGGTCACCGCCGATGCCGATGTTCCCGTCGATCAGCAGCGCGGTGTCCCAACTGCCCTCGTCCTGGACCGGGGCGAAGACGGAACCGCTGCGGGCGCGGCCGCCCCGGCACGCCGTGGAGATGACGGCAGCCGGGGACACGTCGATGCCCAGGACGGTGTGACCACGGCGGGCGAGCGCCTCGACGAGTCGCCCGGCCCCGCACCCCACGTCCAACACCCGTCCCTTGCACCGTTCCAGGACGGCATGGTCCGCCCTGTCGGCCCCGCCCGACCATCGGGCCACGTCCAACGGGAAGGACCAGCCCTCGCCATCGCACAGCGTGACCTCGCCGGCAGGCGCGTGGATCGTCTGCGTGTACGGGGCGCTGATCCACGGCTCCGGACCGTCGACATCGCGGTCAGCGGCCTTGACGCGGACTCCCGTCCCCGCGCGGACGGGCGCGGCTGACGTCCGGGGGGCGTCGCCTGGCCCGGCGACAGGCCCTTCACCGGAGGGGCTGCGGAAGACGCGCGTCATGGCTCGACCCTTTCGGAGCACGCCTGGAACGGACCCGCACGACGCTAAGACGACTCATCCCGAGCCGCCTGCCAGAAGCGTCAGACGGGCGAGCAGCAGGGCGGCCTCATTCTGGGGGCGGGCCGGGGTGCCGGCCGCGTCCTGTCCCCGGGCGCCGGCCAGGACCCCGGCCTTCCTGACCGGTGGGCCGGGCCGTCGCCGCTCCACGGGTAGCCGGTTGTCCTGTGGCGGAGCGAGTCGTGGCAGCGAGTCGTGGCTTTCAGTGGCGGGCGGCGGCCTCGTGGAGGTGCCGGCGCAGTTGTGCGCGCAGTTGTGTCAGTGGGGCGCTCGCACCGAGCCGCCGCAGGAAGTCCGCGGCGTCCCAGGTGATCAGGCCGCCCTGGCGGGAGAGGTACAGGCCCACCTGGTCGATGCCGAACTGGTGGTCGTAGTCCAGCAGGAGGTACCCGGCGAGCTGGTAGATCTCCTCGCGGCCCAGGCGGCGGGGGTCCTTGGTGGCTTTGCAGTCCAGTAGGAGGCCGCCGAGGATGTAGTCGGCGTCGGCGCCGCCGATGTCGCCGCTGCCGGTGAAGACCGGACCGCACACGCGGGCCCTTCGCGGTAGGGCCCGGAAGGCGGCGAACGGTCCGTCGGCGAGTCCCATCTGCTGGTCGATGTCGGTCACGACGTACTGGGGAACGACCGCGGTGAGATCGTCCAGGGTCGTGGCGGGGGTGGCCTGGGCAAGCGTGCTGAAGCGGCGGATCTCACCGGTGCGGGCGATGTCCTCGAAGAAGCCGGCGACGAAGCACAGCCGGATGAGCGCGTTCTCGTCCAGGCTGCCAGGGTCGGCGAGGTAGGTGTCGACGGCGGCCAGCAGCTCTCGGCCCGCCGTGTGCAGGGCCTTGCGGGCCCCACGAGCCGGTGCGCCGCGCAGCGGTCCGGTGCCGTCAAGGAGCATGACACCCCCGACAACAGCCGGTCCGAGCCGCCCGCCGAGGCTGAGGCGGAGGCGGTAGTCGATGGCGTGTCCGAGGGCCGACCAGTTCGGGTACTGCACGTCGATCGGCTGGACCGGGTGCGGGAGGCCGGCGATGCGCGCCTGATAGTCACGGACCAGGTTCTGGCTGTAGGGCAGTTGGGCGGCCATGAACTGCGAGAGGGGTGAGGAGTCGTACTTCAGCTGTCCGGTCAGGCTGAGCTCGATCATCCGCCGCCCGGCCACCGTGCCGTCCCGGCCGGCGCCGGCCATGGTCTTTTCGTACTCGTCGATCCAGGTGATGCCCTCGGTGTCCAGCTGGTGGCGGGCGCGGGTGACCGCGACGTAGATCAGGCGGGCTTCGCTCGCATTGAGCGCGCGCTGCAGGCCGTGGTCGTCCACCGACGGGGCCATGAAGCCTTTGCCGATGCGTACCGACGGCCACTCGCGTCCTTTGGCCTTGTGTGCGGTGGAGACGGTGACCTGCGCCTTCTCCTCCGGGGACAGGCGGTCCACCGCGGCGATGATCTGGTCTGGGCCGTAGGTGTCGACCAACTGCACGGTCGCCTTGAGGTCTTGGCCGGCCTTGTCCTGCTCGGCGTACTCCTGAACCTCGCCCCAGGAGGAGAACAGGAACAGCTCCGGGTGGCTGGTGCGCCGGCCCGCTTTGAGTTCGAGTGCGGCCTTGGCGATGCGTTGCAGCGCGCTGCCCCCGCCCGTGAGGGCCACCGGGATGCCGAGCTCCAGGTGGGAGAGGACTTCGCTCATCGCGTCCACGTTGCCCCGGCACAACACCGCCTCGGGTCGCGCCACCTCACCCACCCGGGAGCCGAGGCCGTGGCCGGTCAGCTGCATCTCCGACTCGGCGTGGCCCAGCCACCGGTTGGCCACCTCGGCGATGGCCGGGCCGAAGCGGAAGGACTGGGTCAGGCGCAGTTGTTCAGCCGGAAAGCCGGTCATCACATCGCGCGCGTTGCGCCAGCCGTAGATCTGCTGTGCCGGGTCCCCGACGCACACCCGCTGCGCGTCCTGGGCGAGGAAGACCTCTTCCAGCACCGGGTTGGTGTCCTGGGCCTCGTCCAGCAGGACGAAATCCGCCCCGAGCCGCGGGGAGGCCATCGCCCACAGCTTCATGTAGTGGTCGTGCTCGAACCGCAACCTGCCCGCAGGCGAGCAGATGTCCTCCCACGCACGATGCGCGTAGGGCAGCAGGGTGCGGGCCAGGTACTCCTGGCCCTGGGGGTCGATGCCGTTCACCGGCTCCATATGGCGGGCCATGACCTGCCGGTCGGTGGTGTAGCAGAATTTGCGCACCATGCCCATCACCAGGCGCGCCTGGTGGTTCACCTTGATGCTGCGGGAATTGACGTCGAGGTCGTGGGTGATTCCGAGCAACCGGGCGGTGTGCTTGGCGGGAATGCGTGCCGAGGCGTCCAGCCGCTCCCGGTAGTGGTGGCCGACAGCCCTGAAGGCCAGGGAGTGCGCGGTACGGCACTCCACGTTCGGCCCGAATCGGCCGCGGGCGTCATCGGCGATCGCCCGGTTGAACGCCACGTACAGCCCGCGTTTGCGGGTCGCGGCACCCATCAGGATCAGCGTGGACGTCTTGCCCGTCCCGGCACCCGCGACCAGGGCCAGGTCCCGGCCGGAGGCGAATATCTCGCGGGCAGCCTGCTGCTCCTTCGTCGGCTCCATGGCCCTTGGTTCCTCTCTGGGAAGCGCGGCTTCATGTGCCGCAGCCCCAGACATTGCCCACGGTGACGACTGTGCGTCAATCCAGTCATGCGTTCGGTGATCGATTCCGGACAGGGCGGGTGGGCATCCGGGCGCTGTTCCTCGGGGCATGTTCGGAGCCGGCTGAGGAGGGCTGCGACGGTAACGGTGCCGAGGTGGATGCGGGCGCGCGTCTCGTAGACGGCGGCGACGGCCCCGGACGTGGCCGCACCACCCGTCGCGCTGCCACACCGCACTCGGGGGCATGGATCGGTCAGCCGCGTGCACAACGCCACGGGTCGATACACCTCACCGCGCTTGCGGCTACCGGCCGAGCAGTGAGCCGAAGGTTATGCCGTACCGGGTGCGCAGCCGCCGTATCTCCCACAGCGACAGCGCGGAGACGGACAGCGGGCCGGCGAGCGAGAAGGTGTGGAGCACGACGGGTGGTGCGGCCACGTCCGGGCCATCGAAGAGTTGGAAGGCATAGAGGGACCAGACCAGCAGCGGGGAAAGCAGGGCGGGCAACAGTTCGTGGACCTCCCCCGTGCGGAAGCAGGAGTTCAGGCCGGTGTAGGCGGCGGTCAGGGTGAAGAGCAGGGCCGCGACGAGGACGGCAACGCAGACGAGCGCGGCCGCGACGAACAGCAAGCCGACCAGGAGGCCGGTGAAGATCGTGCCCAGGGTGCCGCCGAAGAGCCCGAAGGTGATGTCGTGCGGGCCCACATCCGACATCGAGATGATGTCCCCGCGGAGGGCCGCCAGCATCAGCCAGGCCACACCGACTCCGAGCGGCAGCGTGCCCAGCGCTTTCAGGGGGCCGGCGACACGGCGGGCGTACACGCGGCGCAGGGGCGGCCTGGCCGAGAGGACGCAGAGGGCTACGGCGACGACCCCCGCCACCACGACGATGGCGCAGCCGATCAGCAGTTCCTCCAGCTTGCCGAGCACGAAGTCCTGACGCCCGTCGCTCAGGGGGTAGGCCAGAAGGAGCCAGGTCACGCCTACCAGTCCCAGGGCCGTGCGGATGCGCTGCCCCCTGGCGATGACCGGATCCTCGATGCGGTCCGGGGTGGAGGGGCTGGTCATCGCTCGGGCTGCCACCAGAGGATTGGGCAGAGCGCCCACCTGCGCGTTGAGGCGCTGACGCGTGGTCAATTGACATCTCCGAAGGGTGTTCGCCTACGCCGAGGTGGCCGGACTCCGCCACCGGGCGTGCGCCACCCTAGCTGATCATGCCCTCGTCATCATTATCGTCAATCAGACGACAATGGGTTACGCTCCACCTCATGGACGACGAACCGCGGGACCAGAACCACACCGGTGCACCCCACTCCGGCGCCACCGACGAGGAACTCTCCTGGACCGCCGCCGCGTTGGCCACCGCATGGGTCTCCCCGGCCGCACCCCTGTCGAAGAGCCGGGGGTGGGATCTGGTGGGCCTCCAGCACATGGGTTCCGCGCAGGGAGAGATGTACGCCTGGAGACGGGTGCTGAGGTGGGAGCGCCAACTGGTCGAGGCCTTGACCGCCGCCGACGTCCCGAGCGGGGACGACGGCGGAGAGGGGGCGAGCAGCCGTCACCGCGCGGCGGAGGCGCGAGGTGCGGCCACCTCGGCCATGCGCGACATGCTGCTCGCCGGAATCACCGACGGGGAGCGGACGAATCAGATCTGGGGGAACAGCATGGGCCGCGATCCGCGGGATGAGTTGCGCGCCTTCATCGCGTCACACGGAGGATGAGCCCTCCGCGGAAGCCGTTGGGCCGGCTTCGCCCGCGGTAACGGGCAGCGTCTGTCGAGGAGTTTGGGCAGTCGGTGTGCCTCAGCCATCACAGGAGAGAGTAGGCACGCCGCCTGCGCTTCAGGACGTATGCCCTTGCAGCGAGCGCGGCGGCACAGATGCCTGCCGCCGCCAACCAGGAAGTCGGGCTCTTGATCCTGTCGGCCAGTGTGGGGGCAGGGTCGTGGCAGTCAGGGGCTGCGGGTTCGACCCGCAGCCTTGCCCAGACCTTGGACCCCACCTTCGCCTTCTGTCGCCAGACCACGGTGTGAATGCCCGGGGTCGCGTCGCACCTGATGCGGACGGTCGCGGAGAGCACCCTCGCTCCGTGCATGACCACGGGGCGCGTGAACGCCGACGAGGTCAACGTGACCTCTCCGTCGCCGGCCATCTCCAGGCCGTCGGTGGCCTTCATCTCCCCGCCGGCCCGCACCGACCTGACGTCCCACGGGCTCCCGGGCCACTCCACATGCGCGGGCCAACGCTCCTCCCGGGGCTCGGGCGGCAGCTCGGACACCCGCCGGGCGCAGGCCGCACGCTCCGCTTCCCCGACCGGAGCCACTCGGACACTCCCCCAGAGCGACCCGACCTCGGAGGGGTTCCGATCCCCACCCGATCCGATGCGCACTTCGTAGGACCCGGGCACGGCGGTGCAGGAGATCGTCATGACCGCGGTGACGTGCGGATCGTTCATCCTCATCCGGCCGTCCGCGGTGAACGCCGGAGAGAAGACCCTGTCGCCATTGTCGATGGAGTCCTGCAGGCCCACCGTGACGCTGATCCGCTCTCCAGGCCGAACCAACTGTTCGGCGTCGCGTTGAAGCGGCAACGGCACTTCCTCAAGCGGAGCAGCCTGCACGCCCTGCGTTCCGAGTGTCATCGACAGCGGAACCGTCAGAGTTGCCGCGCCGATCCGTGCCCGTAATCGCTTCACTCATCGCCTGTCTGGGTCTCATCGATGCCCTTTCACACCGCTGCACACTCTGCCCTCTTCATCGAACTGACGCACTGCTGATGTTGAGGTCGAAGCGCCCCGAGACCCGGTACTCGCCGCCGGCGATCCGCGACACGAACCGCCGGCTCGTCTCCGCCCTCACCCATGCCTTGACGCCATACGAACGCCCGGACACCGCACGCCTGAGGGCCCCGCGGCATGGTGGCCGGTCGGTCAACACCGAACGCGGGTGGCGCAGAGGGTTGGAGATGCCGGTCAGCTGCCGTCGACGTAGGCGCGCGCAGCGACCATGACATCGCGGAAGCGTCCGGCGGCGATGCACTGTGCGGGTGCCTCGTCCTCGAGCTGCGGATTCATTCCGATCATCCAGGCGCGTGCGGTGTAGAGGCTTTCGGCGTCCTGGATCAGCTGGAAGACCTGAAGGGCGGCACGCAGTCGCTCCTCGGACTCCGGGCGCGGCGTGGTCACGCCCGAGGCCCACTTGCCGATCTGCTTGGGGTCGCTGATGCCTGCGATCCTGGCAGTCAGTCTCTGGCCGAGGTTGTCCTGGAGGAAGCGGGCGATCTCGCTGATGTGCATGCGCACGGTGGCGACATGTACCCATCCGGCGATGAGATCGCTCTTGCTGGGGGCCGTGGTGGTCTCGATGGGCATGGCGTGGTTCTCCCTCGGTGCCTGACTATGCGCCAGTTTGGTGGCGGTCACGTGTCGGACAATGGGTGCTTGGAATGCGCACAGGACCTGGCTGTCGCATGCTGCCGCGAGGGACGAACTCAAGACGCTCGGCCTCGGCGAGCAGGTGAACGCTTCGGATGCACCTGACCCCGTGGGTGAGCATGACCTCTTCGGGTAGGTGGGCGCCTGCTACATGCCGGCACTCAGCATCGTCGCTTCCCGGCCGGATGAGATGCGGTGCTGGAATGACCGAGGGGGTCCAGGCCCCGGGCGGGTGGCGCCAGGACGGACGTCGGGCAGTCCGGCGGTAAGAAGGCACTCTTCGTGATCATGATTCCCCCTGCATCTCCGTCGCTGGTCCTTCTCAGGTTACCCATTATCACTATCCAACTCCACCTGTTGGCAAGAACCGACACGTCTCCTCACGATCCGCCAACAGAGCGGTTGGGAAAGGCAATTACCGTCTCACCTGCACGGACTCTCCAGCCGACCGTGGCATACGAGGGCCTTCCCGCCAACGAACTCGGCCGGGAATCCCCCTTTCGGACTACGGGGAGACCGGGTGTTTTACGGGGGTCTTTCGGGTAGGCAAGCGGGTGGGTTTTGGGTGGGCCTACGGTCAGAGCATCTTGAGTCCGTACTCGTCGGCGACCTGGCGCAGGGCTTCCGCCTCGGGAAAGACCAGGCTGGACTCTTCCTGCTTGAGCTCGACATCGCTGAAGACGGCCCAGCACTGGCGCAAGCCGAAGCGGGACCGGTACGCGATGCCGTGGATGAGGCGTTCCCGCTCGGAGGGGCCGGTGCGCTGGGTGATGGCCCACGCCGAGATCTGGCGCGTGATGCGCCGGTTGAAACCCTGGGTGTGCGCGGGGGTCAGTCTCGGCACTCCGAGTGCCGCCAGTTCGTGGCGGAGTTCTCGGGAGAGGGCTTTCAGGGTGCGCTCGTCGTCGACGTCAAGGAAGCGTGCCTCCTTGACGGGCTGTAAGCGGACGAGGGTGTGGCGTGTGGACCAGTCCCGGGGAAGATGGCCCGGGGGCAGGTAGGAGGCGCCTTTCCAGTCCTCCGCGACGACTTCGAGCATGGTGGGGTGGACCCGGAAGGGTGCCAGGGCCTCGGCGAAGCAGCCGTCGGGGTCCGTGGCGCAGTAGAGGGTTCCGTAGCTCACCAGGCTCCAGCGGTTGCCTCCGGGGCTTGAGGCGTCTGCCTTGCTGATCGTTTCGTACTTCAGGGGTTCGTTCGCCTTGCCCAAGCGCCAGATACCACGCTCGGGCGCCTGGATCAGGCTGACGCCCGGGTCGTTCTCAGCCGTGGTCATGTGGCCGCTCCTTGCTCCGGCCGCGCCCAGCAGGGTATGTGCGCCGGTCATGCTCGTGGCTCGTCGGTTCGCTGTTGCCGGCACGGGTCGCCGAACGGGCAGGGTTCGTGAGAAGAGACGTTGTGCGGTGGCGCGGCACAGGGGTGATGCGGAGTCTCGCGACCTGATGTCGTTGTCACATGCCGAACGATCATTTTTATGCGCTGGACCGACTGAAGCGAGCGGTTGGTGCGATCAGTTGGGGGCGCACGAGGGATTTCAGGGGGCGCATGGTGTCAGGGGGTCTTGCGCCCGCGTTCGCTGAGTTCGATTTCGAGTGTGGCGGCGCCGGCCTCGCCGGCGAACGCGAGCACGATGCGCGTGGGGCTGGGTGAGGGATGGGCGGAAAGGGTTCGGACGGGACTACCGGTGGCGAGGAGCAGGAGGCAGCGGGCGGTGGCGGTGTTCCAGATCCTGATCGTTCCGTCGTCGGAGGCGCTGGCGAGGAAGCTTCCGAGGCTGTCGAGTGTCCAGAGGGTGACGGCGCGCACGGTGCCGGTGTGACCTCTGAGCGGTTCGTTCAACTGGCGGTGCTCGAGGAGGTCCCACAGGCGGATCGTGCCGTCCTGTCCGGCACTGGCGAGGTGCGGGGGCATTCCGCCGGCGGGACTGGGGTTGATGCCGATGGCGTGGATGCGGCCCTGCATGCATCGGAAGGGCTGTCGCAGGGCGCCTTCCTCGATGCTCCACAGGCGGACGGTGCCGTCGGCGCCGGCAGTGGCGAACCATTCCTGGCCGTGGTGGTCCAAGGCGGCGGCGACCGCGAGAACACGCAGGTCATGGCCGCTCCAGTGGCACAGCAGGCTGCCGTCGTCCAGGTCCCACAGTTTGGCGGTGTAGTCGTCGGAGCCGCTGAGAAGCAGGTGGCGTCCTTCCGGGGTCGTCAGAGGGGCGAGTGCCCGCACTCGCATGATGTGACCCTCAAGGGGGTGCGGGAGGTGGGTTCGTGTGCTCGCGTCCCACATGTGGATGCGGTGGTCGGGGCCGGCCCACAGCAGGACTCGGCCCTGTGCCCGTTGCCCCCAGGTCACGGCGATGGGAGGGGCTTCGGTGGACACGCCGGCCACGACCGCCCCACCGACGATGTCCCATACCTCGATGCCGGGATGGCTGCCGCTGAGTGCGAACCAGGAAGGACTTGTGTGGTCGTCACGGGCCAAAGTCCCGTTGGTTACGCGGGGAGGCGCGGGAAGGCCCGTTCCGAGGGCCTTGTCGAGAGCCTTGTGGTCCCACAGGCGCAGAGTGTTGTCCAAGGAGGCGGACGCGAGGGCGTCGCCGCCCTCCAGTGTGACCCGGGTCAGGGCGGTCACCGGTTCGCTGTGGCCGGTCAGCGACGTGGGAGGTCCGGTGTGTCCGGTGTCCCACAGGGCGATGTCCCTGCCCGATCCCGCGGCCAGCAGGTGACGGGAGCCGACGGCCAGAGCGGTCAGGCTGGTCACGGGCCCCGCGTCGGTGTTCCAGGTCGCGGTGTTCCCCCCGATGTCCCAGACGGTGACGGATCCGTCGGCATGCCCTGCGGCCACCTGGCCGGGGCGGGTGGTGGACGTCAGGGCGCGAACGGGGCTGGGCAGGTCGAACGCCGCGGTGACGTGCCGGCAGTCGTCCGGCTCCCGGAAGGTCAGCGATGTGCCGTCGGCGATGGCGAGCAGGCGCCTTCCCGTCTCGTCCTCGATGGTGGTCAGGGCGACCTTGCCGGTCCGTGGCTTCACGCCCGGCAGTACCAGCAGGTCCTGTGATCCCATCCGCTCGTTCCAGCGCACCACTTCGGCGAAGCCGTTGACGGCGAGTACGGCCGGCTCGCCCTCGCTGTCACGGTAGGTGCTCACGTCGTCGATCCAGACACTGGCCGGCTGGTGTATCTGGTCGATGAGTGAGCCGTGGACCGGGTCCCACGCGCGGACGGAGCCGTCGGCACTGCCCGATACCAGCACCGGCCCTTGGCCGGCTCGGGTTTCGCTGAGCAGGCAGCCAACCGTCCCCTCGTGCGCGCTGATGCGCTCGCCCACCGCGCTTCCGTCGACCGGGTCGATGATCTCGATGCCGCCGTGTTCGTCTCCCGCCGCGACGAGGGGGCGGCCGTCCAGTGTGGTCCATGACGCGAGGGAGTGCACGGGGACGGCCACCTTCGCCAGGACGTTGACGGGCGGGGTCCACTGGGACCACAGGACCGTCATCCGTGAGCTGGGGGGCGAGGCCACCTCTGCGGGCATGCGGGCCTGCGACCGTGACACCCGGAGGAAGCGCAGGCCTGCGTAGGCCAGATGGAGGCTGGCCAGCCGTGAGGGTACGTCCGCCCGGTGCAAGTAGGGTTCGACCGTGGCCCACGCCTCCAGCCACGACCCCGGGTCCCGCTCCCCGGATGACGCCAGAAGTCCCCGGATTCCCGCGCCTGTCGCCCAGGGCAGCAGCTCGGGCGGGACATGGGCATCGTCGAGCGCCCCTCCCAGCCTGGCGTGGCCGGCCAGGTACCGGCGTACGTACGGCGGCGGGGGCGTCTCCCCGTCCCTGGCCACCAGCGCCGCCAGGGCCTCGGCGATCCGGGCGTGCACATCAGGTTCGCCCGCCTGTTCGCCTGCCGTGCTCTCATGCTCAGCCGTCATTGCCACTCCCCCCTCCCCGGTCGGCCCCGCCCGCGGGCCAGCACCTCAAGACCGCTGCCAGGCTGTCGTGCGCCGGGCGATACACGCGACGATCGTCCTCGGTGTCATGGGTGAGATACCCGGCCAGACGCCCGCCCAGCAGGTTGCGAATCTTCTCGTCCGCTTCCTGCAGGGGTCGTTCGAGCAGTACCGCTGCCATCGCCGGCCATACCTCCCCCCACGGAATGCCGCGCCCCAGCCCGAACGCGGTCGCGCGCAGCAGCGCCAGGGCTTCGTCGGCCCCCAGTCCGTCCTCCGCGGCCCTGTCCAGATCCGCGGCGAGCAGACCAACCGTGCCAGTATTCAACCGGCCGAGCCACCGTGCGTCCTTCAGAAGGCTCGGGCCGCCTGTCCTGAGCTGTTCCGCGGCCACTCGGGCGTCGAGGAAGGACCGGCCGACCGCGGCTGCCACCACCTGGGAGACCCCGTCCAGGTCCTGCCCCTGCCAGGCGGCCTCGCCGTCCAGGAGGGCCCGGACGTACGCGGCGATGTCCTCGCGCATCCCGGTGCGGTCGGTGCGCAGGAAGGTGACTTCCCCGAACGACGCTTCCAGCCCGGTCAGGAGCTCGTGTTCGCCGTCCTGGACGCCGGAGGTCTCGTCGGCGGGGCTGCTGCTGCGGACGGCGATGACCAGTCGGACACCGCGTCCCTTGGGCTTGGCCCGCGTGGTCTGGGGCGGGACGTGGTCCAGGGGCCCCTCGGCGGTTCGGTGGCCGGCCAGCGGGACGAGGGCGTTGTGCACGCACCCCATGGGGTCGTTCGCCTCGTCCAGCGAGTCGACGACGACAGTGACCATCGGCCCGGGAGTCCGCAGGAACAGTCTCAGCCCGGCCTGCCACCTGCGCAGCGCATCGGTGCCTCCGCCGGGATCCGCTCGTGCCCCCAGTTTCCCGGCGATCGCCCGCAGGAGATCAAGAGGGTCGCGGTTGTGGGCGGTCACCGCCACCGTCACCGATCCCTCACCGGGTACGGTCTCGGCCGGGCAGTGCCGGACCGCGGCCTCGAAGCGGCGCGAGCGCCGGAAGCTCTCGTCGCTGAGGGTCACCGCCCGGCCGAGGATCGCCGACTTGCCGCTCGCGGCGATGCCGGTGACGACCATGACGGCGGCGGGCCCGTGCAGGAATGACGTCAGACGCTCGTTCAGCGGCCGGCGTCCGGAGAAGTACCAGCCGGCGTCGGTGGCGTTGGGGCGTCCGCTGGCCTTCTCCAGCCAGTAGTCCAGGTGCTCCAGCGTCGGCGCGAGTTCCTGCCGGCCCGGTTCCACGGCCGCGGGAGCCGGCCGGTATCCCGGATTCGGCAGCGTCGCGGTCGGGACGTCTTGTTTGCCCGGCAACATGACCCGGGGCTGCTCCAGCTTGCGGCTTTCCCTCGCGTTGATGGCCCGGGTCGCCTGACGCAGGGCCGCGCTGAACTCCTCCATCGTGAGGAAGGGGCGGGTGATCTCCTCGCTGGAGCTCAGCAGCTCGTACGCCTCCCGGAGGATCGCCGCGAACGCGCCGCCCAGCACCTTGCGTTTGGGCCCCGCGGTCGTCAGCACGTGGAGCGTCGCGGATTCCGCGCGTTGCGTGAGTTCCCGCTCCATCGCCAGGAGTTCGGATCCGATGTCAGAGGACTCGCACATGTTGACGATCACCAGAACGTCCCGGGAGAGCGAGTCCAGTGCGGCAGCGATGATCTCGCTGGTCCTGAGCCCGGTCGCGAGCAGCCGCTCGGTACTGGTGTTCCGCAAGACCGCGTAGTGCGTCGACGCCGCTGACGTGATCCCGTGCCCGGTCACGTACAGCACCAACGGAACATCAGCCTCCACTTCCCGGATGTGCGAACCGGCGAGGAACCGTTCCACATCGTGACGGCCGGCCGGGGGATACTCCGGCTCCACCTTCGTGAACCCCGGCCCCTCGGGGGGTGCCTTCACCCACCAGGCGGCCACCGCATCCATCTGCTCATCGATCGCGGCCCGCATCTCATCCGTACCGTCTTCCAACAGCAGGAGGAAGAGCGCACCGCCCCCCGGCTCGAAGTGGTCCTCGTCGCCCTCCAGCGCGGAGGTGGGTTCCGCCAAGCCGATATCGCCCCGCTGCCCGTTCACTTTCCCTATTGTTCCCAACCATGGACCAGAATCAGCAACTTCGGGTCACCGCCGCCGTGGCCGGCGGCTTACCCGATCACGTCACCCAGGATGCCGTCGTGATCGTCCCCGGCATCATGGGAAGCGAACTGTTCGACACCCGCACGAACAAGCGCCTGTGGGGCTTGGCAGGGATCTCCTGGCTGCGCAGGGCATGGACCAGTCCCAAAGGCCTTGAGGGCCTGCGCATGACCGATGAGGAACTCGACGGCAAGCACACCCGGGTGAAGGCGACCGGCCTGCTCAAGCACAGCGCCTGGACACCGTACTTCGCCGGCCAGGAGCCCTACACCGATCTCGTCGAAACCGTCGAGACCAGTGTCGCCGACCCCGCCGCCATCCTGGAATTCGCCTACGACTGGCGCCTGCCCATCGCCGCGAACGCCCGTCTCCTGGCCGCGGCCGCACGCGAGCACCTGACCTCCTGGCGCCTGCACCCCGACCACGACACCGCCCGGCGGCACCGCGTCGACGAGCGCGAGGCCCGACTCGTCTTCGTCGCCCACTCCATGGGCGGGCTGGTCACCCGTGCCGCACTGGACGCCCGGTACGACAGCGACCTCCTCGACGACACCCGCGGTGTCATCACCCTCGGCACCCCCTTCCTTGGAGCGGTCAAAGCCGCGGTCATCCTCAACACCGGCCGTGGAACGCCCGTTCCCCTCCCCCATCGCAGGCTCCGCGCCATCTGCGCGGACATGCCCGGCCTTCACGACCTCCTGCCCCAGTACAAGAGCCTGCGCAGCAACGGGGACGTACGCCACCTGACACCGAGCGACATCACCTCCATCGGCGGCAACCCCGAACTCGCGCGCAACGCGGCGGTCTTCCACCACGGCCAGAGGCAGATCAGCCTGCCCGACCACCGCTCCGTGGTCGGCATCAACCAGCCCACCTGGCAGAACCTGACCATCCGTGACGGACAGGTCGAAGCGCACCTCGACGGCGCCCGCACGCACAGCGACGGCACCTACCTCCGCGATCACAACAAGAACGTCAGGTTCTT
This sequence comes from Streptomyces sp. WM4235, assembly GCF_001279725.1. Taxonomy (GTDB): domain Bacteria; phylum Actinomycetota; class Actinomycetes; order Streptomycetales; family Streptomycetaceae; genus Streptomyces. The sequence continues at coordinate 29,977 of NZ_LGDE01000430.1, read as the reverse complement.
CCACGTTCACGGAGACGGCACCGTCTACAAGGAGTCAGCCGCCGTCGCCCCCTCGGTCACCACGCTCCCCCTGCAACACGGCGACGTCGCCAAGGCCCGGACCGCTCTGGAGGCCGTCACCGAGATCATCCGCGAGGACGCTCACATGGGCCCGCCCCTGGGCGAGGCCGGATGTGGCCTGACCACACCCGACCTCGTCGAAGCCGGTCGGCCGTGGAAGATCACTCTCAGCGGTGTCGACTCCCTCGCCGGCGTCACCTGCCGCCTCACCAACCTCGAAGAGCCCAAAGACCAGCAGGAACCAGCCCTGAACTGGGAAGACGGCCACCCCACCGCCCACGCGTCGGTGCCGGCACCCGGCCTGTACCGGATCTCGATCCGCACACCTGACGGGTTCACGATCACCCAGCTCGTCATGGCCGACGAACCCGGCCTGCCCTTGCGGGAAAGCCAGGAGTAGCTCGCTCTGCTGCCGGCTCCGTGCCGTGGCGGCCGCCGGGTGGTGGGTGGTGGGTGGCATGTGGCGTGTGATGGTTGGCGGGTGCCGGTTGGCGGGTGCCTCGCCCGTACCGCCTGAGATCCCGTGGCGACGGGAGAGTGGCAGGAGCACTTGGGACGCCCAGCGCCTGTCACCAGAGGACATGGCCCGAGAGCATCGGCAGTACCACGGCCAGCGGGCAGCCGAGGGTGACGAGCAGCGAGGGGCGGGATGCCGCGGCGCTGCCGAGCGGGCGAATCGTCACGATCCAGATCACCGTCGCCCATGCGGTCGCGATCAAGGTCCAGACGGCGGCCGGCGATGAAGTCTGACCACCCCGCGACACGACGGTGAAGGTGGACAGCGTCCCGCATACGGTGACTGCGGCACAGGAGTGGACATGCGCGTACAGCCGCTGCCAACGCGTCGGCGGCTGGAGGTCCAACGGCTGTGAGGGACCTGGCAGAAACATCGTGGGAGAGTCGCCGCCCCGGATGAGGCGGTCAGGCGGTCAGGCGGCCCAAGCAGAGCAGGCGGCAGACGGACTCAAGGCCCGGATCGAACTCGCTTACTGGAGACTGCTCTTCGACCGGAGGGGAACACCGCCGGAGTGTCCACGCCGTTGTGGAACGCCGTGCACGACTCCCGGACGGTGGTTCGTGAGCCGGTGCCCAAGTTGATCGCTCGTTCCGGACCTGGTAGGCGAACGGCAGTTGGGCTGAGAGCTGGTGGAGGCATCGACGATCAGCCTTCGTGCGCGGGAGCCGCTGCGCCGAGCTCAACTCTTCGTAGCGGCTTCTTCCCCGGCGAAGAAATCGTCGGCGACGGCGCGGTCACGGTCGAGGTCGGTGATGGGTTCGCCGATGACGCGCCCCGCCAGCTCGGTGGCCAGCCCAAGGACGTCTTCGCGGAGCTCGGCCTCGGCAATCACCCGGTCGGCCTCCAACTGGACGATGGCGGCGACGACCATTTCCTCGCGCGCCTTCTGCCCCTCTGCGCGAACGACGGCAAGGAGGGTGACGCCTTCCTCGTGGGCGGCCTGGCGGATCCGGGAGGCCTCGTGACGGGCGGCACTCAACTCTGCCTGGTACTCGGCGCGAATGCGCTGCGCCTCCAGCCGGACCGCCTCGGCCTGTTCGAGCGTGCCCGCAGTGGCCTCCTCACGCTCCGCGAGGGTCTTCTCGATCCTGGGCAGAACCTTGGCCATGGCGGCGAGTACCACGCAGAAGCTGATGAGGCCGACTATGAGCTCGATGAGGTTCGGTTTCAGAGGTCCCATGATCCGATCATAGTGTCGCGTGACTGGCCCTGATTTGAACGGATGTGATCACATGGCTTGAAGTCCGCTGCTCTTGAAGCCATATGAGGGGGCGTCACCCACTGCGGTCGAACCGATCGCCGGGCAGGCAGCAGCCGCCCCCTCGTCGGCTGGGCGGCGAGCGAGCACGGCGGAGCCGGCGCCGGCCTCGTGCTGAGCGCCATCACGCTGCCTCGCGTGCTCCTCTTGCCCATCGGTGGTGCACTGAACGGTTCCGTTACGTACGGGGGTGTCAGGGGTTCCCGTTCCGACGGCCGGCCCGGGTCAGGCCTCGGGCGGGCCGTCGGGAATCGCGTGCACTTCGACGGGATCGTCTCCGGGCTTGCCGTCGGGGCCCGGGCAGGCGGATGCCCGCGCGGCGATCTCCAGGGCCCGTTCCTCGCTCCGGACGTCGACCACCCAGTACCCGGCCAGGATGTTCTGGTCCGCCTCGGCCGGTCCGTCGGTCACCCGCGGCCGTCCGTCGCTACCGGCCCGGACCGTCTTGACGCGGGAGGGACCGCCGAGTCCTTCGGCCGTCACCCATTCACCGGCGGAGGTGATCTCGTCGTTGAGGGCGTCCATGTGGGCCATCACGGCCCGCATGGCGTCCTCGGAGTACGCCGACATGATGGTGTCCCACTGGGCGGCGGGCATGTTCATCTGGATCATGTACTTCATCGTCCTCGGTCCTCTCGGTTTCCGGTTTCTCGGTTCCCGGCTTCTCGGTTTCCGGGTCCCTGGGTCTCTGGGTCTCTGGGTCCATCGGTCCGGCTCCGTGTCGCGCGGGCTCGTGAATCGGTGGACCGTCGGCCCTCGCGAACCCTCGGTGCCCGTCGTTGCCGGCGGTGCCCGTCGTCAGCGGGGCGTCGGCGGCGTCCAGTCCGGAGCGCGTCCGCTCAGCCCGACTGACCGGTCCAGGAGCGGGGCGTCGTGCGGTACGGGCACGACGGGCCCGAAGATGCCCCCGTCGCGGTCGTCCTCCCCGGCGGCCGCCAGGAGGAAGGCGTACGAGGCGCTCAGCGCGGCGGGGTCGGGAACGTACTCCTGGCCGGTGGCCCGTGCCAGGTCCCACCCGTGCACCACGAGCTCGTCGGCGGCCACGGCGCCCGCGATGTCGCCCGGCAGGTCCACGCCACCCGCGCGGGTCATGCCCGTCCAGGCGGCCGGATCCTTCCAGGCTTCGGCAAGCTCGCCGAGGACCCGGGGCAGGTCCTCCCGCCAGGAGGCGGGCAGCGAGGGGGCGGAAGCGTCGGGGGCCGTGTCCGTCGTCGGGCCCAGGTCCTTGCGGGCCGCGTCGCGGAAGGCGACGGAGAGGCCCAGCAGGTGGCCCAGCAGGTCGCCGACGGTGTAGTCGGGGCACGGAGTCCGATCGGGGAGCCGGGCGTCCGGGACGCACTCCGCGAGTGCGGCGAGGATCCGGGCCTGAGCCCCGAGGTCGAGAATCGTCGTTTCGGTCATCGGTCGCTCCTCCGGGGACGATGGGTCTGAACGGTAGACCGGCGGCGGGGGCCGTACTCATCGGCGCGCGGGCGGTGAATCCTCACGGTCACTCCCGCGGGACGATGGTCGCCGCAGCGCCTAGACCCGTGCGGGGCTCCCCAGGGCCGGCCGGCCGGGTCGGCCCGCCCAGCCGATATCGGGTCTACGCGCCCCGGGCGGCGTCCTACGCTCGGCGCGTGGATCCCGTCGGACTGGCCTGCGTCGTACTGCCCGTCACAGCGCTGCTGTACGGGTTGCTCGGCGTGCGGATCCGCCAGGAGGGCGTGCGGATCCGCCAGGAGCAGGTGAGCCACCGCGGCAATCGGTCCCTCACCGCGGCAGAGGCCGAGCCGCTGCCCGGCACCGGCCGGCGCCTGCCGGACGCGCCGTTCGCCGCCGTGGTGTGGCCGGATTGACGGTGATCGTGGCGACGACCGTCGCCATGATCGGGACCGACCCCCACGGGCCGGTCGAGGGAACCGCGGCCGCCGCTACCCGGCTCGCGCTGGTCGCGCTGGTCGCGCTGGTCGTGTTCCTCGTGAGGTACGGCCGGCTGCGCGACGGCTCCGCTCAGCGGGCCGGCCTCGCCGAAGCGCCGATGCGGGTGGACCCGCACCCCGCATTCACCGAGCCGGCGTCGCGGAACCCGCGGAGCGCGGCGCGGCTCCGGGTGGGCCGCATGCGAACGCGTCGGGGCCGCTACCGGGGCCGGCCCCAGGCCCGGCCCCGGTAGCGACCCAAGGGCGGGGCCTGACCCGCGGGTCCAGGTTGCCGGACCTACCCGGGCCTAACCGTCGGTATCGGACGCCGGACGTACCCGAGCCTGACCGCGCGTCCCGGGAGCCGAACATACCCGGGGCCTGACCATCGGTATCGGACGCCGGACGTACCCGAGCCTGACCATCGGTATCGGACGCCGGACGTACGCAAGGGCTCCGCGGGGACGGGTCAGGGATCGGCGCCGTCGCCGGCCACCCGGCGTCGGACCTGGTCTTCCTGCGCGAGGCGGCGCAGCAGCTCGAAGACCGGGGCGCAGATCGCGAAGACGATGACCGCCCGCTCCGCCAGGGCCACCGGGTCGTCGAGGCCGGCTGCGCGCTCCAGGTCCAACCGGGCCACCGACTCGGCCAGCCTCGCGTAGGCGGCGAGCTCGCCCGGGGCGTACTGCGCGTCCAGCCGGCGCAGTTCCTCCAGGGCCGCCGTCAGCCCTTTCACGTGCGGTGACGTGTCGGGCGCCTGCCAGTCCAGGGCCGCGAGCAGCTCGGCCACCTCCGCGCCGACGGTCGTATCGGCTTCCCCCTCCTCCGCTTTTCCCTCGTCGCCCGCGGGGCGCCGACCCGCCACCGGCACGGGGAGGGCGTAGCTGATCGCTCCGAGGGCGCCCTCGGAGCTTTCGGCCTGGTCGACGGCCCCGAGCACGTCGCGGGTGGCGGCGATGGTGAGACCGCCGAGCGTGGTCAGTGCCTTGATCAGCCGGAGCCGCTGCGCGTGCTCCTCCCCGTATTCGGCGAGGGTCGCGGCGGTCGCCCGCCCCGCGGGCAACAGCCCTTGCCGCAGGAAGTACTTGATGCTGGCGACCGGCACGCCGGTGCGGCGGCTGAGCTCCGAGATCTTCATACGGGTTCCCTGCTGGTCTCGCGGTCCGGTGGCCATCGGCGGCGATTGGACACCACAACAAGATACTGCCAGTATCCAGTACTGGATACCATAAGTATCCAACTCAGGAACGCCGCCGCACCGGAGAATCGATGCCTCATCCCACACCTCCCTCCGTGCTCCGCCGACCCCAGTTGTGGATCGGAACGGGCCTCATCGCCGCAGTTGTCTCGATGCTGTTCGCCCTGCTCTACGTAGGCGGCAACGTGAACCCCAGGGGCAATCTGCGCGATCTGCCCGTGGCCCTGGTCAACAGCGACAGCGGAGCCGACGTCAACGGCCGCCGGCTCAACCTGGGCGAGCAGGTCGTGTCGGGGATCGAGAAGGCCGCCAAGGGCGACCGCAGCATCGACTGGCAGGTCGTCAGCCGTGAGGAGGCCGACAAGCGGCTGGGCAAGGGCAAGGTCTTCGGCGCCCTCGTCATACCCGCGGACTTCTCCGCCTCCGTGACCGGGCTCACCGCCCCGCAACCCGCACGCCAGGGCAAGGCCACCGCGCCGACGCTGACCGTGCTGACCAACCAGGCCGCCGGCAGCATCGGCTCCTCCATGTCCTCCCAGGCCGCGCAGAAGGCCGCCCACGCCGCCTCCGCCCAGCTCGGTCAGGAGCTCCTCAAGCAGGTCGGATCCCAGAAGACCCCGATCCCGACGGCCGCCCAGCTCAAGCTGGCCGACCCGGTGACCGTGAACGTCGCCGACGGCCACCCCGTCGGCTCCCGCAGCGCCATGGGCCTGAGCGCCTTCTACTACGCGCTGGTGCTCGTCGTCTGCGGCATGCTCGGCGCCAACGTGGTCAACTCCCAGGTCGACACCGCGCTCGGCTACCTGCACACCGACTTCGGCCCGGTGCGCAAGCGCGAACCCGTCCAACACACCAGCCGGGTCCGCACCCTGGCCATCGGCATCGCGCTCATGCTCGGGCTGTCCCTCGTCATGGGCACCCTGGTCGAGGTGGCCACCGTCGGGATCCTCGACATGGACGCCTCCCATCTCGGCCTGCTGTGGCTCTACTCGGTGGCCACCATCGCGATCGTCGGCGTCGGCAGCCTGGCCCTGTTCGCCGCCTTCGGCACCCCCGGCATGTTGCTGGCCACCATCGTGTTCGTCGCGATGGCCGTCCCCTCCTCCGGCGCCACGGTGCCCGTCCAGGCACTGCCCGGGTTCTTCCGCGCCCTCTCCGAGTTCGAGCCGCTGCGCCAGATCACCGAGGGCCTGCGCTCCCTGCTCTACTACGGGGCCCAGGCCGACGCGGGCCTGACCCGGGCGTGGGCCTCCATGGGAGTCGCCCTGGTCGCCGCACTGGCCTTCGGCTTCGCCGTCACCCGCCTCTACGACCTCAAGGGGCTGCACCGCATCCCGCACCCCGAGCCGGTGACCGGTACCGGTACCGGTACCGACGCCGACTCGGGCACGGGTACTGGTACTGGTACTGGCACCAAGTCCGAGGCCGCGGCTCCCACCACGGCCTGAGGGAGGAAACCCGAGCGGCAACGAGCCCGGCCGCAGCCCATGTACGGGGCTGCGGCCGGGCTCGTTGCCGCTCGGCTCGCTCGGGTCGGCCGGGCAGGGGCGGCTCGACCCGAGCGGCGGGCCCGCGTGCGGCGGACAACCCGGTCGCCGACGCCGTCAGGTGGCCGACCGACTTCTGCCGCTCGGCCCGCGCGGCAGTACCCGCGAGGTCGACAGGCACCTGTGCCGGTGCCGTACGGGGCGCGCTCCGTACGGGGCTCTGTCCACCGTTCGATGGACACGAGAACCTACGCACGGGGGGACCGGTGGACGCGGTTCCGGCCGAACATGGACGGCATGACACAGAACGCGGTGGAGGTACGGGGGCTTCGCAAGCAGTACGGCGAGGTCACCGCGGTCGACGGACTGGACCTGACGATCCGCCGGGGAGAGGTCTTCGGCCTCCTCGGGCCCAACGGAGCGGGCAAGAGCACGACGGTGGAGATCCTTCAGGGCCACCGGGAGCGGGACGGCGGCGAGGTGTCCGTGCTCGGCGCGGACCCGTCGACCGGGGACCGCGCCTGGCGCTCGCGCGTCGGCATCGTCTGGCAGGACGAGTCGGCGCCCGCCGAACTGACCGTGCGCGAGACGGTGGAGCACTTCGCCCGCTACTACCCGGCGCCCCGCGACCCGGCGGAGGTCATCGCCCTCGTCGGCCTGGAGCACAAGCGCGACCAGCGCGTGAAGGGCCTCTCCGGTGGCCAGCGGCGGCGGCTCGACGTGGCGCTCGGCGTCATCGGCGATCCGGAACTGCTGCTCCTGGACGAGCCCACGACCGGTTTCGACCCGGCGGCCCGACGCCAGTTCTGGGAGCTGATCCGGCTGTTGGCCGGGGCGGGTACCACCATCGTGCTCACCACGCACTACCTGGAGGAGGCCGAGGCCCTCGCCGACCGGCTCGCGGTGATCGCGCGGGGCAAGGTCGTCGCCGAGGGTGACCCGGCGGGACTGCGTGCCCGCTTCGGTACCGGCGCCACCGTCGGCTGGACGGGGGTCGACGGCTCCCCGCACAGCCTGCGGACCGAGAACCCGACCGGGGCCGTAGCGGAGCTGGCGGCCCACTTCGGCGGCGAGGTACCGGACTTGACGGTCATCCGCCCCACGCTGGAGGACGTCTACCTGCGCCTCACCGGGCAGCTCACCGAGCCCGCCGCCGAGGCCGCCGCCGAGGCCGACACAGGGGCCCACACCGAGCCCGACTGCGGGGCCGGCGCCGAGCCCGCCTCCCGATCCGCCGCCCCGACCAGGCCCCAGCCGGAGGAAGCCCGATGAGCACCGACACCACTGCCACCGCCTCCGCCGCCTCCGCCGCGACCGCTCGGACGGCGAAGGCCCTGCCGGGCGCCTGGACCCTGGGGCTGAGCCGCGGCGCCCTGGAGATCAAGCAGTTCGTCCGACAGCGCGACGCGATGATCTTCACCTTCGCCTTCCCCATCGTCTTCCTCGCCCTCTTCGCCTCGATCTTCAGCGACACGGTGGAGGGAACCGGGATCACCGCCTCCCAGCTCTACGCCGCGGGCATGGTCGCCGCCGGCATCATGTCCACCAGCTTCCAGTCCCTCGGCATCTCGATCGCCGTCGAACGGGACGAGAAGGTGTTGCGGCGGCTGCGCGGGACCCCGATGCCGCCGGCCGCGTACTTCCTGGGCAAGATCTGGATGGTGCTCGCCACCGGGCTCGCCGAGACCGCGATCCTGCTCCTCGTCGGCTCCACCCTCTTCGGCCTCGATCTGCCGTCCTCCCTCGCCAAGTGGCTCACCTTCGGCTGGATCTTCGCGCTGGGCCTGGCCGGTTGCGCCCTCCTGGGCATCGCCGTCAGCAGCCTGCCGAAGTCCGGGAAGAGCGCGAGTTCGGTGGTCGTGTTGCCGTTCCTCGTCCTTCAGTTCATCTCCGGGGTCTTCATCCCGGTCAACCAGATCCCCGGCTGGCTGCTGAACGTCGGCGCGCTGTTCCCCCTGAAGTGGATGTGCCAGGGTCTGCGCGGGGTGTTCCTGCCCGAATCGGCCGCCGTCCTGGAACAGGCCGGCGGATGGGAGTACGGAAAGACCGCCCTGGTGCTCGGGGCCTGGGTCGTCGGAGGATTGGTCCTGTGCCTGCTGACCTTCAAGTGGAAGAGCCGACGGGACGGCTGAGGGGATTCACCACGGCGACCGGAGCGCGCGACGTCCACGTCTGGGACCGCGCGTTCCTGCCGTGGGACGCGTACTTCGGGGTCGTGTGGCTGGCGACCGCCGTCTTCGTCCTCGGCGCCGAGTACCCCTCGTTGCCCTACAGGGTCCCCGCCTTCGTCCTGCTCGCCCTGATGGTCCCCTGGTACCTGTGGGCCGGGCGGCCGCTGCTCATGCTGGAGCCGGGGACGCTGCCGGCGTCGTCGGCCCGCTACCTGAACACGGCACTGGTGCTGTTCCTGCCGGCCGCGTGCCTGGTCGGCGAGACCCGTCTGATCACCTTCGCGCTCGCCCCGCATTTCTTCATGCTGGCGCAGCTGCGCCGGGCGATCCTGTCCATGGCGGCACTGACCCTGCTGCCGGTCGCAGGGTGGGGGCTGCTGTGGCGGCCCGAGGCGTACGTCCTCTTCCTCAACTCCGTCGCCGCCCTGGCCACGTTCACCTTCTCCTCGTTCTTCGGCGCCTGGATCCTCCGGATCATCGAGCAGAGCATCGGTCGTGCCGGTCTGATCGCCGAACTCGACGCCAGCCGGGAGGAGGTGGCCAGGCTCTCCGCCGAGCACGGCGCCGCCTCCGAGCGGGAGCGCATGTCCCGCGAGATCCACGACACCCTGGCCCAGGGCTTCACCAGCCTGCTGATGCTGGTGCAGGCCGTGCGGTCGGAAATGGACACCGATCCGGCCGAGGCTCACCGCCACCTGGACCTCATGGAGGTGACGGCCCGGCAGAACCTGGCCGAGGCTCGGGCTCTCGTCTCCGGCGGCGCCCCGGCCGACCTCGACTCGGGCTCCCTGCCCGACGCGGTGCGCCGTCTCGCCGCCCGGCACGACCCGCCGGCCGCCGTCACGGTGACCGGGGAGGTCCGGCCGCTGCCGGCGGCGCTGGAGGTGGTGGCCCTGCGCACCTGCCAGGAGTCCCTGACGAACTGCGCGAAGCACGCCGGACCGGGCGCCTCGGCCGTCCTGTCCCTCGTCTACGCTCCGTCCACCCTGACGGTGTCGGTCCGGGACACGGGCCGCGGTTTCGATCCCTCGGCCCCTTCCCCCGGCTACGGTCTGCGAGGCCTGGCCGCCCGCGCCGCGGAGGCCGGTGGTACCGCCTCGGTCGACAGCGCGCGGCCCGGGGGCACCACCGTCACCGTCACCCTCCCGATCCCCTGAGGAGCCGTACGACATGATCCGCATCCTGCTGGCCGACGACCACCCGGTGGTGCGGGAGGGCCTGCGCGGCATGCTCGCCGCAGAGCCGGACCTGAAGGTGGTCGGCGAGGCCGCGAACGGCCCGCAGGCGGAGGCGCTGGCAACCCGGCTCCTCCCGGAACTCGACCTGATCCTGATGGACCTGCGGATGCCGGGCGGTGACGGCGTCGAATCCATCGCCCGCATCACGGCGGCCGGGTTGCCGGTCCGGGTGGTGGTGCTGACCACGTACGAGAACGACGGGGACATCCTGCGGGCGGTGGAGGCGGGCGCCGCTGGCTACCTGCTCAAGGACATGGCCCGCGCTGAACTGGCGGAGGCGGTCCGGGCGGCCGTCCGGGGTGAGACGGTGCTGGCCCCTTCCGTGGCGGGCCGGCTGGTCGACCGGCTGCGCGCCCGCCCGGAGCGGCCGCGGCTGTCGGAGCGCGAGGTGGCGGTGCTGCGCCTGGTCGCGGAGGGGGCGACGAACGCGCAGATCGGACGCGGGCTCTTCGTGGCGGAGTCCACGGTCAAGACCCATCTGCTGCGGATCTTCGGCAAGTTGGAGGTGACCGACCGTACGGCGGCGGTGACGACGGCCATGCGCCATGGGCTGCTCTAGGACCGTCGTGGACGCGCGGAGCGTCGGGCGTTGCGTTGCGTTGTGTTGGGCGTTGGGCGTTGGGCAACGTACGCGGTCCAGTTGGGGAATCGACGGGCTCATCCGGGCGGAACGAAGGCCTGGGCCGACGGCGGCCACGAGGGCCCCGACCGGCAGTGGCCGCGAGCGGTGGTCGATGGAGATCCGGTCGGATGCGCAAGGCTGGTCCGAGTGGCGGGTATGGGAGTCCGTGGCGGCCGTCAACGAGTGCCTGTGACCGGCGCGTTCGATGCAAGCCCTAGGCGACCTGGTCCGCGAGTGAGGTGGCCAGGGCCGTGATCCGTTCTTGGCCCAGCGATGAACGCCCGGCCTCTCCGGCCCCGACCACCATGACCGCGTCGCCCTCTCCGTCCAGTTTCAGTCGGACGGCGGCGACGTTGCCGCTCTTGGTCACGACGGGTTCGCCGATCTTGGCCTCGGCCATCCGGTTGACGTAGGCGATCAAGTCGTCCGTGGAGGATCCGGCCAGCTGGGCGACGATCGCGGCGAGTGGCGCCACCGCCTGTGAGTGGCGGGTCGCCGCGGTGTGCACGACCACCTCCTCCCGACCGATGTGAAAGACGCAGCTCACGAGGGCGCCGGGGTTCTGCGCCAGCGGCGTGCCCGCCTCGGCCCGCTTGCCCCCTTCAGCGGTGGCGACCGCCGCCCCGGGCTCCTTCACGGAGCCGGGCGCGGACTCCCCGTCGGCGCCTGCGGCCTTCGCCGCCTTGGCGATGTCGTACGAGAGGGGGCAACTCGCCTGGCCCTCGCGGGGGATGGCGTCGGCGGTCTTGGTCAGGCCGCCCAGACTCAGCGCCGGCGCGCTTGCGCTCTGACACCCGGCCAGGAAGGTCACCGCGGCAGCGGCACCTATCAGCGATCCGTACCGGCGGTCTCTCATGTTCCCTCGCTGCTCTCGTCCACAGGTTGCGCCGACGCGGCGGACGGTGGACAAGGGATGCACGCCCTGCCCCCAACCGCCGTGTTCGCGGCGCCCGGCTCCCCGGCCGACACTCGTCATGATCCTAACGACGGATGTCCGCGACCCTGGAGCCGCCCCGGATCGGCCTCCGCCTCGGAGGCCTGAGGCGAGTATTCACTCGGCAGCTCGGGCCTCCTCTTCGGGCGGAAGGCCGCGCGCGCGGGTGGCGGCGCTGCCGTGGCCCCGATCCCGATCCCGATCCCGCATCACACAGCGGCCCGCGGCCCGTCCGTGCTCGCAGCCGGGCTGTACCCGACGCCGCATGTGATCCGCCCTGACGAAACCTACAGCCGGCGTTGTGCCGCCTCGACGCTGTCCCCGCCATGGGTGTTGAACGCGATGGCGGCTTGGGGCGCATGGCGGTGGATCAGGTTCACGATCTGCTCGAAGAACGGGAGCAGCTGCTCCGTCTTGCGGATTCCGGCACCGACGACCACCACGTCCCAGGCACGCTCGACCAGCGACGCGACGAGCGTGGGCTCGGCCGACTCGCCGAACGCGACCAGTGTCATGGCCGCTTCGATGTCGTGCTCTGCGAACCGGGCCAGTTCCTCGTCCAGGGCCGCACGAAGGCCCTCCGCGTCGACGCCGGGTATTGCCGCAGGGTCATAGCCGATAACCAGTACGGAAGACATTCGGTCAGCCTACTCGTGCCTCCCCGAGCATGATCCGCCGGACCGGCCACCTGCGTCCCGCGGTGGCTGAGCAGCGCCGTCAGTCCTCCTTCTGCCACAGCCCGTCCTTGGGCCGCGGCCTCTCATTGCCTTCGATGTCGGTGTGCCGGCCGGAGGCCAGGACCTCGGCGGAGTTGCTTCTCCTGGGGTCGGGCCTCATGGCGAAGACCAGCTTCTTCAGGTGGGCGACCTGCTCCTCCTCGTCCCAGAGTCCGTCCGGTTGCGAAGTGGAACCGTCCCAGTAGGCGTGCGGCGCCCAGTTCCCCCGCTCGTCCTTGACCTCCTCCACGGAGCCGTCCACGCCCTGCCGGGTGACCGCGCCCCGGTGGGGTTCCGCCTCGGGACGCGCCTGGTCCCGAGCGGGCGGTGCGGTCGCCATGGTGGCCGTCACCAGTGCCTGGGCGGCGTGCCGCCAGGAGTAGCCCTTGAGCAGCTCGTACAGTCGCGTGGCGTCGCTTCGCGCGCCCGGCAGATTGCTCCGCAGGCCCTCGATGGCCGCGGCCCACGCCTGCGCGCGCGAGTCGGCCCCGCCGGCGACTTCCTTGCCGCCGGCGGAATCGATGTGGACGGGGGCGTTGACGACGCCCATGAAGGAACCGCTCGTCACCTGTGACAGGAACTGAGCCGCACCGCTCTCTCCGTTGACCAGGACGGGCAGGCTGCGTCCCGCTCCCTCGGTGGCGACCAGTCCGAATCCCTCGTGCAACGACGGCATGATCACCGCGTGCGTGGTCTCCCGGTCGTGTTCCAGTTCCGCCTGGTTCTCGCTGAAGGGGCGCATGATGACCCCGCCCGCGCCGTGGGTGTCGACGATCGACTTCCACAGGGCGAACTTCTCGGGGTGCTTCTGCGGGTCCGGAGTGCCGCGGATCGTCATCCGGACATCGAGTCCGCGGCCGCCCTGATTCTTCGGCCGACGCAGGATGCCGATCGCCTGGACGGCTGCCTCCACACCCTTGATCTGGTCCTCGGCCCGCCCGGGCAGCAGCACCTTGAGCTTCCGCGGCAGGTGCAGCAGGTACTTGGCCTGGTTGGTCAGGGACGGCTCGACCGGTGTGCCGACCTCGGTACCCGGGACGAAGTCGTGCAGCGCGGGGACGCGCAGTACGCCGTCCGAGAGCCGTTCGGCCTCCCTGGCGAGCAGCGATCCCACACCGGCGACCAGGTCGGCCTTCCGCATCGCGTTGCGCTCTTTGATCCCCTTCTCGACGCCCTTCTTCGGTGCCCCCTTGATCTTGTCCAGCCGTACCGGGCTGGTGTGCAGGAAGTGCACCAGGCGTGCGCCGGGGTACCAGGCGTCACGGATCTTCTGCGCGGCGGGTCCGGAGAAGCGGGAGTGCCCGATGACGATGTCGAAGGCCTCCTGGTCGCTCGGCAGGTCGTGTTGGCCCGGCGAGCCGCCGGCGAGGGCGTCGAGGCGGTCCCGGCCCTCCCCGTCCGCACCGCGCTCCGCGGCGTTGACGATGTGGGCGTCGTTGTGCAGGGCGGTCGTCTTCTCGTGGTCGTAGTCCGCGCGGGCGTTGACGGTGAGGAGAGTGACGTCGTGGTCGTGTTTGAGGCCCTTGACCAGTTCCATGTTGAAGACCGGGACGCCGCCGAGACCGAGCCCGCTCTCGTCGCAGACCACCAGCACCCTGCGGCGCGCCTGCTCCGTGCCCCCTTCCTGCACGTCGCTGTCCGACATCGTGCGTTGTACGGCCTCCGGCCGCGCGACGCTGCGCTGTACCGACGGGCCGTGCGCGTGGCCGGGCCCGTCCCCGGCGTGGTGCCGCGCGGGCGCCGGTGCGTCGGCCAGCCGCTCGTTGGCGCTCGCCGCCCGCTCGAAGGGGTCGCCGGGATCCGACACCCGCACACCGTCGCCGCGGTCGGTGCCCGCGACCGAGCCCTTGCGTTGCTGGGAGACGTGGGTCAGCTCGTGGAACAGGGTCCGGTCGTCGATGCTGCCGGTCCCGGAGACGATGTTGTTGCCCACCGTGTAGGCGTGGGCGTCCACGTTCGCCGCGGACCGCTGGGCCACCGCGTCCGTGTGCAGCCGCACGTCGGAGAAGTCCTCCTTGAAGACCGTCTCGGCCTTCGCGCGCTTCATCGGATCCAGCGGTGTGCCGCCCCGGGACGTCACGCTCTTGATCTCCGCGCCCGCGTCCGGCTTCGCGGTCTCCTCGGACCCCTCGGTGCCGGGGAGGTACCCGGAGAGCCGCAGTGCCTGAATCACGGCGGCGTTGCCCGCTGTGCGCTGGAGGGTCAGCAGCCGCTGCTCGGGTCGGGGAGACGGCTGCCGTGACACCGGGGTGGACTTCGACGCCTGCTGCTCGCCCCGGATCTTGCGCATGCTCATCGCGGTCCTCGGTGTCGGTGATCCTTCGCGCCAGGATAGGCCCGCGCCCCGCCTGCCCGAAGCGGCAACGAGGGCAATCTTGAAGGCAGTTGAAGGGACGGCGAGGACTCGACGGGGGACGGTGAGGGCTTGGCGGGGACGGAAGGAGTCAAGCGATCTTCGAGCCGTCCGTGACCGTGGCTGCCCGTGCGCCCGTGCGCCCGTGCGCCCGTGCCTGCCTGTACGCCCGTGGCTGCTCCCCGTGCCGTACCACTGCCCGCCGTTGCCCGGCATTGCCTGCCACTTCCTGCCGTTGCCCGCCGCTGCCCGCGCCTTCTGTGCCATCGCCGCCGGTGGCACTCCGGCCGCCGTGGGCCGCGCGTGAGACGGCGCCGTCGCGATCCGCCCGTGCTCGGGCGGGGTTCACCCCGAGTACGTCCTGGTCCTGCCTCGCATACACGTCCAGGACACGGGAGAGGATCCGGAGGTGACCACAACCGCGATGCGACGCCCTGCCGGGCCTATGGCCGAGTGCCCGGCCGCGAACATCGTCGCGTCGAAAGAGGGCCAGGCCACGCCGATCGTCTTTGACCTCCACGTCCGTCCGAGGTGTACCCGGCGCCGGCGACGACCGATCGCCGCTCCACTCCCCCGGACCCCGCAGCACACCGAAGGAACCCGATGACCGTGCGCCCGAACCTCGTCTACGCCCGCGAACCGCTCCCCTCCACCGGGCCCAGCGTCTTCCTCGCCGGGCCCACCCCGCGCGCCGACGGGCCCGTCCCCTCCTGGCGCCCCGACGCGATAGGCGAACTCACCACCCAGTGGACCGGCAGACAACCGCTGACCGTCCTGAACCCCGAACCCCGAGGCGGGGTTCAGGCCGCCCACTACGACGACCAGGTCGACTGGGAGACCGACGCACGCCGCCACGCCGACGCGATCCTCTTCTGGATCCCCCGCGACCTCGTATCACTTCCCGGGTTCACCACCAACGTCGAGTTCGGTCTCGACGTCGCCACCGGCCGGGCCGTCCTCGGATGCCCGCCCGACTGCCCCAACCCCGAACGAAACCGCTACCTCGTGCACGTCGCCCGCCGCCACGGCGTACCCGTGGCCGAGACGCTCCACGACACCGTGGCTGCCGCGCTCACCCTCGTCACGGCGAAGGGCGCCCGGTAGTCCGGAAACGCGCGAGGGACTCACATGGGTGTCAACGGATCTCAGTGGGTTGACAGCCAGCCGACTCCTGCGACGGCGACCACCCCGGCCACCGTCAGCGCGGCAGCACGGAAGCGGTGCAGCGCGAGGGCGGCAATCGCCGCAGAGAGCAGGACCGCGACCGTACCGATCGCGCCCCGCAACGCGCCGTTGCTGTACCCGAGCTCATCCCACTCGTCGATCAACCATGCCAGCCATGCCAGTCTCATAACTCCCCCTCCAGATTTCGGCGATCGTAAGCCGGTGCGACAAGCGCACGGGCGTGATCAAGCCGGCGGAATCTTCGGAGCGGGAGGCGGTGGGGCCGACGGGACCGGGGACACGTTCGAGTGCGTGGCGGGCCGGCCGCGGTAGAAGGTAGACAGCGGCGGCTGCCGGACGATGACGAAGCGCGACGACGTGTCCGTTGGACACCGAAGACCGGCGCGCCCGCCCATCCGGACTCGTGGCACCCCGAATGAGGAAGAATCGCGATCATGACCCACCCCCACCTGCCCACCACCGGGGCGACTGTCACCGCGATACGCAAGATCGCGGCCGACCACGGCCTGGAGATGACCGTCACCCATGACATCGGCGCCGACCAGACATCGTGCCGCGCATCTGCCGGCGTCTTCACCATCGTCGACCCCGACGGCTCGCTGCCGCACGAGGCCTTCGTCGAACTGTCCGGCGTCCCGACCGTAAGCGTCCGGGTCTTCCCCGAGGACGATGCGAAGATCACCGTGGACAACGTCGAGTTCCACGATGTACCGCGCGACTCCGTTCCGGCGTTCCTCCGGTCCGTCTACAGCGGACTGGCCCACACCAAGGGCCGGTTGTTCCCGCCGGGCCAGTGGCTCATCGTGCCCTTGCCCGGCGACGAGACGTACAAGGAACTGGTCGCGATTGCCGCGCTCACTCCCTGGCTCTCACGTAGCGCCCGTATCTCCTAGCTCCCCCGACCGGCGTCCCTCCGAGGGTCCCCGCAGGGGACACTGGCTCCGACCTGCGCAAAGGGCGATTCGTCTCGACGATCGGGATCGTGGTCGGGGAAGGTTCGGCGGTGGGAGGTAAGTCCTGTGACGGTCCGGTGACATGCAGCGGACGCTTCTCGCACACATGATCCATAGATTTCTTCTTGCAGCCCCGCCCAGCCTCAACAGTTCACACCTGACAGAGGAGGCGGCATGCAACCTCTCCTTCTTCCGCTTTCGGCCACTCGGCCGCCCCTTGTCACGGAGTCGTTCATGTCGACCTACACCCGCTCCCGCCGCCGCACCGTCCTGCGCGCAGCGGTCGCCACCGCCGCACTCGCGGGAGCCCTCCTCGCGCCCAGCACCGCCGCCTTCGCCGCTGACTCCCCCAAGGCCGCTGACTCCCCCAAGGCCACTGACGCCTCGAAGACCGCGGGCGCCCCCAAGGCCGCTGACACCTCGAAGACCGCTGACGCCTCGAAGACCGCGGGCGCCCCCAAGGCCGCCGCCTCGGCGGACACGGCGACGGCGACGGCGACAGCGGCGACGGCCGGGGAACTCGTCGGCCACCCCGTGCTGGCCGACGGCATCAAGGGTGACCTGTGGAAGAAGGGCAAGGGCTGGTACTACCTGGACGTCCACACCGCCTCCGGCATGCCGATCGCGAGCTTCCACGTCGGCGGTCCGAGCAACCAGACTCAGGACGGCCAGCAGGTCCGCGGCATGTGGGTCACCCTCGACGACTCCGGCCAGGTCCGCTCGTGGAAGAACCCCGCCACCGGCCACGGCTTCGACGCCGGCGGCACCGAGACCCGCGAGGGCTGCACCGTCTCCTGGAGCATGGGCACCCCGTTCGACGGCGTCAGCCTGCGTCTCTCCAACGGCACCTCGGGTCCGGTCGCGCAGCTCATCGACGGCAAGACGGCCCGGACGCTGACCACGCTCACCACCACCAACCGCACCGGTCTCGCCGGGGGCGCCCGCATCAAGGACAGCGACGACCCGAAGACGCCGCAGTTCCAGATGCGCGTCGTCGGTGGCCAGATCCCGTGGGAGGGCGTCTCCTTCCCCAAGCCCCCGAAGGACTGCGCCGCCAAGTCCGCCGCGAAGCCGACCACCTCCGCGAAGCCCACCCCTGCGGCCAAGCCGGCCTCCGCGACCACGTCCACTCCCGCGGTCTCCACCCACAACGTCGCGCAGACCTCGGTACTGCCCAAGGGCGGCGTCGCGGCCGGCGCCGAGATCGCACAGGACGGCCCCGGCAACGCCACCGCCCTCATCGCGGGTGGCGCGAGCACCCTGGCCCTCGGCGCCGCCGGGGCCGGATTCGTCGCCCTGCGCCGCCGCACGGCCAACCAGAACTGAACCGTCACACCGCACACCCGGCACCCGGCAGACCGCACACCCCCCACTGAACCGCCCGCCCTCGGAAGCCCACCCGCTTCCGAGGGCGTCGGCACGTCCAGGGCCGGGAACCAAGGCCGCGAACAAGGCCGGGAATCGAGGTCTCGAACG
This sequence comes from Streptomyces sp. WM4235, assembly GCF_001279725.1. GTDB lineage: Bacteria > Actinomycetota > Actinomycetes > Streptomycetales > Streptomycetaceae > Streptomyces. Next base: position 11,908 of record NZ_LGDE01000430.1, on the reverse strand, counting down.
CGGCCGGCCCCGTGGCGCAGGGCTCTGATCCCCGCCACGGTTCGCGGCCGTGAGTGATGACCATCCCGAGGGTGGGCAGTGCGCCGCGCTCCCCCGCGTACGAACCCGTGGCGGGCCCGTCAGTTCCGCGAGGGCCCTGCGCGAGGCCGCAGGCGGCGGTGTTCAAGGGCCGTGGCAAGGGCGTAGGCACCGCCGCCTGCGAGGGCGAGGACCCAGTAGAAGCCGTGGGTGTCGAGCGAGAGCGCTGCGGTGGAGGTCAGGGCGAGCCAGACACCGAGGACGTAGTGGAGCACGTTGCGGCGTACGGCGCCTTCGGCGAGGTAGAGCAGGCCGACGATGAGCCCGGAACCGGCGGGCCAGAGGACGGACTGGAGTTCGGGCTGGTCGAGGACGGATGTGAGTCCGGTGATGGCGAGGAACAGGGCGGTGAACGCGACGATCCAGGCGGCGCCGAGCAGTCTGCCGGCGAGGAGGTCTGGCCCGGTGGCCCCCCGCTGGGCCCGCAGCGCGGCGACGGTCGCTTGGACGATGCCCGTCGCGAGCCCGCATCCGAGCAGGGTCATGGGCAGCCAGCCGGGGAGATCGAGCAGTGGGGTGTCTCCCTGCGAGGCCGCGGCGGCGCCATGCCCGAGTACGTAGGCGAGTCCGAAACTGAGGTAGGCCGCGCGATTGTCGACCTCGTGCTCGTACGGAAGACGGGTCGGATGGACGGGAGCAGCGGGCGGCGATGTGGTTGCGTGGCCGGACATGACGGGGTTCCCCTCAAGGGTGGTTGACGGCGGTCGGCTGGTCGGTCGCGTGCTTGGTCACCAGGCCGGACACCAGGTCGGTCACGCGGCCGGTCACCAAGTCGGTCACCGGTCGGTCACCAGGTCGGTCGCTCGGTCGGTCACCGGTCGGTCGGCCGGTTGGGTCACCCGGCCGGTCGCATCGCTCTGTTGGGGCGGTGTGGTGGCTTCGGGCGTCTCGGGCGGGAGTGCCGCGCGAGCGCGGCGGCTCGGGCATGTGAGGCACACGGCGAGGAGGGCGGTGACCGCGAGGATCGCGGCGGACACCGCGAACGCGGCCCGGTAGCCGGCGGTGAGGGCCTCCAAGTGGGACTGGTGGGTGGCCTCGTGGGCCGTGACGGATCCGGCGAGGGTGGCGAGGGCCGCGAGGCCGATCGCGCCACCGACCTGGCGGGTGGTGTTCACCAGTCCGCCTGCCAGCCCCGCGTCCTGCCCCGGAACGCCGTCCACGGCGAGCGTGGTGAGTTGTACGAAGGCGATGCTCAGGCCGACACCGACCAGGACACTCGGCCCCAGGACGTCGCCGAGGAAGTTCCCGTCGACGCTGATCCGTGACAACCACAGCAGCCCCGCGGCCTCGGTGAGCAGGGCCGCGGTGACGGTCGCGGTGGCGCCGATGCGCCGGGAGACGCGGGGAGCGGCGACAGCGCCGAGTATGTTGGCCACGGCGAGGGGGAGTTGACCGGCTCCGGTGGCCAGCGGGCTCATTCCGAGGACCTGTTGCTGGTAGAGGGGCAGGAAGAAGAACAGCGCGATCCACACGGAGCCGAGGAGCGTCATCAGCAGGTTGCCCGCGGCGACACGGCCGGTGGAGAACAGCCGCGGCGGTATCAGGGCGTCGGGGCGGCGACGCTCGATGACGGCGAAGGCCGCGAACAGCGTGACGGCGCCGACGAGAGCCCCGAGCACCCCGCCGTTCGTCCAGCCGGCCCCACGTGCACTGGTCAACGCCCAGACCAGGCAGGTCAGGGCGAGGGTGACGGTCGCGGTACCCAGCAGATCGAACCGCCCTGCCTCACGGCCGCCGGCCCGGGGCACGAACATCACGACGGTGATGAGGACCAGTACCGCCCCGAGGGCGACGATGTGGAAGACCCAGGGCCAGCCCCAGGCCTGTGTGAGTACGCCGCCCAGCAGGACGCCGGCCGCTCCCCCGGCGCCGGAGACCGCGCCCCACACGCCCAACGCGCGGCCCCGGCCGGGGCCGGCGGGGAACAGGCCCATCGTCAGGGCGAGCGCGGCGGGAGCGATGGAGGCGGCTCCGAGTCCCTGCACGGCGCGGGCGGCGATCAGCACGCCCGGGGAGGCCGCCAGTCCCGCCGCAAGTGAGGCTCCCGCGAACACCGCGAGACCGGCGATCATCACCCGGCGCCGGCCGAGCAGGTCGGCCGCCCGGCCGCCCGCCAGGAGCAGCGCCCCGAACGCCAGGCCGTAGGCGTTGACCACCCACGTGGTACCGCCGTCCGACAGGCCGACTCCGGCGCGGATCTGCGGCAGCGCGACGTTCACGATCGAGGTGGCCAGCATCACGGTGAACTGGGCCGCGGCCAGCGCCGCGAGGGCGCTCCCCTGGCGGGGCCGGGCGGCGGCCGGGTTGTCCTTCGTACGTACAAGGTTCATGACGCACAGCCTCGGGGCGGGCGGTGTCCACAATCCATGCTCGGCGAAGGCGACGACTGTCCAGTCCTGTCCGCACCCGTCCACCCGTCCACCCCCGTCCACCCGATCGCCCGTCACCCGACCGCGTCGCACGCGTCGCACGCGTCGGGCCGGGGATCGTGGGTCCGGAGCGGGACGTACGGGGTCAGGCGCGGCCCACGCCGCCCGTGAAGGGCGTGAACTCCAAGGGCAGGGCGGCGGGACCTCGCGTGTACAGGCCGGTTTCCCGGTAGCGGGAGCCGGGAGCGTGGCGGACTCGGTCGAGCAGCGGCAGGAGCATCGCGGCGACGGTTTCGATCTCGGCGCGGGCGAAGGCCGCGCCGACGCACTGGTGGAGCCCGGTACCGAAGGCCAGGTGCTGGGAGGCCGCGGTGAAGGAGCGGGCGGTGCCGAGGTCCGGGCGGTGGATGTCGAAGGTGTCCGGGGCGTTGAAAGCGTCCGGGTCACGGTTGGCCGCGCCGATCATGCAGAAGACGACCGCTCCTGCCGGAATGGTGGTGCCGGCGACCGTCATGTCCTTCTCGGCCTGGCGCGGGATGAGTTGGACCGGTGGGGTGTAGCGCAGGGTCTCGGCGATAGCGGCGGTCAGGAGATCCGGGTCCCGGCGGACCTGCGCCATCTGTTCGGGGTGGTCGACCAGGTGCTTGAACAGCAGGGCGAGGGTCTTGTCGGCGGGCTCGGTGGCCGCGACCAGGACATTGATGATCAGCGCGGTGACATCGCGGTTGCTCATCGCGATGCCGTCGAACTCGGCGGTGCACAGCCTCGATATGAGGTCGTGGCCGGGGTGGCGGCGCCGCTGTTCGATGACGGGGACGAGGTAGGCCTCCAACTGCTCGGCGCAGTCCAGGCAGTGCCGGCGGCGTTCGGGGGTGAGAACGACGCTGGTGATGAACTCGGCGACCCCGCCGTGCCAGACGGCGATCTGCTGCCAGTCCTCCTTGTCCAGGCCGAGGACGTCGAGCGTCACATGGACTCCGAAGGGCTTGCCGAAGTCGTTGACCAGGTCCAGCCGCCCCCGGGAGAGGAACGGCTCGATGAGCTCGGCGGCGTTGGCACGTATGGCGCGTATCTGATCCCGCAGTGCCGGCCCGGTGAAGGCACGGACGACGATCTTTCGCTTGGCGGTGTGTTCGGCACCGGTCATCTGGGCCAACACCCGCCCCCGCATGACCGGTTCGGCACGCACCGTCAGCATCTCGGTGCTGAACAGCTCGTGTTCGGTCAGCACCCGCTTCACGTCCTGGTACCGGGAGACGAAGTAGCTGTCGATCGCCGGTTCGTGGTGAACCGGCGCGTGCTCCCTCAACCCGGCAAAGAACCGGTAGGGGTCGTTGGCGAAGTCCTCCGACAGGACGCTGAAACGAGAATCGATCACAGGCATGCAGAGAGAACCTCACGGGAGCGGATAGAGCGTCACCAGCTAGACGGGGTAGGTACGGTAGCCGTTCCGGCGGTGTGGGATTTCTCGGGCCAAGGACAGCCCGATCCAGGGAACGGGCTGTCGGCCACGCCGTGCCTGCGCCGGCGCCTGCGCATCGCCGTTGTCGCAGTTTGCCGGCCTGCTCGGCCAACTCGATCCGTGTTGGCGCGACTTCATCAGAGGCACGGATGAATCCGCACTCGGTCACGCCAGTCCACAAAGAGGAGATTCCCCGCATAACGGGAATAGGCGACGCACGAGAAGGGCCCTCAGGGCGCCGATCCCGACACTGCCGGTGCGATGCGATCAACCCCCGACTGAGAGGGCTTCAGCAGGCCGCACAGCCGTTTTCACCCGCCCTCAGTCGGCTCCGGAGCTACGGATGGCCCTCGCCGAGCGCGTGTGTGACTCACTGCTGTGGTTGGCCCCGCGCGTTCTTGTCGGCCCGGTGAGCAGTGCCATGCTCCATCGAGCAGGCCGAGGCAGTGGCCGCGAGCACAGCGAACGGCTCGCACCAGGAGACGGTCCGAGACTGGATGTCACTCACGGGAGCCTCTCCGACGCCCTGACCGGTGGGGAGAGGACCGGTGGGGAGAGGACCGGCGGGGAGAGGACCGGCGGGGAGAAGACCGGCTGGGAGAGGACCGGCTGGGAGAGGACCGGCGGTCCAGGGCTGATCCGGTACCCCCTCAGCTCTCCCCCGCGGGCTTCAGGTATCGACCCCAGATCTGGGCCTTGCGGTAGGGCCCCTCCCCCGCGGTGTCGTACTGCGGCTCGTCGAAGGCCACCCAGTACTTCAGCTCGTCGGTGAGCGCCTGGGCATGTTCGTTCGGCTCGGGTGCGCCCATGGCATCGATCGTTCCGGGGAATTCGACCTGCCAACCGCCGTTCCCGTTCATGTCAGGAACGACGGTGACCCGAGTACCCGGTGGCAAGGCACCCGCCGGCCAGGTCTGGTTCAGGGAACGACCGAGGATGTGCTCGGTCGCCTGGCGATCAGCCGGGGCCGCGGGATCGGAATGGGATGTGTCTGTCATGGCCGCCATCCTCTCCGACCCGACTCAGAAGGGTGCGGGGTGGGGTGCTAACGGCGTTAGCACCCCACCTCCCACACCCGGTGGACCGGTTACCCCTCGCCCTGGGCAGCCAGAAGGCGTTCCAGGAGTACCGCACGCTGCGCTTCGGCCATCTTCTCGAAGACGAGGTCGGCCACCTCGTTGCCGTCGTGCCACGGGACCCGCGCGACGCCGGACTCCGGCCTCACGGGTGGTGCGTCGTACTGCTCCTCCGGCTTGCCGCTTGTGGCGGTGGAGCGAGCCGGAGCAGGAACCGAGTCGGGGGTGCTAACGGCGTTAGCACCCGGAGAGGTCTTCTTGCGCACCTTGCCGGCGGCACGCTTGGCGAGGGCCCCTTCCGCGGCCGGCTGCTGTTGCTGCGCGGGCAACTGACCGACGTTGCGGGCGATCTCGACCGGGAGGGTGCGGTCCTCGACCTGCTTCTGAAGCTCGGGGGTGAGTTTGAGCAGGGCGATGCGTTGGGTGACCCAGGGGCTGGACTTGCCCAGGGCACGGGCGACGGCGCGCTGGGATCCGTGGACCTGGACGAGCCGTTCCAGGGCTTTGGCTTCGTCGAGCGGGTCGAGGCTCTCGTGCTGGATGGCGGCCGTGAGGGCGGTTTCCAGGAGGGTGTCGGCGTCCTCGGCCAGGGAGTCGTCGAGGTGGACGGGTACGTCGTCCAGGCCGGCGAGGTTCGCCGCGGCGAGGCGCCGGTTGCCGTCCACGACAATGTAGGCGGCCGTTCCGACCTTGTCCTCCTGGCCGGGGTGCGCGGCGAGGAAGGCCTGTCGGGTCACGACGGCGAGGGGCTGGATGACACCTCGGGACGTGAGACTGTCCGCGAGGTCGTCGACGGCCTTGAGTTCCTCACGCGGGTTGTACGGGTTGTGCGCGAGGGCGTCCAGGGCGACCCGGAGCGTCCCGGCCTGGCCGGCCTGTGCGGCCTCGGCGGCGGGAACGTCCTGCCCGGAGAATCGCGCGAAGGAGGCCGCGCGGCTGCTCATGGGCTGAGCGACCGCGTTGAAGGTGGGGGAGTCCCCCAGCATGTCCGCCTTGCTCACGGGAGTTTCACCCCTCGGGCGATCTTCCTCATCTGGTGGGACTGCTCGCAGTCGGGCGCGTAGTCGAGGAGCGCGCGCTGCTTGCGTACGGCTTCGCGCTGCTCCTTCACGTCCGGTACGACGGCGAGGACCGGGGGAGTACCGAGCGACTTCCACTTGTCCAACGAGGACGTCGCGATGTACCCGCGGCGGCTGTCGAACTTGTTGACGACGAGACCCAGCTGCTCGATGACGACGTCGAAGTCCCGCGCGACGGAGTCGATCTGCTGGATGAGCATGCCGTACGCCTGGGCCGAGGTGTCCTCGGCTTCCACGGGAACGACGAGGCCGGATGAGCCGGGCTTCTCACCGTCCCTCTGGCGTCCGTAGGTCAGGGCGGCGTCCATGGCGAGGCCGAGGCTGGGCGGCGCGTCCAGGACGATGACGTCGAAGTGCTCTTCGAGGGGTGCGAGGGCTCGTTCGAGTGCGGCGTGGCGCAGACCGCGGAACGTGGTGAGGCCCGAGTCGAGGAGGAACGCGTCGAACGCCGCGGGCAGGATCCGCAGTCGGTCGCCGAACCGGTCACCGTCTATGGCGACCGTCAGGTCGAGCAGCGAGTGCTTGGCCTGATCGCGGTGCAGCATGTGGGTGATGAGGCTTTCCTCGCCGGCGGGGATGGCGGTGAGGCCGAGCTGGTGGGTGAGGTGGCCTTGCGGGTCGTAGTCGACGAGGAGGACGCGCAGGCCTCCGATCGCCGCGTCGGCCGCGGCGCCGACGGCGGTCGGGTCTTCGGCGAGGGCCTGGGCGAGACCTGCGGAGACAGCGGTCTTGCCGACACCACCCTTCTGGTTGCAGACGACGATCCGCCGGGTGGTCGCCGTCGCTTCGGCGGGGTTGTCCGCGAGCCAGAGCACCACGGATTGGGCCAGGCCCTGAATGTAGGAGACACCGCGCTCGCGACAGTCGGCCTTGAATTCCTCGTAGAGGCCTTCGGGCAGGTAGGTGCCGAACGAGTCGGCGCCTGCGGTGTTGACGTCGGGCAGTTCGTCGGTGCAGTTCCGCCAGGCGTGGATGCCGTTGGTGACGGCGTCCTGCATGTCGGTCTGGAGCTGTGCCGCGCGGACCTTGAGTGCTTGCTGGAGGTGGGCGGGCAGCTTGGAGACGAGCTTCTCCCGCTCACCTCCCGAGGTGAGAGATGACATGGACGGCAGCATACTGCCGCCCAGACAGTTTCAGGCTGCACGTTAGGTGCGTTTTGCCTTGTTTCAACGTTAGTTCCTCCCTCGTGCTAACGCCGTTAGCACCTGTGCCGCCCTTCCGAACAGCGCCAGGGACGTGCGCGGTACCGGCGTTTCGGCCCTTGGAACCCTGAAGGGCAAGGGAGTTGACGGTTCGCCGGCCTCAGGGCGGGGGCGGGCGAACTGAGGATGTGTCACGTCCTGGAGGCGTTGGCGGAGCAGGGGAGCCGTGCCACGTCCGCCTCCACCAGCTATCACCTGCGCGTTCTGGCGAAGTGACGTGCTGATCGCTCTGGGAACCGAAGCGGCGATGGCCGGGTACCGGGTCACGTACGTGCCGGCGACGGACCTCCCCGTCTCGCCGGTGGTGGTGTCAGCGGTTGTCGCGGCGCGACGTGTATCTCCACACCGCGTCGAGTTCGTACTCGTGCGGGGTGTCGGGCGGCGCCAGGGGCAGGCGGCGAGCCGCCTCCACGCACCGCTCGTCCTCGTGTAGCGCAAGCCCGTAGACGGCGGTGACCTGGACCCGGCGGTCCGGGTCGCCCAGCAAAGCGGCCATCGCATCGGCCAAGACGGGATCGCGGTCCTTGCCATCGGCCACCGTGAGGCAGGCAGCCCGCCGTACCACTGGGTCCGCGTCCGTCATCAGAACCATCAACGCCTCACGGACATCACCGGGGAAGGCGAGCGGCGTCTCGTGCCATACGCCGCAACCGCGTGCCACCGCGCACCGCACCCCGGCGTCGCTGTGGCCGGCGTAGGGCACGAGGGCCGCGCCGACACGCGGATTGGCGTGCTCCCCGATCGCGACCAACACCTCCGTCAGCACGGCGAGGTCCTCTTACCCGGTCGACCAGTCGGTGAAGAGGTCCAGGGCAGGGCCGGCGAACGCGCCCTCGTCACTGTCGTCGAACAGGTGGGTCAGCCGTAGCACCTCGACGCCGAACGACCGGTGGGACGGCTCCGGATGTGTGCGCAGCGCCGCGGCAGCGGTCCATGTCTCCTGGTCGCGACGGTTGGCCAGCAAGATGATGATGTTCCCCCACGCGGCGTGGTCTTTGTCGTGGCTGACCGCGCGTGCCATCAGCTCCTCGAACGAGCTGCGGCTGCCGAACAGTTCCTCCAGGCGCGTGAGGATCGCCGCATGCCCATCGCGAACGGTCATCCCCCCGAGGGAGTACTCGTCGACGTTGTTGTACTCGTCGTCCTGGACCCGGGTACGGACCGGACCGCGGACATCAGGGGAGAATTGCTCTCCACCACACCGCTCACACCGCTCACACCGCTACCCATGTCCCTGCTCTCCCGTCGCACTTTCGCACCTCGCGAAGTCCAGTGCTGTGGCCGGCAAGCCTTTCCGGCCACAGCACTGGCTCCTCCAGGACCGTCGGCCTACTCCAGCCTCAGGAGGATTTGGCCGGCGGCCCATCGGTGCGAAGCACCGCCCGCAACTCGTCCGGGGTGACAGGCCCTGGGTCACGAACGGGCCTGCCGACGTCGGCAGGCCAACTGGGACGGAAGCGTTCGACGAAGGCTGTGAAGTCGGTCCGCAGATACCGAGAGTCGAACGGCTTCAGCCGGATCTGCCGGCGGCTGTCAGCCCACCAGATCTCGAAGTCGGCAACTGTACCCTCCGCCGGCCAGTCTTCGCCCTCGTCCGGCAGCAGCAGGACGTCGACAAAGCCTCCGACGCTCAGGCCGATGTCCACGAAGATCCCGATCGCACCGGGTTGGGGAACCTTCACCACGGTGCCCTCGAAGACCTGCCCGAAGCGCAGGTCCCTCCGAATCCGAGCCCACTCGGCATCTGTCACCACGAACAGATCATCGCAGGCACTGCCGTCATGTCTCGTGAGCATCCACGGCCCGCCCCGGCCGATGACCTGGGCACCGCACCCTGGATCCTCACCCTCGCCATGGCTCTCCTGAGCGCGGGGGCGCGCTCTGTCCAGCGGGCCGATCGAGGCCTGGTACGTCGACACGGTCCAGGCGGATTCCGGCCCCGACGCGGAGCTGCGCACAGGCCTGGCTCGCGGCGGAGCCGCCACCTCCGCCGGCGGGAGCGGTGGTCGAGATCAACTTCGTGCTCTGCGTCCGCCGTGGCTGCTGGGAGACGCTACGGCTCCGGTGATGGCCGGAGCCCTCCTGTGGACTCGACGCGGTGATCCCGTTGCCCCCGACCTCGCCGGCTCCGATCCGCCCCTGGAGAGCGCGGATCCCCACGACCGGGACGACCCGAGGACCTCGACGTCGGACCTCGGCCACGGCGGAGCAAGCGGCACACGTGTCTCGCCGTGAACAACGAGACGCACGCGCCGCGTACGAAGGACCTTGCCGCGGCGGACAAACGGCCGAGCGCGGTTTCGCTTCAGTCGCTTTCACGTCACCGCAGATCAGAGCGCTGCAAGCCAGAGATCAGCGACTGAAGCGACTCAAGCACCGGCATGGATTCTCCCGTCGGACCGTCGGACCGTCGCCCCGTCGGGAGAACCGTCAGAGGTCGGCGGCTTGCGCCGGCCGCTCCGACCGTTCGGTCTTGCGACCCTTGCTCCCGGCCGCCAGCGTGGTGGGGTCGACCGCTTCCGCCGGGGCTCCGGAGGCGTAGAGGCCGTCCGGAACGCTGTCGCGGTCGTGCGGCAGGAGCCAGAAGACACGGCGGCGGAACGTGCCACTGGACCTGGAGGGTTTGGCCTGCGGCCCGAGTTGGGCGTAGCCGACGAGGCGGCCGTCGCGGTGGTAGGCCGGCTTGCCTCGGCGGGTGGGGAGCCGGTCGAGGGACTGGCGGACGTAGTCGAGCTCCGCGACGTCCTCGAGCCAGATCAGGTCGACTTCGTGATGGATCTCGTCGTCGGAGATGAGCGAGCTCACGCGTTCTCCTCCTCTGCGAGCAGTCCGATGCCGGGGTAGTACTTCTTCGAGTTGGACAAGATCATTTCTTTGGGTGAGGCGAGGCCGACGAGTTCTCGGGCCCGTGCCGCGAAGGCGCGGGAGGAAACGGTGGGCGCGCCCTCATTCTGACACCAGGTGCGGTAGACGCTGTAGAGGCGAGCTTGTTCGGCCCGGTGGTCCGCGTGGAAGGTGCAGCATTCTTCGAAGAAGCGGCCGGTGTGGTCTTCGGTTTCCGCGTACGCGGTCGTCGCGATGCGGACGGGGGCGGGTCCGGTGAGGTCCTTCTGGCCCGCGAGGTAGCGGCGCGCGCCGTCGATGAGCCAGGCCAGGATGCCGGGGCCTTCCTCGGTGACGAGGATGTCGGCGAGGTTGTCGATCTTCCGGTCGTCGGAGACGACCTTCTCGAAGGGGACCAGGCGCATACGGCGCCAGAACGCGAAACCGCCGGTGCCGACCTCGGGGCGGTGGTTGCCGATGAGCCAGAGCTTGTGGGTGGGGGCGAAGGAGAAGAAGTCCTGGCGCATACGGCGCGCCTTGATGCGGTCGCCGCCGGTGAGGAGCTTGACGCGCGCTTCGTCGAACTTGTCGCCGGGCTTGACCTCGGAGCAGACGATGACACGCCTGCCGTGGAGCTCGGCGAGTTCGGTGGGGTGACCGTCGAAGGCGCGGGCCATCAGGAATCCGGGCGGTGCCGCGTCCGCGTAGTCGCCGAGCAGCTTCATGAGGACGTCGAGGAGGACGGACTTGCCGTTCTTTCCCGCGCCGAACAGGAAGGGCATCACCTGGGCGCCGACGTCACCGGTGATGGAGTAGCCCAGCATGAGGTGGAGGAAGTCGATCATCTCCCGGCCCTCGGTGTCCGCTCCGAAGGTGTCGGTGAGGAACCGTTCCCAGCGGGGGGTGGGCTGCTGCTTGGGTCCGGTGGACGTCGAGCGGGAGTGGAAGTCCTTGTCGGGCCGGGGGGCCCGGAGCAGGCCGGTGTGCAGGTCGACGATGCCTGCGGGAGTGCACAGCGCGTACGGGTCGGCATCGAGGAGTTCGGCCCGAAGGACCATGCCGGGGGCGGACTTCGCCTGGGTGAGCATGGCGTTCACACCCGAGGTGCTCAGGGCTCGGCGCCGGTGCTTCTGCAGGGACTGGTTGCTGTGGAGTCCGCGGGGGTCGGTGGTGGCGATGGCCTCGGCGAGGTCTCCCGCCGCCCAGACGACGGTGTCGTCCTCGTCGACCTGCCAGCGGGTGGTGTCCCAGCGGTACCAGCCCAGGCCAGGGACGTGGCGATAGTCGCCCGCGTACAGCCGCACGAAGAGTTTGGCGTTGCCGCGGTCGCTGAGGGTGTCGGGAAGGAGTCCGGCGGGGGTGGCGTGATCCAGGTGCGCCTGTTCTCCGCCCTGGGCGGGCAGGGGAGTCGATGGCGCCTGGGCGAGGATCTGCGCGGCGACGGCCTCGGGGTCGAAGTCGAAGAGGAAGCCGTGGGTCTCGGGTGCGGGGTTCACCGGCGGCCTCCAAGGTGCAGGGGGCGCTGTGCGCCGGCGGCGATGCCGCTGCGAATGATCCGGCCGGAGCGCTGTTCTTGGCCGGGACGGGCGGCCGCGGCTGCTTCCCGCAGAGCCTCCTGCGCGTCGGAGTCGCTGAGATGGCCTGCGGCAACGAGCCCTCCCAGGGTGTAGGCGGCCCTGTTCAGCTTCTCCGTGAAGCCGGCGCCTTCGGCGAACTGTGCACAGGACACGACGTCGGCGAGGAGGGCGGTGAGGAGCCGTGAGGTCTTGTCCTGGCCTCCACCGGCCGCGAGGACGGCCTGACGGGCCCGTGGGGGCAC
>NZ_LGDE01000429.1 GCF_001279725.1 Streptomyces sp. WM4235 | reverse complement strand
GCCTCGTACGCCGCCGCCAAGGAACGGGTCCTGGACCCGCTGCTGGGGATGGCCGGGATGGACCGGCTCGGCTGGGCCCCCCGCGCCCCCGCACCTCACGCCCGCCGCCCGCCGGGTGTGTGGTTCGTCGTAACGCCCGCGCGGTCCCGCCCGTCACGCGCGCGCAACACGGGCTTCCTACGGTGAGGGTCGCGGGACGGACCCGCGCACCCCGGTGGCGTCCGGAAGCTCCCGGCGCCACCCGGTGTTCCCGACGGGGGGCTCCTGTGGCCGATGCGGATGCGGCGACCAGCCGGGTACGGACGGTCTGCTCCTACTGCGGGGTCGGCTGCGGGATCGTGTTGGACCTCGCCCGCGGCCCCGACGGACGCCGGACCCCGGTGAAGGTGACCGGCGACCGGCAGCACCCCGCGAACTCCGGACGCCTGTGCACCAAGGGCGCCACCCACGTCGACATGACGGCCGCGCCCGGCCGACTGGAGACCGCGCTGATCCGCCGGGACCGCGGCTGCGAACCCGTCCCCGCCGACGTGGACGCCGCCGTCACCGAGACGGCCCGCCGCCTCCGGGAGATCCTCGACGCGCACGGCCCCGACGCACTCGCGCTCTACGTCTCCGGCCAGATGTCCCTGGAGGCCCAGTACCTGGCGAACAAGCTCGCCAAGGGCTTCCTGCGCACCAGCCGGATCGAGTCCAACTCCCGGCTGTGCATGGCGAGCGCCGGCAGCGGCTACAAGTCCTCGCTGGGCGCCGACGGGCCGCCGGGCTCGTACGAGGACTTCGAGCACGCCGACGCGTTCCTCGTCATCGGCGCCAACATGGCCGACTGCCACCCCATCCTCTTCCTGCGGATGATGGACCGCGTCAAGGCCGCCGGCGCCCGACTCGTCGTCGTCGACCCCCGGCGCACCGCCACCGCCGACAAGGCGGACCTGTTCCTCCAGATCAGGCCGGGCACCGATCTGGCCCTCCTCAACGGCCTGCTGCACCTGCTCGTCGAGAACGGCCGGACCGACCCCGAGTTCATCGCCGCCCACACCGAGGGCTGGGAGGCCATGCCCGCCTTCCTGGCGGACTACCCGCCCGACAGGGTCTCCGAGATCACCGGCATACCCGAGGCGGACATCCGCCTCGCCGCCCGCTGGATCGGCGAGGCGGGGGAGTGGACGAGCTGCTGGACCATGGGCCTGAACCAGTCCACCCACGGCACGTGGAACACCAACGCCCTGGTCAACCTGCACCTGGCCACCGGCGCGATCTGCCGACCCGGCAGCGGCCCCTTCTCCCTCACCGGCCAGCCCAACGCCATGGGCGGCCGGGAGATGGGCTACATGGGGCCCGGCCTGCCCGGGCAACGCTCCGTACTGGTCGACGAGGACCGCGAGTTCACCGAGGACCTGTGGGGCGTGCCGCGCGGCACCCTGCGGACCGACGTCGGGCGCGGCACCGTGGAGATGTTCGAGGAGATGGCAGCCGGCGCGATCAAGGCGTGCTGGATCATCTGCACCAACCCGGTCGCCTCGGTCGCCAACCGCGGCACGGTCATCAAGGCCCTGGAGACCGCCGAACTGGTCATCACCCAGGACGTGTTCGCGGAGACCGAGACGAACGCCTACGCCGACATCGTGCTCCCCGCCACCCTGTGGTCCGAGTCGGACGGGGTGATGATCAACTCCGAGCGCAACCTCACCCTGGTCCCGGGAGCCGCCGACCCGCCCGGTCAGGCGGTCCCCGACTGGCGGTTGATCGCCCGGGTCGCCTGCGAGATGGGATTCGCCGACGCGTTCACGTACACCTGCGCCGAGGAGGTGTTCGAGGAACTGCGGCAGGCCTGGAACCCCCGGACCGGCTGGGACCTGCGCGGCGTCACCTACGAACGGCTGCGCTCCACCCCCGTGCAGTGGCCGGCCGCGCCCGGCGGCCCCGACCGCAACCCGATCCGCTACCTCAACGACGGCGTCAGCCAGACCCTGGTCGAGCGCCCGGACGGCACCCGCCCCCGCCTGGTGTTCCCGACCGACACCGGGCGGGCCGTCTTCCACGCCCGCCCGCACCTCCCCGCCGCCGAACTGCCCGACGACGACTACCCGTTCGTCCTCAACACCGGGCGTCTCCAGCACCAGTGGCACACCCTGACCAAGACGGGCCGGGTCGCCAAGCTGAACAAACTCAACCCCGGGCCGTTCGTCGAGATCCACCCGCGGGACGCGGCCTCCCTCGGCATCACCGCCGGCGACGGCGTGGAGGTGGCCTCCCGGCGGGGCCGGGCGGTGCTGCCCGCCGTCGTCACCGACCGGGTCAGGCCGGGGAACTGCTTCGCCCCCTTCCACTGGAACGACCTGTTCGGCGAATACCTCGGCGTGAACGCCGTCACGAACGACGCCGTCGACCCGATCTCCTTCCAACCCGAGTTCAAGGCCTGCGCGGTGACACTGACCAGGACCCGGGCCCCGCTGCCCGCCACGCCCCCGGCGCCGGCCGGAGCCGCCGAGACGACCACCCCGCGGGCCGCCCCCGCGCCCGTCCCCGCCCTGGCGGCGCTGTGCGGCCCCGGCGACATCGCGCCACCGGTCCTCGCCGACCACGAGCGCCGCTACCTCTCCGGCTTCCTCACCGGACTCGCCGCCGCACCGCCCGGCGCGGGCGTTCCCACGCTCCCCCCGGACGCCCCGTTCGAGGCCGCGCACGCGCTCTGGATCGACGGCGTCCTCGCCGGTACGTACTCCCGTGCGCGGCCGGCGCCACCCGAGCCGCCCGCGGGACCGCCCGCGCCCCCGGAAACCACACCGGGCGGGGCGTCGGACCCCTCCGCCCCGGACACCCCGGCCCGACGGATCGTGGTCCTGTGGGCCTCCCAGACGGGCAACGCCGAGGACCTCGCCACCACCATCGGCGACCGACTGGCCGCGGACGGGTACCCGGCGGCCGTGCACGACATGGCGGACCGCACGCCGCTCTCCCTGACCGCCGGCACCGACCTGCTGGTCGTCACCAGCACGTTCGGCGACGGCGACGCCCCCGACAACGGGGCCGGGTTCTGGGAGGCGCTCGGCGACCTTGCCGCCCCCGCGTTCCAGGACGTCCGGTACGCCGTACTGGCCCTCGGCGACTCCCAGTACGACGCCTTCTGCGGCCACGGCCGCCGGCTCGACCGGCGCCTCGACGAACTCGGGGCCGTGCGCCTCCTGCCCCGGGTCGACTGCGAGCCCGACTACGAGGAACCGGCCCGGCAGTGGCTGGAGCGGATCCGCACCGCCCTGACCGGCGCCCCGCACCCCCCGGCCGGCCCCGAGCCCGCACCGGCCCCCGTGTCCCCTACCACCGCGGGCCCCGCGCGCAAGGACGCCCCGCACCTCGCCCGACTGTCCGGCAACCGGCTGCTGAGCCTGCCCGGCGCCGCCAAGGAGATCCGCCGGTTCACCTTCGACCTGGGCGAGGACGGCCCCGCGTACGAGGCCGGCGACGCCCTCGGGGTCCAGCCCGTCAACTGCCCCGAGCTGGTGACGCAATGGCTGGCCGCCACCGGCCTGTCCCCGGACGCCGAGGTCGCCGTCGACGGCCACGACCCGATGCCGTTCGCCGAGGCGCTCCACCGACACCTGGACATCACGCGCGTCACCACCGACCTGCTGCGCCTCATCACCGAACAGACCGGCGACCGCACCCTGAAGCACCTGACGCGCCCCGACAACAAGGACGGCCTCGCCCGCTGGACCTGGGGGCGACAGCCCGTCGACGTCCTGGCCGAGTTCCCGGTCCGACTCGGCGCCCAGGAGTGGGTCGACCGCCTCAAACCGCTCCGCCCCCGCCTCTACTCGATCTCCTCCAGCCCCCTCGTCGACCCGCGCGAGGTCAGCCTGACCGTGTCCGTCCTGCGCTACGAGGGACCGCGCGGCCACCGGCGCAAGGGCGTCGCCTCCGGCTTCCTCGCCGACGCCGAACCGGGCACACCCGTACCGCTGTTCGTCCGGCGCTCGGCGAACTTCCGGCCGCCCGCCGGCCCCGACACCCCGGCCGTCATGGTCGGCCCCGGCACCGGCATCGCCCCGTTCATGGGCTTCCTCGAACACCGCCGCGCCCTCGGCCACCCGGGCGCCAACTGGCTGTTCTTCGGCGAACAGCGCCGCGCCACCGACTTCTCGTACCGCACCGAACTGGAGGAACTCCACCGGCACGGCACCCTCAGCCGCCTCGACCTGGCCTTCTCCCGCGACCAGCGGACCAAGGTCTACGTCCAGGACCGCATGCGCGAGCACGGCGCCCAACTGTGGTCCTGGCTCCAGGACGGCGCCCACTTCTACGTGTGCGGCGACGCGAGCCGCATGGCCAAGGACGTGGACCGGGCCCTGCGCGACGTGGCCGTGACCCACGGCGGCCTGAGCGCCGACGAGGCGACCGCGTACCTGAAGCAGCTCGCCGCGGACCGGCGCTACGCCCGCGACGTCTACTGATCCGGCCACGGAACCGACCGGCGGCCCGGGCGCGCCTGCCAGATCCCGGGCACCGGAATCCCTCCGGCCGGACCAGGGGCCGGGCCGGAGGGATTCGGTGTGACAGGACGTCACCGACGCACGATGTCGGCCGCCTTGGTGTGACTCACGGCGTGCGGAAGGACTCCGCGTAGATGTGCCGGATGAGGTCGGTGTCGATGTCCGGGGTGGGATCGTTGTCGAGATTCCCGCTGATGCCCTCGACGAACGTGTCGATGTCGCGTGCGGTGAACCCCCAGTCCTCCAGTCCGGTCGCCAGCCCCGTCGTGTCCAGCACGCCGGACACGGCCTGGTGGATGTCGTGGTGGCCCAGGGCCTCGGCGACATCGGCGAGACCGTCCTCGGCGTGCGGATGCACGGTGCGCAGCCAGGCGGGGTAGAGCAGGGCCAGGCCCCTGCCGTGCGGTACGTCGATCCGCCGGACCGCGCCCATCGCCTGCTGGAGCCGGTGCGGCAGACAGGTGCTCGCGCAGGCGACGTTGACGCCGCCGAGCAGTGCGGCGTGGGCCATCGCCTCCCGCGTCCGCGGGCCGGCGTTCCCGGCGGCGACCAGGGGCAGGTGGTCGCGGATCAGCGCGATGGCGTGCCGCGCGTGGGACCGGCTCTCGTCCGTCGCGCGGGCCGCCACATGGCCCTCGATCGCGTGGGCGAGCGCGTCGAAGGCGGTCTCGACGGCGACCGCGACCGGGAGGGGCGCGGTGAGGTCCGGGTCCACGATGGCGACCTTGGGGAAGACGTCGTCGCCCCGGATGCCGGACTTGAAGCCCCGGACGACGTCGGTGACGATGGCCCCCTTGGTGACCTCGGACCCGCTGCCGGCCGTGGTCGGCACGGCGATGACGGGGAGCGCGGACGGTGAGGCGGCGAGCGTCTCGCCGATGATGTCGCGCACGGTGTCGTACGGGCCGGCCACGGCCACGGCCTTGGCCGCGTCGATGGCGCTGCCGCCGCCGAGGCCGATCACGACGTCGCAGGACCGTGACCTCGCCAGCGCGACGGCCTCGTCGATCTCGTCGGACCGGGGGTTGGCGCTGATCCTGTCGAAGACGGTCACCGACAGGCCCGCCCGGCGCAGCGAATCCGCCGCCCGGTCCAGGAAGCCGTGTCGGCGCATCGCGGTGCGCCCGCACACGATCAGCGCGTGCCCGCCCCACTGGGCCGAGAGCGCGCCGACCTGGTCCAGGGTGCCGCTCCCGAAGACCACGTGGGTGGGTACGGGGAACTCAAGCCGCATGGTCACCGACTCCCTTCTTCCGGTTGTCCTCGAGTGCCTCGAAGACGGCGCAGGTGCCGTCGGCGAGGTAGTGCAGCGCGGAGCCGCCGCCGGTGGACCGGGGGCCGGTCCAGGGAAGCTCCGTGACGGTGTCGCCGCCGAGCAGCAGGGTGTGCGGCTCGCCGGGTGCACGGGCACCCAGCACCGCCGCCGCGGCACGGTGGTTTCCCTCGGCGTGTCTGCCGGGGGTGCCGGCCACCAGGACCCGGCCGGCTTCCCGTACCGCGTCCACCGCCCACCGCTCCAGGTCGAAGTCGACGATGGCCCAGCCGTCCGGGACACCCGCCTCGACGGCCACGGTCCGGGTCGCGCCGTCGGGGCCGGCGATCAGGACCGTACGAGGCAGGTGGATGCGGGCCCGGCGCCGGCCGCCGAGCACGGTGCGTGCCACGGTGGCACAGCGCTCGGCATCGGTGCCCAGCTCGGAGGCGCCGATGGCGTACCCGCTGACCGCCAGCAGGGTGTTGAGCACCACCCCGCCGGGGATCACCACGTCGTACGTGCGCGTCAGGCTCTCCAGCCCCACCACCGTCTTCTCCGGCTTGACGCCGCCCAGCACGGCCACCGAACCGGCCGCCCCGCCACCGGCCGCCCACGGTCGCAGCAGCTCGGTCTCGCGCAAGAGGCTGGAGGCCGCGTAGCCCGGGAGGAAGTCGAGGATGCCGACGTTGGAGGCGTGGCGGCGGTGTGCCTTGGAGAATCCGCCGACCGCCACCCGGTCGCCCAGGTGGGCGAGCGCCGCGGCCAGTTCGCGGTCGCCGCGTTCCTCGCCCGCCTCCAGCCGGACGTTGCCGAACAGTGCGATCTCCCCGTCGCGCAGCTCCGCGGCCCAGCGCCGGGCCTGCCGCGAGGAACACTCCGGCAGATAGCGGACTTCCCGCCCCAGGCGACGGCCGAGGTACCCGGCCAGATGGTCCAGGTGCCGGGCCGTGCCGTCCTTCGCGCTGCCCTGGTGGCTGAGGAGCGCGACCCGGGCACCCGCCGCGGCCAGGCCGCGCAGGTCCTCCAGCTCGGTGTCGATCCGGGCGGTGTCGGTCAGCGCGGGGCCGACGTTGAACCCGGCGGAGTAGACCCAGCGCTCCCCGGGCACGACGGGGTGATCGCGCAGCAGCCGCATGGTGCTCACAGCCCGTAGTGGCACAGGCCGGTCCGCTCGTCGAGACCGAACATCACGTTCATGTTCTGGATCGCGGATCCGGCCGCTCCCTTGACGAGGTTGTCGGTCACGGCGATCACCTTGACGAACCCCCGGGCGGCGTCGTAGTCCACGCCGATGTGGCAGAAGTTGGAGCCGGTGACGGCCTTCAGGCTCGGATAGACGCCGTACTCCTTGGCGTTGAGCCCGGCCTTCTTCGGTGCGCTGTTGACGCGAACGAAGAACTCGTCGGCGTAGTGGCGCTCGTAGAGGTCGAGCAGCGAGGCCCGGTCGATCCGCGCGCGCTCCTGCGGACGGACGGCCAGACTCGCCTGGATGTAGATGCCCCGGGCGAAGTTGCCGTGTGCCGTGGTCATGTCGACGCACAACTCCCGGCCGGCCAGGGGCGCGAGATGGTTCTCCAGCTCCGGGGCGTGGCGGTGCCCTTCGAGGCTGTACGGGAGCATGGAGCCGAACGCCTCCGCGTGCATGATCTCGGTGAGCGGCTTGTTCCCGGCCCCGGTGGTGCCGTTGACGGCGGCGAGGTGGACGGGGACGTCCAGGTCGGCGAGGCCGCTGCGCAGCAGGGGGGCCAGTCCGAGCACGGTGGTGATGGCGTAGCAGCCGGGGTTGGCCACCAGCCGGGCTTCGGCGACCTGCTCGCGGTGGAGTTCGGTCACCCCGTAGACGGCCTCGTCGAGCAGGTCGGGGGCCGCGTGTGGCGCGCCGTAGACCTCTGCGTACCTCTGCGGGTCGCGGAAGCGGAAGTCGGCGCTGACGTCGACGACCTTCACCCCGCGGTCCAGGAAGAAGGCCGCCGAACGCATCGCCTCGCCCGACGGGGTGCAGAAGAACACCACGTCGAGGTCGTCCGCGCGGCGCCGGAGTTCATCCACGTCGACGAAGCCCAGCCCGCAGCCGAGCAGATTGGGATGGACCCGGTCGAACTCCTCCCCGCCCCGGGCCGTGGGCGTGATGGAGCCGACTCCGGGGTGGTTGAGCAGCAGCCGGGCGAGTTCGCCGCCGGCATGGCCCGTGCCTCCCACGATGCCGATACGGAGCGTCATGCGTCACCTCGCGGAGTAAGGATGATCTTGCCGGTGGTGGGCCTGCCCTCGGCCATCAGGCTCATGGCCTCGGCGGTGTCGGCCAGGGCGAATCGGTGCGTGACCATGGGGCGGGGGTCGATCTCCCCGGCGGCCAGCCAGGAGATCACGGTGTGGAAGTCCGCGGCCGTCGACAACGAGGAGCCGACGACCGTCACCTCCCGGCCGACGAGGGCGTTGGCCGCCAGCGCCACCGGGCCGTCGAAGAAGCTGACCACGATCACGGTGCCGCCTGCCCGCACGTGGCCGACCGCCTCGTCGAGCGCGCCGGGGTGGCCGGCGGCGACCACGACGACGTCCGCCTCGGCGGACGGGCCGGCCGGGGCGAGTACGTCGGCGTACGCGTCCGCGCCGAGAGCCAGGGCGCGGTCGCCCTTCTCTTGTCCGACGTCGGTGCAGGTGATCCGGGTGAAGCCGAGCCGGCGTGCCGCGATCAGGCAGGCCAGGCCGATGTTGCCGGATCCGATGACGCGCATCGTGCGCCCCGAGGCCGGGCCGGCGAGCCGGATGGCGTGCAGGCCGATGGAGAGCGGTTCGACGAGCGCGCCGAGCTCCGGATCGAGGCCCGGGGGCAGGGCGAAGGTCATGTTCGGCCGGAGCGTCACATACTCCGCGAAGGAGCCCTCCCACCCCAGGTGGCACAGATTCCGCTTGTCTCGGCAGAGGTTGGTGAGCCCCTGAGCGCACCGGTCGCAGCTCCCGCAGTGCGCGTAGGCCGCCGAGCAGACCAGGTCGCCGACGGCGAAGCCGCCCGCCGCCCGCTCCACGACGCCGCACAGCTCGTGGCCGAGGACGACCGGCGCGGTCTTGTAGGGGTGCGCGCCCCGGTACGTGGCGAGGTCCGACCCGCACACGCCGGTGGCGAGCACCCGGACGAGCAGCTCCTCCCCGTCGGCGGCGGCGGGCAGTGGCCCGCTGCGGTACTCGATCCGCCCGTACTCCGTGAGCACGGCGCTGTTCATCGGCATGAGGTGGCCACCTTCCGTCCGGCGAGCACCTCGTGCAGCGAGTCGAGGAGGATCCGGCCGATGCGTTCCTGGGAGTCCGCCGACATCGCGCCGATGTGCGGCGTGATCACGACGTTGTCCAGCTCGGCGAGGCGGCCCGGGTTGCCCTCCTCGGCCACCACGTCGAGTGCGGCGCCCGCGATCTCGCCCTCGGTGAGCGCCCGGTACAGGGCCTCCTCGTCGACCACGGGCCCCCGCGAGATGTTGACCAGCAACGCCGAACGCCTCATGGCCCGCAGCGAGCGGTCGTCGATCAAATGGTGCGTACGGTCGGTGAGCGGCACGGCCAGGCACACCACGTCGGCGGTGGCCAACAGCTCTTCCAGGGGAACGGCTTCGATTCCCTGCCCACGCAGTCGCACCCGGCGCTCGGGCGTGTCCCGGTCGACGGTGGCGACCACCCGCATCCCCATGCCCCGCGCCAACTCGGCGAGGCGCGAGCCGATCTGGCCCAGACCCACCAGGCCGAGGGTCTTCCCGCCGAGTTCGATGCCCGCGAGGGCGGCCTTGTTCCAGACTCCGGCCCGCACCTGGCGGTCGGCCAGGACGATGTGGCGGGCGGCCGACAGCATGAGCCCCAGGGCCAGTTCGGCGACGGCCGGCGCGGACACGCCGGGAACGTTGAACACGGCCACCCCGGCGGCTTCGGCGGCGTCGAGGTCGATGTTGTCGACCCCGGAGCCCGCCCGCGCCACGACCTTCAGCCGGGGCGCCGCCCGTATGACGTCCGCGTCGATGCGCACACCGCTGCGCACCACGATGACCTCGACGTCCTCGACCAGCCGCAGCAGGCGGTCGGCCGGGGGCCGCAGCTCGACGTGGACGTCGTGGGTGCGGCGCAGTTCCGCCAGGGCGCTCTCGTGGATGGGGTCCACCACCAGCACCCGGGTGCGCGCGGCGGCGGGCGCGGGCGGCGGGGCGCCGCCCGCCTGGGCGAGTTCCTGGACCGCGCGCCGGTCCAGCTTGCCGGACGGGGTCAGCGGCAGCGTGTCCACCCGCAGGAAGCGGTTGGGCACCAGATAGGCGGGCACGGTGGCGCGGGCGTGGCGGCGCAGCGCGGCGACGCTGAACGCGCCGTCGCCCGCCGGAACCACCAGCGTCACCAGCACGGCGGTGCCGTCGGCGTCGTACGTCACCGCGGCGGCGGCGTCGTGGACGGCCGCGTCGGCCCGCAGCGCCTCCTCCACCTCGGCGAGCTCCACCCGGTGGCCGCGGATCTTGACCTGCTGGTCGTTGCGGCCCAGGTACTCCAGGGCGCCGTCCGGCAGCCGGCGGGCGAGGTCGCCGGTGCGGTACCAGCGCGTCCCGTCGAACGTGCGGAAGCGGTCGGCGGTGAGCTCGGGCCGGTGCAGATAGCCCGCCGTCACCCCGGTACCGGCCACCCACATCTCGCCGGCCTCGCCGTCGGGCACCGGTGCGAGCTCACCGTCGAGGAGTCGGACCGACAGGTGGGGGAGCGGTACCCCGATGGGCGAGCGCACGGCGCCGGCGAGGTCCGCGGGGGTGAGCGTCCTGACCGTGGTGAACACGGTCGTCTCGGTGACGCCGTACATGTTGACGAACTCCGGTGCCCGGTCCCCGGCGGCGTCCGTGTACGCCTTGACGACGTCCAGGTCGACGTTCTCGCCACCGAAGATCACGTACCGCAAGGCGAGGTCGGGCGCGCCGGAGTCGGCGTACTCGCGGGCCAGGAACCGGAAGACGGAGGGCACCTGGTTGAGCACCGTGACACCCTCGTCGGCCAGCAGCCGCAGGAAGTCCTCGGTCGCGCGGGCCGCCGCCGCGGGAATCACCACGGCGGTACCGCCGGTGGCCAGCGGCCCCCACAGCTCCCAGACGGAGAAGTCGAAGCTGAAGGAGTGGAAGAGCGACCAGCGGTCCCGCGGTCCGAGGTCGAACAGCGGCAGCGTGGCTTCGAGGAGCGCCAGCACGTTGGCGTGCGTCACGACACAGCCCTTGGGCTGCCCGGTGGACCCCGAGGTGTAGATGACGTACGCCGGATCCTGCGGGTCCGGTGTGGCGGCGGGCTCGAACGGGGGCGTGACGCCGGGCGCGGACGAGCGGGGGTCGATGACATCGACGCCGTCCAGCCCGCAGGCGGCCGCCTGCTCCGGGTCGCCGACGAGGATCTTCACCCGCGCGTCGGCGACCATGTAGTGCAGCCGCTCGCGGGGGTAGGTCGGGTCGAGCGGTACGTAGGCCGCCCCCGACTTGAGGATGCCGAGGATCCAGCCGGGCACCCGGTGGGAGCGCTCCAGGAGCACGCCCACCAGGTCGCCGCGGCCCACCCCGGCGTCGGCGAGCAGCACGGCGACGGCGTCCGACGCCTCGTCGAGCTCCGCATAGGTGATCTTCCGGCCGCTCTCGGAGAGGGCGGCGGCGTCGCCGCGCAGCCTGACCGACCTGGCGAACAGGTCGGTCAGGCTGCGGGCGCCGACCAGTGGGTCAGCGCTGGTCACAGGTACCTCCGACGGCCATGACGTCACCCTGGTCGACCGGCTTGTAGTAGTCGGTGGGGTGCGCGTCGTCGCCGAAGTCGCCGAACATGCGGCGGAGTCGGGGCGACATGCGGTCCAGGATCTCCCGGGGCTGGCTGAAGTAGTCGTGCGGACGGTGCCACAGCTGGCCGTAGCGGAGGATGAACGTCTTCCGCTCACGGTGGGTGTTGGGCGCCACGGCGTGCCAGAGCGAGTACGGGAAGAGGAGCACGTCGCCCGGCGCTGCCTTGACCTCGACGGCGTCGTCCGGCAGCACGCCGCGGCGCAGCGGCTCGTCCAGCTCCTCCATGTAACACAGTGCGTTGTTGCTGGTGGGCAGCTTGCGGTGGCTGCCGGGGATCAGCAGGAAGTTGCCGCTGTTGGGCTCGGTGACGTCCGTGAAGAAGATCTGTGCCTTGACCTGGAGGCCGGGGCTGCCCGGGGTCAGCTGGATCCGCTGCAGGTACTCGCCGCCGTCGGTGTGCCAGTACTCCAGGGCCTCCTCCTGTAGGGACCGGACGAATATCTCGGTTCCCAGGATCTGGACGCTGCCGTTCAACAGGGACATCAGCGGCCCGACCAGCTTGGGGTGGTCGAGGAAGTGGTCCATCTCCGAGGTGCGGCTGACCGCGTCGCGGACGCGGACGGTGTGGCTGCGGTCGGTGAAGCTCGCGTGGTTCTCGATCGTCGGCGCGCCCTTGGCGACCACGTCGTCGATGAGTTCGAGGCCCCGGGCCACCTCGTCCTGATTGAAGACGCCCTTGAGGTGGATGTAGCCGTCCCGCTCGTAGCCTTCGAGCTGCTCCTCCGTCAGCGGTGTCCAGTCGCGCTCTCGCCGCGTCACCAACGTGGAGTCGCGCATGGTCGAAACGTGCATCATGATGAATCCTCTCTTGACAACAGGGAACGTGCCGTCAGCGGCGCTGGGTGGCCCAGGTGTGCAGCAGGGCGTCCACGCCGTCCCACAGGGCCTCGACGTCCCCGCGCGCATACCAGTCGGTCTTGAAGTTGACGGTCGCCGTCACGCCGTCCTCGTCCTCGACCCAGAAGGTCGCGATCGAGGCGTCGTGCCAACCCACGGCGATGGGCAGCGGCCGGGTCCGCACCCCGGGCATCTCGACGGTGCCGACCGTCTTGCGCATGCCGAGGGGGCGGGCGTTGAAGGTGACGTACGGGACGCGGGACTGCCGTCCCACGGCCTCCGGGTCCATCCGGTCGATCAGGGCGGGCCAGGGCACATGGCCGTCGTCCAGGGTGGTGAGCGTCTGCCGGCGGAAGTGCCGGAGATAGTCCTCCGTGTCGGGCCGGCTCCCCGGTTCGCTGGTCAGGACGGCCTTGCTGGCCAGCCAGCCCGTGGTCTGGTGCAGGTCGGGCAGCTCCCGGTTGGCGGTCGAGAGCGTGGTGGCCACCGACTCGCTGCCGGAAAGGGTGGACAGCGAGCGGTGCAGCGCGGCGTGCATGAGGTTCAAGGCGGTCATCCGCAGCGGCCTGGCCACCGCGCCCAGGCTCTGGCAGACGTCGAGCGGCAGCCGGCGGCTGAAGCCGTCCTTCGCCTCGTAGCGGACGGGCGAGTGCCCGCTGAAACCGGAGATCGGCATCGTCGGGATCGCCCCGACCCCGCTCAGCCCCGCCGCCAGCCGTTCCAGGGCCTGCTTCCCCTCGGGGGAGTCCATCATCCGGTTCTGCCGCCGGACGAAGTCGGGGAACGTCATCCGCACGGGCGGCAGTTCGAGCCCCGGGCCGTCGCGCTCGGCGGCGTAGAGCGCGGACAAGTCGCGCGCCAGGACGTTGAGCGACCAGCCGTCGCTGACCAGGTGCTCGGCGACGAGGGCGAAGTACGTCTCCTCGTCGGGGCGGGTCATCACCAGAAGCCGGGCCATCGGGCCCCGCTCCAGGTCGAAGGGGGCCGCGCAGGCCGACCGCAGAGCCGCGACATCGGCGTCCTCGGTCCCGGCGGTGGCCATCTGCCGGAGGTCCACCGGATCGGCCAGCCCGATGTGCCACACCATGGCGTCCAGGTCGAAGCCGCTCAGCAGCACCGGGTGGCGCCGCTGCAGGGCGTGCCAGGCACGGTTCATGGCGGCCAGGTCCACGGGCCCGGTGAACGCCAGCGGGAGGGTGGCGTGGTGGGGGTTGAAGACCCCGCTCTCGGCGTCCTCCAGGGTCTGGCCCAGGCGGTGCCGCTGGTTCCAGGAGACGGGCATCGACTCACGCATGATTGCGCTCCTTCACCGGTCGCACGAGGGAGGCGCCGTCATGGGCCCGTACGCCACCGTCCGCTCGAAGCGGGCGCAGCAGCAGCTGGTTCGGGTCGCACATCACCTCGACGAGCTCGGGTCCCGGGTGCGCCAACAGCCCGGCGAGGTCGGCGTCGAGCGAGTCGGCGCGCTCCAGCCTGCGGTACGGCAGGCCGAACGCCTTCGCCACATCGCGGAAGTTCAGCGCCTCCGGCTCATCCAGGGCGGGGCCGTCGCACAGGGCTTCCTGTGATTCCCGGATCGAGGCGTACCCGCCGTTGTTCAGCACGAACACCTTGATGTCCAGGGCGTACTGACTGATGGTCGCCAGCTCCTGGATGTTCAGCTCGATGGCTCCGTCGCCCACGAGCACCAGCACCTGGCAGTCGGGCCTGCTGAACGCCGCACCCACCGCCATGGGCACCGCGGCCCCCATGTTGAGGAATGCCGCGGAGGTGATCTCCCGCTGCGAGGCGGAGAACTCCAGGGTCTGGCCCGTCACGTAGTAGGCGCTTCCGGTGTCGACCACGAAGACGTGGCCGGGACCGGTGTGCGCGTCCAGCCGCTCGACGAAGCGGTACGAGTTGAGGGGTTCCCGCAGCTCGCCGCCGGCGATCGTGGGGTGCGCCTCCTTCAGCTCGGCGCAGGTGGCCAGCCAGCGTTCGCTCGCGGCCGGCTCGGTCGACTCCGCCGACTCGAGGAGCAGCGCGTCGAGCAGGTCGCGGACGTCCATGCACACCGGGAAGTCGATGCGCACACCCTTCTTCTTCAACTGGGACGGGTCGATGTCCACCGCGACGACCGTCGCGTCGGGGTCGAAGCCGTCGGCGTCCTCGCCGACGAAACCGATCGACAGACTGGACCCCAGGGAGAGGACCAGATCTGCCTGAGCCATGATCAGGTTCGGGTAGAGCCGCCCGCGGATGCCGCCCTGGCCGAACCACAGCGGCGAGTCGTACGGCAGCAGGTCATTGCCCAGCCGCGAGGCGACCACCGGCAGCCGCAGCCGCTCGATCAGCGTCTGGAACTGCTCCTCGGCCGCGCCCTGACGGATTCCCTGGCCTGCGACGACCAGGGGCCGTTCGGCGCCGCGCAGCATGGCCATGATCTGCCGGGCGGCCTGCCGGGCACCCGCACCCCTCGGCTCGCCTTCGACGGACGGCTCCCCGCGCAGGGTCGCCGGATCGATCTCGGCCGCCTGCACGTCGAGCGGGATGTCCAGCCACACCGGGCCCGGCCGGCCCGAGAGCGCTTCCCGGACGGCCCGGTCCAGATGCGACCGGATGTCGGACGGCTGCTCCACCACCGCGGCGTACTTGGTCATGCTCCGGGCGCTCTTCACGACGGCGAATCCCTGGACGCCGAACGAACGGGCGTCCTCGTCGATGTGCCGGGTCTCGACCTGGCCGGAGATGACCAGCACGGGTACGCCGTCGGCGTAGGCGTCGACCAGCCCGGCGAGCGCGTTCACCGCGCCGGGGCCGCTGGTGACCAGGGCGACCCCCAGGGTCCCGGTGAGTTTGGCGGCACCCGTGGCCATCAGCGCGGCCGCGGTCTCGTGCCGGGCACAGACGCTGAGCAGGTCCGGCTGCTGGGAGAAGGCGTGGTCGAGGTGGATCGAACCGGTACCGGACAGGCCGTAACAGGTGCGGACACCCAGGGCATGCAAGTAGGAGGCCACATAGTCGGCCACACGCACCGTCATCCCAACCACTGCCGTACCCGCTGTGCCAGCCCTTGCGCCGTCAGCCCGAAGTGCTCGTAAAGGAACTCGGCGGGGCCGATGGGTGCGAACACCTGCGGTATGCCGATCTGCAGGACGGGCACGGGGGTGGTGCGCACCACGACCTCGGCGACCGCGCCGCCGAGGCCGCCGTTGACCACGTGGTCCTCGGCGACCACGAGTCGGCCCGTCTCGCGTGCCGCCCTGGCGATGGCCTCGGTGTCGATCGGTTCGACGGAGCCCAGGTGCAGGACGCGGGCCTCCACACCGTCCTCGGCGAGGAGGCGGGCGGCCTCCACGAGTCGGGTGGTGAGCAGACCGCTGCCGATCAGGGTGACGTCGGCGCCGTCGCGCAGCTGGGCCGATCCGCCGTAGCTGAAGGTGTGGTCGGCCGGGAACAGTTCGGGGGTGTCGAGCTTGCTGACGATCCGGATGTAGACCGGACCGTCGTGGGCAAGGGCCTCGTGGAGCGCGGCGACGGTGTCGCGGGGCGTTGCCGGTGCGAGCACCTTCATGCGCGGGATGGCGCGCATCCACGCCAGGTCCTCGACCGCGTGGTGGGTGCCGCCGAGCGCGCCGTAGGCCAGCCCGCTGACGAAGCCACAGAAGATGACGTCGGAGTTGGTGTAGGCGGCGTTCTTGATCTGCTCCAGGGCCCGTGAGGCCATGAAGCAGGAGGCGGAGTAGACGAACGGGCGCAGACCGCTGTTGGCCAGGCCGATCGAGACGCCCACCAGGTTCTGCTCGGCGATGCCGACATCGACGAAGCGGTCGGGGAACTCGGACTGGAAGCCGAGCGCGGAGTGGGTCTCGGCGGAGTCGTTGTTGACGATGCAGATCCGCTCGTCCTTGCGCGCCAGCTCGAGCAGAGCGGCGGAGAACGCGGTGGCGCAGTCAGTCATTGGAGACCTCCTCAAGCTCCTGGAGCGCCTGCTGCAGAAGTTCCGGCGTGATCTGGCGGCTGTGCCATTCGAGGTTGCGTTCCATGAAGGACACGCCCTTGCCCTTGACCGTGGAGGCGATGACGCAGGTCGGCTTGCCGGGGGTCAGCGGCGCCGAACGGAACACGTCGAGCAGCGCGTCGATGTCGTGCCCGTCGACGGTGCGCACCTCCCAGCCGAAGGAGCGCCACTTGTCGTCGAGCGGCTCCAGGGCGTTGATGTCCTCGGTGCTGGCGCCCTTCTGGGCGAGGTTGCGGTCGACGACCGCGACGAGGCTGTCGAGGTTGCGGGAGGCCGCGAGCATCGCCGCTTCCCAGTTGCTGCCCTCCTGGAGCTCGCCGTCACCGGTCAGCACGAAGGTGCGCCGCGTGGAGCCCTGGATGCGGGCACCGAGCGCGGAGCCGACGCCGAGGGAGAGGCCGTGGCCGAGCGAGCCGGTGTTGAACTCGATGCCCGGCACCCGGGTCGACACCACGGTGCTCAGCCGCGAGTTCTCGCCGCCGAAGGTCGCCAGCTCCTCTTCCGGGAGCAGCCCCTTCAGCGCCAGCACGCTGTACATGGCCGCGGACGCATGTGCCTTGCTGAGGATGAACCGGTCCCGGTCCGCCTCGTCGGCCTCGCCGCGAAGCACGCCGAAGTAGAGGGCGCAGAGGATGTCCATGGCGGACAGATCCGCGCCGATGTGACCGGTCTTGGCGGTGCTGACCGTGGTCAGCGCGAGCGCCCGGGCGCGCGCCGCCTGGCGGCGCACCGTGGCCGCGTCTTGCAACGACACTGTGTTCCTTCCTGGTTCATGTCTGATGGAACATCAGACGGTGGGGGAAATACGGCTGTCAGGCGCCCAGCTGCTGCCACTCGTCGAGCTGCTGGAGGTCGAAGACGTCTTTGACCCCGGAGATGCTGTCCTCCAGGTGAGAGGTGTGGCCGGTCTCGTAGATCGACCGGTAGGTGGAGCGCAGCGACGTGATCGTGGCGCGCAGTCCCTGGTTCGCGTAGATGACGGCCGACACACCCGCGGCCCGGGCGTCGTCCGCGTGCCAGTCGGGGTAGGTGGTGGGCACCACGACGACGGGCAGCCGGTCGTCCCAGTGGGCGAGGAACTCAAGGACCTGGTCCTTGGTCTTCTGCTTCGAGTGGACGAGCACCGCGTCCGCGCCGGCATCGGCGTAGGCGTTGCACCGCTTGAGGGCCTCGTCGACACCGAGTCCGCTGATCATGGCCTCCGTGCGGGCGATGACGAAGAAGTCGTCGGTCCGCTGGGCCTTCTTCGCCGTCTCGATCTTGTGGGCGAAGGCGCTCACATCCAGCAGGGTGTGATCGGCGGCCGCGAAGCTGTTCATCTTCGGGAAGATCTTGTCTTCGATGCTCACGGCGGTGATGCCGGCGCTCTCGTACTCGGCCACCATGTAGGCGACGTTCATGCTGTTGCCGAACCCGGTGTCGCAGTCGGCGACGACCGGCACGGAGAGCGCCTTCTGGATGTTGGCGGCCGCTTCCAGATAGTCCGTCATGCTCAGGAGGCTGGCGTCGGGGAGGCAGCGCGCCGCGGAGATCTCGAAGCTCGACGCCCACACGGCCTGGAAGCCGCTCTGCTCGGCGATGCGGCCGCCCAGGGAGGAGTGCGCACCGGCGATCTTGGTCAGGGGGTTGTCGGCCAGTACCTGTCGGAACGACGGATAGCTGTTGCGGATCATGGGGTTAACTCCTTTGGTGCGGCGGCATCGATGGACGCCGCCGGGTCCGATGGGGTCTGTCGGGTGAAGGCTCGACCGGCGGCAAGGCCGGTGACGAGGAACAGCGCGGCCAGGATCAGCCAGCCGGTGGCGCCGAGACTCATCGTGAGCACGGTGACGAGAGCGGGGCCCAGGAACTGCTGGAAGCCCCGCGCGAGAGCGAAGACGCCTTGGTACTCGCCCATGCGGTCGGGGGGCGGCAGGGCGAAGGCCAGTCCCCAACTGCCCGAGGCCTGGGCCAGCTCGCCCAGGGTGAGCGCGATCAGCGAGGGCACCAGGAACACCGTGGCCCAGACCGCTCCTCTGCCCCCGGACAGGGCGAACAGCACACAGGCGACCGCCAGCAGCACTCCTGCCCGTACGAGCAGGCGACCAGAGCCGTGCACGGTCTCCGAGCCCCTGCTCGCGACGCGCTGGAAGAGCACCACCATGATCGTGTTCAGGGCGATCAGAACGGCCGTCAGGGCTCCGGGGGCGCCGGTCCGGTGGACGATCCACAACGGCATGCCCACCGTCAGGACTGGCAGATAGAACTCCAGCACACCGCTGAGCCCGGTCGCGAGCAGGAAGCGCCGGTCCTTGATCGCGACCCAGGACCGTTTGGCGGGCGCCGCCGGAACGGGCTCCACATCGGCCGGCGGCCGCAACCGGAAGGCGATGACGGCGCAGCTCAGCTGGAGTACCGCGTTCGCCGTGGTGATCGCGATGAAGGCGGAGCGGCTGCCGTCGGCCAGTGCCAGGCCCGCCAGGGCCGCCCCGCCGGTGAAGCCGAGATTGAAGAGGCTGCGCATCTGGGCGCGCACCCCCGACGCCTTGGCCTTGCCGAACAGGGCGTGAATCAGGGCGCCGCGCAGCGGGCCGCCGGCCCCTGTTTCGCAGATCCCGATGAGGGCCGCGACCACGACGAACTCGGCCAGGTTGTCGACGAAGGGGTAGACGAAGAACAGGGGGCCCAGCAGCGCGTAGCTGATGGCCAGCGGAACGCGTGCCCCGAACCGATCGGCGATCCGGCCGGCCGGCATCGAGCAGAGGAAACCGCAGACACCCGCGATCGACATGGCGATCGCCAGTTGGTCGGCGGAGAATCCTGCGGTCCGGGTGAAGAAGATCACGCTGGAGGTGAGGAAGAGACCGGTGCCGAGCGACTGCGCGAACGTCAGGGCGGCCATCGGGCGCGCCGCGCCGGGCTCGGGGACCAGGTCGCGCAGGAGGTCGAGGGGTCTGGTGAGTGTGGTGGGCAGAGGGCTTTTGGGCAAGGGGGTTCCCCGTTAGCGGCGGGAGGGTCGCGGATCAGCTGCCCGCTGTGATTTCACCGGTGGGCGGTGGCTCCCGGGCGGACCGACGGACGATGGAGGCCGCATCCGGCAACGCACCCCTTCCGCCACGTCGTTGATGCCACGGAGGCTGCAACGTGCTTCGCGGTGCGTGGTGTTGAGCCACAGTCGGATTCGGTCCGGACGTATCCGCTTCGGCCGGACGGCCGGCGCGAAGGCAACATCTCACCCACAGGCGCGATGAGGTCCAAGTCGGCTGTCCGGAGGGCGAGTTCCGCCTGGTGGCCGCCAGGCCGACCGGTCAACTCGATGATGCGCGGGAGCGTGCCGGTCACGGTGTGGTGGGACACCCTGTCGCGGCAGCCGGAACTCGCCACCGACACATGGTCCCGGTGTCGGTACGAGCCCACCCCGGAGCGGCAACTCCTCGATTCAGACCTGTTCGAAGAGTTCCGGCTTTTCCACCGCTTCCGCGAGCTGCCTGATGGTGCTCCGGCGAAGAACTCCGGAACGCGGCATGGGAAGTCCCGCATCGATCGCACGGGTCGCGATTGTCAGCGCCATGAGCGAATCACCGCCGAGGTCGAAGAAATCGGCGTCAATATCGGTGACGGGCTCGCCGAGAGCTTCTTCCCAGAGGTGGGAAAGCGTCTCCACAATACTCGCGTTCAATATGTCGATCCTCTCGAATCTGCCGCCAGGGCAAGAGCGCGCCCAGGTCGAGCACGTGCTTTCGGCTTGAACTGCCGGTCAGGTTTGACCATGTGGGCAGCACGGAATGGGAGTTGCCCGACAGCGGCTCAGGGAGCGCGAGTCGCACCGAATCTTTTACAGGAGCCGGAGAAACTTTTTGACTCCCCTTTAACAACCCCTCGCGGGCTGCCGCAGCCGGCCGTCCACCAATTCCACTCGCATGGTCGACCGATCGCGTACAGCCGACTTACCGGTCGGTAATGCGAATGACATGATCCAATCACATGGCAGCCGTCGAAGCAATCCGACCCTGGTTATGGAATGGCAATATGGCGGCCTGTAACGGCGCCTTTTCTCAACGTGCCGGAACCTCCCAGGAGGTCGGCGCCCGCCAGTCGCGCCACTCCTCCCACCAGCCCGCACCCCGCTCCACAAGGGCGACCACCTCGGCGGCCGCCGCGCGTACGGACGCCTCCTCGTGCGTGGTGAAGCCGCCGGAGCGCACCCGCTCCTCGAACTCGTCGACGTCCTTCCACCGGTAGGGCGAACCATCGCCGGGGATCCACAGGTCCAACTCCTGGTCCAGCGTGTCGAAACCGTCCGGTGTGCGGCGCATCGGCTCCTGGAAGTTGACGTACCAGCCCTGGAACCGAGAGCCCTCCCGGCGCGCCCACACCGAGTAGCCCTCCCCGGGCCGCTGCAGCTGCAGTACGCCGTCCGACTGCCAGACGTGCTCGAACGCGGCCCAGGGGTGCGGGCCCCAGCGGAACTCTTGGGTCCCGAATGTGAGGGGCGTGTTCTTGGCCAGATAGACGGCCAGGGTGTGGCCGTCGTCGGCGGCCACTCGCACCGGATAGCGAATCCATTCGTAATCGTCCAGGATTTCGCGCCGGACAATCACTTCGCCGACAGAAAAGGTGGTTTGCATGATCGCGACTCTATCGACGCGCCGCTGTCCCCCCGGGAACGGGATCCGCCCGGTAAAACCCCTGGCGCTCGGCGGGGCGAGCATGACCGAGGTGGCGGCTGAGCGGGAGCCGCGGGCAAGGATTGCGGGCCGGAACCGATTTCACCGCGCGCGGTGGGGCGGGCAGGGTCGAAAGGGCCGTGGTCGCGGCGTCGAGGTCGGTGGTGCGTCGGTGGAACATGTGCGTGGGTATTCCCTTGGAGCTGTTGGTGCGAGCAGACGCCTGCTCCCGTGATGAGCTGCGAGTGACCTGCGGACAAAGCCTGAGGTCCATCGCTCACGTTCGGCGGTGATGGCGCTGACGTTCCCCCAACGTCGCACGCTCCGGGTGTGGATGACGTTTCCATTGGCGTCCGTGAACTGTCAAGTTCGGCACGCCCAGAGGGCTTTCGCAGTCGATGGCCGGAGCCGCCCGGGGGAGTGATTGGCGTCACCCCTTCATGGCGTGTCCGCATGGGCGGTACCGAATTTCCCCGATCCGGCCCGCCCGAGGAACGTGATGTCCGGCACACGTGAGGTCGGTTGCCGCGGAGGCGTCGGCGCCGCCACCTTTTCGGCCAGGGGGGCCGGAAGTCTACTTTGCGGCCCGCTCGTACGTGCCATCGATTTGGCGGTGCGTCCCCCGTGTTCCATGATGTGAGACGGGATCAGGTGTGGCTCGCACCTTCGAACTACAGGGCACACGTGCATTGTTGACTAGTCAACAGATGAGGTCGGGGGACCGTCACGCCGCAGTGGCCGCCTGTTTCCTTTCCCTTTCAACTTCGTCTTCAGGTAAAGGCAGCATGCCCGTCCAGCGGTTTTCCGACCTCGTGCGTTTCGCCCGAGACTGCTCCCCTTTCTACGCCGACCTCTACGCAGACCTGCCGCCCGAGGTGAACAGCCTCACCGACCTGCCGGTGGTGGATCAGAACGCGTTCTGGGCCGCCAATACCCTCCACGACAACCGGGTCCTGACCGCCCCCCTGGCGGAGGCCGTCGTGTACAAGACGGGCGGCACCACCGGCACCCCGCGCTTCTCCTGCTACACCCGGGAGGAGTGGAGCGAGTTCGTCACGGCGTTCGGCGCCGGTCTCGTCGACGCGGGTCTGCGGCCC
Source organism: Streptomyces sp. WM4235 (assembly GCF_001279725.1). Taxonomy (GTDB): domain Bacteria; phylum Actinomycetota; class Actinomycetes; order Streptomycetales; family Streptomycetaceae; genus Streptomyces. Next base: position 26,626 of record NZ_LGDE01000429.1, on the reverse strand, counting down.
GGTCACCGGGTGGCCGACCTGTTCTACGCGGGTGAGCTGTACGCGAGCTTCCTGTTCGTCCTCGACTCGCTCGCCCACGCCCCCGTGTCCAACGTGCGCCTGCCCATCGGCGGCGGAGCGCCCCTGGAGTCGACGGTCTCCGCCCTCCAGGACTTCGGCGCCCACGTCGTCGCCGGCACGCCGACCACCCTGTGCCGCCTCGCCGAGCACCTGACGTCGACGGGCCGCCGACTCCCGCAGGTGGAACTCCTGTTCTTCGGGGGCGAGGCGCTCTTCTCCGACCAGCGCCGCCTCCTCGCGGGCGCCTTCCCCAACGCCGAACCCCGCTCGCTCGGCTACGCCAGCGTCGACGGCGGCCTCCTCGGCAGGCCCGTCGCCGGCCCGGACACGCGCACGCACCGGCCCTTCACCCCGCACACCGTCGTGGAGATCCTCGACGAGACGACCGGCGAACCGATCCGCGAGGCGGGCCGGCCCGGCCGCGTCGTCGTCACGCAACTCTTCCGCAGCCTCATGCCCGTCATCCGCTACCCCGCCGGCGACCGCGCCGAGTGGACCGACACCGAAGGCGGGGCGTTCCGCGTCCTGGGCCGCGCCGAGGAAGGCGTACGCGTCGGGCCCGTCTCCCTGTACTGGGACGACGCCACGAACGCCGTCGCCGAAGCCGACACCGGGGGCCTCGTCACGGGCACACAACTCGTCGTCCGCCGCTGGGAGGGGCGCGATGGTCTGATCCTGCGCCTGGCCACCGCGCCCGAACACGACCCGGGCACGCTGGAGGTCCTGGCCAAGGCGGTCGTCGAGGGACTGAACACCGCCCGACCGCTCTACCCCGACAGCGTCGCCGCGGGATTCGTCCACCCCCTCGGTGTCGAGTGGACCCGTCACCGCGACCTCGTCGTCAACTCCCGCTCCGGCAAGCTCGTCCGCGTCCTCGACGAGAGGCCCACCGCATGAGCACCCCGACGGCTGCCCCGGGCCGCAGGCCCCCGCTCGTCCTGCGCAACCGCGCCTTCGGGACGGTATGGCTGGGCCAGGTGCTCACCCAGGCCGGGACGCGCATGTTCCAGGTCGGCACCTCCTGGTGGCTCATCGGCCACGTCGCCTCCGGCGACGGCGGTTTCGCCGCCGGCATGCTCATGGCCCTCAGCACCCTGCCCGCCGTGGCCCTGGCCCCACTCGTGGCCCGCGCCATCGCCCGCCGCTCCCACCGCTCGCTGCTGCGCGGCGCGGCCGCCGGCGCGGGGACGGCCGCCGCGGTGCTCGCCGGCTGGGCCGCCGCGAGCGACCTGCCGGTCGTCGCGGTCTACGCGGCGGCCCTGGCCCTGGCGACCTGCCAGGCCTTCTTCGACCCGTGCCTGACCACTTCCGTGCCCGAACTCGTCGACGACGAGGACATCGAGGCGGCGACCGGCTTCGAACTGTCCACCCAGTCGCTCGCGAGCCTGGGTGGAGCCCTGCTCGGCGCACTCGTCGTGGACGTGGCCGGCGTGGCCGGCCTCGCCGCGGGCTGCGCCGTCGCCTACGGCACGGCCGCGGTGCTCATCACGACCGTCCGCTTCCGTGCCCCGGCTTCCACCGAGGGGCCCTCCGTCAACGCGGATGCCGGTGTCGACGCTGACGCCGAAACGGCCGCCGCCCCCGCCCCGCGGCGGACGCTGCGACGGATCCTCGGCCGACTGCCGTACGTGCGCGCCATCCTGCTCTGCTTCACCGCGGCCAACCTCTTCACCACCGCCGTCTTCGTCGTCATGCCGCTGTACACCGCCAAGGTCCTGCACGGCGACGGCGCCACCGTGTCGCTCCTGGAGGCGTCCCTCGGGCTGGGCACGCTCATCGGCTCCTTCACCGGCGCCCGGGTGCCCGGCCGTCCCACCGTGGTCGGCTCCGCCTGCCTGGGTGCGATGGCCGTCGCCCTCGCCGTCCCCGGCCTGATCGCGGCATGGCCCGTGATCGCCGGCGCCCTCCTGGTGACGGGCTGGTGCGTCGGGGTGATCGGCGTCCGCTTCGTGGCCCTGTTCCAGCGCCTGGTCCCGGCCGCCGACAAACCGGCCTTCTTCGCCGTCATGCAGGCGGTGCTCGGAGCGACCTTCCCGGTCGCCTCGCTGCTGTTCGGGCTGCTGGGCGACCACCTCTCCGCGCGGACCCTGTGCCTGATCCAGGCGGCCGGTCTGATCCCCGCCGCCCTCGCCCTGCTCCTGCTTCCCCGGCGATACCGCACGGAGGACGCACCCGGCGCCCGGCCCGCCGACGCACCCGAGGCCGCACCCGAGGCCGAGCCCGAGGCCGCCGACGGGCGCGTCACCCGGCCCGAGGCCGAGGCCGCCGACGCACCCGAGGCGGAAGCCGCCACACACGCGGCGCCCGCTTCCGCGACCCCTGCCGGAGGCACCCGATGAGCGCCGTCATCGAGCAGGCCGCGCCGACGGACATCGCCGACCTGCGCCAGCTGTACTACGCCGTCTACGGACCGCACTACCCCACGGCGTTGGGCACCGACCCGGCCGAGATGTCCCGGCTCATCCGCGACCCGCACACCCTGTGGCTCGTCGCCCGCTGCCCCCGTACCGGCGCCCTCGCCGGATCGGCCGCGATCCACGGCGAGGCCGGCACCCGCATCGGCCGCCTCGAAGGGCTCGCCGTCCACCCGGACCAGCGCGGCTCGGGGCTCGCCGGGCGGCTGACCGAGGCCCTGTGCTCCGCCACCCTCGACGCCGGGACCCTCGACTCGGTGTACGCCACCGTCCGCACCGTCAGCGCCGGACCCCAACGGGTCGTCGCCCGGCACGGGTTCCGCCCGCTCGGCATCCTGCCCAACGCGGTCGACCTCGGCAGCCGGGAAAGCCTCGCGCTCTACGCGCGTCACTCGCCGGGGGTGCTGGACCGCCGGGTCCCCGTCGCCCAGGTACCCGCCCTCCTGGCACCGCTCCTGCGCACCGCCGGGGCGAGCCTCGGCATCAGCTACGCGGACGCCCGGCCCACGACGCCGGCGCCGCTGCCCGCCGGGCCCGCCGCCGCGCCCCTGGAAGTGATCGAGGCACCCGCGTTCGTCCGCCGCCGCTTCCACGCGCACTTCCCCGACGGCGGCCGCTGGTTCTACCCGCTGCACACCCCGAACATCCTGCTCACCCCGGTCGACGGCGACTTCGAGGTGTACGCCTACCTCAACCGCACCGGGGGCTACTGCGCCCTGGTCGCCGCCCACCCCGACCCGACCGCCGCCGCGGGGTGGCTGGAGCCGGTCACCCGTACCCTCACCCGCGCGGGCGCCGGCTACGTCGAGGCCCTCGTGCCCCTCGAACACCACGCCGCGCTGTCCGCCTTCGCCGCCCAGGGCTTCATCGCCGGGGCCGTGTACCCGGCCATGCGCCGGGACGGGGACGGCTTCCACGACTACGTGGTGATGTCCCGCACCACCGAGCACATCGACTTCCGCGGCGTGGTCGTCGACCCGCCGCTCCAACCCTTCCTCGATTCCTATGTGTCGGCCTGGGCGTCGGCGCATCTGCCCTCCCGTGAGGTCGCCCCATGACTGGCTCGAAGCCCCATCTCGCCCCCGTCGACGTCCCCGACGGCACCGCCCTCGCCCGGCTGCAGGAACTCTGCGACCTGACCGACCCCTACGCCGTCGGTCCCGCCGAGGAGGAACTGTTCACCGCGGCCATGGCGGAGATCAACGCCTGGCACCGGGAGCGGTCCCCGTTCTTCCGCGACCTCCAGGACGCAGACCTCCGGGACGCGAACCGCCACGACGGCGACCTCCACGCCGCGGACGCGGACGCGCACGCCACGGACGCGGACGCGCACGCCACGGACGCGGACGCGCACGACACCCCGTACGCGGCGCCCCTGGTGCACGCGAACTTCTTCAAGCGCCACGAGGTCCTCTCCATCCCCCGCGACGACGTCCACCTGCACCTGACCTCCTCCGGCACCACCGGACAGAAGTCGCAGATGTTCTTCGACGAGTGGACGATCCGCTCCGCCCAGCGCATGGTCGCCCGCATCTTCGACCACAACGGCTGGATCACCCCCGACCAGCCGGTCAACTACCTCCTCTACAGCTACGAGCCCGCCCGCGACCTCAACCTGGGCACCTCGTTCACCGACAACTACCTGTGCGACTTCGCCCCGGCCCGACAGGTCGAGTACGCCCTGCGCGACACCGGCAACGGGCACGAGTTCGACCCCTTCGGCTGTGTGGCCGCGCTGCGCCGCTTCGCCGAGGACGACGTCCCGGTCCGCATCCTCGGCTTCCCCGCGTTCCTGTGGTTCACCCTGGAACGGATGCGTGCCATGGGGTTGGCGCCGCTGCAACTGCCCGAGGGCTCCCTGATCATCCTCGGCGGCGGCTGGAAGGGCCACGCCGACCGCCGGATCGGCAAGGACGAGCTGTACGCCCGTGTCACCGAGCAGTTGGGCGTGCCGTCCGAGCGGATCCGCGACACCTTCGGCTCCGTCGAGCACTGCGTCCCGTACATCGAGTGCGCGCGGCACAACCTCCACGCACCCGTCTGGTCCCGCGTCTTCATCCGTTCCACCCGCACCCTCGAACCCCTCCCGTACGGCGAACGCGGCTACCTCCACCTGGTGTCCCCGTACATCACCTCCGTACCGGCACAGAGCGTCGTCATGGGCGACCTCGCCTCGCTGCACCCGGGCGAGGAGTGCGGCTGCGAGCTGACCACCCCGTGGTTCACCATCCACGGTCGCGCCGGAGTCAGCCGCAACCGCAGCTGTGCCGTGGCCGCCGCCGAACTGATGAAGGGAATGTCATGACCGACACCACCAACCACCACTACTGGCAGGGCGCCTTCATCGGCGACGACGAGGCCGCCGACCGACTGGCCGCGCTGCCCGCCGCCGTCGAGGCCGCGCTCGCCGAGCCCCTCGACACCGAGACCGTCCTGGCGGCCTGCGACGCCCTCGCGGCGGCCCTGCGCGATCCCGGCCACCCCGTACGGGACCGGCTGGCCCCCCACCTGCCCGCCGGCGACGCCGAGGACGCCGACACGCTGTACGTCGAACTCGCGGCCTTCCTCGACCGGGGCGCCCTCACCCGCAAACTCCGCCGCGAACTGGGCGGCGCCGCCCCGCAGCGACTGAACCGCCCCGACGCGAAGGAGACGGTGTACGAGGCCTGGGCGCCCGTCGGCCTGGTCGCCCACATCGCCCCCGGAAACGCCGCCACCGTCGCCCCGCTCAGCGTGGTCGAGGGACTCCTCGCGGGCAACGTGAACGTCCTCAAGACCAGCAGCACCGACACCCTCCTCGCCCCGCACCTCCTCGCCGAGCTCGTCGCGCAGGACCCGACCGGCGCCCTCGCCGAACGCGTCATCGTGCTGCGCTTCCCCTCCTCCCGCCAGGACTGGCTGCGCCTGATGTGCGCGCCCGCCGACGCCGTCGCGGTCTGGGGCGGCGAGTCCGCCGTGGCGGGCGTCGCCGCCCACGTCCCGGCCGGCTGCCGGCTCGTGGAATGGGGACACAAGATCTCCTTCGCCTACCTCACGCGGGACGCCTGGGCCGACGGGGCGACCCTGGACGCCCTGGCCGAGGACGTCTGCCTCTTCGAGCAGCAGGCCTGCTCCAGCCCCCAGGTCGTCTACCTCGACACCGAGGACACCGCAGAACTCCACGCGTTCTGCGACCGGCTCGCCGCGGCCCTCGCCGCCCGGCCCGCGCCCGCCGACCAGGAACTCGACCCGGCCGAGTACGCGGAGCTGACCACCACCGAGCACCTCGCCCGCCTGGAGGAACACCTCGGCTTCACCCGCGTCCTCGCCGCCCCCGACCGCACCTGGCGCGTCATGGCCGACATCCGCCCGGCCCTCACCGCCTCCCCGCTGCACCGCAGCGTCTGGGTCAAGCCGCTGCCCCGCAAGCACCTCATGGCGACGCTGCGCCCCATGCGCCGCTACCTCCAGACGGCGGGCCTCGCCGGCAGCCGCACCGACATCGCGGAACTCTCCACCCTGGTCCTGGCCGCCGGAGCCACCCGGGTCACGCCCGTCGGCGCCATGACCGCCGGCTACTCCGGGGAACCGCACGACGGCGTCTACGCCCTCCAGCGCTACAGCCGCCGCGTCTCGGTCCAGGCCGACGAACGCTTCGCCGCCACCGCCTGCCTCGACGACCTCGCCCGCCCGGTCGACTTCCCCCTCCCCGCCGGGCCGCTGCTGGACAAGAACGACGTCCGGGACCTCAACCGGGGCGTCGACCGGGCCGACGCCGAGCTGTACTTCCGCAGCGGGGGCAGCACCGGCGCGCCCGCCCTGTCGCTCTTCACGTACGAGGACTACGACACGCAGATGCGGGCCGCCGCCCGCGGCCTGCTCGCCGCCGGCTACGACCCGGCGCGCGACCGCACCGCCAACCTCTTCTACTGCGGCGGCATGTACGGCGGTTTCATCAGCTTCTTCTCCATCCTGGAACGCCTGGGCGGCGTCCAGATGCCGATGGCCGCGGGCACCGACCACCGGGCCACCGCCGAGATGATCGTCGCGTACGAGGTCGACACCCTCTTCGGGATGCCCTCCTACCTCTGGCAGCTCCTGCACGAGGAAGCCGACCTCCTGCGCTCCTACGGCGGCCTCCGCAAGATCTACTACGGCGGCGAGCACTTCACCGACGAACAGCGCCGCGTCCTCACCGAGACGTTCGGCATCGAGGTCGTCCACTCCATCACCTACGGCAGCACCGACCTCGGCCCCCTCGGCTACCAGTGCACGCACGGCACCGGCGGCGTCCACCACCTCCACGCCGACCTCCACACCCTGGAGATCATCGAGGTCGACACCGACCGCCCGGTGGCACCGGGGGAGACCGGCCGGCTCGTCTTCACCACCCGGGCCCGCCGCGGCCAGCACCTCGACCGGTACGTCATAGGCGACCTCGGGCGGGCGCTGCCCGGGCGCTGCCCCTGCGGCAGCCACGCCCCGCGCTTCGAACTGCTCGGCCGACTCGGCGAGGTGATGCGCGTGGCGACGTACTTCCTGAACCACCGCCGCTTCGTCTCCATCGCGGCGGAGCACCTGGGCCACGCCGGCGAGATGCAGACCGTCCTGACGAGCGGCCCCACCCGCGAGGGAATCACCCTCCGGATGGAGCGGTCCCACGCGCTCGACCCGGACACGGCGCGCGACGCCTTCCTCGCCGCCTACCCGGAGGTGCGCTCGGCGGTCGAGGAGAAGCTGCTCGACTTCACGGTCGAGGCGGTCGACGGGGCCGCGCTCTTCCGCACGCCGACGAGCGGCAAACTGCCGGCGGTCGTGGACCGCAGGCGCGGACAGCAGTCCCCGGACGGGCTCGCCTGAGCCGTCGCCCGCCGGAGCCACCCTCGCCGCCGTCGCCGGGCGGGTCGTGCCGTGACAAATGCCTCCCGGTTCGGCCCGCCCGGCCCTCGGTCGGGCGGGGGGGCGCCCGGCCCGCGCGGGGCGCCGCCCCGGCGCGTCGACGGCGCACCGGCACCCGAAGGCCGCCATGCGTGGGTGGCCCCTGCGAGGGCTGATCTATATTGGTCGGGCTGTCCGCCCGTTCCGCTGCGAAGAACAGACAGCCGGAGTCGCTCCGAGGGGGGACGATGCGTCACACCGCGGGGTAGACCCGGCACCGTCATGAAGATCGGAACGGTCGGCGTGGTCCGAGGGCCATTCCCCGCGCCGTCTCCGCGGCGGACGCACGCAGTGGCTTCGGATCCGTCACCCGCGCGGTCGCCGTGCATCTCCCGGTGGAACGGGACAACTCGACGAATGGCTTGCACGTGCAGAACGACAGACTCAGGCCTCGTGGTGCGACCATCACGGGTCAACCCGTCGACCAGGGACCGGGGTCCGTCGGCCTGTCCGTGGTCATCCCGGCCTACCTGGAGGAGGAGCGGCTCGCTCCGACCCTGGAGGTGGTCCGGGCCTACCTCGACGCTCACGTCGGCAGCGGCCCGGAGGACTGGGAGGTCATCGTCGTCGACGACGGTTCCCCGGACCGGACCACCGCCATCGCGCTGAAGGCCGGTGTGCAGGAGCACCGGATCCGGCTCGTGCGGTCCGAGGAGAACAAGGGCAAGGGCAGTGCGCTGCGCCTCGGCGTGGGCACCTCGCTGGGCCGGCGGGTCCTGGTGATGGACGCGGACCTGTCGACCCCGATGGAGGAATTGGCCGGGTTGGAGAAGACGCTGGCCGACGACCCGCGGCTCGCCGCCGCCATCGGCTCGCGCGCCCACCGCGACTCCACCGTGGAGCGGCAGCAGAGCGCGCTGCGCGAGGTGCTCGGCTGGACCGGCAACCGGGTCATCCGGCTGGTGGCCGTCCGCGGCATCCGCGACACCCAATGCGGATTCAAGCTGTTCGACGGGGACCAGGCCCGCGCCGCCTTCGGCGCCTCCCGGCTCGACGGCTGGGCCATCGACGTGGAGATCCTCCAGTACTTCCGACGCAAGGGGTGGCCGGTGGCCGAGGTACCCGTCCGCTGGGCACACCAGGACGGCTCCAAGGTCCGCTTCCCGGACTACGTGCGCACCCTGGGCGAACTGGTCCGCCTCAATGCCCACGGCATCCTCGTGGCCGCGCTGTACCTGTTCGCCGCGTTCTTTCTCTACAAGGGCCTGTGGGCGGATCCGGACGGGGCGATCCTGGCCCATTCCCTCCAGGACCAGAACCAGTGGGAATGGTTCTTCGGGGTCACCGCGGACAATGTCGCGCACCTGCGGAACCCCCTGTTCACCGACTTCCAGAACATGCCCGACGGCGTGAACCTGATGGGCAACACGGTGATGCTCGGCCTGTCCGTGCCGCTCACCCCCGTCACGCTGCTCTTCGGTCCCACCATCACCCTCGCCCTGGTGTTCACCCTCGGCATCGCCGGGACGGCCTGGGCCTGGTACTGGCTGATCCACCGCAGACTGACGGAAAAGCGCTGGGCCGCGGCCGTCGGCGGCGCCCTGGCGGCCTTCGCGCCACCGATGGTCTCGCACGCGAACGCGCATCCGAACTTCGTGGTCCTCTTCATGATCCCGGTCATCATCGACCGGGCCCTGCGGCTCTGCGAGGGCAGGAACGTCGTCCGTGACGGCATCCTGCTGGGACTGTTCTCCGCGTACCAGGTCTTCCTGGGCGAGGAGCCGTTCCTGCTGGCGGCGATGGGCATGTTGATCTTCGCCCTCGTCTTCGCGCTGTACGACCGCGAGAGCGCCCGCACGGCCGTCCGCCCGCTGGGCGAGGGACTGGCCATCGCCGCGATCGTCTCCGTGCCGCTGGTCGCCTTCCCCCTGGCCTGGCAGTTCTTCGGGCCGCAGAGCTACCACTCCGTGCTGCACGGCGAGGGCGGCGCCGGCAACCCGCTCGGCGCCCTCGCCGAGTACTCGGCCCGCTCGCTGTTCGGCGACGCCGAGACGGCCGGCAAGCTCTCGCTGAACACCACCGAGCAGAACGCCTTCTACGGCTGGCCGCTGATCGCCCTGGCCGCCGGGATCACCCTGTGGCTGTGGCGCCGACCCGCCGTCCGCGCCCTCGGCCTCACCGCCCTCGCCGCGGCCGTGCTCTCCCTCGGCCCCCAGGTCCGGATCGAGAAGTTCGACGTCACCCTGCCCGCGCCCTGGGCACTGCTGCGGCACCTGCCCCTGCTCGAATCGGTCATCGAGGGCCGGGTGGCCATGGTGTGCGCGCCGGTCTTCGGCATGCTGATCGCCCTGGCCCTCGACCGGATCGGGGGCCTGCGGGCCCGCGAACACCGCGTCGTCGGATACCTGGCCGTGGCCACCGCGCTCGTGCCGATCCTGCCGCTCCCGCTCGTCACCGCGGACCGCGAGCCCGTGCCGGCGTTCATCGCCGAGGGCCACTACAAGGACTACCTGGAGGACGGCCGCTCCCTCGTCCCGGTGCCGCTCCCCGACCCCGGCTCCGCGGCCGCGCTGCGCTGGCAGAGCGGTACCGGCTTCGGCTTCAAGCTGGCGGGCGGCTACTTCAACGGACCGGCCGGCCCCGACCGCGTCGGGATCTACGGCGCGAAGCCGCGCATGCTGTCCGACCTGCTGCGCGACGTCCGCTGGGGCGCCGCCGGCCCCTCGGAGGTCCCCCCGCGGTTGCGGGACCAGGCACGAGCGGACCTCGCCCACTGGAAGGCGGGCCTGATCGTCCTCCCCGTGACCCAGGAGCGCGCCCCCGAACTGCGCGGCACGCTCACCGCCCTGCTCGACCAGGAACCGCGCAAGGTCGCCGACTGCTTCATCTGGCAGGTCGCCTCCTCCTGACCCGTCCGGCCCGACGCCCGTCCGTACCACCGCCACACCGGTGGGACACGCACTGCGGGGCCCACCCCCGGTCGGGGGTGGGCCCCGCAGTGCGTGTGGCGGGAGAGGCGACCGGGGCCGGTCGACGTCGGCGCCGCCGGTCAGCCGGTGGCGGCCGGTGCGGCGGGGACGGGATCGCTGTTCCCCTCGCCCTTGGTGGCCTGCCACGCCTCCTCGTCCGCGCCCCGCCGCCAGTAGCCGGACACCGACAGCGAAGCGGGCGGAAGGGCGCGGTCGACCCGCAGGTACCGGCGGAGCTCCCGGACGAAGTGCGCCTCGCCGTGCACGAAGACCTGCGGCGATCCGGCGGGGAACTCCAGCCCGGTCACCGCCTCGACCAGGGCCTCGCCGACGGGCCGCGCCCCGCGGTGCAGCCAGGTCGTCTCCACCCGGGCCGGCGAGGAGAGCGGCTGCTCGTCCGCCGGGCCGTCCACCTCGACGAACGCACGCACCACGGCGTCCGCGGGCATCGCCTCCAGGGCCGCCGCGATGGCGGGCAGGGCGCTCTCGTCCCCGGCGAGCAGGTGCCAGTCGGCCTCGGTGTCCGGGGCGTAGCCGCCGCCCGGCCCGGAGAAGACCACCTCGTCGCCCGGTTGGGCCGCCGCCGCCCAGGGGCCCGCCACTCCGGCGGTGCCGTGGACCACGAAGTCGATGGTCAGCCGCCCGGTCCCGGCGTCCCAGTCGCGCACGCTGTACGTCCTGGTCCGCGGCCATTCCTCCCTCGGGTGATCGCGGCGGATCGCGGGGATGTCGGTGGGGTCCGCGTACTCCACGCCCGGCGGCGGGAAGTGCATCTTGACGTAGTGGTCGGTGAACCGCCCGGCGCTGAACTCCCGGAGTCCTTCGCCGTGCAGGACGATCCGGACCATCGCGGGTGCGATCCGCTCGGTCCGCAGGACCCGTCCGCGGTGGACGACCCTCTTCCTCGGTTGTGCTTCAGGCATTGCCGTTCCTTTTCGGTGGTTCAGCCGGCGACGGGCGCGGAGTCCGCCGCTGCGGCCTGTTCGATGGCGGTGTGCCGGCGGTTGATCATGGGGCCGAGGGCGCCGACCGTGAGTGAGGCGGCCACACCCGCCACGGCGGCGATCCACCAGAGGACGGCGGGACCGGCGTGGGCGTAGACCGCGGTGCCGGCGGTCAGCGCGGTGAACCGGGCGATGCCGCAGGCCCACTGGAAGGCTCCCTGGTAGCGGGCCCGCGCGTCCTCCGGGGCGATGCTCTGGATGATCGACGAGTGCAGGCCCCCGAGGGACGCCTCGCCGAGGGACCACAGGGCCACCGTACCGGCGTACGCCCAGGGGGTGTCGGCGACACCGGTCAGCGCGACGCCGAGGGCGACCAGGACGCTGGCCGAGACGTAGACCGGCAGCGGCTTCACGTCGGCGAGCACGGCCGTCGCGATCGGCTGCAATATGACGACCAACGCGGCGTTGAGCGCGAACATCAGGCCGAGGACGGTGGGGGAGAGGCCGTCGTCGCGGATGGCGAGCGGCAGGCTCGCCTCGATCAGGCAGTAGATCGCGACGGAGGTGGCGAACAGCGGCAGCAAGCCCCGCATCAGACGGTCCCGGTAGACCACGCCGTAACCGGCCCCGCCGGCGCCGGCCTTGGGACCGGCCGCCTTCGGGCCGGTTCCCCGGGGCAGCATCGTGGCCGCGATCACCGCGTAGACGAGCGAGGTCGCCGCGTCCACCGTGAACAGCAGCCAGTACCCCTTGGTGGCCAGGAACCCGCCGAGCATGCCGGCGCCCGCCGTACCGATGTTGACCGCCCAGTGGACCAGCGAGAACGCGGCCCGGCGCCGGTCCTTGTCGACCGCGTCGGCGACCAGCGCGGAGGCGGCCGGACCGACGAGGCTGCCGGTGACGCTCAGGAGCGCGGCCGTGAGCATGAGGCTCAGCAGGTTCGGGGCGACGAACAGCAGGCCGTGCGAGGCGGCGACACCGACGAGTCCGATGACCATCGTCGCGCGCCGGCCGCTGCGGTCGGCCAGGAAACCGCCGAGGAGCGGGCCGACCAGGTTGCCGGCCCCCAGGGCCCCCAGCACGTAGGGGACGTCGGAGGTGCTGATCCCGCGCGATCCCAGGTAGTAGACCAGGAAGGGGGTGACCATGAAACCGAGTCGGTTGACGATCGTGCCCGCGAAGACGATCCAGGCTGTGCGGGGCAGCCCACTGAAGGTGGAGAGCATGTGCCGGATCCTCCCGCCGCTGTACGCTGAAGGCCATTGATTAAGAAATGCTTGAATCCATGGGGTGGTTGTCGTGGCGGAGTTGGCGTTCTCGGCAAGTGACCTGGCACAGATGCGGTTCGCCGTCTCTCCGATGTGGGAGGTCGTGACCAGCTTCCGGTTGCTGCGCTCCGGCCTCGCCCACCCCGTCCACGGGCCCTGGGTCGAACAGGTGCGGCCACGCGTCGAGGCGGCGGGCCTGGACCGGGGCTGGCTCGCCGAGCTGATCCCGCCCGCGCGCTACCTCCCCGACTTCCTCACCCCCGCGCCCCCCGGCGCGGCGCCCACCCTCGTGGAGGAACTGGCGGCGATCCGGGAGGAGCCGGACGAGCGGGTCCGCCAGGACCTCGACCACTTGGAGAAGCACATGAGCTCGCGCGGGCCCCGGTTGCGGGCCCTGTACGCCGAGCCGCGGCCCCAGTTGGCACGTGTCTGCGAGGAGATCGAGGCGTACTGGGAACTGGCGCTCGCCCCCTACTGGGCCCGGATCCGGACCGTGCTCGAAGCCGACGTCTTCCACCGGGCCCGGCAGGTCGCCGAGCACGGCGCCGGCCGCCTCTTCAACGAACTCCACGTGTCGCTGAGTTGGGTCGACAACGGGCTGCGGATGGTCCGCCGGCAGCGGACCCTGTCCCGCAAGACGGCGGGCGCGGGCCTGCTGCTGGTCCCCTCGGCCTTCGCCGGACCCCGGGTCCTGACCCGGGTGAGACTGCCGGATCCGCCCCAACTCGCCTACCCGGCACGGGGGATCGGCCCGCTGTGGGAGTCCCGGCCGGTCGCCCGGACCGACGCCATCGCCGCCGTGCTCGGCCGCTCACGAACCCTGCTGCTGACCGAGCTCGACGCTCCGGCGTCCACCACCGAACTGGCCCACCGCACCGGCATATCCACGGCCGGGGTGTCCCAGTACCTCACGGCGCTGCGCGACGCGGGTCTGGTCAGCGCCCACCGGGCCGGCCGCTCGGTGCTCTACGCCCGCACCACCGTCGGGGAATCCATCCTCGCCGGCGCCCCCACCTGATCGGCAAGCCCCCCAGGACCGAGAGGACCGACCGACCCCCCATGGAACCCGACCCGCTCGCCACCCGGCTCTCGGCCGTGGTCGGGGACGCCCACGTGCTGACCGACCCGTCGCTGCGCGCCTCCCACGAGAGCGATTTCACCGGCCGCTGGGTCGGCCGGTCCCGGCTGGTGGTGCGCCCCGCCGACACCGCCCAGGTCGCCGAGGTGATGCGGTCGTGCCACGCCGCAGGCGTCCCGATCGTCCCGCAGGGCGGCAACACCGGCCTGGTCGGCGGCTCGGTCCCCGACCCTTCCGGAACCGAAGTCGTCCTCTCGACGCGCCGGCTCACCGCACTCGGACCGATCGACGTGGCCGCGCGCCGGGTCACGGTCGGCGCGGGCGTCCCGCTCGCCGCGGTGCGGCGGCACGTCGCCTCGCGGGAGCTGGAGTTCGGGGTCGACCTGGCCTCCCGTGACTCGGCCACCCTGGGCGGCATGATCGCCACCAACGCGGGCGGCGAACGCGTCGTGCGGTACGGCACCACGCGCGCCAACGTCGTCGGAGTGGAAGCGGTCCTCGCCGACGGCAGCGTCCTGGACCGGCTGGCCGGTCTGCCCAAGGACAACACCGGCTACGACCTCACCGGCCTGCTGGTCGGCAGCGAGGGCACCCTGGCCGTCATCACCCGGGCCCGACTCGCACTGGTCCCGCACCTGCCCCGACGGGTCACCGCCCTGCTCGCCCTCGACTCGCTCGACGCCGCCGTCAGTCTCCTGACGGACCTGCGCCGGCTCGAATCCCTCGAACTGGTCGAGTTCTTCACGGCCGACGGCCTGGCCCTCGTCCTGGACAAGAGCGGACTCCCCGCTCCCTTCCGCACCACCCACCCCGTCTACCTGCTGGTCGAGTGCGCGGGCCGGCGCGGCCCGGCCGAGGAACTCGCCGACGCACTGGAGAAGGCGCCCGCACGGGAGGTGGCCGTCGCCCGGACGGCCTCCGACAGCCGCCGGCTCGCCGCCTACCGCGAACGGCACACCGAGTCCCTGAACGCCGCCGGGATCCCGCTGAAACTGGACGTCACCGTCCCCCTCGCCGATCTCCCCGCGTTCGCCGCCGAGCTGCCCGCCCTGCTCGCCGGCCGGGCCACGCCGTACCTTTTCGGCCACCTCGCCGAGGGCAACGTGCACGTCAACCTCCTCGACGTCGCGCCGGACGACGAGGAGGCGGTCACCGAGGCCGTGCTCGGCCGCGTGGCCGCCGCCGGCGGCAGCATCAGCGCCGAGCACGGGATCGGCCGGGCCAAGTCCCGCCACCTGCACCTCACCCGGTCCGCCGCGGACATCGCCGTCATGCGTTCCGTGAAGGCGGCCCTGGACCCCGACCACCTGCTCAGCCCGCACACCCTCTTCCCCGACCGCGACTGACGCCCCGAGGGCGGGGCCCGACCGACCGGCCCCACCGCGCGCGAAGGCCCCCGACACCGTGTCACCACGGAGCCGGGGGCCGACGAGGCCGGTGGGCGGGGTCAGGCGCCGGAACCGGCCGTCTGGTGCAGCACCCCGCCCACGTGCGCCCCGTTCACCACGTTCACCACGACGTCCCCGGCGGCTTCCGGGATGGCCCGGACACTGGCGCCGGTGAAGCCGTTGACACCCGTGACCACGCCCCACACCGGCCGGAACCGACCCAGGGTGCCGTCCTCGTCCACGGGCACCGACTCCAGGACGGAGCGGATCCTGCGCTGGATGACGTACGGGCTCTCCAGCGCCAGGGCGATCTGCTCCCGCCACTGCTCGGGCGTCAGGTCGTCGGACCAGCCGAGTACGACCCCCTTGCCGCCGGACAGCGACGTCGGCTTCAGCACCAGGTCCGTCTGGTGCTCCACGGCGTAGGAGACGAGGTCGACGCGCTCACCGTTCTCCAGGGTCACCAGACCCGGCCGCACCATCCGCGTCCACGGCAGGATGCGGTCCAGACTGGCCAGCTCCTCGGCGCTGAACAGCCCGCGGTTCTCCTCGTCCGACAGCATCGCGAGGGCGCCCTTGCTGGCGTACGCGGTGGTGTCCAGCGGGGTGAAGATCTTGACCTCGCCCCGGTTCGCCGCGTCGAAGACGGGCGCGGTCAGCTCCTCCGCGCCGGGAGTCAGCAGGTCCCGGATCAGGAACGTGCGCACGATGATGTCCACCGGCTTCTCGCCGAGCCACACCCGACCGTCGCGCACCTCCAGCTGCCCGAGGTGGCAGGGGGAGGCGTCCAGGCCCAGTTCGCCCCAGCGCTCGCACAACTGCGTCATGTACGGGATCTCGTCCTCGAAGACGCTCGGCCACTCCGTCAGCGCGACCACCGGGCGGTCCCCCGGGGCGAACCCGCTCTCCACCAGGATGTTGTTGACCTGCTCGCGCAGCGAGTCCATGAAGGTGAGCCCGTGCCGCTCGGCGAACTCCGCGAGCACCGGGTGCGCGAGCAGCTCACGACACACGTCCACGTTGTCCATGCCGCCGACCGCGCTGCCGATGTTCAACTCCAGCAGCTTGAAGCCGGCCTCGTCGCAGATCAGGTCCGCCCGGGTCTGGCGGGTCATCCTCGCGCCCCGGTTGCGCATGACGGCGGCGACCTGCACCTCGTTCAGGCCGCCCGCGCTCGCGAACGCGGCGAAGTCCCCGCCGAAGAGGCGGTCGGGGAGGCTGGACAGGGCGTTCAGCAGGTTGTCCAGGTCACCCGCGAGTCGGGTGTGCTCGTCGCGGCCGAGGAACAGGGGCCGCGAGAGCCACGACCCCATGCCGTTGGGCTTGTCGCTGTTGAGGATCTTGTTCTGCGGCAGTCCTCCCAGCAGCTCGCTCGTCTTCAGGTTGCCGCCGGCCAGCTCGGCCAGGTACTCCTCGGTCAAGGCGACGCGATCCATGCGAACCTCTTTCTGACTTCTGTGCGATGTGGGTCGATTGGTTGTCAGGTGATGACCGGCGCGCGCCGATCGGTCGTGCCGGGGCCGGTCCGGCGGTCAGCGGCTCGCGGCGGCAGCCTTGCTCTCGACGGGCGGCGCGGGAAAGGCGACGACCTCCGGGCGCAGAGAGCGCTCGACGCGCAGGAGGAGGCCCGCGCCCAGCAGGGTCGTGGACGCGACCAGCACCCAGGGCAACCGGCCGTCGAGGGTGATCAGGGCGGTGAACAGGGTCGGCGCGAGTGCGTACGCCAGGGACCAGGACAGCTGGTACCCGGCGAGGTACCGCCCGCGCAGCGCCTCCGGCGCCGCGGCCTGGGCCAGCGAGCCAGAGAAGGTGCTGTGCACCATCTCGCCCACCGTCATGACGATCACGGCCGCCAGCAGCCCGGCCAACAGCACCCGCACGTTCTCCGGGCGCAGCGTGCCGAGCACGATCTGCCCGATGAAACCGGTCCCGAACAGCGCCGCCCCGGCCGCCGCCGCCCGGGTACGGGTCGTGAAGCGGCGCCGGGCGAAGGCGGCGACCGGCACGGAGACGGTGGCGCAGAGCGCGGTGTTGACCACGAACGCGACACCGGTGAGCCCCTGGGGCAGGTGCAGCCAGTCGACGGCGTAGACGGGCAACAACACGCTGAGCGAGGTGTAGCCGAACGCCACCAGCAGGTTCGCGAGGGTCAGCGTCAGGAACGGTCGGTCCTTGGCGACCAGCCGGTACCCGCCGCTCTTGTCGGCCCGGGCCCGGGCGGCCGGCGCGGTGATCGGCGTACGCGCGGCCAACACCGCCGCGACGAGGAAGCTCGCCGCGTTCAGGAAGGCGGCGGCGATGTAGCCGGAATCCCCCGACGTGGCGATGAGCAGCGAGGCGATCAGGGTGCCGATGCCCAGTCCGGCGTTGCCGAGGCTGCGGCTGAGCGCCTGCATCCGGTCCCGGTTCTCGCCGTCGACGAGTTCCCCGATCCTGGCCTGGAGGGCGGCGGGGAAGGCCCGGGTGCCGATCGCGGCCAGCATCGCCACCGCGGCGAAGGCGGGCAGCGAGTGGGCGAGCGGGAAGCAGGCGAAACTGAGCCCGCGCAGGACGTACAGGAAGAGTTGCACCCTCCGCGCGCCGAAGCGGTCGACGGCGATGCCCGCCACCGGCAGCGCGGCGATGCCGATCAGCCCGGTGACGGTGAGCACCAGGCCGATCAGCGCCAGCGGCAATCCGGTGACGTGGAGGAAGAACACCAGGCTGAACGGGACGTACATCCCGTTGCCGGTCGCGTCGATCGCGATCCCGGCGGCCAGGGCGCGCTCACCGGGAAACCGAGGGCGCAGGAAGGACATGGATCTCCAAAAGTGGGGTGCGGTGGCGGGAGGGGACCGCCGGCCAAGACGTCTCAGGTGATGTCGTAGAAGCCGTCCCCGTCCATGTACCGCGTGGTCAGCGCGTCACGGGCCACGGTGCTCGCGGTCTCGTGCAGCAGGTACACCCGCAGCGGGAACGTCCAGTCGTCGACGGACCGGAAGACGGGGTTGCCGGGGGTGACGCGGAACAGCACGTCGTGGAAGCTCTCCAGCGCCCGCAGTTCGGCCATTCTGGGGTACCCGACGAGCTCGCCCTCGGCCGGCGAGACCATGTTGACGACCCGGGCGTGCCGGTTCAGCTCGTAGCCGCTCTCCCACCGCTGCGCGAACCGCTCGGGATCGATGCACGCGTCGACGGTCCAGTCCAACTGGCTCTCGCCGATGGCCGCCTCGACCGGTACGTGCACATCGGCCCCGCAGACGCGGGTGCCCGTCTCCACCAGCCGCGGGCCCCGGGGCGTCAGCTTCAGCTCGGTGTGCGCCGGGCCGTTGCGGATGCCCAGCGCGTCGAGGACCAGCAGCGTGTGCTCCACCAGCTGCTCCTGCTCCACGCCGTGACGTGTCATCAGCTCGGCGCCGGCGGGCAGGTCCCGCACGCCGTTCGCGCTGAGGTGGTGCATCTTCCAGATGTCGCTGACGTAGTGCCGGCCGTCCAGGCTCACCGTGTTCACTATGTACTCGCTGCCGACGAGGTACTCCTGCGCCAGCACCGCGTGATTGTCCTGGTCCAGCGCGCTCGTGCTGCCGAGGAGGGCCTCGAACGCGGCCCGCACCTCCTCGACGGTGTCGCAGAAGTGGACGCCGTCGCTGCCCGCGCTGCTCACCGGCTTGAGCACCACACGGCCGTCGGCCTTCTCGTACCACCGCAGCAGGGTGTCCAGGTCGGCGGCCAGCACCTGGTCGGTGCCGGGGACTCCGGCCTCCCTGACCGTCTCGATCATGCGGTACTTGTCGCGGCGGGCCGCGCTCAGCGCGGTCCCGTTGCCCGGCAGGCCGAGTTCCTCGCTCAGCCGGTCGGCGAGGACGACCGCCCGCTCCACGCCGGGCACCAGCCCCTTGGGGGCGTGCGCGGCGATGGCCGCGGCCGTCCGGGAGACGTTCCCGTCGTGGACGATGTTGACGACGAAGTCCTCCGGCCGGAAGCTCCGTTCGTACGCGGGCGGAATCGTGGGGGTGCTCTGCACGTGGACGCAGGCGTAGCCCCGGGCCCGGAACAGCGGCGCCAGGCAGCGTGCGCTCGCGTACGCGTCGACGATCACGACCGTACGGGGAACGGTGTCACCACTCATTACTTACCTCAGCTGTGGATGTGGACGTGTGACGGAGCCGCGTCAGCCGACCGGCCTGGTCCTGATCTCGATGGCGGCGACCGTCTTCTCGCAGCGGGCGACGGCCTCGGCGGCATCGGCGCCGACGGCGATCACATGGCCGCAGACCCGGTCCACGGACCAGGTGAGCGGGGGCACCACGGTGCCGGGCACGGCCTGGACGGCGAGGGTGACGCCCTCCTCCACCTCGGTCGGCACCTCGACGTCGGTCACGATGCCCGGCTCGGCGATCAGGAACCTGATCGCCGCGCCCGCGGTGGCCTCGGGGACCTCGGGCTCCCACGCCTCCAGGCCGAGCGGCACCGCCACCGCGGCCCGGACCAGGTCCACGCCGTAGGCGAGGCGCACCAGTTCGGGGATGTTGTCGCCGCCCGCCCGGTTGTGCGACTCGATGATCCGCAGACCCGCGCCGGTGATCATGATCTCGGTGTGCGAGGGCCCTTCGACCAGGCCGACCGCGTCGAGCAGCCGCCCCGTCAGGTCCACGATCCCCGCCCGGGTCGCCTCGTCCACCCGGGCCGGGACGGAGTGGCCCGCCTCGATGAAGCCGGATCCGCCCTCGCCCAGCAGCTTGTCCGTCACCGCGACGACCGTGTGGACGCCGTCCTGCGAGAAGCCCTCGACGCTGACCTCGTGACCGGACAGGAACTCCTCGGCCAGCATGCGGCTGCGCCCGACCGCCTCGACCTTCCGCCAGATCTCCGGGACCCGGTCGGGCCCGTCGACCCGGTGGACGTCGCGGCTGCCGCCGTAGTCCAGCGGCTTGATCATCACCGGGCCCGCGAGTTCGGTGACGAACTCCAACAGCTCCGCCTCGCTCTCCACGACGCGGAAGCGGACGGGGGAGAGACCCACCTCGGCCAGCCGCTCGCGCATGGCGGCCTTGTCCTTGAGCAGCCGGACGGTCTCCACCGAGTTGCCGCCGAGACCGAACTCCTCGTTCAACCGGGCGGCGGCGACCAGGCCCAGCTCGGCGGGCGAGAAGAACCGCACCACCGGCTGCTCGGCGAACACCTCGCGACCGGCGGCGACCGCCGCCTCCTGGTCGACGAGCGGGGTGTCGACGACCTGTACGCAGTACGCGGCGGCGGCCTCCGGGTCGTACACGCCCGGGGTCTGGATCAGCACCACCTCGCAACCGAGGTCGGACGCGGACTTCAACACACTCGGTCGGCCGCCCAGCAGGGCGATGCGCGGAGCCATCTCGGAACCTTCCAGGGGGAGCGGTGTCGTGGGAACCATGCGTCAGCCCCCGATGAGGGTGACCGTGTCGCCGAACCGCATCAGGTCGCGGTACGACTCCGCGCGGGCGTGCCGCATCGTGCGCAGTACGGCGATGGCGCTCTCGGAGTCCTCGCCCTGCACGATCGAGCGGTCGTCGCCGACGAGCTTGGCGGTGATGATGACGTGCTTCTCGATGTCCTGGAGGTCGGCCTCCAGCAACGCGTCGCGCGCGGCGGCCAGTTCCGGATCGGCCGCGGCCAGCTTCGCGAACGGCTCCGCGGACACCTTGATCAGGTTCCGCATGGCCTTGCGGAAGGCCTTGTGTTCGGGCTGGGTACGGCCGGTGAGCGCGACCGGGCAGGCGGGCGCGGCCATGGTGGGCCGGACCACGGCGCCGTAGCAGGCCGCCGACATGTCCCCGGAGTGCAGCATCGCCGCGGTGAAACCGCGCACGAGGACGATGGCCTCCTCCACGGCGGCGAGCGCCGTGTCGCGGTCCAGCGCCTTCAGGGCGGTGATCGCCCGCGAGACGGCGTCGGCCGCCGCGAGGTTCAGGACGAAGTAGAAGTGGTGGGTGATGACCCATCGGGTCAGCTCGTCCGAGCCCACGGAGTACGGGGCGTCGACCTCCGCCGCGTCCTCGCCGGTCGGAGACGGCGCGGCGGGGGAGCCGTCGGCCGCGAGCAGACCGCGCAGGATCCGGACCATCGACAGGACCACGGCGGCCTGGTCGTTGAGGTCGAGCCGGGCCACGCGCAGGTCGGTGAGCGCCCGAGCGACGATCGTCGTCACCTCGGAGACGAGGCGGGCGTCGTCGATCGGCGCCGTCCTGACCCCGAAGTACTCGTGGTTGGGGACGATCGGCGTCAGCGCCGCGGCGTCCATGGGGGCGACGCGGGCCTCGGCGGCGAGCCGGCCCACCCCCTCCACCGCCGCGTCCATGGCCGCCGTCGCGGCCGGGCTCGCCCCCTGCGGGTCGAGCAGTGCGGCGTGCAGGTGCGTCAGCTGCTCGATCGCGGCGGTCAGGGCCGTCTCGACCCGCTCGGCGGGTCGGGCGGCGGCCCGCACCAGGTTGTTCGCGGGAAGCACCACGATCGGGATGTCAGGGCAGGCAGCAAACATGTCGGTCACCTCAGAACGTTCGGAATTGCCGTGGGGAAGGCCGGGCGCGGGCCCGCGGGTGTCAGGACGGCGCGGCGAAACCGCGAGCCTCTTTGAGGAACTGCCCCAGATAACCGTCGTGCGGCAGGAACGGGTCCTTCCACCAGCCGGGGACCCTGCCGTGCAGCACGGTGCGGACACCGGGGGACTCCAGGGCCTCGGCGACGAGCGCGGAGTCGTCGGTGAGCAGGGTCAGGGCCAGCGAGTCGTCCAGCGGGCCCACCCCCTCCGAGCGCCGCCAAGGGGCCACCCACACGCAGGGGAAGGGGAGTTCGGTCGCCAACCCCGGATGGTCGGAGCGGTCCACGCACATCACGGCGGGACGCAGCGCCACCGCGTCCGCGGCGACGAGCGGCAGCGGACCGTCCTCGTGGTGGCGCGCGACCAGGTCCGGCGCGCCCGCCGCGGCCAGGTCGAGGGCCGCCCGCAGGCCTTCCCCCTCCCGCCGCGGTCGTACGGGCAGGACCGCCCGGTCGTCGGTGACGGGGTGGGCCGGGAGTCCGGCAAGGCGCTCCGCGAGGGCCTCGGCCAGTGCCCGGTGATCGCCCGAGGTGAGGACGGCGGTGGTGTTCGTGCAGCGCACGCCGCCGTCCGCCGAGATCTCGGCCACCAGGTGGTCCAGGGTCGCCTCGTCGAGCGGACCGTCCACGAGGATCTTGCTGCGGCCGGGGCCGCGGACCAGTACCCGGTCGTTGCCGCGCAGCCGGGCCACGGTGGACTCGCTGCCGTAGACCAGCGACAGGTCGGCGGTCTCCACCAGGGTGTCGGCGGCGGCGTGGGGACCGGGCAGCAGACTGATCCAACCCGGTTCCAGACCGGCCTCCAGCAGCGCCCGCACCAGCCGCAGCGGGGTGAACGGGTCGCGCGCCCCGGGGCGCACCAGGACCTTGT
Source organism: Streptomyces sp. WM4235 (assembly GCF_001279725.1). GTDB lineage: Bacteria > Actinomycetota > Actinomycetes > Streptomycetales > Streptomycetaceae > Streptomyces. The sequence goes on along the minus strand of NZ_LGDE01000429.1, from coordinate 4,225 downwards.
AGCCCATGGCGATGGCCTGGAGCCACGCGCCGTGCGTGGCCGGGTGGTTGCTGGGGGCCACGACGCCGAAGACGGAGCCGCGGCGGACCCACCGGGCGGTGGCACCGGCTCCGACCGGCGCCTGCCGGTCGACGACCTCGCCGAGCCGCGCGCAGTCGTCGCCGATGCGGCCGAGCGTCCGCCGGGCCACGTCGACGGGAACACCGGAGGCCAGCGCCTGGACCCGGCAGTACTCCTCGGGCGTCACACCGCCCAGCGTGGCCGAGCCGAAGAGGGCCCCGGCCTTGGCGAGCACCGCCAGGCGTTCGTCCGGTGCCATGCGCGGCGCCTGGCGCATGGCCTTCACGGTCAACCTCGTCACCAGGGCGGGCGCTTCGTGGACCGTGGCGAGCGGGACGCCGTCGACGCCGTTCAGGACGCGGGTGTCCCGGGAGGTCCGCTCCCGTCCGTCCCGGAGCACGGGTATGGCGAGCGTCATGTCAGACCAACTCCTCGGGTACGGGCCGGGCGAGACCGGCCGTCCGGATCGCCCGTGGCGGGCAGCCCACGGCCCCGGCCCCGGTGGGGGCGGCGGCCGTGGACCCGCCGGTCATGCGAACTCCCTGTGCGCGCGGGCTGTTTCGGGGCTTCGGGAGCCTCAGAACTGCCATCCGTCGAAGACCACGGCACGCGACGGGGCGGCCTCCACACCGGCGACCTTGATCGGAAGCGCCATCAACTGGACGATCGGGTTGGTGATCTGGTCGAGGCTCTGGATGTTCTCCAGGATCGGGATGCCCGCGGCCAGCAGACGGCGGTGCACCTGGCCGCTGCGGTCGTCGGGGCGCTCGGTGATGCAGTCCATCCCGACGAGGGTCGCGCCGTTGTCGACCATCCAGTCGGCCGAGGACAGGGTGAGGTACGGGGGCTTGTCCCAGTAGTCCTCGCGGCCCAGGTAGCGGTTCGGGTGGTCGGTGCGGATGAGCAGCCGGTCGCCGGGCTGCCACACGTCGCGCAGCGCCTCCTCCAGGTCCTCGCCGGTGACCGGATCCAGATCCCGCTTGTGCGACAGATCGGCCACGCACGCGCGGCCGACGAAGGTCTCCAGGGGGACCTCGTCGATCTTCTCGCGGTCCTCGAAGAAGTGGTACCCCGACTCCACGTGTGTCCCGTTGTGCGGGAATATCTGCAGATCCGAGAATGTCCGCCCACCCTTGGCCGGGTCCGTCTCCGGGGTCATGGCCCGACGGATCCCGAATTTCGGGTACCAGGGGGCGTCGTAGGAGGGCATGCCCTCGTGCCAGCCCTGGCTAATGTCAATCATCTTCACGATCTACTCCATTGATCAAGCGGCGTACATCTCGGCTCCCGCTCTCGCGGGAACATTGCGGAAGCTAGCACAGCGGTCGGCGAGGCAATGGCGGTGAGCCATGTCGCTTAAGTGACCAAAGGGAGAAGTCCCGGGTGTGCTGTCGCCTTCACCGCGGCATGACTTTCTACCACAGTGGAAGGGGTCGGACTACAGCCTGCCAGGCACTTCTTTATGGATTTAACGCTTCCATTTGTGTGGGCCCCAACCCCGTTGTCTACGAACGTTTCTGGCCATGAACGCCCGCTGTCCTGAAACGAGTTACGGAGGAGCGGGCTCCATTTCTAGCGGTTGCTCGCCCAAATATCTGTGCGCTAGCCTCGCCGCAATCTGAAGTGCGAAATCCCGGCGATTGATCCCATGGAAGGCATCATCGTGATTGTGGTATTGCGTCCGCACGCCACGCGTGAAGAGATTGAATCCGTGAAGGAAATGCTTCACGCCCATGGATTGTCCGCCATGGAGAGTTCGGTAATGGATTCCTCAATGCTCATCAGTGAGGGAACCGGAACTTCCGAATTGATTTCTATTGTCGAAAATCTGCCGGCCGTGGAGCGCGTCGTCGTGGTCCCGGGCGTGCAGCGACTGACCAGCAGGGTCTTCCGGCCGGAAAATAGCCACGTGCGGGTGGGCGCCCTCACGAGTGCCGTCTTCGGAGGGCCGGAATTCGTCGTCATCGCCGGCCCGTGCGCGGTCGAAAACGTGACGCAGATGAATGCGGCCGTCGACACCGTCGTCGGAAGCGGCGCGGTCATGCTGCGCGGCGGCGCGTTCAAACCGCGTACTTCCCCCTACAGCTTCCAGGGGCTGGGACTCGCGGGCCTGACCCTCCTCGCGGAGCAGCGCAAGCGCACCGGCCTCCCCGTCGTCACCGAGGTGGTCACGCCGAAGGACGTCGAGTTCGTCGCCGAGGAGAGCGACATGCTCCAGATCGGCACCCGCAACATGCAGAACTTCGAGCTGCTCCGCGAGGCCGGCGCCTCCGGTCGGCCCGTCCTCCTCAAGCGCGGCATGTCCGCCACCATCGAGGAGTGGCTGCTCGCGGCCGAGTACCTGCTGCACGTGGGCAACGGCGACGTCGTCCTGTGCGAGCGCGGCATCCGCAGCTACGACCGCAGCACCCGGTTCACCCTGGATCTCAGCGCCGTGGCCGAGGCGAAGCGGCTCACGCACCTGCCGGTGATCGTCGACCCCAGCCACAGCACCGGAAAGCCCCACCTGGTCGCGCCGATGTCCCTGGCCGCGGCGGCCTGCGGCGCCGACGGCCTGATCATCGACGTGCACACGGACGCGCGCAACGCGATGTGCGACGGAGCCCAGGCGCTCAGTGGTGAACAGTTCGCCGACGTCATGACCCGGCTCACGCCCGTCGTGGAAGCCGTCGGCCGGACGATGGCGCCCACGCGGGCGCACTCCCTCGCCTCGGTCTGACCCGCCCCCTCCTGGAGACAAGAACATGTTGGACGACACCGTCGAACCCTTCACCGCCGATCTCGCGCCGGACGAGTTCATCCGCGCCGCCATGCAATGGCACTTCTCTCCCGCGACCGGCTCCCCGTACTGGGTGAAGCGCGCCGCGGCGCTGGACTTCGACCCGCTGACGGACATCAGGACCTGGGAGGACCTCGCCCTCTTCCCCGACGTCAGCGAGGAATGGCGGGACATACCCGTCGACGCGCTCGTCCCGGCCGGAATCGGCCGGCAGGGCTGGGACTTCCAGGTGTTCGACAGCGGCGGCACCACCGGCCGCCCCAAGCGCATCGTCGAATCCCGGTCCCGCCGCAACGGCGTCCTGTGGGTCAGCGAGGTCCTCGCCGACCACGGCATGCCCGGCGAGGGCGACGGCCACTGGCTGCACATCGGCCCCACCGGACCGCACATCGTCGGACGCTCCGTCGGCCTGCTGGCCCAACAGCGCGGCACCTTCTGCCACTACATCGATTTCGACCCGCGCTGGGTCAAGAGCAGCGTGAAGCAGGGGCGCGCCGAGGAGGCGGGCCGCTACGTCAAGCACATCCTGGCGCAGGCCCAGGACATCCTGGCCACCCAGCCCGTCTCCGTGCTCTTCGCCCCCCCGCCGGTCCTGGAGGCCATCGCCGCCGACGAGAAACTGCTCGACCTCGTCCAGGACAAGGTGCGCGGCATCATCTGGGCCGGCACCAGCGTCAGCCCCGAGACCCTCAGCGTCTTCGAGGAGGAGCTCTTCCCGCAGGCCACCGTCGTCGGCCTGTACGGCAACACCATGATGGGCATCGCCCCGCAGCGCCCCCGCACCGGCGAACCCGACGAGGAACGCTGCGTCTTCGTGCCCTTCCACCCGTTCAGCCGCGTGACGGTCGTCGACCCCGACAACACCGACACCCAGGTCGGCTACGGCGAGCGCGGCCAGGCCCGGATCAGCCTCGTCTCCCGTGACCTGCTGCTGCCGTGGACCCTGGAGCGTGACTCCGTGCTCCGCGTCACCCCGACGTCGAAGTACCCCCAGGACGGCCTGGCCGATGTCCAGCCGCTCACCGTCGAAGGCGGCCCGACCGCCATCGAAGGGGTGTACTGAGCATGGCGACACCCTCCCTGACCGCGCCGCAGTCCCTCTCGGCGCCGGACTCGCTCACCGCGCCACGGTCCCTCACGGACCCGGCGGCCGACCCGGCGATCACGCCGGCGGTCGCCGCCCCGGTGGCCACCCTGCCGCTCACGCCGCCGCTCGGCGCCCCGGTCGAGCCCGCGCCGTACGACCGCGCCCTCGATCACCGCGACCTGGAGAGCCTGCTCGCCACGTTACGGCTCGCCCCCCACCGGCCCCGCCACACCGGGGCCCTCCCCCTCCCCCGTTGGGCCCCCCCCCTGTCCCTCGTCCCCCCCGGCGACACACGGCAG
>NZ_LGDE01000428.1 GCF_001279725.1 Streptomyces sp. WM4235 | reverse complement strand
GGGCTGGACGTGGTGGGGGTGCTCGGCGACTTCCACGAAGCGCACCCCGGAGTGGAGATCGCGCTGTCGGAGGACACCTCGGAGCGGATGCTGGCCGGTTTGTCGAGCGGGGAGCTGGACCTGGCGGTGATCGGGCCGGCCGGTGACCCGCCGCCCGGGATCGCGTTCCAGGTGGTGCTCGACCAGCCCCTCGTGGCGTTGGTTCGGGCCGGCGATCCGCTCGTGCGGGAGTCCGCGCACGGCCGGATCCCGCTGGCGGCGCTGCGCGGGCGGGCACTGATCAGTCTGCCGCGCGGGACGGGCCTGCGCGCGGTGTTGGAGCGGGCGTGCGCGGAAGCCGGATTCGCGCCCCGGGTGGACTTCGAGGCGGCGGCGCCACCCGTACTGGTCCGGTTGGCCGCGCGGGGGCTGGGGGCGGCGGTGGTGCCGGCCGGGGCGGAGGCGGGGGGCGCCGGCGACCTGGTGGCGCTGCGGATCGTCGAACCGGCGCTGAGCGGTCGGGTGGCGCTGGCCTGGCGGACGGGCGTCCCGCCGGGTCCGGCTGCGGCGCATCTCCTGGCCCGGCTGCGGGCGGGCCTGACGGAGGCGGCGTCGTCGGGCGACGTGGAACCGGCGCACGCCCGGACCTCGGAGCCGGCGGACGCGGGCAGCGCGGCGGCGGCGGGCCCCGGTGGCTGAGGGACCGTGCCGCTCCCGCCCCGGGGCGGTACGGGCCCGAAGGTAGGATCGCGAGCATGCCGCTCCTGCCGTCCCGAGTGCCCCGGATCAGCCGGCGCCGCGCCCTGTGGGGCCTGGCGGCCGTGGTGACGGTCTTCGGCGTGCTGGCCTGGTGGCTGAGGCCGTTCGGGGAGCCGGAACTCAAGGGCGACCTCGCGTTCAGCACGGGTGTCCCCACCGGCGTCTACCACCGCTACGGGCAGCTCCTGAAGGAGGACCTCGCCGAGGACATCCCCGGTGTGAAGGTGCGGCTGGACCCCAGTGAGGGCTCGCAGCAGAACCTCCAGCGGGTGGCCGCCGGGCAGGCCGACTTCACGGTGGCGACGGCGGACGCGGTGTCCAAGTACCGGCTCGACGGGAAGCCGGGCGCCGACCGGCTGCGCGGGGTGGCGCGGCTGTACGACGACTACGTACAGCTGGTGGTGCCCGCCGGGTCCTCGGTGCAGTCGACGCGGGACCTGCGGGGCAAGCGGGTCGCGGTCGGCCAGGACGGCTCCGGCGTCCGACTGATCTCGGAGCGGCTGCTGTCGGCGGCCAAGCTGGACCCGCGGAAGGACATCACCCCGGTGTCCATAGGCATCGACACCATGCCGGCCGAGCTGGAGAAGGGGCGGATCGACGCCTTCTTCTGGTCCGGCGGTCTCCCGACGAACGCGGTGCACGAGCTGTCGGAGCGCTTCGAGATCCGGCTGGTGCCGCTGGGCGACCTGGTGGAGAAGCTCCAGGGCAGTGGCAGTCCCGCCCGCTACTACCGGGCGGCGGTGATGCCGCAGGAGGCGTACGCGCGGGCCCGCAACACCGCGGCGGTGGCCACGCTCGCCGTGCCGAACCTGCTCGTGACCCGCGAGGACACGAGCGCGGAGCTGACGGAACAGTTCACCCGGACCGTGATCAAAAGCCGCGACCGGATCGGGCGCGCGGTGCACGCCGCGCAGTTGGTGGATCTGCGGACGGCGATCTACACGGATCCCTTGGACCTGCACGAGGGCGCCCGGCGGTACTACCGCTCGGTCAAGCCGTAGCGCCCGGTCGAGCCGGGAGCGCCCGGTCTCCGGACGGAGTTCCGGGGCCGGGCCGGATCGCGGGCTCTCAGGTCGAAGCGCCCTCGGGCAGCAGCATCGCCGCGGCGGCCGCCCCGATGAGGCCCGCGTCGGTGCCCAGGCTCGCCGGAACGACCTCGATGTCCCGGACGAACGACAGGGTGGCGTACGAGGCCAGGTGCCGCCGGATCGGTGCGAAGAGGGTGTCGCCCGAGGCGGCGACGCCGCCGCCGATGACCGCGATGCGGGTCTCGACCAGGGTGGCGGTGGCGGCGATGGCGGCGGCCAGGGCGCGGCCCGCCCGGTCGAAGGCGGCCTCGGCGACGGGGTCGCCCGCCCGGGCGGCGGCCGCGACGCCTGCGGCGGTGGCCTCCTGATCGTCGGCCGGGGTCCAGCCCTCGGCGAGGGCCCAGGCGGCGATGGCGGTGCCGGAGGCGAGGGACTCCACACAGCCGCGGCCGCCGCAGACGCAGGGGTCCCCGTCGAAGGCCACGCTGATGTGCCCGATGTGGCCCGCGTTGCCGGTGGGACCGGGGTGGAGCCGGTTGTTCAGGACGAGGCCGCCCCCGACACCGGTGGAGACGACCATGCACAGGGCGTTGGCGTGCCCCTTGGCGGCGCCCAGCCAGTGCTCGGCGGCCGTCATCGCGACCCCGTCGCCCGCCAGGACGGTCGGGATCCGGGCCCCGTGGGCGGCCAGTTCCGCCGCGATCCGGGCCTGTACGGGGAACTCCCGCCAAGCGCCGATGTTGACCGGGCTGACCGTGCCCCGGGAGGTGTCCACCGGGCCCGCGCTGCCGACGCCGCAGCGGACCACCGAGGGCCACAACGGGCTGCGTGCCAGGTCCGCGACGACCTCGGCGACGGCCGCCATCACCGCGTCGGCGCTCGCCGCGCGCGGCGTGGGGCGGCGGGTTCCGGCCGTCATCGTTCCGTCCGGGTGCACCAGAGCGCCGGCGATCTTCGTTCCGCCGATGTCGATCGCCACGGTCGGGCCGGTGCCCGGGGCGGCGGCGCGAGGGGTGGGGAGGGCTGGGGTGGAACTGGTCACGGTGGCGCTCCAGGGAGGGGTCGGAACTCAGTATGCGGCCGGGGGTGGCGCCGTACTCTCGCGGGGCTCCAGTCGCGGCAGCTCGCTCTGCCGGGTGCGGGGCACGCCCCCGGCGAGTACGGCCAGCAGCTCCTCGGCGGCGAGCCGCCCGAACGCGGCCGTGTCACGGACCAGGGCGGTGAGCCGGGGGTGGGTGACCCGGCAGAGCGCGGAATCGTCCCAGGCGACGATCGAGAGCCGGCCGGGGACCGCGATGCCCAGCTCGGTGGCGACGGCGAGACCGGCCAACGCCATCACGTCGTTGTCGTAGACCAGGGCCGTGGGCGGCTCCGGCTCGGCGAGGACCCTGCGGGTCGCGGCGGCGCCCTCGGCGTCGGAGTAGTCCGTCACCACCGAGCGCACCCGGTCGGGGCCGAGCCCGCGCCCCTCGGACCAGGTGCGCAGCGAGGCCGTCCGCCGGGCGGTGTGGGCGAGGCCGGGGAGGCCGGCGAGGTGGGTGATCCGGCGGTGGCCGAGTCCGTGGAGGTGCTCCAGCACCTGGATCATCGCGCCGGCGTCGTCGGCCCGGATGGTGGATGGCCGGCGGGAGGGCGGGACGGCCGGCGGGACGGCCCGAGCCACGGTCGACTCCGAGGGATCCGAGCCCGTGGTGTCCGCCCCGGGGACGTCCGGGCCGCCCACCATCACGGCCGGCAGCCCCAACCCGGCGAGGAGTTCCGGTCGCGGGTCGTCGATCCGGGGGTCGACGACGATGACCCCGTCCACCCGTCGTTCGGCCCACCACCGGCGGTACACGGCGCACTCGGCGTCCACGTCCTCCACCACCTGGAAGAGCAGCGCGATCCGCCCCGCCGACAGCACCTCCTGGACACCGGAGACGAGCCGGAGGAAGAACGACTCCACCCCGAGGGTGTGCGCGGGTCGGGCGAGGACCAGCCCGACGGCGCCGGAGCGTTCCCCGGACAGCGCGCGAGCGGCGCTGTTGGGCTGCCAACCGAGCTCCTCGGCGATCCGACGGACACGGGCACGGGTGTCCTCGGACACCCCGGGACGGTCGTTGAGCGCGAAGGAGACGGCGCTCTCCGACACCCCCGACCGGCGGGCGATGTCCTTGATGGTGGGTCTGCGCGCCATGCCTGCCTCATCCTTCGCCGCCGCGGACTCCGCCGCCGCGGACTCCGATGGCGGGACCGTACGCGATCCGGCCCCCGAAAGGCGGCCACCACCGCCGGCGGGTGCCGAGGCGAACGACGTTGCGCCAGGCTTCCGTTCACCCCGTCCCGGCGCCTTACCGGATTCCGCGTACGACTGTCAACACCCCTGTTGTCGACGTTGGCCATTTCCCCTCCCTTTCCCCCGGACCGCGACTTCCGGTTGACAGCTAAACCGCATTAGCACGGAGGCCTTGATCGTCAACTCCCCTACCGCGCCTTGGACTGAAGCGCATAAGTCGCCAACCACCCTTCAGGAGGCGCACATTCATGGTCGGGTGGACCGGATTGCCCGTACCGGACCTGTTGACTTTCCCTCGGAACGGGCGGCACGTTGTGGGGCGTCCGGTGAATTCCCCTGAACTCCAGGATCATTCATGCACGACGGCACCGTCCCTCCTGCCCTCCCCCGCCGGCTCCGGTTCGGCGCCAACTACACGCCGACACGCGGGTGGTTCCACCACTGGCTCGACTTCGATCTCGACGAGGTCCGGGCCGACCTCGACTCGATCGCCGCGCTCGGGCTGGACCACGTACGGGTCTTCCCGCTGTGGCCGTTGTTCCAGCCGAACCGCACGCTGATCCGCCCGCGCGCCGTCGAACAGCTCGTCGCGCTCGGCGACGCCGCCGCCGAACGGGGGCTCGACGTCACCGTCGACGGATTGCAGGGGCACCTGTCGAGCTTCGACTTCCTGCCCGCCTGGACCGGGACCTGGCACCGGCGCAACATCTTCAGCGACCCCCGTGTGGTGGAGGCGCAGGAGGAGTACCTGCGCACGCTGGCCGCCGCCCTCGGCGACCGGCCCAACTTCCTCGGGATGACCGTGGGCAACGAGATCAACCAGTTCTCCGACTCACCGCACCCCGACCCCGACCGGATCACCCAGGCGCAGGCGCAGCGGTGGCTGGAGCGGATGCTGGCCGCGTGCGAGAAGGGGGCCCCGGGGCGGTTCCACCTGCACGCCGAGTACGACGCGGCCTGGTACCGGGACGGGCACCCCTTCACGGCGGCGCAGGCGGCCCGGCTCGGCGCGGCCACGGCCGTGCACTCGTGGGTGTTCAACGGGACCGCCCAGCGCCACGGGCGCACCGGGACCGCCACCGAGCATCACGGTGCCTACCTGGTCGAACTGTCCAAGGCCTGGGCCACGGACCCGCACCGCCCGGTGTGGCTCCAGGAGGTCGGGGCGCCCGCGCCACTGGTCCAGCCGGAGCACGCGGCGGAGTTCACGGAGGCGACCGTGGCCAACGTGCTGGACTGCCCGGACGTGTGGGGCGTGACCTGGTGGTGTTCGCACGACGTGTCCCGGGACCTCGCGGACTTCCCGGAGTTGGAGTACGGCCTCGGATTGCTCACCAACGACCGTCGGGTCAAGCCCCAGGGGGCGGCCATCGCCCGGATCGCCGAGTGGTGGCGGGGCCGGGAGCACCGCCCGCCCGTCCGGTCCACCGCGCTCGTCGTGGACGTCGGCGGGGCGCTCACCGCGCCCGAACGGTCGGTGTGCGCCCCGGGCGGGACCTTCTTCGAGGCGTGGGCCGCGCTCACGGCCCAGGGGGTGCGCCCCGCGGTGGTCCTGGCGGAACACGCCGAGGACCGGGCGCACCTGTCCGCGCGGGGCATCACCGAGGTGCTGCGCGTGACCGAGGTGACCGAGACGCCTGAGGTGACCGAGGTGTGAACGAGGTCTGACCGAGCGTCCCTTCCGCAGAGGAGCCCCGCATGTACGAGCCCGATCACGGTGTCGACCCGCGCACTGCCCCGCTCCCCCGCAGGTCCCCCGGCCGGCCGACCCGACGGGCCGTGCTCGCCGCCGGGGTGGGGATCGCCGCAGCGCCCGCGTGGCCCGCGCGGGCCACGGCCGCCGGGGAGGAGCCGGCCGGCGGGCCGACGCTCCTGCCGGATCTCGCCCCGTACGCCTCGTACTGGTTCCCGGACTCGCTCCCGGAGGGGTCCCCCGGCCCCGGGATCATCTGGCGCTCCCTACGCGAGTGGAGCCCGGCCTCGGATCCAGACCTCGCCCACAACACCGCGACGGTGCCCCTCGCGCGCCGCTTCACACCCGTGCCGCCGCATCCCGGCGCCCGCGTCGGGCAGGCCCGGATCTCCTCGCTGGTGTCCTTCGGGCCGACCGCGGGGAACCCGTCGCAGGGTTCCGCGACCGCCGACCACTACGCGCTCACGCACTGGGCGTACATCGACGAGTTGGTCTTCTGGGGCGGGTCGTCCGGCGAGGGGATCGTGCTGGCCCCGAACGCGCCCGTGGTCGACGCGGCCCACCGCAACGGGGTCCGGGTGCTGGGCAACGTGTTCCTGCCGCCCGTCGCGTACGGCGGTGACCTGCGCTGGACCCGTGACCTGGTGCGACGGGACGCCTCGGGCCGGTTCCCGATCGCGGAGCAGCTCGTCCGGGTGGCGCGGACGTACGGGTTCGACGGCTGGTTCGTCAACGCCGAGACCGACGGCGGCGACAGCGCGCTCGCGAGCCGGACGCGGGGGTTCCTGCGCGCCCTGCGGGCGGCGGGTGAACCGCACGGGCTGCGCGTCACCTGGTACGACGCGATGAACAGCACCGGTCGGGTCGGGTGGCAGGGGGCGCTGAACGCGCTGAACCGGGACTTCTTCGAGGACCGGGTCGGGACGGTCGCGGACAGCATGTTCGTGGATTTCCGCTGGACGGCCCGGAGCCTCGCGGAGTCCGGCGCCCTCGCCGAGCGATTGGGCCGCAGCCGTCACGAACTGTGGGCGGCGGTGGACACCGAGTCCCGCGGCTGGGACGCGGACGTGGACTGGGACGCGATCGTTCCGCGCGGGCGGGACCATGTCGTCGGCATCGGGTTCTACCGGCCCGAGTGGACGCGCAACCACCTCACCGACCGGTCCCCGGGCGCCTTCCACCGGGCCGACGACCGGTTCTGGACGGGCGAGTCCCTGGACCCAGCCCGCCCGGCGCCGGAGAGCGGTTGGCGCGCGCCCGCCACCGTGGTCGCCGACCGCTCCACCGTCGCCGCGCTCCCCTTCGGCTGCTCGTTCAACACGGGGCACGGGGAGCGCTGGTACGAGGCCGGCGAGGTCACCTCGCCGGCGCCCTGGAACCGGCTCGGCCTCCAGGACGTGCTGCCCGGGCGGCGTTGGGTGGTCGACACCGACGGCCCGCGCCCCTCGGTCACCCTGGACTTCGACGAGGCGTGGCGCGGCGGCTCCAGTCTCCTGGTCGACGGCGTCCTCACCGCGCCCGTCGCCGTCGGGCTGCACGCCACCCGGCTGCCCCTGACCCGTACGACGGTCCTGGACCTGGTCCACGCCCGCGCCCCGGGCGGCGTCCCGGTCACCGTGGAGGTGGGCGTTGCCGTGCGCGAGCCCGCCGCCCCGGGTGAGCCGGTCCCGTACGCGTGGTTCGGGGTCGACGGCCCCGGCTCCGGTCCCGGCTGGCACACCGGCCGGGTGGATCTCGGGACGCGGGCCGGGAGAACCGCGTACGCCCTGGCCGTACGGATCACCGCTCACGGGACCGGACCGGTGCGCTGGCGGCTCGGGGCCCTGACGGTCCACGACACCGCCGCTCGGCGCCGGCCCGCCGCCCCGAGCGCCCTGCGGGTGGACGCGGTGGCCCAGCGGGACGGCGAGGCCTCGGTCCGGCTGTCGTGGCGCCGCGCGCCCGGGACGATCCGCCACCACGAGGTGTACCGCCTGCTGCCGGACGGGACCCGCCGCTTCCTTGGCGGCACCTGCGGCGCGGCCCTGCACCTGCCGGCCGTCACCCGCGCCGGACGGGAACGCGCGGCCGGCTTCGAGGTACGGGCCGTGGACGAGCTGTACACGCTGTCCGACCCGGCCAGCACCACCCTGACCTGGGACGATCCCGAGTGAACCGCCCTGGCTAGTCCGCGTGGGGGTCGGTGTGCGGCACGGCCACCGTCACCCGCAGTCCGTGCGGCGGGTTCGTCTCGTACGCGAGGGACCCGCCGCCCGAGGCGAGCAGTGCGCGGGAGATGGACAGGCCCAGCCCGGATCCCTTGACGTTCTGGTGGCGTCCGCTGCGCCAGAAGCGGTCGCCGACGCGCACCAGTTCCTCGGGGGTGAGCCCGGGGCCCCGGTCGGCGACGGTGACGAGCGCGAGGCGCCCCTCGGTGGAGACCTCGACCTCGACGCGCTCTCCCCGGGGGGTGAACTTGAGGGCGTTGTCGATGACGGCGTCGAGGGCGCTGGACAGGGCGATGGGGTCGGCCCAGCCGGTGACGGCCTCGGGGCCGGGCTCGGTGAGCTCCACGCCCTTGTCCTCGGCGAAGGGGCGCCACGCGGTGACCCGCTCGGCGGCCAGCCCGCCGATGTCGATCAGGCAGATCTCGGCGGCGGCGTGCTCGGCCAGCGCCAGGTCGAGCAGGTCGTCGAGGACCTGGGTCAGGCGTCTGCCCTCGGTGCGCACGGAGGCGATCTCCTCGTTTCCCTCGGGCAGTTCGAGGGCGAGGAGTTCGATCCTCAGGAGCAGCGCGGCGAGCGGGTTGCGCAGTTGGTGGGAGGCGTCCGCGACGAACGCCCGCTGCTGCTCCAGCACCTCTTCGACGTTGTCCGCCATCTCGTTGAACGAGTGGGCCAGTCGTCGCAGTTCCGGCGGTCCGCTGTCGGCCGCGACCCGGGAGTTCATCTTGCCGGTGGAGATGCCGTGGGCGGCCGCGTCCAGGGTCTGGACGGGCTTGAGCACCCAGCTGGTGAGCCGCAGCGCGGCTCCGAAGGCGACCAGCATGGCGGCGGCGAGGCCGCCCGCGATGAGGAGCCATCCCTGCAGGATCCGGCCCCGCATCTGGTCGGTGGGCGATTCGGTGGCGACGACGGCGACGACGTCGCCGTCGAGGACGACCGGGGAGACGACGAGGAGTCTGCCGTCGGTCTGCCAGGGCCACACCTGGCCCGGGTCGTGGCTGCGGCGTCCGGCGAGGGCATCCTCGAAGGCCCGGCGCCCTTCCCTGGAATCGGGGAGCTGCCACCAGCCGGGCGCGCGGGCCATGGCGTTGTCGTCGCGGTAGAAGATGCCGACGCGGATGCCGTACAGCTCCTGGTAGCGGGCGAGTTCCAGTTGGAGGGTGTCGCGGCGTTCGTCGGCGCCGGTGGAACCGGAACCCTCGGCGTCGATGACGAACTGGGCGAGGGCGGCGAAGCGGGCGCTGTCGTCGATCCGGTCGACCACGACCCGCTGCTGCTGTCCGGCGGCGAGGCTGACGGCGAGCGGGAAGCCGAGCGCCAGCAGGACGCCCGCCATCAGGACGACGAGGAGCGGAAGCAGTCGGGCACGCACGACGGGACCCCGCTAGGGGCCGGCCGGGGTGACGAGCCGGTAGCCCACACCGCGGACGGTCTCGATGAGTGCGGGCATGCTCAGCTTGGAGCGCAGCGAGGCGACGTGGACCTCCAGGGTCCGGCCGGTGCCTTCCCAGCTGGTGCGCCACACCTCGCTGATGATCTGTTCGCGGCGGAAGACGACGCCGGGCCGCTGTGCGAGCAGGGCCAGCAGGTCGAATTCCTTGCGGGTGAGCGGTACGTCGGCGCCGTCGACGATGACCCGGCGGGTGGGCAGTTCGATGCTGACCGGACCGAGTCGGACGATGGCGGGGGCCCCGGTGCCGGTGGCGGCGGCCTCCTCGGAGGCGCCGGTGCGCCGGGCGACGGCGTGGATCCGGGCGAGGAGTTCGCCGGTGTCGTAGGGCTTGACCACGTAGTCGTCGGCGCCCATGTTCAGGCCGTGGATGCGTGAGCGCACGTCACCACGCGCGGTCACCATGATCACGGGGGTGGCGGTGCGCTTGCGGATCTTTCCGCACACCTCGTAGCCGTCCTGGTCGGGCAGGCCCAGGTCGAGCAGGACCACGCCGAAGGGCGGGGCGTCCGCCGGCAGGAGCGCCTGCAGCGCCTCCTCGCCGTTGCGGGCGTGGGTCACCCGGAAGCCGTGCCGGGCGAGGATCGCGGACAGCGCGGCGGCGACGTGGTCGTCGTCCTCGACGAGCAGCAGTCTCACTGCGTCACCCTTCCCTCGTCCGTCCCGTCCGGTCGGCGGGGTGGCGCCGTAGTGGCGGTTTCATTGCGGCGTCATGTCGGTTTCATGGCCACCATGCATCCACGCTGATGCAGAGTCCCACGTCAAGGGAGTTCCGCTTGCGCGAGTCTTCCGTTATGTACCCGGTACGAGTACAGGGGCGCCGTCGCGGGCGTCGCGCACGGAGCGTATCCGGGCGAGGCCGGATCGTTATGCTCAATTCTCCCTCAGATGTGATGACGGTGTGCGCGCCTCGTCACTACTGTCCTCCCAACCGACGGAGGACGGAGCAAGAAGCCGATGAGCGGAGTATCAGTGACCAAGGACGTACAGGACGCGGCCGCTGCCGCGGACAGCCTGGTCGTACTGAGCAACGTCAACAAGCACTTCGGCGCGCTGCACGTGCTTCAGGACATCGATCTGAGCATTGCCCGCGGTGAGGTCGTCGTGGTGATCGGTCCCTCGGGATCGGGCAAGTCCACGTTGTGCCGGACGATCAACAGGCTGGAGACCATCGACTCGGGAACCATCACGGTCGACGGCAAGGAACTGCCTTCCGAGGGCAAGGAATTGGCGCGACTGCGAGCCGATGTCGGCATGGTCTTCCAGTCGTTCAACCTGTTCGCGCACAAGACGGTCCTGCAGAACGTCATGTTGGGCCAGCTGAAGGTCCGCAAGACGAACGCGGCGGAGGCGACGGAGAAGGCGAAGGCGCTGCTCGACCGCGTCGGCGTCGGTTCCCAGGCGGACAAGTACCCGGCGCAGCTCTCCGGTGGTCAGCAGCAGCGCGTGGCCATCGCCCGCGCGCTGGCGATGGACCCGAAGGTGATGCTGTTCGACGAGCCGACGTCGGCTCTCGACCCGGAGATGATCAACGAGGTGCTGGAGGTCATGCAGCAGCTCGCCCGGGAGGGGATGACCATGGTGGTCGTCACGCACGAGATGGGCTTCGCCCGCTCCGCCGCCAACCGGGTCGTCTTCATGGCCGACGGAAAGATCGTCGAAGAGGCGGTGCCCGAGCAGTTCTTCAGCAACCCCCGCAGCGACCGCGCCAAGGACTTCCTGTCGAAGATCCTGCATCACTGACGGTCTCGTCTGGTAGTGATCCGGTGTCAGAACCCTGACACGACCGGGCCCGCCGACGCGACACGTCTCGTTCGGCGTTCAACCACGTCTCATCCGAGGGAAGTTCACCATGAAGCTTTACAAGGCCGGAGCGGCCGTCGCCGCGGCCGTGGCTCTCGCCCTGACCGCGACCGCCTGTGGCGGCAGCGGCGACAAGGCGTCCGGTGACGCCGGTTCGAGCGGTGGCGCCAAGAAGGACAAGGTCGTCATCGGCATCAAGTTCGACCAGCCCGGCATCGGTCTGAAGAACCCGGACGGCAAGTTCACCGGGTTCGACGTCGACGTGGCGACCTACGTGGCCAAGGAACTCGGCTACCAGCCCGACCAGATCGAGTTCAAGCAGGCCATCAGCGCCGAGCGCGAGAACCTGATCTCCAACGGTGACGTGAAGTTCGTCGTCGCGAGCTACTCGATCAACGAGAAGCGCAAGGCGAAGGTCGACTTCGCCGGCCCGTACCTCCTCGCGCACCAGGACCTGCTGGTCCGTGCCGACGACACGTCGATCACCAAGCCCGAGGACCTGAACAAGAAGAAGCTCTGCTCTGTCACCGGCTCCACCTCGGCGCAGAACGTCAAGGAGAAGCTGGCCCCCGAGGCCGACCTCAAGCAGAACGCCGGCTACTCCGAGTGCCTGACCGCCCTGGAGAGCAAGGCCGTCGACGCCCTGACCACGGACAACTCGATCCTGGCCGGCTACGCCGCGCAGGAGAAGAACAAGGGCAAGTTCAAGCTGGCCGGGCTGAGCCTGAGCAACGAGAACTACGGCATCGGTCTGAAGAAGGGCGACAAGGAGCTCCAGACCAAGATCAACGCCGCGCTCAAGAAGATGGTCGCGGACGGTGCCTGGGAGGCGGCCGTGAAGACGAACTTCGGCCCCGCCGGCTACAAGAACGAGCCTGCCCCGCAGATCACCGAAGGCAGCTGATTCCTCGGTGAGGAGCGTCGCCGCCCGCCTGCCGCGGGCGGTGGCGCCCCTCACCGGCCATCCTGGGGAGAGCGCAGGGCAACGTGTTCGACTTTCTTGATTCCGGGCAGTACGACGTGCTCGGAGCCTTCTGGGTGACGGTTCAGCTCACCCTCTACTCGGCGATCGGGTCCCTCATATGGGGCACCGCCCTGGCGGGAATGCGGGTCAGCCCGGTCCCGCTGATGCGCGGCTTCGGCACCACGTACGTCAACGTGGTGCGCAACACCCCGCTGACCTTGGTGATCATCGGCTGCTCGCTGGGTCTCAGCGAGACCCTCGGCATCACCTTGGGCGGCACCACGTTCAAGGAGACCGGTTTCCGACTGGCGGTCCTCGGACTGACGGCCTACACCGGCACCTTCGTCTGTGAGGCACTGCGCTCGGGCATCAACACGGTGCCCGTGGGCCAGGCCGAGGCGGCGCGCGCGCTGGGCCTGAGCTTCTTCCAGGTGCTCCGGCTGATCGTGCTCCCCCAGGCCTTCCGGGCGGTCATCGCGCCGCTCACCAACGTACTGATCGCGCTCACCAAGAACACCACGGTGGCCGCGGCCATCGGCGTGGCCGAAGCGGCCCTGCTGATGAAGGAAATGATCGAGAACGAGGCCGACGCGCTCTTCGCCGTCTTCGGGGTCTTCGCCCTGGGCTTCGTCCTGCTGACCCTGCCCACCGGCCTGCTGCTGGGCTGGGTGGCCAAGCGAGCGGCGGTGAAGCGATGACGTCCGTGCTGTACGACGCACCGGGTCCGAAGGCGAAGGCCCGGAACTGGATCTACTCCGGCGTCTTCCTCGTGCTCCTCGGCCTCGCCGTGTGGTGGGCGCTGGGACTCATGGCCGACAAGAACCAGCTCGACGCCGACAAGTGGAGCCCCTTCGTCACCGACAGCCAGATCTGGACGACGTTCCTGATCCCCGGCCTGTTGGAGACCCTCAAGGCCGGCGTGATCGCCATGGTGATCGCCCTGCCGCTGGGCGCCCTGCTGGGTATCGGCCGACTGTCCGACCACGCCTGGGTCCGGACGCCCGTCGGCGCGTTCGTCGAGTTCTTCCGCGCCATCCCGGTGCTCATGCTGATGCTGTTCGGCTACGCCCTGTACGTCCAGTACACCGGTGTGTCCTCCGACGTCCGCCCGCTGTACGCGGTGGTCACGGGCCTGGTGCTGTACAACGCCTCGGTCATCGCCGAGATCGTCCGGGCGGGCGTGCTGTCCCTCCCGAACGGGCAGACCGACGCCGCCAAGGCGATCGGCATGCGCAAGGGCCAGACCATGGTCCACGTGCTGATCCCGCAGGCCGTCACCGCGATGCTGCCGGCCCTGGTCAGCCAGCTGGTCGTGATCCTCAAGGACACCGCGCTCGGCGGCACGGTGCTCGGCCTCGGCGAGCTGATGTCGATGTCCCGGCAGATCTCGGCGAACTACAGCAACACGATCGCGACCTTCGTGGTGATCGCGCTGATCTACGTCGCGGTCAACTTCGCCCTCACCAGTTTCGCGTCCTGGATGGAGAGCCGGCAGCGCAAGTCCAAGCGGAGCACCGGCGCCGTGGTCCCGGCGCGGGTCGACGACATGGCCACCGGCGCGAACAGTGGTGGCGCCTGACCGACGGGTCGACTGACACCAAGTCAGTCATGGTGCGTAGCCTGTGTGGTGCGGCGGAGACCTTCCGCCGCACCACACCGCGTTGCGCCGACGAGTGTCACTTGACGCAGGCACTTCCAGTCGGTTGCATACGTTGTGTGATCACATACCGGACATCGGGAGCCGCGTCATGGACCCGGTGATCGTCGTCGGCGCGGGCCCCGTCGGGCTCGCGCTCTGCCTCGCGCTGGCCGGCGCGGGCGTACCCACCGTCGTACTCGACGAGGGCCCGGGCAAGGACGACCCGCGCCCCGCCCGCTCCGTCGTCCTGCACGCCGACACCGCCGCGATGGCACACCGACTCGGCTGTACGACGCTGCGCGACGAGGGCGCCTACTTCGCCGCGTGGCGCACCATGCGGCGCGGCCGGGACTCGCGTCGGATCACCTTCGAGGACCATCCGGCCCCGCTGCACCTGCCCCAGCACGCCCTGACGCGCGGACTGCGGGACGCCGCCGGCGCGCACCCGCTGGTCCGGCTGGTGACCGACTGTCGGCTGGACGCCCTGGAACAGGACGAGCGCGGCATCACCGCGCACACCCGGGGCGGGGAGACGACCTGGTGGCGCGGCAGCCACCTCGTGGGCTGCGACGGGGCCCGTTCCACCGTCCGCAAGCTGCTCGGGATCCGCTTCCCCGGCCGGACCGCCGTGGAACGGCACGCGGTGGCCGCGCTCCGTACCGAACTCCCCTGGCCCGGCGAGGCGTTGCTGTACCGCGGCGCGGACCACGAGGTCACCGCCCGACCGCTGCCCGACGGGGTGTGGCGGCTGGACTGGCTGCTCCCCTCGCGCGGCGAACTCGTCACCCCGGACGCCCTGGTGACCCTCATCCGGGACACCCTCGCGGCGTGGTGCGGGGGCACGACTCCCCCGTACGACCTGATCGACACCGGGGTGCACACCCTGCACCACCGGCTCGCCCGGCGCTGGCGCGACGGCCGGGCCTACCTCGCCGGGGACGCGGCGCACCTGCTGGGCGCGCTCGGCACCCAGGGCGTCGAGGAGGGGTTGCGGGACGCCGAGAACCTGGCCTGGAGGCTGGCGGTGGCCTGGCACCAGGGGGCCTCCGAGGCGCTGCTCGACGGGTACGAGGACGAGCGGCGCAGGGCGGTCGCCGCCCGGCTGCGCGCCGCCGACCAGGCCATGCCGGCGCTGCGCGGCGGGGGCGGCCTGCGCACCTACCTCCCCGGTGCGGCACGTTCCGCCGAGGGCCTGCTCACCGACGGCCACCTCGGCCGGGGACCGCTGGGCGCGGAGCCCGCGTACGCCCCTCCGGTGGCGGTACGGGAGGTCCCGACGGCCACGGAACCGGGCGGCCCGGTGGCCGATGTCCCGGTGACCGCTCCCGACGGCACCACCGTGCCGTTGCGCGACCTGCTCGGGCGGGGCCGGCTGCTGGTGCTCCTCGTCGCCCCGGGGACCGGGGTCTGGGACCGCCGCCACTGGCTCGGCGCCGGTCTGATGCCCCGTCTCGCGGCGGCGGTCAGCGCGCTCCCGACGCGTGCGGACCTGCTGGTCGCGGACAGCTATCCGGGTGCTCCGGCGCACACCGTGCTGCTGGTACGGCCCGACGGGCATCTGGCGGCGACCTTCGCGGGGGTCCGACCGGCCGAGCTGTACGAGGCGGCGGACGCCGTCCGCTGCGGGGCGCCCGAACCGGCGCGCGCGCCCTCGATCACCCCGGCCGTGACCGCTCCCACCTCCGTGATCGATTGACCGGTCTCCCGCTCACGTGCTTCACTCGCGGACATGACCGGCAACGACGTACGCCTGTGGCGGAGGGTTCACATGGACCTGCTCCGCTACGCGGGCTGCGTGTGTCGCCCTTCCTGTTGATTCGCCCTTTCCCCCGCGCGCCCCGTGCCCTTCCGGGCCCGCGCGCACCTTCGCGAACCTCCAGGACGGTCATTCCATGTCTTCCCCCACCCTGATCTCGGCCGGTCCGACGACCGCCGAGCTTCTCGACTTCGCGCTGCGCACCACGGCGGACCCCGAGATCGTGGGCTCGCTCCCGCTCGACCCCGAAGGCCGTACGTGGGTACGGCTGGACGGGCCCGGCGGCAGCGAGGCCTGGTTGATCGGTTGGCCTCCGGGCACCGGCACCGGCTGGCACGACCACGCCGAATCGCGGGGCGCGTTCGCCACCGCGCGCGGCCGGCTCACCGAGCACTCCCTGGCCGTCCGCCTTCCCTCCGAGGGCTGGAAGTCCCTGGAACTCACCCCCGACGTGGACCGCAGGCGCGACCTGACGGAGGGCACGGGCCGCGGCTTCGGCCTGCACCACGTGCACGAGGTGCTCAACGAGTCCCCGGCCGAGCACGCCGTCTCCGTCCACGCGTACTACCCTCCGCTCCCGTTGATCCGCCGCTACAGCCGCAGCGGGCAGGTCCTGCGGCTGGAGCACGTCGAGCGTCCGGCGGACTGGCAGTGAGCGCCGTACCGGAGGGCATCGACGCCCTCGTCGACCGCCTCAGGACCACCTACGCCCGGGTCTCGCCGGAGCAGGCGTACGCCGCCTCCCGCGAGGGCTCGCTCCTCGTCGACATCCGGTACCAGGCGCTGCGCGAGCGTGACGGTCTGATCCCGGGCGCGCTGGTCGTCGAACGCAACGAACTGGAGTGGCGCCTCGACCCCCAGGGGTCGCACCGGCTGCCCGAGGCGACGAGCCATGACATCGGGGTCGTCGTCATCTGCAACGAGGGCTACGCCTCCACCCTGGCCGCGGTCTCCCTCCACGCCCTGGGGCTCCATCGGGCGACGGACCTGACGGGCGGCTTCCAGGCCTGGAGATCGGCCGGCCTCCCCACCACCGCCGTCTGACGCACCCCCGCACGCACCGGCCCCGCACGCACCGGCCCGGGCGCGCCGACCCGCGGGGCGCCGGCCCGGCCTGCCTGTCCGTGTAGGCCGCCGGCCCGCTCTCGGCCGCCGCGCCGGCCCGCCGCCCGTCCCCCTGCGGGCCGGGCCGGGGACCGGTTCAGCCGCCGGGGTACTCCGGGGCGTCGACGTCGTCGACGTCCTCCGTCTCCAACGCGCGGCGGACCACCCG
Source organism: Streptomyces sp. WM4235 (assembly GCF_001279725.1). Lineage (GTDB taxonomy): Bacteria > Actinomycetota > Actinomycetes > Streptomycetales > Streptomycetaceae > Streptomyces. The sequence goes on along the minus strand of NZ_LGDE01000428.1, from coordinate 34,294 downwards.
CAGGGCCATGCCCTCCGGGTACCCCTTGCGGGCCAGCATCCCGGCGAGGCGCCGGATCCGCTTGTCCCGCTCCAGGCCCCTGGTCGAGCGGAGCTTGCGCTCCACGAGCTCCCGGGCCGTCTCTTCCTCCTGCTCGGAGTCCAGTTGTTCCAGCGCCTCCTGTACGAGGGTGGCGTGTACTCCCTTGGTCCGCAGCTCCTGCGCGAGCGCCCGTCGCGCCAGGCCCCGACCGCGGTGGCGGGACTCCACCCAGGCACCGGCGAAGGCGGCGTCGTCGATCAGGCCCACCTCCTCGTACCGGGAGAGGACCTCCTGTGACACCTCCTCGGGGATGCCCCGCTTCTCCAGGGCGTCCGCGAGTTGCCGCCGGGTTCGCGGCATCCCGGTGAGCAGGCGCAGACAGATCGCCCGCGCCTGCTCCTCGGGACTCTGGGGCGGCAGCGCACCGCGGGCTTCGCGGCCGCCCTCCCGGCGGCCCTCCCGACCGGCTCCGCCGCCCCTTTCCTGCTCCCGCACGGGTCAGCTCTTGGCTACGGCGGCCTTGGCCGTCGTCTTCGCCTTCGATGCCGGAGCGGGCACGGCCGCGGCATCGGCGGGGGCGTCCGCGCCGGTCTCGGCGGGGGCCTCGGCGACCTTGCGCACGCCCACGCCCAGCTTCTCCTTGATCTTCCGCTCGATCTCGTCGGCGAGGGCCGGGTTGTCCTTCAGGAAGTTGCGGGCGTTCTCCTTGCCCTGGCCGAGCTGGTCGCCCTCGTACGTGTACCAGGCGCCGGCCTTGCGCACGAAGCCGTGCTCCACGCCCATGTCGATCAGGCCGCCCTCGCGGCTGATGCCCTGGCCGTAGAGGATGTCGAACTCGGCCTGCTTGAACGGCGGCGCGACCTTGTTCTTGACGACCTTGACGCGGGTGCGGTTGCCGACCGCGTCCGTGCCGTCCTTCAGGGTCTCGATACGGCGGATGTCGAGACGCACCGAGGCGTAGAACTTCAGCGCGCGACCACCGGTGGTGGTCTCCGGCGAGCCGAACATGACGCCGATCTTCTCGCGGAGCTGGTTGATGAAGATGGCGGTGGTCTTGGACTGGTTGAGGGCACCGGTGATCTTCCGGAGCGCCTGGCTCATCAGTCGGGCCTGGAGACCCACGTGGGAGTCACCCATCTCGCCCTCGATCTCGGCGCGCGGCACGAGCGCCGCGACGGAGTCGATGACGATCAGGTCGAGGGCACCGGAGCGGACCAGCATGTCCACGATCTCCAGCGCCTGCTCGCCGGTGTCCGGCTGGGACAGGATGAGGTTGTCGGTGTCGACGCCGAGGGCCTTGGCGTACTCGGGGTCCAGCGCGTGCTCGGCGTCCACGAAGGCGACGGTGCCGCCCGCCTTCTGTGCGTTGGCCACGGCGTGCAGGGTCAGGGTGGTCTTACCGGAGGACTCCGGTCCGTACACCTCGATCACACGGCCGCGGGGGAGCCCGCCGACGCCCAGGGCGATGTCCAGCGCGGTCGACCCGGTGGGGATGACCTCGATGGGGTCGTTCGGCTTGTCGCCGAGGCGCATGACCGCACCCTTGCCGAATTGCCGTTCAATCTGTGCGAGAGCGGCGTCGAGAGCCTTCTCGCGGTCGGTGCCTGCCATGGGTTCCACCCGATTTGCTTGAGTCGATCGCTTCACGCCATTGACGCTAACGCCTGCCACTGACAATGCGCTCCCACGCACTGCTCAGCTGTGGATAACTCATGAGAATGGATGTTCGATTTCCCTGTCAAGCGCACCACGCCCACCCCGCCCCACTCCCCTCCGACCTGCCGTGACGGCCGGCGCGGACGCGAGGAGGGCGCGCCGACCCACCCCTCGGGCGGGCCGGCGAACAAGGATTCGGAAGCAGCCACTCCGTCGCACCCGGCACACGCGGCGGTCCGGCGGGCGGGGCGACGGGCGGTCCTTCGGGCGAGCGCAAGACAGCCGGGCGCCGGGCGGGCGGCGGCCCGGGAGCCTCTCACCCGGGTCCGGTCATTAGGCTCGCGGCATGGCCAACGATCTCGGATTCACGTGTTCACGCTGCGGCGAGCACCACGCGGAGCTCCCCCTGAGCTACTCGACACCGGCGCCCGAGGCCTGGAATCCCGGCTTCGAGGCCGATCCGGACAGCACGCTGTCGTCGGAGCAGTGCGTCATCCAGGGTCGGCACTTCTTCATCAGGGGTCTGATCGAGATACCCGTGGTCGACAGCGGCCACGTCTTCTCGTGGGGCGTCTGGATCTCGCTCAGCAAGGAGAACTTCGGCCGCGCCCTCGACCTGTGGCACACGGAGGGCCGCGAGGCCGAGAAGCCGTACTTCGGCTGGCTCAGCACGGAACTCGCGCTCTACTCCCCCGGCACCGTCAACCTGAGGACGACCTGCCATACGCGCCCGGTGGGGCGGCGCCCCTTCATCGAGCTGGAGCCCACCGCACACCCCCTCGCCGTCGAGCAGCGCACCGGGATCACCCTCGACCGGGTCCGCGAGATCGCCGCGGCCGTGCTGCTTCCGGCCTGAGGCGGTCGGGGCGGCGATGCGGCGGCCGCCCCGGGCGGCGACGGGCGACCGCCCGCCCCCGCGCGCACCGGTACGACGGCGGACGCGGCGACGGGCGGACGCGGAGCGCTACGGCTTGGGCAGCGTGCAGCCGGGGCGGTTCAGGTCGATCACGTTGCCGGCGCCTATGCAGGGGACGATCGCGTACGTCTCCTGGGCGTAGTTGATGCCCCGACGGACCGTCACGTTGCCGTTCTGGTCCACCTCACACGGGTTGTTGTCGGTGCACCGGCCGCCGTCCTCGTTACCGGTGTTGTTGACGGCGACGACCTTGCCCGTCGTCGTGTCGATCACCGGCGAGCCCGAGGTGCCGCCGATGGTGTTGCAGGCCGAGGTGTAGCGGACCGAGTCCTTCCAGGTCCACTCGCCCTCCTTGAGCCGGTAGGCGAACCCGTCGACGTTGCAGCTGTAGGTGCGCTTCCAGTACCCCGACACCACCTTGATCGCCGAGCCCTGCACCGGGCGCACGTCGTTGAGGGTGAGCGCGCCGATGCCGTACTGACTCTGTATCTGCGCGTAAGTCTTGGTGAGTTGGTAGATCGACACGTCCGTGTCGGTCATCGTGCCGTACGCGATCTTGCTTGCCCTGAGGGTCGCCACCTTGGAACCCGAGGCGTTGAGCAGCGAGAAGGAGCGGTTGGACGCCCGGTCCTTGACGACCTCGCCGGCCGCCGGGAAGCCGGTCTCCAGGCAGTGTCCGTTGGAGAGGACCAGGGCGGGGTCGTTCGGTTGGGAGGCGGGGGCGCGCACGACGGAGCCGGAACAGTTGCTGAGCGCGACCGTTCCCGCGAAGGTGACGGCGACGGCCGGGGCCGCCTTCTCCTCCAGGGGTACGGAGGCCACGGCCGGGGCCGCCGCCGCTCCGATCAGGAGCACGGAGAGCAGGGCGCCGGCGAGAGGCTTGTTCACGTGGGGGGTTCCCCTCTCGAATCGAGGGCTGGGTTCGCCCGTGACAATGCGACCGAAGATCCTTCGGTTGTCATGCGCATTGTTAAGAGGTCACGACCAACCCACAAGAGGGCGTGGCGAGTCGACGAAAGGCGTTATCACCGAAGGGGTGGCCGGATCCGAACCCCCACACCCCCGCGCGATCCCGCCCGCCGACGCGACGCGACCGAACGCGAGAGACCGGTCGACCCATCCCTCGGATGGGTCGACCGGTCACCGGACAAACGTCGCCGCCGCCCGCCCTACCTCCGGGACTTGGGGGTGGTGAGCCTGGCTCCGGCCCAGCGCTTGGTCACGCTGACGGGTCGGGCCTGCGAGAGGCCGGCCGTCGTCACGGCCTCGGCGATGTCGCTCGGCTCCACGTGTCCGTCCAGCCCGACCTTCGGGGTGAGGAGCCAGATCACGCCACCGTCCTCCAGCAGCGCGATGCAGTCGACGAGCCCGTCGGTGAGGTCGCCGTCCTCCTCCCGGAACCACAGGAGGACGACGTCCACGACGTCGTCGTAGTCCTCGCCGACCAATTCCTGGCCGATGACCCGCGCGATGCCCGCGCGCAGCTCCTCGTCGACGTCGTCGCCCAGGCCGATCTCCTGGACGACCTGGCCGGGCTCGAATCCGAGCCGGGCCTCGGGGCCGCCCGTCCGCTCGTCTTCCGATGTCGTCACTGCGGTCTCCTCCACTCCGGGCGCGCCCATCGCGCACGTGCGTAACGTAGCCGATCCGATACGGAACGTGGCGCGCCGAACGTGGCAGTCGGCCCTGCGGGCACGCCGCACCTCTCCCGATCCGACCGCGCCGACCCCCGGTCGGGGCCGCGGCCAGTCACGCGAGTGACAACCCATGGTTGACAGTCGCGTGACTGTCAACCTACGGTTGCCTCCATGACGAACCCTCCCGTGGAACCCGTTCGCATGACCAATCCGGTACGCCTCGACGACCTCATCGAGGCCATCAAGAAGGTCCACTCCGACACCCTGGAGCAGCTCAGCGGCGCCGTCGTCGCCGCCGAGGCGCTCGGGGACGTCGCCGATCACCTCATCGGCCACTTCGTCGACCAGGCCCGCCGCTCCGGCGCCTCCTGGACCGACATCGGCCGCAGCATGGGCGTCACCCGCCAGGCCGCCCAGAAGCGCTTCGTCCCCAAGAGCGACAAGGGCGACGGCGCCGAAGGCGACCTCGACTCCGCGCAGGGCTTCGCCCGATTCACCCCCCGCGCCCGCAATGTCGTGATGACCGCGCAGAACGAGGCCCGCGCCGCAGGCAACACCGAGATCCGCACCGAGCACCTGGTCCTCGGTCTGCTCGCGGACCCCGAGTCGCTCGCCGCTCGGGCCCTGCGGGCCCAGCGGGTCGCGACGGACGACGTCCGCGCCGCCGCCGGCGCGGCGCTGCCGGAGGCCGTCGCGGAGGTACCCGACCTCGTCCCCTTCGACGCCGGCGCCAAGAAGGCCCTGGAGCTCACCTTCCGCGAGGCCCTGCGGCTGGGCCACAACTTCGTCGGTACCGAGCACCTCCTGCTCGCCCTGCTGGAGCTGGAGAACGGCGAGGGCGTGCTGAGCGGCCTGGGCGTCGACAAGGCCGGCGTCGAGGCGAACGTCACCGAAGCCCTGGCAGCCGTACTCGCCGACGCGGACGGGAAGAAGTAGACGCGTCCGCGCCCTCCGTCAGCTCGTACCGCTTCACGTACGCGCCGAGGAAGGCCTGGAGCGTGGCGACGGCGGGGATCGCGATGAGCGCCCCGACCGCGCCGAGCAGGGCGGTGCCCGCGATGACCGAGCCGAAGGCGACCGCCGGATGGATGTCCACGGTCCGCGACGTCAGCTTGGGCTGGAGCACGTAGTTCTCGAACTGCTGGTAGACCACCACGAACCCGAGGACGTACAGCGCGTACCAGGGGTCGATCGTGAAGGCGATCAGCATCGGCAGCGCGCCCGCCAGGTAGGTACCGATGGTGGGGATGAACTGGGACACCAGCCCCACCCACACCGCGAGGGCGGGCGCGTAGGGCACACCGAGGACCGCGAACAGGATGTAGTGCGCGATCCCGGAGATCAGCGCCATCAGCCCGCGCGAGTAGAGGTACCCGCCCGTCTTGGCGACGGCGATCTCCCAGGCGCGCAGCACCTCCGACTGCTTGCCGGGCGGCAGCACGGAGCACAGCGCGCGCCGCAGTCGCGGACCGTCCGCGGCGAAGTAGAAGGAGAACAGCCCGATCGTCAGCAGCCTGAAGAGTCCGCCGAGGACGGTGGCGGACACGTCGAGCACGCCGGTCGCACTGTTCTGCACGTACTTCTGCAACCAGTCCGAGTGCAGCAGGCTGTCCTGGATCGACAGCCGGGACAGTTCGGTGTGGAAGGTGTCGTTGATCGATCCGATCACCGAGTCCAGGTACTTCGGGAAGCCCTCCACCATGTCCACGATCTGCCCGGCGAGCATCGAGCCGAGCAGCGCGACGAATCCCGCGGTCGCGACGAGAACGCCCAGGTAGACCAGGAAGGTGGCGAACCCGCGGCGCATGCCGCGGGCCGCCATCCGCGCCACCGCGGGCTCTATCGCGAGGGCGAGGAAGAAGGCGATCAGGATGTTGACGAGCAGCCCGATGAGCTGATGGAAGGCCCAGCTGCCGAGTTGGAAACAGGCGACCAGGGCCAGTACGAGGATCACCGCGCGCGGCAACCACCGCGGCATCCGCGCCTCGGCCGGGCCCCCTGCGGGCGACGGCACCCGGTCCGGGCCGCCGTCACGCGGCCGGTCTTCGGGATCGGCGGGGGCCGGCGCGGGCTGTTCGGTCGTCTCTTCTGTCGCTGCCACGCCGCCCAGTGTGTCCCACCTGCGGCGCTTGTGAGGAAACGGGCGTGCGGCTCAGCGCAGCGAGGCCGGCACGTCCATCGCCGCGCACACCGCGCGCCACACGTCCTTGGCCTCCCAGCCGGCGTCGAGGGCCTGGTGGACGGTGCGTCCGCCGAGTTCCGTCATGACGTGGTCGCGCGCGAAGGAGTCCGCGTAGCCCGCGCCGAAGTGCTCGGCCATCCGTTCCCAGAAAATCGTCAACCGCATGCCACCAGTATCGCGCCCCGGAGAGTGCACCGACCGCGTTCGGGCCCCGCCGCCGCATCCGTGCGCCCTACGGTTTCACGCATGCCTGGAGACGAAGCTTCCTCGCTGGCCCCGGCGGCGTCACCGGCGCCGACCGCCCCGCTGGCCCGTGCCGAGCAGTTCATCTGGCTCACCGCCCGGGTGCTGGAGCAGCGCCGGTTCGCGTTCCACTTCCTCGGCGGGGACGCCGACGCGGTGGACGCCGCCCTCGGCGCGTACCTGGGCGAGGACGGGGGCTACGGTCACGCGCTGGACCCGGACCTGCGCGGCCCGCTGAGCCAGCCCCTGCACACCGCGCACGCCCTGCGCGTCCTCGACGCCCTGGGCCGCTGCACGGGCCGGCGCATCGAGCGGCTCTGCCGCCACCTGACCCTGGTCTCCACCCCGGAGGGCGCGCTCCCCCTGGTCTTCCCGGCCCCGCGCGACTACCCGGCGGCCCCCTACCACCCGATGCGCGACGATCCCCCGAGCGAGCTGCTGACCACGGGGCCCGTCGTCGGCCTGCTCCACCGCAACCGGGTCTGGCACGCGTGGCTGTTCCGGGCCACGGACTTCTGTTGGGACCGGGTCGAGACCCTGCGCCACTCGCATCCGTACGAGATCCAGAGCGCGGTCGCCTTCCTCGACGGGGTGCCCGACCGGGGGCGCGCGGCGGCGGCCGCGGACCGGCTCGGGCGGCTGGTGCGGGAGCGGGGGCTCGTCGTGCTGGATCCGGAACGCCGCGAGGAGCAGCCTCCGGCCGCGGGCTACGCGCCGGGCGAACGGCTGTTCCCGTACGACTTCGCGCGCCGCCCGGAGTCGCTGGCGCGGGGGTGGTTCACCGACGCGGAGATGGAGCGCGCCCTGGACTTCCTCACGGCCGAGCAGCAGCAGGACGGCGGTTGGCCGGTGCGTCGCAGGGCCTGGGCCCCGGGCAGTTCCCTGGAGCGACGGCCCATCGCCACGGTCGAGGCGCTGCTGACCCTGCGGGCGTACGGTCGTCCGCTCGCCCCGGTCACCCGGTCAGGGCCCGCAGCCCCGCGGTGACGGCGACCGCGGCCCCGACCACCACCAGGAACGGGGCACGCAGCAGCAGGGCGATCCCGGCGGCGGCCAGCCCTGCGGCCCGGGCGTCCAGTACCAGTTCCTGCCCGGTGCTGAAGGTCTGCTGGGCGGTGAGCGCGGCGAGCAGGGCGACGGGCAGCAGCGCGGCGAGTTGGCGTACCGAGGGCCGTTCCAGGGCCTCGGCGGGGACGAGGAGACCGACGAGTTTGACCGCGTAGCAGCCGACGACGGTCACCGCGATGGCGATCCAGACGTTCACGAGCGGCGTCCCTTCATCCACAGCACGATCGGCGCGGCCAGCGCCGCGATCAGCACGGGCACCCCGGAGGGCAGCACGGGCAGCAGGCCCAGCCCGAGCACCAGGGCGAGGGCGGCCACCGCCCGCTCGGTGGAGGTCTTCAGCATCGGCGCGAGCAGGGCCAGGAACACGGCGGGCCCGGCGGCGTCCAGACCCCACACGCGGGTGTCCCCGATGGCCTCGGCGCCGAGGGCGCCCAGCAGCGTGGTCAGGTTCCAGAGGGCGTACAGGGTCAGCCCGGTCACGGTGAAGCCGAGTCGCGCCGACTTCCGGTCGGGCTGGGCCAGGGCCACCGCGGTGGTCTCGTCGATCACCCAGTGCGCGGCGAAGGGCCGTACCGCCTTGGGGAGGGCCAGCAGCTGGGACAGCCGCAGCCCGTAGAAGGCGTTGCGGGTGCCGAGGAAGAAGGCCCCGGCGGCGGCGGTGAACGGGTTCCCGCCCGCCGCCAGCGCCCCGACCAGCGCGAACTGCGAGGCCCCGGTGAACACCAGCAGGCTCAGCACGCAGGCCTGGAGCACGCTGACGCCCGCCCCGGCCGCCGTCACGCCGAACGCGAATCCGGACAGCCCGACGGCCACGCCGACACCGAGGGCGTCCCGGACGACGGCGGCCCGCGGCTTGTCGACGACCCCTTCGTCGGGGGCCTCTCGTATCACCATCTGATGTTCTCCCACCCCGCGAACCTAAGCGGGGAGGGACGGTCCGGTCTTGTACGTTCTTGCGGCCCGGATCCCCGCGTTCCGTCCTTCTCGCCTCGGGCGCGGACCCGCCGCCTACGGGACGGGGCCCCAGGCGGCCCGCTCCCGCCGGTAGGCGCCCGGGGGCACGCCCACGATCCGGGTGAAGTGGCGGTTCAGGTGCGGCTGGTCGGTGAAGCCGACGGCGACCGCCGCCTCGGCGGGCGGGGTGCCCGCGTCCAGCAGCCGGCGCGCCCGGCGGACCCGGGCGTCGGTGAGCCAGGTGTGCGGGGGCATTCCGTACCGCTCCCGGAAGGCCCGCAGCAGGGCGAACGGGCTCGTGCCCAGTTCCGTCGCCAGCCCCTCCAGCGAGGGCGGCTCGGCCATCCGGTCCTCCAGGACGCTCCGGGCCCGTTCGGCGTCCGAGGCGCCCGCCCGGCGCGACTCGCGGGCCGGCAGCGGTCCGGCGTGCCGGGTCAGCATCCGTGCGACCGCGCCCCGCAGCAGGGTGTCGGCGGCCAGCGCGTTGCCGGCCTCGGCGGCCCGGTGCACCTCGGCGATCACCCGGGAGGTGTGCGGATCGGTGACCATGTCGACCGTGAAGCCCGGCGTTCCCCGCAGGGTGCCGATCTCGGCGGCGACCTCGGTGATCAGCTCCCGGGACGGGTAGAGGGTGGCGTACGCCCAGCCCTCGGGAACGCCGGCGCGGGCCGTGTGCGGGACCTCGGGGTTGATCAGGACCACGCTGCCCGGGCCGGCGCGCAGGGTGGTGCCGGGCAGGCCGATCTCCTCGATGCCGCCGGTGACGGCCGCGATGACGTAGCCGTCGTGGGCGTGGCGCGGGAAGGTGTGCCGTACGTAGTGGGCGCGCAGCAGGTCCAGGCCCGGCAGCTCCGCGTGCCGCCAGTGCCGTGCCCATTCCCGGCGGCCCTCGTCCGTGCCCATCCCCCCATTCTGCGCCCCGGGAGCGCGGCACGTTTGCGCAGGTCCGGCCGGTTGTCAGTGGCCGGGTGCACGATGGGGGCATGTCCGGTAGCGCGCTCGACTCGTTCTCCCCCGCGACCCGCTCGTGGTTCACGGGGGCCTTCGACATGCCCACGGCCGCGCAGGAGGGTGCCTGGCGGGCGATCGGCGCCGGATCGGACGTGCTCGTCGTGGCGCCCACCGGCTCCGGGAAGACCCTGGCGGCCTTCCTGGCGGCCCTCGACCGGCTGGCGTCCGTCCCGCCGCCCGCCGAGCCGAAGAAGCGCTGCCGGGTGTTGTACGTGTCGCCGCTGAAGGCGCTGGCCGTCGACGTGGAGCGCAATCTCCGCAGCCCGCTGACCGGCATCCGGCAGGAGTCCGTCCGGCTGGGGTCGCCGGAGCCGGACATCCGGGTCGGCATCCGTTCCGGGGACACCCCGCCCGCCGAGCGCCGGTCCCTGGTGACCCGACCGCCGGACATCCTGATCACCACCCCCGAGTCCCTGTTCCTGATGCTGACCTCGGCCGCCCGGGACGCCCTGGCGGGCGTCGAGACGGTGATCCTGGACGAGGTGCACGCGGTCGCGGGGACCAAGCGCGGCGCCCATCTCGCCCTGTCGCTGGAGCGGTTGGACGAACTGCTGCCGCGTCCGGCCCGCCGGATCGGCCTGTCGGCGACGGTCCGCCCGGTGGACGAGGTGGCCCGGTACCTGGCGCCGCGCGGCAAGGTGGAGATCGTCCAGCCGCCCTCGACGAAGGAGTTCGACCTGTCGGTGGTCGTCCCCGTCCAGGACATGGGCGAGTTGGGGGGCTCCCCCGCGTCCGAGGGCAAGGACGGCGGCGACAAGCCGTCCATCTGGCCGCATGTGGAGGAGCGGATCGCGGACCTCGTCCAGGCGCACCGCTCGACGATCGTGTTCGCCAACTCCCGCCGGCTCGCCGAGCGGCTCTGCAACCGGCTCAACGAGATCGCGTACGAGCGCGCCACGGGTGAGAAGCTGCCCGAGGACGCCCCGCCGGCGGAGATCATGGCCCAGTCGGGGGCCGCGCGGGGCGCCCCGCCGGTGCTGGCCCGCGCACACCACGGGTCGGTGTCGAAGGAACAGCGGGCGCTGGTCGAGGAGGACCTCAAGGCGGGCCGGTTGCCTGCCGTGGTCGCCACCTCCAGCCTGGAACTGGGCATCGACATGGGCGCGGTGGACCTGGTGGTGCAGGTCGAGTCCCCGCCCTCGGTCGCTTCCGGGCTCCAGCGCGTGGGCCGCGCCGGACACCAGGTGGGCGCGGTCTCCACGGGTGTGGTCTTCCCCAAGTACCGGGGGGACCTGGTGCAGGCGGCGGTGGTCACCGAGCGGATGCGCACCGGTTCGATCGAGGCGCTGCGCGTCCCGTCCAATCCGCTCGACGTCCTGGCCCAGCAGCTGGTCGCGATGACGGCCATGGACACCTGGCAACTGGACGACCTGCTGGCCCTGGTGCGGCGGGCCGCGCCGTTCGCGGCGCTGCCCGACTCTGCGTTCACGTCGGTCCTGGACATGCTGGCGGGCCGCTACCCGTCGGACGCGTTCGCCGAACTGCGACCGCGCGTGGTGTGGGACCGGGTCGCAGGGACGATCACCGGCCGGCCGGGCGCCCAGCGGCTGGCGGTAACCTCCGGCGGCACGATCCCGGACAGGGGCCTGTTCGGCGTCTTCCTCGCGGGCGCGGACCCGAAGAAGGGCGGCGGCCGGGTCGGTGAGCTCGACGAGGAGATGGTCTACGAGTCGCGCGTCGGGGACGTCTTCACCCTGGGCACCAGTTCCTGGCGGATCGAGGACATCACCCGGGACCGGGTCCTGGTGTCGCCCGCCCCGGGGGTTCCCGGGCGGCTGCCCTTCTGGAAGGGCGACCAGCTGGGCCGCCCCCTCGAACTGGGCCGCGCCGTCGGCGCGTTCCTGCGCGAGCTGGGGGCCCTGAGCGACGAGGACGCCCGACTGCGCCTCCTGGCGGCCGGCCTGGACGCCTGGGCCTCGGACAACGTCCTCGCGTACCTCTCCGAGCAGCGCGAGGCCTGCGGCCACGTCCCCGACGACCGCACCATCGTGGTGGAGCGGTTCCGCGACGAGCTGGGTGACTGGCGGGTCGTGGTCCACTCCCCCTTCGGTGCGCAGGTGCACGCCCCGTGGGCGCTCGCCCTCGGCGCCCGCCTCGCCGAGCGGTACGGAATGGACGCGCAGGTCATGCACGCCGACGACGGCATCGTGCTGCGCCTGCCGGACGCCGACCTCCTGAGCATGGACCTGCTGGACCACGACCCCGCGCAGCCCGACCGCTCCTTCGAGTTCGACGACGAGAAGGCCCCGCTGGGCGCCGCCGACGTCGCCTTCGACCATGGCGAGATCAACCAGATCGTCACCGACCAGGTGGGCGGCTCGGCCCTGTTCGCCTCCCGGTTCCGCGAGTGCGCCGCCCGCGCCCTGCTGCTGCCGCGCCGCAGTCCGGGCAAGCGCACCCCGCTGTGGCAGCAACGCCAGCGCGCCTCGCAACTCCTCCAGGTGGCCTCGGAGTTCGGTTCCTTCCCGATCGTGCTGGAAGCCGTACGGGAATGCCTCCAGGACGTCTTCGACGTGCCGGGCCTGACCGAGCTGATGGGGGACATCGAGGCGCGCCGGGTCCGCCTGGTCGAGGTCACCACACCCGAGCCCTCGCCGTTCGCCCGCTCCCTCCTCTTCGGCTATGTCGCCCAGTTCCTGTACGAGGGCGACTCGCCGCTGGCCGAGCGCAGAGCCGCCGCGCTCTCCCTGGACTCCCGCCTGCTCGCCGAACTCCTCGGCCAGGCGGAGCTGCGCGAGCTGCTCGACGCCTCGGTGCTGGAGGAGTTGGAGCGGGAGCTCCAGTGGCTCACCGAGGACCGCCGGGCCAAGGACGCCGAGTCGGTGGCCGACCTGCTGCGCATGCTGGGCCCGCTGACCGACGCCGAACTGGTCGAGCGCGGGGCCGAGTCCTCCTGGGCCGGTGAACTCGCCGCCGCCCGCCGGGCCATCCGGGTACGGATCGGCGGAGCCGAGCACTGGGCCGCGATCGAGGACGCGGGCCGGCTGCGCGACGCCCTGGGCACCGCGCTCCCGGTCGGGGTCCCCGAGGCGTTCACCGAACCGGTCAAGGACCCGCTCGGCGATCTCCTGGCCCGGTACGCCCGCACCCACGGACCGTTCACCACGGCCGCGGCCGCCGCCCGCCTCGGTCTGGGCGGGGCCGTCACCGACGGCGCCCTGCACCGGCTCGCCGCGTCGGGCCGGGTGGTCCAGGGCGAGTTCCATCCGGCCGGCATCGGTCAGGAGTGGTGCGACGCGGCCGTGCTGCGCCGGCTGCGTCGCCGCTCGCTGGCGGCGCTCCGGCAGGAGCTGGAGCCCGTACCGCCGACGGCGCTGGCCACGTTCCTGCCGCAGTGGCAGCACCTGGGCGGGACCCTGCGCGGGATCGACGGCCTGGCCCGGGCGGTGGAGCAACTCCAGGGGGCCCCGGTGCCGGCCTCCGCACTGGAGCGCCTGATCCTGCCCTCCCGGGTCGCGGGCTACTCCCCGACCCTGCTGGACGAACTGACCACCACCGGCGAGGTGATCTGGGCCGGCGCCGGGGCACTGCCCGGCAAGGACGGCTGGGTCTCCCTCTACCTCGCGGAGACGGCGCCCCTGCTCCTCCCGCCGGCGCATCCGCTGGAGACGACCCCGATCCACCAGGCCGTCCTGGACGCCCTATCGGGCGGGTACGGCCTGTTCTTCCGCCAGCTCACCGAGGCCGTGCGGGCCGGGCACCCCGCGGTCTCGGACGCCGAACTCTCCTCCGCCGTCTGGGACCTGGCCTGGTCGGGCCGGCTGACCAACGACACCCTGGCCCCGCTGCGGTCCCTGTTGGGTTCGGGGCGCACGGCGGGGGCCACCGCCCATCGGGCGCGGCGCACCGTCCCGCGCGGCCGCTACGGCACCCTCGGCGCCACCGTGTCCCGTACGGGCCCGCCCACGGTCTCGGGTCGCTGGTCCCTCCTGCCGACGCACGCCCCGGACCCCACCCACCGGGCCCACGCCCTGGCCCGCACCCTGCTGGACCGGCACGGGGTGGTCACCCGGGGCGCGGTCGCGGCGGAGGGGGTGCAGGGCGGCTTCAGCGCGGTCTACCGCGTCCTGTCGGCCTTCGAGGACAGCGGTCAGGCCCGCCGGGGGTATGTGGTCGAGGGTCTGGGTGCGGCCCAGTTCGCGATGGACGGCGCGGTGGACCGGCTGCGCGCTGCCGAGCGCACCCCGCCTCCCCTGGCGGCGGTGGTCCTGGCCGCGGCCGACCCGGCGAACGCGTACGGCGCTGCCCTGCCCTGGCCGGAGCCCCCGGCCGACGCCACCCACAAGCCGGGCCGCAAGGCGGGCTCCCTCGTGGTGCTGGTCGACGGTGAACTCACGCTGTATCTGGAGCGTGGTGGCAAGACCCTGCTGGCCTGGCCGCCGGCGGAGGACCCGCGCCTCGCCGCGGCGACGGCGGCGCTCGTCGCGGCCTCGCGCGCGGGCACCGTCCCCGCCCTGACGGTGGAGCGGATCAATGCCGCGCCGGCGCTGACCTCGCCCCTGGGGCCGGCCCTGGAGGCTGCCGGCTTCCATGCGACCCCGCGGGGCCTGCGGCTGCGCAACTGATCTCCACGAAACGGACCCAAGTGTGCCGGTCTTGTACTGAACACGTCACGAGACCCCGCCCACCTGGCAATCGCGGCCTTTTGTGCGTTATCAAGATCGCATAAGGCGTCGCGTTCGACGCGATGCCCGACGCACATCCAGATGCCCGACGCACATTCATGGGGGACGAGAACAGTGAGCAGCATAGGCACCCGCGGGACCGCGGTCGGCTTCATCGGCCTGGCGGTCGTCGGCCTGGCTCTGACCGGCTGCAAGAGCGGCAACGAGGAGAAGGACCCGGCGCCGGCGTCCTCCCCGTCCGCCGCCCAGCCCTCCAAGTCCGCGGAGCCCGACACGAGCGCCTCCCCGTCGGCCGGAGGCGGCGACGCACCGGCCCCCGGGACCGCGGGCACCGCCAAGTCCGGCCAGAGCTTCAAGATCGGCGAGGCGGCCACCGTCCCGTTCAAGTACGGCACGGAGAAGGCCGGCACCATCGCCCTCACCGTGACCGGCATCGAGCAGGGCCAGGCCTCCGACCTCGCCGCGCTCAAGCTCGGCGACAAGGTCAAGGGGATGGTTCCGTACTACATCCGCTACTCGGTCAAGAACGTCGGCACCACCGATCTGTCGCACACCTCCGTGGGCCACATCAAGGGCCTCCTCCCGGACGGCAGCGAGGCCCAGGGCCTCTCGATCATCGGCACGTTCGAGAAGTGTGACGACGACTCGCTGCCGCGCGACTTCACCAACGGCAAGTCGCAGACCAACTGCGCCGTCGCCCTGGCCCCCTCGGCCCAGACCAAGGTGGTCGGCGCCGAGTACTGGGGCGAGCCCTACAACTCCCTGAGCGACAAGAAGGGCCTCACCTGGAAGTAGGCCCAGCCGCCACTCGGGCCCCCGCGGCGAACGGCCGCGGGGGCTCGCCGTACACCGGGGTGCGGCACAGAATCCCCGCCCCGAGGTCGACAATGGGCCCATGCCCGAAGGAGACAGCGTCTGGCGCGCGGCGGCCCGCCTCCACGAGGCCCTGGCCGGGAAACGGCTCACGCGCTCCGACCTGCGCGTTCCCCGCTTCGCCACCGCCGACCTCACGGGCCGCACCACCCTCGACGTCATCCCCCGCGGCAAGCACCTCCTGGCCCGCTTCGAGGGGGGCGACGGGGACGACGGCCTCACCCTCCACACGCACCTCCGCATGGACGGCGCCTGGCACGTCTTCCCCGCGGCCGCGAAGTGGCGCGGGGGCCCCGTCCACGAGATCCGCGTCGTCCTCGGCACCGCCGACTCCACCGCCGTCGGCTACCGCCTCCCCGTCGTGGAACTGATCCGCACCGCCGACGAGGAACGCGTCGTCGGCCACCTCGGCCCGGACCTCCTCGGCCCGGACTGGGATGCCGCCCGGGCCGCCGCGAACCTCCTCGCCGCCCCCGACCGCCCCCTCGGCGAGGCCCTCCTCGACCAACGCAACCTGGCCGGCATCGGCAACATCTACAAGTCCGAGCTCTGCTTCCTGGCCCAGGTGACCCCGTGGACCCCGGTGGGCGCCCTCCCCGACCCCGAGGTCACGACCGTCCGGCTCGCCGGGGCCGCGCACCGGCTCCTGCGCGCCAACATCGGCGAGCGCGGCGGCCACGACGGCCACCGCAACACCACCGGCAGTCGCCGCCCCGGGCAGGACCTGTTCGTCTACGGCCGCCTGCGCCGCCCCTGCCTGCGCTGCGGCACCCCGGTCCGCGAGGCCCCGCAGGACGACCGGCCCACCTACTGGTGTCCGAGCTGCCAATCCGGCCCGACCCCGTAGTTGACGGTCCGTCAGGTTCGGTCGTACGGTCCCGACATGTCCACAGCCTCGTACGACCTCACCGGCCGCACCGCGCTGATCACCGGCGCCGCGAGCGGCATCGGCCGCGCCACCGCCGTGCTCCTCGCCGAGGCCGGTGCGGCCGTGCACTGCGCGGACCGGGACACGCACGGCCTTCGGGAGACCGCCGACCTGGTCGCCAAGGCCGGCGGACGGGCCACCGTCCACGCCCTCGACGTCACGGACCGCACCGCGCTCCGGGCGGCCGTCGCGGCCGCGGGCCCCCTCGACATCACGGCCGCCATCGCCGGGATCATGCACACCAGCAGCGTCCTGGAGACCACCGACGAGGACCTCGACCGGGTCCTGGACATCAACTTCAAGGGTGTCCTGCGCACCTGCCAGGAATCCGCCCGCGCCATGATCGCCGCCGGCCGCCCCGGCTCGATCGTCACCATGGCATCCGGCGCCGTGGACGCCGCCCAGCCCGGTCTGCTCTGCTACAGCGCCGCCAAGGCCGCCGTCGTCCAGCTGACCAAGACCCTGGCCACCGAGACGGGCCCGCACGGCATCCGCGTCAACGCCGTCGCGCCGGGGTGGATCCGCACCCCCATGACCGGCCGCCACGGCGCGCGGGCGCAGGAGCGGACCGAGGCGATGATGGTACGGATGTCCCCGCTCGGCCGGGTCGGCGAGCCCGAGGACATCGCGCAGGCCGTGCTCTACCTCGCCTCGGACGCCTCGTCCTTCATGACGGGCCAGATCCTTCGCCCGAACGGTGGAGTGTCGATGCCCTGGTAGACGCCGGACCGGCGGGCACGGCCGAGGTCGTGACACCCGGTACGACGGTTCCCCCGTCCCCCGGTCCCCCCTTCCGGCGCGCCCGCTCGGGCCTCGGGACGCAGTGCACCGGCAGGAGCCCCAGCCCCCAGCCGCCGATCGCCACCGCACCCTCCACGGGTCCGGACTCCACGGGCGCCAGGGCCAGCCGCAGCACGGCCCACCACCACAGCACGCCCACGGTCAGCGCAAGGGGTATCAGTAGCCGCCGCACGGCTGCCTCCCGGGAGGCGGGGATCCGGACGCGCCCATCCTCCCGCACCCCCCTGCCCGCCGCACCCAGAACGACCCGGCACGCTCCCGCGGAGACACCTGAGGCACGGAGCGCGACGACGAAGGGCACACAGCAAGGAACCCCACCCGATGCATCTCGCACCGACCGGGGCTCCAGCCACACTCATACGCTTGGACTCACGCGGCTACGACGTTCACCGCTTCCACGGGGGCCTTGATGGTCACCCGTTCCGTGGTTCCCGCGACCGAGGTCACGGAGACCGAATTGAGCATCGGGCGCACCGGTGCCGGCACCGGTTCGCTTGCCGCGGCCGACTGCGCAAGCTCTGCCAACGACAGTTCGTCGCTGACTTCCCGCATCAGCTCGGACATCCGTACGTCAAGCGCGTCGCAGATCGCGGAGAGCAGCTCGGAAGATGCCTCCTTCTGCCCCCGCTCCACCTCGGAGAGGTAGCCGAGCGAAACTCGGGCGGACGAGGAGACCTCGCGCAGAGTACGGCCCTGGCGCTGGCGCTGCCGACGCAGCACGTCACCCAGCAGGCGACGGAGCAGAATCATCGGTGGCTCCCTCCTCTGACCGTGTAGCCGTAACCTTCACGCCCCACCGTACCGCCTCGCGCCGCGGCCGTGCGGGGAGCTATGTCGTGTTCACTCAGGGCTGCAAACATCAAATCCCCCCGTTCTGTTCCGTATCCTGCCCCCGCAGATTCTCGCGGAGTTCGCTCGAGAGAAGTTCGAGCACTGTCCGTGCACTCTCCCTACGGATTTCCGTACGGGAGCCGTTCAACCACAGCCGGGCTGTTTTCCTGCCCGCGGGCCCCACCACGGCGATGAAAACCGTTCCCACCGGCTGCCCGTCCTGCGGGTCCGGACCGGCCACCCCGGTCGTCGCGATCCCCCACGACGCCCCCGTGATCCGTCGGACGCCGGTGGCCATCTCCAGCGCCACCTGGGCGTTCACGGCGCCCTCGGCGGCCAGCAGATCGGCGTCCACTCCGAGGATCCGGTGTTTGAGCTCGGTCGCGTACGCCGTGACCGAGCCGCGGAAGGACTTCGACGCTCCGGGCACGGAGGTGATCCCCGCGGCCACCATGCCGCCGGTGAGGGACTCCGCGACGGCGACCGTCTGGTCACTCTCCGCGAGCAGTCGCAGTACGTCTCCGGCCATCTCGACGACCCCGGCGCCGGCTTCCGCCGCACCATCGGCCACCGAGAAATCACCCGCGCCGTGCGTCACCTCGCGGCCCGCTCCACGGCCAGCTCCGCGGCGAGGCCCTTGCGACGCAGTACGACGGCCTGCCGGATGTAGTCCAGGCCGGTGACCACGGTCAACACGACGGCGACCGCCATCACCCAGAACCGCATCGTGGCCAGCGGTCCGGTCAGCGCGAGGACGTACATGCCCACGGCCGTCCCCTGCGCGAGGGTCTTCATCTTGCCGCCCCGGCTCGCCGGGATGACCCCGTAGCGGATCACCCAGAAGCGCATCAGCGTGATCCCGAGTTCCCTCCCGAGGATGACCCCGGTGACCCACCAGGGCAGGTCACCGAGCCAGGAGAGACAGATCAGCGCCGACCCCATGATCGCCTTGTCGGCGATGGGGTCGGCGATCTTCCCGAAATCCGTGACCAGGTTGTACGTCCGGGCGAGGTGCCCGTCGAAGATGTCCGTGATCATGGCCACGGCGAACGCCGCCCACGCCCACGCCCGCCAGACGGGGTCGTATCCCCCGTCGGCGAGCAGCAGCAGGACGAATCCCGGCACCAGCACGAGCCGGATCATCGTCAGGATGTTGGCGATGTTCCACAGGCCCGCCTCATGGACGGCCGTAGCCCCGACCTTCGCGCCGGGTGCCGGCCGGCGGCCGGTCCCGCCCGCCGCAGACGCCGGGACTCCGGTCATCCGGCCGCCTCCTCAAGATCCAGGCCCAAGGGCTCCGCGACCAGGTCGACACCGAGGGTGCCGACCACCTTTGCCGTGACGATACGCCCGGGGACCAGACCCGTGCCGTCCGTGAAGACCACCTGGCCGTCCGTTTCGGGGGCCTGGTGGGCGGCGCGCCCGTAGGCGCCCTCGCCGTCCTCGTCCACGGACTCGACGGACTCCACGAGGACCTCCAGGGTCTCGCCGATCCGCTCCTCCGCGCGCTGCGAGGTGAGCTCCTCGGCCAGCCGCTGCATGTGCGCGAGCCGCTCCGCGATGGTGTCCTCGTCCAGCTTGCCGTCGTAGGTGACGGCTTCGGTGCCGTCCTCGTCCGAGTAGCCGAAGACGCCGATGGCGTCGAGCCTCGCGTGGGTGAGGAAACGCTCCAGCTCCTTGAAGTCCGACTCCTTCTCGCCGGGGAACCCGACGATGAAGTTGGACCGGACGCCGGCCTGCGGGGCCTTGGAGCGGATGGTGTCGAGCAGTTCCAGGAACCGGTCGGTGTCACCGAAGCGGCGCATGGAGCGCAGCACGTCGGGGGCCGAGTGCTGGAAGGACAGGTCGAAGTACGGGACGACCTTGGGGGTCGAGGTCAGCACGTCGATCAGCCCGGGCCGCATCTCGGCGGGCTGGAGGTAGCTGACGCGGACGCGCTCGATGCCCTCCACCTCGGCCAGCTCCGGCAGCAGGGTCTCCAGCAGGCGGATGTCGCCCAGGTCCTTGCCGTACGAGGTGTTGTTCTCGGAGACCAGCATGATCTCCTTGACGCCCTGTTCCGCGAGCCAGCGGGTCTCGCCCAGCACGTCGCTGGGACGGCGCGAGATGAAGGAGCCGCGGAAGGACGGGATGGCGCAGAAGGAGCAGCGCCGGTCGCAGCCGGAGGCCAGCTTGACGGAGGCGACGGGGCTCTTGTCCA
This sequence comes from Streptomyces sp. WM4235, assembly GCF_001279725.1. Lineage (GTDB taxonomy): Bacteria > Actinomycetota > Actinomycetes > Streptomycetales > Streptomycetaceae > Streptomyces. Next base: position 14,348 of record NZ_LGDE01000428.1, on the reverse strand, counting down.
GGCGGCGGCGCAGGGGGGCGCGCGGCCCGGAGGAGGGCGCGAGCCCGTCGGGCAGGTCGGCGGGCGCCTCGGCGATCGGCTCCTGCGCGTGGCCGGGCAGGGCCACCTCCGCGTCCTGGCGGGCCGCGGGGCTGATCGGCAGCAGCTTGCGCCGGTCGCGGGGGGTGTGGGAGGCGTGGATGCCGCCGTTGAGGATGGTCTGGAGGCGGTCGGAGATGTCGGCGTAGTCGTCGAATCCGAGCACGCCGTCGGCCTCGGGGAGCGCTTCGGCGAGTTCCTTGCCGTAGCGCTCGGCCATACAGCCGACGGCGACGACGGCCTGGGTCTTGCCGTGATCCTTGAGATCGTTGGCTTCCAGCAGGGCGTCTACGGAATCCTTCTTTGCGGCTTCGACGAAGCCGCAGGTGTTGACGACGGCGACGTCCGCGTCGGCGGCGTCCTCGACGAGCTCCCAGCCATCCGCCGCCAAGCGGCCTGCGAGCTCCTCCGAGTCCACCTCGTTACGGGCGCAGCCAAGAGTGACAAGGGCGACGGTACGGCGTTCGGGCATGGACTCAAGACTACTTCGTCCCGGCGGCGGCCCCCGCCCCACGTCCCACCACGGCAGGATCCCCGGGACGCGGCGCGGCGTCCCGGGGATCCGGAAGTGCTTGTTCCGTAGGGGTTCAGCCCGCTTGGGCCTGGCCCTGGCGCGGGTCGTCCTTGGTGTAGGTGAGACGTTCCACTTGACCCGCCTGGAAGGTGTCCTTGATCTCCTTGCCGTTCACGAAGAGGTGCACGGCCCCGGCGTCGCCGAGTACGAGGTCGATGGACTCCTTGTCCGTGAAGGTCTTCGACTCACCCTGCGCGAGAGTGCCGTCGAACAGGAGTCGGCCGTTGTGGTCCTTCGCCGAGATCCAGCTCTCGCCGCTGTCGGCCGTCAGGACCACCGTGACGAGGTCCTTGGGCGCGGCCGCGATGGCGCTGTCCGAGGGCTCCGGCTTGGGGGCCTTCGGGCTCTGCGACGGCGAGGCGGCCGGCTTCCCGGCCTGCTTGGGAGCGGGCTTCGGGGAGGCGGTTCCCTCCGCGACGGGTCGCTTGCCCTTCTCGTCGCCACCGCTGAAGGCGGTGAAGCCCACGAAGCCGATCACGGCGACGATGGCGGCGACCATGGCGGCGGTCCAGTTGGGCCGCTGCCGTTCGGGACGGATCCGCTCGGCTTCGAACATCGGCGCGGCGGGGGTGGGTGCCGGCCGGCCGCCGTGAGCCGCGTCGTACGCGTCGACCAGGGGTTCCGGATCGAGGCCCACGGCACGGGCGAGGGTACGGATGTGACCGCGGGCGTAGACGTCGCCGCCGCACCGCGTGAAATCGTCTTCTTCGATCGCGTGCACGATCGGGATGCGCACGCGGGTGGTGGAACTGACCTCGTCGACAGTGAGCCCGGCGACGATCCGGGCCTTCTTGAGGGCCGTCCCGATGGACGGTCCTTCGACGGGACGTTCGACGATGCGGTCCTCGGACCGGTCGTCGGTCGAAGGCCGCTCTTCTTCGGGGGAGTTGGCGTTGCCGATGGACACGAGGGCGCCTTTCGAGCGTGTAGCCACCTGCTGGATTACCAGTCTAGGGGGGTGACGAAAGGGTGGAGCAACCGGAGGGTGGACTCCCTACGCCATCCGAATGGTGATCCGAACAGCGCGGGGATTCCGCAGCGGTGCGTGACGAGTGGAACAGGTGAAACGGGTGGGACGACCTCGTGCCGAGGGCGCGGGGCCTGCGTCTCCCTCAACTTGACGCGCGCCGAGGGGAAACGGTTGCCCGCCCATTTGTTACGGGTGGGACTCGCCTCGGATGACGGCCAGGAACTCGTCCAGCTCGTCCGGTTTCACCATCACGTCGCGGGCCTTCGACCCCTCGCTGGGGCCGACGATCCCGCGCGATTCCATCAGGTCCATGAGCCGTCCGGCCTTGGCGAAACCGACCCGCAGCTTGCGCTGGAGCATCGAGGTGGAGCCGAACTGGGTGGAGACGACCAGCTCCGCCGCCTGGCACAGGAGGTCCAGGTCGTCGCCGATCTCCTCGTCGATCTCCTTCTTCTGCTTCTGCCCGACCGTGACGTCGTCGCGGAAGACGGGGGTCATCTGCTCCTTGCAGTGTTGGACCACCCCGGAGATCTCCTCCTCGGTGACGAAGGCCCCCTGGAGACGGACCGGCTTGTTCGCGCCCATCGGCAGGAACAGTCCGTCACCCTTGCCGATCAGCTTCTCGGCACCGGGCTGGTCCAGGATGACCCGGCTGTCCGCGAGCGAGGAGGTGGCGAAGGCGAGCCGCGAGGGCACGTTCGCCTTGATCAGGCCGGTGACCACGTCCACCGAGGGCCGCTGGGTGGCGAGCACCAGATGGATGCCGGCCGCTCGGGCCAACTGGGTGATGCGGACGATCGAGTCCTCGACGTCGCGCGGCGCGACCATCATCAGGTCGGCGAGCTCGTCCACGATCACCAGCAGATACGGGTACGGGGTGAGCTCACGCTCGCTGCCCGGCGGCAGTTTGATCTTGCCGTCGCGGATGGCCTGGTTGAAGTCGTCGATGTGCCGGTACCCGAAGGCCGCGAGGTCGTCGTAGCGCAGGTCCATCTCGCGTACGACCCACTGCAGGGCCTCGGCGGCCCGCTTGGGGTTGGTGATGATCGGCGTGATCAGGTGCGGGATGCCCTCGTACGCGGTCAGCTCCACCCGCTTGGGGTCGACCAGCACCATCTTCACCTCCTCCGGGGTGGCGCGGATCATCACCGAGGTGATCAGGCAGTTGATGCAGGAGGACTTGCCGGAGCCGGTGGCGCCGGCGACCAGCACGTGCGGCATCTTGGCGAGGTTGGCCATGACGTAGCCGCCCTCGACGTCCTTGCCGAGCGCCACCAGCATCGGGTGGTCGTCCTCGGCGGCGTCCGCGAGGCGCAGCACGTCGCCGAGGTTGACCATCTCGCGGTCGGTGTTCGGGATCTCGATGCCGACCGCCGACTTGCCCGGGATGGGGCTGATGATCCGTACGTCCGGCGAGGCGACGGCGTAGGCGATGTTCTTGGCCAGCGCCGTGATCCGCTCGACCTTCACGGCCGCGCCCAGCGTCACCTCGTAGCGGGTGACCGTCGGGCCCCGGGTGAAACCGGTGACGGACGCGTCGACCTTGAACTCCATGAAGACGTTGGTCAGCGAGGCGACGACCGCGTCGTTGGCGGCGCTGCGGGTCTTGCCGGGACCGCCGCGCTCCAGCAGGTCCAGCCGGGGTTTGACGTACGTGATGTCGCCGCGCAGCTGGAGCTGCTCGGAGCGCGGCGACAGCGATCGGGGTTCCGGCGACGCCTTCGTCAGGTCCGGTACCGACAGGGTCCCGGAGGCCGCGGCGGTGGTGTCGTGCGGGCGCTCGGCGGACGCGGGCACGGCCGCCGGAGCGGACGCGGCCGACGCGGCGGGCTCGGGCGCCGCGGGCCTCGGGGCGGGTGCGGGGTCCGGGAGGACGGCGGGCCGCGCACCGCGCGCGGGCGGCACGGGAGTGGTGAGCTCCGCGCCCTCGGGGTCGGGGGAGATCCCCTGGGTGAGGTCCGCGACCAGCGGGGACGGCGGCATTCCGCCGTAGACCACCCCGTCCAGTGCGGCGGCCGCCGCGGCCGCCACGTCGACGGCGTCCATGCCGGTCCTGGGCGCGGACCGCCTCGGCCTGCGGCGCCGGGCCAGCGCGGCCTCCTCGGCGGCGTCGGTGGGATCCAGCGGCCCGGCGGGCTCCTCCGCCCCGGCGCGGGCCCGCCAGCGCTCGGCGTCGTGCCGGTCGGCGGGCTGCTCCGCGTCCCCGTAGTCCTCGTCGTACTCGTTCGGCGCGATGATCCCGAGCCGGATCCCGAGCCGCCGCAGCCGCTGCGGGATCGCGTTGACCGGCGTGGCCGTGACCACCAGCAGGCCGAAGACGGTGAGCAGCACCAGCATGGGCACGGCCAGCGGCGCACCCATGGTGAAGATCAGCGGCTTGGAGGCGGCCCATCCGATGAGCCCGCCCGCGTTCTGCATCGCGGTGGTGCCCTCGTCGCGGCCGGGTGCCCCGCAGCCGATGTGGACCAGGCCCAGGACGCCGATCACGAGCGCGGACAGGCCGATGCCGATCCGGCCGTTGGCGTCGGTCTGCTCGGGGTGCCGGATGAACCGCACGGCCATCACGCCGAGCAGGATCGGTACGAGCAGATCCAGTCGCCCGAATGCACCGGTGACCAACATCGTGACCAGATCGCCGACGGGACCGCTCAGGTTCGACCAGGTTCCGGCGGCGACGATCAGCGCGAGGGCGAGGAGCAGCAGCGCGAGGCCGTCCTTGCGGTGCGCGGGGTCGAGGTTCCTGGCGCCCTGGCCGACACCGCGGAAGACGGCGCCGACCCCGTGGGCGAGGCCGAGCCAACAGGCGCGCACCAGCCGCACCACGCCCCCGGTCGGGGACGGCGCGGGCTTGGCCGGCACCTTCTTGACCGGGGCGCGACGGGCCGCCGCGACCTTCTTCGCGGGCGGCTTGCGCGCGGGAGCGGTCTTCTTCGCCGGGGCCGCCGTACGGCCGGTGCGGCCCTTCGCGGTGCCCGCGGCGCGCTGGGAACCCTTGCCGGACGTACTTGAGGCCATGGGGGCGAGGTTACCGGTGCGCACGCCGGTGGACGCGCGTGCCCACCCCTTCACCCGTTCGTGTCGCCGCGGTCGGCGGTGCTTTGACGCACCGCCAGACCTGACGCACACCCAGGCGGGCCCGCACCGGGGCCCGCGGGGCCGACGCCGTCAGCCCTGGGCGGGCAGTACCGCCGCTCCGCCGCCGGTTCCCGGTTCGAGCGCGTCCAGCGCTCTGCGCAGTCCGGTCAGCTTGCGTTCCAGATGCGCCGCGGTCGCCACCACGGCCGCGTCGGCGGATTCCTCACCGAGTTGCTTCGTCAGCGCCTCGGCCTGTTCCTCGACCGCCGCGAGCCGCGCGGAGAGCTCGGCCAGCAGTCCGGCCGTCTCCTTGCTGCCGTCGCCGTTGGTCCCGCCGCCCTCCAGTTGGAGTCGCAGCAGCGCCGCCTGCTCCCGCAGCTGGCAGTTCTTCGTGTACAGCTCCACGAAGACCGACACCTTGGCGCGCAGCACCCACGGGTCGAACGGTTTCGAGATGTAGTCGACCGCGCCCGCCGCGTAACCGCGGAAGGTGTGGTGCGGACCGTGATTGATCGCGGTGAGGAAGATGATCGGGATGTCCCGGGTCCGTTCCCGCCGCTTGATGTGCGCGGCCGTCTCGAAACCGTCCATGCCCGGCATCTGCACATCCAGCAGGATGACCGCGAAATCGTCCGTCAACAGCGCCTTGAGCGCTTCCTCCCCGGACGACGCCCGGACCAGTGTCTGATCGAGCGCGGAGAGGATGGCCTCCAGCGCCAGCAGATTCTCCGGCCGGTCGTCGACCAGGAGGATCTTGGCCTTCTGCACCATGCCCTGTCCTCCTCGCCCCGGCATGGGGCCTCCCCGGCTCCGGGCACCGGCCTGTACGCCGGGCCCCGCCCCAGAGGACGGCATCCTTGCGCCGTCCGTCCTTGTGCCGGTCATCGTAGCCCCAGTCCCGAGATCGCCACACCCTGTCACCAAGATGTCACTGTGCACGAAGCAGAAACGGTGTGGGAGAGCAGAAGGTTCCCCGCATCCCGTCCTCCCACACCGTTACGGCCACACTGAGTCAACAATTGATATCAGGGTTGTCGCCCGACGATCACTTCCCACGCATCCACTGCTCCATCACCGACAGCAGGTAGTCGGGTTCAACCGGCTTGGTGACGTAGTCGGAAGCGCCGGAATCGATCGCCTTCTCCCGGTCGCCCTGCATCGCCTTCGCCGTCAGCGCGATGATCGGCAGACCCGCGAACTGCGGCATCCGCCGGATCGCCGAGGTCGTGGCGTACCCGTCCATCTCCGGCATCATGATGTCCATCAACACGACCGTGACGTCGTCGTGCTGCTCCAGGACCTCGATGCCCTCCCGCCCGTTCTCCGCGTACAGCACCGACAACCCGTGCTGTTCCAGGACGCTGGTGAGCGCGAAGACGTTGCGCACGTCGTCGTCCACGATGAGCACCTTCTCGCCATGGAAGTCGTACTTGCGCGGAACCACCGGGAGTTCGTCCTCGGCGCCGCCCCAGCCGTCCTCGGCGTGGGGCTGCCCGGGAACCGCCGTACGCGGCTCCAGGTCGCTCAGCGACTTGCGGCGCCGCCGGAACAGCGCGGCCGGGCCGCTCTGCTGACCGCCCCCGCCCACCTCGGCCGCCGGCAGCGCGGGCCGCGCCGACCGGTCCTGGGCCTGCGGTGCGGGCGCGGGCGCCGCCGGCAGCGCCGGTGCGGGCCGTGCCTCCTCGACCGGCCTGCGGTACTCCCCGCGCGCGCCACCGGGCGCCGGCGGGGCGTACCCCTGCGGCGGCAGCTCGCTCGGGTGCAGCGGCAGGTACAGCGTGAAGGTCGAGCCCCGACCGGGCTCGCTGGCCGCGTGGATCTCACCGCCCAGCAGGCGGGCGATCTCCCGACTGATGGACAGTCCGAGCCCCGTGCCTCCGTACTTCCTGCTGGTGGTGCCGTCCGCCTGCTTGAACGCCTCGAAGATCACCAACATCTTGCTCGCCGCGATCCCGATCCCGGTGTCGGTCACCGAGAACGCGATCAGGTCCGCGTCCGCCTCGCGCAGCGAACCCGCCTCCAGCAACTGCTCCCGGATCGCCGTCGGCACGTCCGCGCCGGCGGGCCGGATCACCAGTTCCACCGCCCCGCCGTCGGTGAACTTCACCGCGTTGGACAGCAGGTTGCGCAGCACCTGGAGCAGCCGCTGCTCGTCGGTGTGCAGGGTCGCCGGGAGCTCAGGTGACACCCGCACCGAGAAGTCCAGGCCCTTCTCCGCGGTCAGCGGCCGGAAGGTGGCCTCCACGTAGTCCACGAGCTGGACCAGCGCGATCCGGGTCGGCGAGACGTCCATCTTCCCGGCCTCGACCTTCGACAGGTCGAGGATGTCGTTGATCAGCTGCAGCAGGTCGGAACCGGCGCCGTGGATGGTCTCCGCGAACTCCACCTGCTTCGGCGACAGGTTCTCGTCCGCGTTGTCGGCCAGCAGCTTCGCCAGGATCAACAGCGAGTTGAGCGGGGTCCGCAGCTCGTGCGACATGTTCGCCAGGAACTCGGACTTGTACCGCATCGACACCGCGAGCTGCTCGGCGCGCTCCTCCAGGACCTGCCGGGCCTCCTCGATCTCGGTGTTCTTCACCTCGATGTCGCGGTTCTGCTGGGCCAGCAGCTCCGCCTTCTCCTCCAACTCGGCGTTCGCCGCCTGGAGCGCCTTCTGCCGGTTCTCCAACTCATCGGAGCGCTCTCGCAGTTGCTCGGTCATCTCCTGCGACTGCTTGAGCAGCATCTCCGTCTTGGAGTTGACGCTGATCGTGTTGACGCTCGTGCCGATCATCTCGGCGATCTGACTCAGGAAGTCCTTCTGGATCTGCGTGAACGGGGTGAAGGAGGCCAGCTCGATCACACCGAGCACCTTCCCCTCGAACAGCACCGGCAGCACGATCACGTGCGCCGGCGGCGCCTCGCCCAGGCCCGAGGAGATCCTCAGATAGCCGGGCGGGGTGTTCTCGACGAGGATCGTCCGCTTCTCCTCCGCGACCGTCCCGATCAACCCCTCCCCCGGCCGGAACGAGATCGGCATCTGGCCGCCCGCGTACGCGTAACTGCCGCGCATCCGCAGTTCGTACGAGCCGTCCGCGCCGCCCTCCGTCCCGATCTCGGTGGTCCCCCCGGCCGGCAGCGCCAGGAAGAAGGCGCCGTGCTGCGCGGAGACCACGGGGGTCAGTTCGCTCATGATCAGCGAAGCCACGTCGTCCAGCTCCCGGCGTCCCTGCATCAGGGCGGAGATCCGGGCGAGGTTGCCCTTGAGCCAGTCCTGCTCCTTGTTGGCCAAGGTGGTGTCGCGCAGGTTCACGATCATCGTGTTGATGTTGTCCTGGAGGACCTGGATCTCACCGGCCGCGTCCACGTCGACCTTCAGGCTCAGGTCCCCGCGGGTCACCGCGGTCGCCACGGCCGCGATGGCCCGCACCTGCCGGGTCAGGTTCCCGGCCATCTCGTTCACGGACTCGGTCAGATCCCGCCAGGTGCCGTCCACGTCGCGCACGCGCGCCTGGCCGCCGAGGATGCCCTCGGTGCCCACCTCACGGGCCACCCGGGTCACCTGGTCGGCGAAGGAGGACAGCTGGTCGACCATCGTGTTGATGGTGGTCTTGAGCTCCAGGATCTCGCCCCGGGCGTCGATGTCGATCTTCTTGGTCATGTCGCCCTTGGCGATGGCGGTCGTGACCATGGCGATCTGCCGCACCTGACCGGTGAGGTTGGACGCCATGAAGTTCACCGAGTCGGTGAGGTCCTTCCACGTCCCCGACACACCGGGCACGTGCGCCTGGCCGCCCAGCCGTCCCTCGGTGCCCACCTCGCGGGCCACCCGGGTCACCTCGTCGGCGAACGAGGACAGCGTCTTGACCATCGTGTTCACGGTGTCCGCGAGCTGCGCGACCTCGCCGCGCGCCTCGACCGTGACCTTCTTCGTCAGATCGCCGTTGGCGACCGCCGCCGAGACCTGCGCGATCCCGCGCACCTGCGCCGTCAGGTTCCCGGCCATGGTGTTGACGTTGTCGCTGAGGTCCTTCCAGATGCCGGTCACGCCCCGCACCCGGGCCTGGCCGCCGAGGATGCCCTCGGTGCCCACCTCGCGCGCCACTCGCGTCACCTGCTCGGCGAAGGAGGACAGCTGGTCCACCATCGTGTTCACGGTGGTGACGAGCTCCAGGATCTCGCCCTTGGCGTCAACCGTGATCTTCTTCGACAAGTCACCCATCGCGACGGCCGTGGTCACCTCGGCGATGTTGCGCACCTGCGAGGTCAGGTTGTTCGCCATGAAGTTGACGGACTGCGTGAGGTCCTTCCAGGTGCCCGAGACGCCCTTCACCTCCGCCTGGCCGCCGAGGATGCCCTCCGTGCCCACCTCGCGGGCGACGCGGGTCACCTGCTCCGCGAAGTTGGACAGCTGGTCGACCATCGTGTTGAGGGTGTTCTTCAGCTCCAGGATCTCGCCCCGGGCGTCCACGTCGATCTTCTGCGACAGATCACCGCGCGCCACCGCCGTGGCGACCTGCGCGATGTTGCGCACCTGCGAGGTCAGGTTCCCGGCCATGCCGTTCACCGAGTCGGTCAGGTCGCGCCACACCCCGGCCACGCCGGGCACCTGCGCCTGACCGCCGAGCCGGCCCTCCGTGCCCACGTCCCGGGCCACCCGGGTCACCTGCTCCGCGAAGGCCGAGAGCTGGTCGACCATCGTGTTGATGGTGTTCTTCAGCTCCAGGATCTCGCCCCGGGCGTCCACGTCGATCTTCTGCGACAGATCACCGCGCGCCACCGCCGTGGTCACCTGGGCGATCTGCCGCACCTGGGACGTGAGGTTGCCGGCCATGAAGTTGACGGAGTCGGTGAGTTCCTTCCAGGTGCCGGACACCCCCTCGACCCGCGCCTGACCACCGAGCCGGCCCTCCGTGCCCACGTCCCGCGCCATCCGCGTGACCTGGTCCGCGAACGAGGACAGCTGATCCACCATCGTGTTCACGGTGTTCTTCAACTGGAGCATCTCGCCGGAGACGTCCACGGTGACCTTCTGCGACAGATCACCGTTCGCGACCGCCGTCGTCACCTGGGCGATGTTGCGGACCTGCCCGGTGAGGTTGCGGAAAGCGGTGTTCACCGAGTCGGTGAGGTCCTTCCACGTGCCCGCGGCCCCCGGCACCTGCGCCTGCCCGCCCAGCTCGCCCTCCACGCCGACCTCGCGGGCCACACGCGTCACTTCCGCGCCGAAGGACTGCAGCTGGTCCACCATCGTGTTGACGGTGTTCTTCAACTCCAGCATCTCGCCGGCCACGTCGACCGTGACCTTCTGCGACAGATCGCCGTTGGCGACCGCCGTCGTCACCGTCGCGATGTCCCGCACCTGCGTGGTGAGGTTGCGGAAGACCGTGTTCACCGAGTCGGTGAGGTCCTTCCACGTCCCCGCGGCCCCCGGCACCTGCGCCTGGCCACCGAGCGTTCCCTTGGCCCCGACCTCGCTGGCCACGCGCGTGACCTCGTCGGCGAAGGTCCGCAGCGTCTCGGTCATCTGGTTGATCGTTTCGGCCAGCTGCGCCACCTCGCCGCGCGCGCTGACCCGCACCTTCTGCGACAGGTCGCCGTTCGCGACGGCCGTCGTCACCTGGGCGATTCCCCGCACCTGGGCGGTCAGGTTCCCCGCCATCGTGTTGACGGAGTCGGTCAGGTCCTTCCACACGCCCGCGACCCCGGGCACCTTCGCCTGGCCACCGAGCTCGCCTTCCGTACCCACCTCCCGGGCGACGCGGGTCACCTCGGAGGAGAACGACGACAGCTGGTCCACCATCGTGTTCACGGTGTTCTTCAGCTGGAGCATCTCGCCGGCCACGTGCACCGTGACCTTGCGCGACAGGTCGCCCTTCGCGACCGCCGTCGTGACGAGAGCAATGTCACGCACCTGGGCGGTGAGCCGGTACGCCATCGTGTTGACGGAATCGGTCAGGTCCTTCCAGGACCCGGACATCCCGCGCACCTGGGCCTGACCACCGAGCTTGCCCTCGGTGCCCACCTCCAGCGCCACACGCGTCACCTCGTCGGTGAACGCGGACAGCTGGTCGACCAGGTTGTTGACCGTACGCCCGACCTTGAGGAACTCCCCGCGCAGCGGATGCCCGGCCCCGTCGGCCGTCTGCGTCCGCAACTCCATCCGCTGGTCCAGATCGCCGTCGGCGACCGCCGACAGCACCCGACCCACCTCGGACACCGGCCTGGCCAGGTCGTCGACCAACTGGTTCGAGGCGTCGATCGCGGACGCCCAGGAGCCCTCGCAAGCGCCTGTTTCCAGCCGTTCGCCGAGCTTCCCCTCGCGGCCCACCATCCGCCGGACCCGGGACAGCTCCCCGGTCAGGTGCAGATTCCGGTCGGCGACCTCGTTGTAGACGGCGGCGATCTCCGCCATCACGCCCTCGCCGGACACCGTCAGCCGCTTGCGGAAGTTCCCGTCCCGCATCGACACCAGGGCCGTGAGCAGCCTGTTCAGAGCGGCGGTATCGACTTCCGTCGTACCGCTGCGTCGAGAGCGACCCCCCTTGGGGCGCGTTCCCGTACGCCGCACCGCTGCGCCAGACTCCACCGTGTCCCTCCCGAAAGGGTCGACCACTGTTCCACCGGATTTCCGAACAACCACAACCCGGCTCTTCTATCCACAACCCGGCTGTTCAAGCCTGCCCAGTGTTTCACCCTGTCCGAACCAGGCCATAACACTTCGGCACCATCGCACACCGGCCGTACCCTGCGAGTGGAATCCAGGACGACGGCACCACGGGAACCGCGAAGGTAAGTAACCTGGCACCCGATGTCCAACCGCGTCGAAGGAGTCTTGTGATCACGGCACGGGCGGCTGCCAGTTTCGATCCTCTAGGGCGTTCGGTCGCCGCTGCCCGCGCGTTCGTCCGCGACACCCTCCACGGCTGGGGCTTCGCGGACATCGTCGACGACGCGGTGGTGCTCACCAGCGAACTCGTGACCAACGCCGTGGTCCACGCCGGCACCCGGGCCGAGGTCCTGTGCCTGCGTGCCGAGGACGGCGTGCGCGTCGAGGTCGCCGACAGGTACCCGGAGCGTGAACTTCCGCTCCAGCACCCCGGAGAGCGCCCGTACGCCGATCCGGACCGCGAGAACGGCCGCGGCCTCATGCTCTGCGCCGCCCTCGCCACCCGCTGGGGAGTCGAGTACACGGCCACCCACAAGCACGTGTGGTTCCGGCTGGACCTCCCGGACCGTCCGGTCGGTACCCGATCCGCCGGGCCCGTCGTCCCTGATCAGTTGCTCCCCCTCGCCGACAGCCGGGTCCGTGTCGCCGTCCTCCAGATCGACGGCGCCGACACCGTCTCCGCCTGGAACGAGGATGCCGAGCACATCTTCGGGCATCCCTCGGAGAAGGCCGTCGGACGTCCGCTCGCCGAGCTCGCGGCCTGGCCGCAGACTCCCGGTACCGGTACCGGTATCGCCGAGGCGCTGAGGCTGTCCCGCTGGGAGGGCAGTTACGGCATTCGCGGCGCCGACGGTCGCGTCATCCCCGTCTACGCCTCCCACTTGCGGGTCCGTGACGCCCACGGCGAACCGTCCATCGTCTGTCTGCTCGTGCACGACGACGAACGCGCCCTGCTCCAGAGCCCCTTGCGGGTTCCTTCCGATGGCGCCCAGCTCAACGAGGCGCGACTGCCGGACCCCTTCGAGATGTTCATCGGTTCGCCGGCCCCCGACGACCTCGACGGACTGCTCCAGCGCACCGTCGAACGCGCCCGCGACATGCTCGACGCGGACTCGGCTTTCCTGCTGCTCGCGACCGACGACGAAACGGAGTTGGAGGTCCGTGCCACCACCGGACTTCCCTCGACCCGTCAGCGGTTCGCCCGCGTTCCGGTCGAGGCCGGCACCAATCGGTACGGCTCGGCGCGCATGCCCGCCGTCCACGACGACCTTTCCGCGGTCCCGGGCGCCGTGCCGCTCCTGGAGGCCACCGGCATGCGGTCGGTGGTCACTGTTCCGCTCAAGGTCGAAGGTCGGCTGACCGGATCGCTGGGCGTGGCCACCGAGTATCCGGGCCGCTACTCCAACGAGGACGCCCTGCGGCTGCAGTTCGCCGCGGACCGGATCGCCCTCGCCGTGGAGTCGGCCCGCCTGGGCGAACTCGAACGTCTGCGGCGCGGCTCCCTCTCCTTCCTCGTGGAGGCCTCCGACCTGCTGGCCGGCACCCTCGACCGGGACCAGACCCTGGCCCTCATGGCCCAGATGACCGTTCCGACCCTGGCGACCTGGTGTGCCGTCTACACGATCGCCGACCAGACCTCCGATCCGTACCTGTCGTACGTGCTCCACGAGGACGAGGAACGCATCGACGGGCTCAAGGACCTGCTCTCGCAGGTCAGTCCGCCCGAGCCGGTCCGTGAGGCGGGCGCCCGCCCGTGGCCCGACGCGTCCTTGACGGTGGGCGGCGAAACGGTCGTCCTGCCCCTGCTGGCGCGCAACCGTGTGATCGGGATGCTGACGCTCGGCCGGCCGAGCGAGGAACACTTCCGTCAGGAGATCCTCGAACTCGCCGACGACCTGTCCCGCAGGGCGGCTCTCGCCCTCGACAACGCGCGCCTGTACTCCGAGCGCACCGCCATCAGCCGCTCCCTGCAACGCAGTCTGCTGCCGCCCGGCTCTCCCGCCATCCCCGGCATGGAGGTCGAGGTCATCTACCGAGCGGCGGGCGAGGGCAACGAGGTCGGCGGTGACTTCTACGACGTCTTTCCGATCCGCCCTGGTGTGTACGGCTTCGCCATCGGTGATGTCTGCGGTACCGGCCCGGAGGCGGCCGCGGTCACGGGTCTCGCCCGGCACGCCCTGCGCCTCCTGGCTCGCGAGGGCCTCGGCGGCCCGGCCGTCCTGGAACGGCTGAACGCGGCCATTCTCGACGAGGGTGCCCGCAGCCGCTTCCTCACCCTTCTCTACGGCGAGCTCCATCCCCAGCCCAATGGCGGCGCCTTGATGAAGGTGGTCTGCGCGGGCCATCCGCTGCCGTTGCGTCTGCGTCCGAACGGCGAGGTCACCCCTGCGGCGGACCCGCAGCCCCTGCTCGGTGTCATGGATGACCTGGAGCTCTACGAGCAGACCCTCATGCTGGATCCGGGCGATGTCCTGCTCTGTGTCACGGATGGCATCACCGAACGCCGCGAGGGCCCGCGCATGCTCGGCGACGACGGCCTCACCGAGGTTCTCACCACGTGTACCGGCCTCACCGCGGGCGCGGTGGCCTCGCGTGTCCTGCGCGCCGTCGAGCGTTTCGCCGCCGAGCCCGCCTCGGACGACATGGCCATCCTCACCTTCCGGGTGCCGCATCAGCGCGAAGGCGAGTAACACTGTCCCCTCTGTCAGGGCCGGCCCGTTCCACGGCGCCGGCCCTTTCTGTGTCCGGCACCCAAGGTCCGGCATCCACCGAAAGGCCTCGGGAACGCAAAAAGGCCCCCGCCATGAGGCGGGGGCCTTTTTGATTGAGCCCTTTAACGGAATCGAACCGTTGACCTTCTCCTTACCATGGAGACGCTCTACCGACTGAGCTAAAAGGGCGGGTTGTTCGGCGGCGTCCTACTCTCCCACAGGGTCCCCCCTGCAGTACCATCGGCGCTGAAAGGCTTAGCTTCCGGGTTCGGAATGTAAACCGGGCGTTTC
>NZ_LGDE01000427.1 GCF_001279725.1 Streptomyces sp. WM4235 | reverse complement strand
GGCTGGGGGTGTTCGGCGGGGAGGGGAAAGGCGACGGCCCGCGGCTCCCGGGTGGGGGCGCGGGCCGTCGGGGTGGGGTGGGGTTACGCCTTGCGGAGGCGGAACGTCAGGCCGAGGGGCTCGTCCGTGAACGGGTCGCCGTAGGACGCGTCGGCCTCGCCGGTCGCGAAGTCCGTGGCCAGGACCTCCTCCGCGATGAGCTCCGCGTGGTCCGTCAGGGCCGTCACGAGCTCCGGGTCCGCCGAGGACCACCGCAGGGCGATCCGGTCCGCCACGTCCAGACCGGAGTTCTTCCGGGCCTCCTGGATCAGGCGGATCGCGTCGCGGGCCAGGCCCGCCAGCCGCAACTCCGGGGTGATCTCCAGGTCCAGGGCGACGGTCGCCCCGGAATCGGACGCCACCGACCAGCCCTCGCGCGGGGTCTCGGTGATGATGACCTCCTCCGGGGTGAGGGTCACGGTCTCGCCGTTCACCTCGACCGAGGCCTCACCGGAGCGCAGGGCCAGCGAGAGCCCCGCCGCGTCCGCCGCGGCCACGGCCTTGGCGACGTCCTGCACGCCCTTGCCGAACCGCTTGCCGAGCGCACGGAAGTTGGCCTTCGCCGTCGTGTCCACGAGGGACCCGCCGACCTCGGACAGGGAGGCCAGCGAGGAGACGTTCAGCTCCTCCGTGATCTGGGCCCGGAGCTCCGGGGTCAGGGCGTCGAAACCGGTCGCGCCGACCAGGGCCCGGGACAGCGGCTGGCGGGTCTTGACGCCCGACTCCGCGCGGGTCGCGCGGCCCAGCTCCACCAGGCGGCGGACCAACAGCATCTGCCGCGACAGCTCCGGGTCGATCGCGGTGGTGTCCGCGGTCGGCCACGTCGAGAGGTGGACGGACTCCGGGGCGTCCGGGGTGACCGGGACGACCATGTCCTGCCAGACCCGCTCCGTGATGAAGGGGGTGAGCGGGGCCAACAGCCGGGTCACCGTCTCCACCACGTCGTGGAGGGTGCGCAGGGCCGCCTTGTCGCCCTGCCAGAAGCGGCGGCGCGAGCGGCGGACGTACCAGTTCGACAGGTCGTCCACGAAGGACGACAGAAGCTTGCCGGCGCGCTGGGTGTCGTAGGACTCCATCGCCTCCGTGACCTCGGAGGTGAGGGTGTGCAGCTCGGAGAGCAGCCAGCGGTCCAGGACCGTGCGGTCCGCGGGCGCCGGGTCGGCCGCCGACGGCGCCCAGTTCGACGTGCGGGCGTACAGGGCCTGGAAGGCCACCGTGTTCCAGTACGTGAGGAGCGTCTTGCGGACGACCTCCTGGATCGTGCCGTGGCCCACGCGCCGGGCCGCCCACGGGGAGCCGCCGGCCGCCATGAACCAGCGCACGGCGTCCGCGCCGTGCTGGTCCATCAGCTGGATCGGTTCGAGGGTGTTGCCCAGGTGCTTGGACATCTTGCGGCCGTCCTCGGCGAGGATGTGCCCCAGGCAGACCACGTTCTCGTAGGAGGACTTGTCGAAGACGAGGGTGCCGACCGCCATCAGCGTGTAGAACCACCCGCGCGTCTGGTCGATGGCCTCCGAGATGAACTGCGCCGGGTAGCGCTTCTCGAAGATCTCCTTGTTCTTGTGCGGGTAGCCCCACTGCGCGAACGGCATCGAACCCGAGTCGTACCAGGCGTCGATGACCTCCGGGACGCGCACGGCTTCGAGGGAGCAGCCCTCGTGCGTGCAGGTGAAGGTGATGTCGTCGATGTACGGGCGGTGCGGGTCCAGGGCCGACTGGTCGGTGCCGGACAGCTCGCCCAGCTCGGCGCGGGAACCGACGCAGGTGAGGTGGTTCTCCTCGCAGCGCCAGATCGGCAGCGGCGTGCCCCAGTAGCGGTTCCGGGAGAGCGCCCAGTCGATGTTGTTGTTCAGCCAGTCGCCGAAGCGGCCCTGCTTCACCGAGTCCGGGAACCAGTTCGTCTTCTCGTTCTCCCGCAGCATCGCGTCCTTGACGGCGGTGGTGCGGATGTACCAGGACGGCTGCGCGTAGTAGAGCAGCGCGGTGTGGCAGCGCCAGCAGTGCGGGTAGCTGTGCTCGTAGGCGATGTGCTTGAAGAGCAGGCCGCGCGCGTCGAGGTCGGCGGTCAGCTTCTCGTCGGCCTTCTTGAAGAAGACGCCGCCGACGAGCGGGACGTCCTCCTCGAAGGTGCCGTCGGGGCGGACCGGGTTCACGACCGGCAGGCCGTAGGCGCGGCAGACCGCGAGGTCGTCGGCGCCGAAGGCGGGGGACTGGTGGACCAGACCGGTGCCGTCCTCGGTCGTGACGTACTCGGCGTTCACGACGTAGTGGGCGGGCTCCGGGAACTCGACGAGGTCGAAGGGGCGCCGGTACGTCCAGCGCTCCATCTCCTTGCCGGTGAAGGTCTCGCCGGTGGCCTCCCAGCCCTCGCCGAGGGACTTCTCCAGCAGCGGCTCGGCGACGACGAGGCGCTCCTCGCCGTTGGTGGCGACGACGTACGTGACCTCGGGGTGCGTGGCGACGGCCGTGTTGGACACCAGGGTCCACGGGGTCGTCGTCCACACCAGCAGCGCGGCGTCGCCCGCGAGGGGGCCGGAGGTCAGCGGGAATCGGACGTAGACCGAGGGGTCGACGACCGTCTCGTAGCCCTGGGCCAGCTCGTGGTCGGAGAGGCCGGTGCCGCAGCGCGGGCACCAGGGGGCGACGCGGTGGTCCTGGGTGAGCAGACCCTTGTTGAAGATCTCCTTCAGCGACCACCACACGGACTCCACGTACTCGGGGTCCATGGTCCGGTAGGCGTCGTCCAGGTCGACCCAGTAGCCCATGCGGGTCGTGAGCTCGGCGAACGCGTCGGTGTGACGGGTCACCGACTCGCGGCACTTGGAGTTGAACTCGGCGATGCCGTACGCCTCGATGTCCTGCTTGCCGTTGAAGCCGAGTTCCTTCTCGACCGCGAGCTCGACGGGCAGGCCGTGGCAGTCCCAGCCGGCCTTGCGGGCCACGTGGTAGCCGCGCATGGTGCGGAAACGGGGGAAGACGTCCTTGAAGACGCGGGCCTCGATGTGGTGCGCGCCGGGCATGCCGTTCGCGGTGGGCGGGCCCTCGTAGAAGACCCACTCGGGGCGGCCCTCGGACTGCTCCAGCGTCTTGGCGAAGGTCTTGCTCTCGCGCCAGAACTCCAGGACGGCGTGTTCGAGGGCGGGCAGGTCGACCTGGGCGGGTACCGGGCGGTACTGCGGCGGTGTGGTCATGAGGCTGAACTCTTCCTCCGGCGGGATGTCACTTCCGTCCGGAGGGACGAGAGCCTTGACGCGCTCCCGCGGTACCACCCTCCTTGGCCGTCGGACGGATCCGATGGCCCCCTCATTGGGGTGCGAAGCCGGTTCTACTTCCCGTACGGGGATCCGTGCGGGATCCGTGATCGTGACGGCTTTCTTCCGGCGGCTCCGGGGTGATCCTTCGCATCGCGCTCGCCCCCGGGCTCTCACCGTCCCCGGGTCGCTCCTGGCTGCGTCCGACGCTACTCGTCCCCATCCATGCCTCTCGCTGGGCCCAGTGTACGGGCCGACGCCGCGCGCGGCCGACCGATATTCCGGGCGGGGCGCGGGGCCGCGGGGCGCGGGGCGGAGTGACCCGGATGGGCTGACGCGCCGGTCCCGGTTCCGGTGGGGCGGGAGGGGCGGATTACCGGGCCGTCGGATGGGCACAACGGATGCAGGTTGACCTCGCGGGATGCGCGCCCCGTTGCCGCGGGGCCGGCGTCGATTTATCGTTCCGGCACGATTCGCGAGCAATGATCACAGTATGTGAAGGGGCCGCGGCCATGGTGGCGAAGAAGACCGCCGGGACTACCAAGAAGGCTGTCGGGAAGGCTGTCGGGGCCGAGGTCGGAACCGAGGTCGGAACCGAGGTCGGGGCACCGGCGCCGGCTCCCGCCGAGGCGGCGCCCGAGAAGACGGCCGCCGTGCGGAAGGCGCCCGCGAGAAAGGCATCCGCGAGGAAGTCGGCGACCACCGCCAAGGTGGCCGCCGCCGAGAAGTCGACGGCGAAGAAGGTCACGGCCAAACGGGCCGCGACCGAGGGGGCGGCGCATGCCGCGTCAGAGACGGGAGCCCGGAAAGTGGTCGCCAAGAAGAGCACCGGCACGGCCAGGAAGACGGCCGCTGCCGCCACCAGTGGACTGCCCAAGGCGCGGGGCGGTGCGGTGGCCGCCACCCCCGGAGAGCTCCCCGTACGCCCGGGAGAGGACCCCTGGACGCCGGCGGAGGTCGCCGAGGCACGGGCCGAGCTGGAGAGCGAGGTGCTGCGCCTGAGGGCCGAGCTCCAGGCCTCCGACGCGGCCATCTCCGGCCTGATGCGGGACTCGGGTGACGGCGCGGGGGACGACCAGGCGGACACCGGCACCAAGAACATCACCCGGGAGTCCGAACTGGCCCTCGCGGCGAACGCCAGCCTGATGCTGGAGCAGACGGAACGCGCGCTGGAACGGCTGGAGGCGGGCACCTACGGGCTCTGCGAGACCTGCGGAAAGCCCATCGGAAAGGCCCGGATGCAGGCATTTCCGCGCGCCACGCTCTGTGTGGACTGCAAGCAGAGGCAGGAGCGGCGGCACTAGCCGGGCGGCGGGCGGGCGCCCTGACGTACCCTCGTGTCTCGTCAGGGTCCAGGAACCTGGCAGGGCGGTTTCGCCGGAACCTGGTTCGAGCTAGTTCGAGGGACTCACGTGGCAGAGGCGGAGCGCATCATCGGTACGCCGGAGGTCGGGGACGACACCGAGCCCGAATCGACCGCGCCCAAGGGGCGCCGGCGGATCGTGGCACTGCTGGTGGTGGCGACGCTGGCGTACCTGATCGACCTCGGCAGCAAGATGCTGGTCGTCGCGAAACTGGAGCACGAGCAGCCCATCGAGATCATCGGTGAGCTGCTGAAGTTCTCGGCGATCCGCAACCCCGGGGCCGCCTTCGGCTTCGGCGAGGCCTTCACGATCATCTTCACCTGCATCGCGGCCACCGTGATCGTGGTGATCGTCCGACTGGCGCGCAAGCTCTACAGCCTGCCGTGGGCGATTGCGCTGGGCCTGCTGCTGGGCGGGGCGTTGGGCAACCTGACCGACCGGATCTTCCGTTCGCCGGGGGTCTTCCGGGGAGCGGTCGTCGACTTCATCGCGCCCGCCCACTTCGCCGTCTTCAACCTCGCGGACTCGGCGATCGTGTGCGGCGGGATCCTGATCGTCCTGCTGTCGTTCAGGGGTCTCGACCCGGACGGCACGGTCCACAAGGACTGATCGCGGGGCGGCTCGCGGGAAGGCTCCCGCGCCCCGTCCTGCATACTCGACAGGTGAGTACGATTCCCGAGATCCGAACCCTGCCCGTTCCCGATGGCCTGGAGGGCGAGCGCGTCGACGCCGCCATCGCCCGTATGTTCGGGTTCTCCCGGACGAAGGCGGCCGATCTCGCGGCCGCGGGGAAGGTGTCGGTCGACGGCAGTGTCGTCGGGAAGTCCGAGCGCGTGCACGGTGGCGCCTGGCTCGAAGTCGAGATGCCCGCGCCGCCGCGGCCCGTCGAGCTGGTGGCCGAACCGGTCCCCGGCATGGAGATCGTCCACGACGACGACGACATCGTCGTCATCATGAAGCCGGTGGGCGTCGCCGCCCACCCGAGCCCCGGCTGGACCGGCACCACCGTCATCGGTGGCCTCGCCGCGGCCGGCTACCGGATCTCGACGTCCGGCGCCTCCGAGCGCCAGGGCGTCGTGCACCGGCTCGACGTCGGCACGTCCGGCCTGATGGCCGTCGCGAAGTCGGAGCGGGCGTACACCTCGCTGAAGAACCAGTTCCGCGAGCGCGTGGTCGACAAGCGCTACCACGCGCTGGTGCAGGGCCACCCGGACCCGATGAGCGGCACCATCGACGCGCCCATCGGCCGTCACCCCAGCGCCGACTACAAGTGGGCCGTGACCCAGGAGGGCAAGCCCTCGGTCACCCACTACGACCTGATCGAGGCCTTCCGCGCGGCCTCCCTGCTGGACATCAAGCTGGAGACCGGCCGCACGCACCAGATCCGCGTGCACATGTCCGCGCACCGGCACCCCTGCGTCGGTGACCTGACGTACGGCGCCGACCCGACGGTCGCGAAGCGACTGGGGCTGACCCGGCAGTGGCTGCACGCGGTGCGGCTCGGTTTCGAGCACCCGTCGGACGGCCGATGGGTGGAGTTCGAGAGCGGATACCCGGCGGACCTCCAGCACGCCCTGGACGTGATCCGGGCGGAGAGCGAGTGACCTCGTACCAGGTGCGCGTGGCCTCCTGCGACGCCGACCTGGCGGCCTGTTTCGCCGTGCGCACCGAGGTGTTCGTGGTCGAACAGTCCGTGCCGGAGTCGATCGAGTACGACGCCTACGACGCGATGGCCGTGCACGTGCTGGCCGAGGGGCCGGACGGGGAATCGCTGGGCACCGGCCGGCTGCTGCACGGGCCGGGGGCGCTCGGCAAGACGGGCGCCGCGGAGATCGGCTCCCTCGGGCGGCTGGCCGTCGCGAAGTCCGCGCGCGGACTGGGCGTCGGCGCGGCGCTGGTCCGTGCGATCGAGGCGGAGGCCGCGAGGTTGGGGCTGACCGCCGTCGACCTGGGCGCGCAGACCCACGCCCTCGCCTTCTACGAGCGGCTCGGATACGAGGCCTACGGGCCGGAGTTCCAGGACGCGGGCATCCCGCACCGGTCGATGCGGCGCCGTCTGCCGTAGGTCGTCCGGTGCCGGCCGGGCGTCGGGTGTCGCCGCGGGGCTCGGCCCCGGACCCCGCGCCCGGAAAGCCGGCGGGGCTGGCGGGGCTCGGGGGGCGGATGGGGCAGGCTGGGAGCTGTGGACCAGCTTGCTCTGTTTTTCGTGTTGTTGCTCGGGGCCGTGGTGACCGTACCGCTCGGGGACCGGCTCGGGTTGCCCTCGCCCGTGCTGATGACCATCGGCGGGGTGGTGCTGGCCCTCGTGCCGGCCGTGCCGAACGTCGACATCCCGCCCGAGTACATCCTGCCGCTGGTGCTCCCACCGCTGCTGTACGCCTCCGTGCAGCGCACCTCCTGGCGACAGTTCGCCGCCAACGTGCGCCCCATCCTGCTGCTGGCCGTGGCCCTGGTCTTCGTGACCACCGCCGCCGTGGCCGCCGTCGCGCACGCCGCCGTCCCCGGCCTGCCCATCGCCGCGGCCGTCGCGCTCGGCGCGCTCGTCGCGCCGCCCGACCCGGTCGCGGCCACCGCCGTCGCCGGCGCGCTCGGGCTGCCGCGCCGCATGGTCTCCATCCTGGAGGGCGAGGGGCTCTTCAACGACGTCACCGCCATCGTGCTCTACCACGTGGCCATCGCCGCCGCCGTCAGCGGCAGCTTCTCCTGGCCCGACGCGCTCGGGGAGTTCGTGCTCTCCGCCGTGGTCGCGGTGGCCGTGGGGCTCGCGCTCGGCTGGGCCACGAACCGGCTCATGGGCAGGCTCGGCGAGGTCACCCTGCAGATCGGGCTGACGCTGCTGGTGCCGTTCGTGGCGTACGTGGTCGCCGAGGAACTCCAGGGCTCGGGCGTGCTGGCCGTGCTGACCACCGCGCTGTTCCTCGCCGAGTACGCGACCGACGCCGACGACGTGCTCGGACGCCTCGCCGGGCACACGTTCTGGGAGATCGTCGACATGCTGGTCACCGGCGTCGCGTTCGGCCTGATCGGACTCGAACTGCACCACGTGTTCGGCGTCGCGGGGGACCGTGTGGGAGAGATGGCCGGCTGGGCGGGGATCGTGGTCGCCGTGGTGGTCGGCGTACGACTGGCGTGGCTGTTGCCGGCCGGCTGGCTGGCGAAGAAGCTGCACAACCGGCGCGACTACGACGAGGAGATCCCGGTGAGCTGGCGGGAGAGCGTCGTCATGTGGTGGG
Organism: Streptomyces sp. WM4235; assembly: GCF_001279725.1. Taxonomy (GTDB): domain Bacteria; phylum Actinomycetota; class Actinomycetes; order Streptomycetales; family Streptomycetaceae; genus Streptomyces. The sequence goes on along the minus strand of NZ_LGDE01000427.1, from coordinate 44,775 downwards.
CCGGGATGCGCGGCGTGGCCTCGGTGGCGCTGGCCCTGGCCATCCCGCTGAAGGTGGACGGCGGGGACCCCTTCCCGGCGCGGGACCAGATCATCTTCATCGCCTTCGCCGTGATCATGGCGACGCTGGTCTGCCAGGGCCTGACCCTGCCCTGGCTGGTGCGCCGGCTGGGGGTGGAGGCCGACGAGGACGCGGAGAAGGAGACCGAGCGCCGGCTGGCGATCCGCGCCGCCAAGGCCGCGAAGCAGCGGCTGAAGGAGATCGAGGCGGCGGAGGACCTCCCCGAGGACCTGGTGGAGACCCTGTACCGGCGGGCCTACGACGTGGGCGCCAGGATCAGCCCCGACATGGTCGACGAGGAACGGCGGGAGGCGTACGCGAAGCGGGTCGAGCGGATCCGGGACGTCCAGCGGATCCAGCGCGAGATGATGTCCGCCGCCCGGCACGAGGTGCTTTCGGCGCGCAGCGAACCGGGTTCGGACCCGGAGATCGTGGACCGGGTGCTCCGCCACCTCGACGTCCGCAGCCTGCGCAGTCCTTAGGGGGCGAGCGGGGGCTGTTGCACCGCGTCGGCGGTGTTCACGTGGGGGAGGGCGTACGGGTGGTGGTCCACCAGCCAGGTGATCAGGCGCTCGCGGACCACGCAGCGCACGGTCCAGATGTCGTCGGCGTCCTTCGCGGTGACCGTGGCCCGGACCTGGATCGTGTTCGGGGTGGAGTCGGTGACGACCAGGCCGCTCGCGCGACCGTCCCACTCCGGGGTCTCCTTGAGGATCTCCGACAACTGCTCGCGCAGCAGCGGGATCGGCGCCGAGTGGTCCAGGTGCAGGAAGACCGTGCCGGTCATCTGGGCCCCGCCGCGCGACCAGTTCTCGTACGGCTTGCCGGTGAAGTACGAGACCGGCATCGTGATCCGGCGCTCGTCCCAGGTGCGGACCACGAGGAAGGTGAGGGTGATCTCCTCGACCGTGCCCCACTCCTTGTCCACGACCACGGTGTCCCCGATGCGGACGGTGTCGCCGAAGGCGATCTGGAGGCCGGCGAAGAGGTTGCCCAGCGCGGACTGGGCGGCGATGCCCGCCACGATGCCGAGGACGCCCGCGGACGCCAGCATCGAGGCGCCGACCGTGCGCATCGCGGGGAAGGTCAGCAGCATGGAGGCGATGGCCACGACGACGACCACCGCGGTCACGACCCGCTGGATCAGCGTGACCTGGGTGCGGACCCGGCGGACCCGGGCGGCGTCGCCGGCGCCGGCCGCGTAGCGCGTGTACGTCGAGTCGACGACGGCGGTGGCGATCCGGATCAGCAGCCAGGCGGTCGAGGCGATCAGCACCAGGGTGAGGGCCCGGCCCACGCCGTCCCGGTGATCCGTGAGGATCCTGGTCTGGGGGTAGGCGGCCCTCAGCAGGGCCGTGCACAGGACGATCCGGAAGGGTGGACCGCACCGGCGTAGCAGCCCCCACAGGGGTGTCTCGCCGTGGCGGGCGTCGGCCCGGCGGAGCAGCAGGTCAAGCAGCCAGGCGGCGACGAGCGTGAGGACCACCGCGCCGCCGATGACCACGACGGGGCGCAGGACGTTCTCCATATCCATGCCCGTGAACCTAACCGGAAGGGGACCCGGGAAACTGGCACGATGGGGATATGAACATCATGCTCTTCCATTCGACGTACGGGCTGCGGCCCGCAGTGCACGCGGCGGCCGACCGGCTGCGCGCGGCGGGGCACGAGGTCCACGTGCCCGACCTGTTCGAGGGGCGCACGTTCGGGAACGTCGAGGAGGGCATGGCTCACCGGGACGAGATCGGCCGTGACGAACTGCTCAAGCGCGCGATCCTGGCCGCCGCCCCCTACTCGGACCGGGGCCTGGTCTACGCGGGGTTCTCCTTCGGCGCCTCCGTGGCGCAGCACCTGGCCCTGCACGACGAGAAGGCGCGCGGGCTGCTCCTCCTGCACGGTACGTCCGACCTGGACGACGACGCCTCGGCGGACGACCTGCCGGTGCAGCTGCACGTGGCGGACCCGGACCCCTTCGAGCCGCACGACTGGCTGACCGCCTGGTACCTGGGGATGCGCCGGGCCGGGGCGGACGTGGAGGTCCACGGCTACCCGGGCGCCGGGCACCTGTTCACCGATCCCGATCTCGACGACTACGACGCGGAGGCCGCCGAGCAGACCTGGAAGGTCGCGCTGTCCTTCCTCGACGGGCTGTAGGGGGCGGGTGCGCGCGAAGGGGCCCGGCCGGATGGACGCCCGGCCGGGCCCCTGTCACGTGCGTCAGGCCCGGTAGGCCGTCCACATGCTCTTCATGCGCGACACCTGGCCGCTCGTGAACTGGTACATGCAGGAGTCGTACGTGTAGTCCATGAAGTTGTGGATCGGGTCCGCTCCGCTCGCACCGCAGGTGTCGCGGCCGGTCGGGCACTCGAACGCGGCGCTCGCCTCGGCCGGGGTGTCGGAGACCGAGTCGCCGCTGCCCGAGCAGCCGCCCTGGAAGGTGTGGTAAAGGCCGAGCCAGTGGCCGACCTCGTGGGTGGCGGTGTCGCCCTGGTTGTAGTTGGCGGAGGAGCCGCCGGGGATCGAGCTGTTGAGGATGACCACGCCGTCCATCTTGGGCTGGGAGGCGTAGGAGCTCGGGAAGGTGGCCCAGCCGAGGAGCCCGCCGCCGAGGTTGGCGGTGTAGAGGTTCAGGGCGTTCTTGCCGCCCTTGCGCAGGGCGTTCTTCATGTTCTTCTCGGCGGTGGTGCCGTCCGAGACGTTGTACCAGGTCGCGTTGTCGGTGTAGTCGGTCCCGGCCAGCGAGAACTGGAAGCCGGAGTTGACGTTGCCGCTGCCCTGGCCGGCGTAGGCCGAGTTGAGGACGGCGAGCTGGCTGTTGATCTGCGCGGCGGTCAGCTTTCCGGTCGCACCGGAGTGGATGACGTGCACGTAGACCGGGATGGTCGTGGTGGCGGCGACCCGGGCACGCATGCCGTCGAGCTGCTGCGGGGTCGACTGACCGAGTCTTCTCTTGAGGTCGGCGTCCATGGCCTTGACCTGGGCGTCCGTCACCTCGTTCGGGTCGGCGGCCTGGTGGTCGCGCGGGCGCGCGACCCGGGCGTTGGCGGCGGTGCCGCCGGCCTGTTCGAGACAGGCCTGCGCCGGGGTCTTGGCGGTGGGCGCCGCGGCGACGGAGGTGGGGGCCGTCAGCGGGGCGAACGCCAGGGTTCCGGCCAACAGGGCCGTACCCGTGATGCGGCGGCGGAGAAGGGGGGATATGCGGGCGAGAGCGCGCACGTGTACTCCTCGCGAAGCGTGGTGGGGGGTGAGGGACTTCCTCACGCCGGCGCGAGCTTACGTGGGCATGTCATAAGGATGGCAAGATCTCGGCGGTTAAAGATTTGTTGCGTGAGAGACGAAAGGGGCGCCTGGTGTGAACCAAGCGCCCCTCTGAGCAGCAAAATTGATGGAATGTCAGGAAACCGGGCGGTCGGCCCGCTCGACCTTCTGCGTCCCGTTCAGGGTGCGGTACGAACGGGCCCACGTGGAGCGCGCGTCCTGCCTTCGCTTGTCCGAGACCACGAAGTAGTCCATCTGTGAGCGCTCGCCCGTCACGTCCAGGACGCCGTACCCGTGAGAGTCCATGTCCAGCCACTTCACGTGCCAGTTGGCGGCCTTGATGGCCGCCTCGGCGACCAACGAGGCGGTGTCCGCCGGCACGTGCAGGATGTCGTCGATGTTGTCGGAGGTCACCGACGTCACCACGAACTCGGTCGCCGCCGTGCCCGAGCCCGGATACGTCGCCATGTTCACCGGGACGTCGTTCGCCCACGCCATGTGGATGTCACCGGTCAGGAAGACCGTGTTCTTGATGCCGCGGTCCTTCAGGTGGCCCAGGAGTTCCTTGCGGTCGTCCGTGTAGCCGTCCCACTGGTCCGTGCTGATCGTGAGACCGCCCTCGGGCAGGCCCAACAGCTTCGTGAGGGGCTTGAGCAGGTGCGCGGGCAGTGAGCCGAAGGCCACCGGCGAGATCATCACCGAGGTGCCGACCAGCTTCCAGGTGGCGTTCGAGTTCGCCAGCCCCGACTTGAGCCAGTCCAACTGCGCCCGCCCGGTGATGGTGCGCTCCGGGTCGTCCACCGCGCCGCTGCCCACCTTGACCTGCTGCGAGCGGAAGGTCCGCAGGTCCAGCAGGTGCAGGTCGACGAGACTGCCGAAGCGCAGCCGCCGGTAGACGGTGCCGGCTATGGAGGCGCGCACCGGCATCCACTCGAAGTACGCCTGCTTCGCGGCGGCCGCACGGGCCGCCCAGTCGCCCTCGGCGCCGGGGGTGTGGTTCTCGGCGCCGCCGGACCAGGCGTCGTTGGCGAACTCGTGGTCGTCCCATATCGCGACGACGGGGTGCGCCGCGTGCAGCGCCTGGAGGTCCGCGTCGGTCTTGTACGTGCCGTGCCGGGTCCGGTAGTCGGCCAACGAGACGATCTCGTGGCGCGGCTGGTGCGGGCGCACGACGTACTTCGCCTCGGGATAGGCCCCGGAGGCGTACTCGTACACGTAGTCGCCCAGGTGCAGAACCGCGTCCAGGTCGGTGCGGGCCGCCAGGTGCCGGTACGCGGAGAAGTACCCGGACTCCCAGTTCGCGCAGGAGACCACGCCGAAGCGGATCCCCGGCGTCGCCGCGTCGACGGGCGGGGCGGTCAGGGTGCGCCCGATCGCGGAGACGGTCGCCCCCGCCGTGAAGCGGTACCAGTACGGGGTGTGCGGGCGCAGGCCGCGCACGTCCACCTTGACCGTGTGGTCGGACGCGGCGGTCGCCGTGACGGCGCCGCTCGCCACGACCCGGGCGAAGTTGCGGTCCTCGGCGACCTCCCAGCCCACCGCGGTGGCAGGGCCGAGGCCGGAGCCGGGGACGGCCTCGGGGGAGGGGGTGACGCGGGTCCACAGCAGGACCCCGTCGGGCAGCGGGTCGCCGGAGGCGATGCCGTGCGGGAAGGCGGGGGCGGTCTCGGCCGCGTGGGCGGGCGAGAGGCCCAGCGTGGCGATCGGCGCGAGCGCGGCCGCGGCCGCGGCGCCCAGAACCACCGTACGGCGGCGCGGGTTTGTCGCGGCGGGGGAAGAGGAGAGTTGACTGGTCACGGGCGGTCATATTACTGACCGGTATACCGTCGGTACAGACATGGAAAGGCAACGGGCGGACGAACTCCAGGAGTTCGTCCGCCCGTTCTCGTCCGCCCGTTGCCGGGACCGGGGAGGGTCAGCCCGCGAGAGCCTTCTCGATCGCCGCGGTGTACGCCTCCGCCGTCGAGGGAGTCTCGATCTTCTTGCCGTCCATCATCAGCGTCGGCGTGCCCTTCACCTCGGACTTGTTGAAGACCTTCGACATCTCCAGCGCCCACCGGTCATAGGTGCCGTCCTCGACGGCCTTCTTGAACTCGGCGTTGCCCTTGAGCGCCGGGACCGTGTCCGCGACCTTGATCAGGTAGTCGTCCTTGGCGAAGCTGTCGACGGTCTCCTCGGGGTGCAGGTCCTTGGAGTAGAGCGCCCCCTTGTACGCGAGGAAGGCGTCCGGGCTGACGTTCAGCGCCGCGCCCAGCGCGCTCAGCGCGTTCTTCGAACCCTCGCCCTGGGCGGCGTTGTCGATGAAGGTCGCGCCGAAGTAGCGGAGCTTGAACTTGCCCGCGTCCACGTCCTTCTTGATCTGCTCGCCGCTGGTCTGCTCGAACGCGGCGCACGCCGGGCAGCGCGAGTCCTCGTACAGGTCCAGGGTCTTCTTCGCCTCGGGCTTGCCGATGACGACCGTGGTGCCGTTGTCGCCCGAGGTGTTCTTGGGCTTGACCAGCTCCGCCGAGGCGGCCTTCTCCCAGTGGTCGGGCTGGTTGGCCTGCACGACCGCGTAGCCGACACCGCCGGCCAGGGCCAACGTGGCCACCACCGCGCCGGCGACGATCAGCTGCCGGCGCGCCTTGTCCTTCTTGGCCTGCTTCTCGCGCTCGACGCGCAGTCGATCGCGGGCCGCCGCCTTGTTCGCCTGGCTGTTGCGTGAACTCATCGTGATCTCCGTGGGGTGTGGAAGAGGGGGGATTGCCGTACGCGTGTCAGACGCTCGCGAGCGTCCCGCGCACGGGCGGTCCCCGCCGCCCCACGGAATGTGCCGGGAACCGGGTACGGGCACCCGAGCCCGGCCCGGGCGGGCATGCCCGCCGGCGTGCCGGACCGGCGACCGCCGCGACGGAGGTCACCGCCAACAGCAGCGGACGGAAGGCGAAGGCGGCCACGGCCCGCAGCAGCCGGCCCAGCGCCCGCTCGCCGTACCGCAGCCACGCGGCGGCCAGCATCCCGACCGCGACGTGCCCGCCCAGCAGCAGCCAGGGCGTCCAGGGCCCCGCCGCCGCGGACAGCGCTCCCGCGTCGGTCACGGAGCCGGGCACGCCGGCCAGCTGCCCGCCCACCGGGGTGCCCCCGCACAGTTCGTCCAGGCCCAGCGCCCGCAGCGGACCGGCGACCGGGCCGCCCGCGGGGCCGTAACAGAGGTGCTGCCCGGCGGTGAAGACGGTGTCGGCCGCCAGCTCCAGCGGCACCAGCAACCCGGCGATCGGGCCGAAGCCGCGCTCCCGGCCGGCCAGCGCGAACGCCAGGGCGAACACCCCCGCGAAGGAGCCGACCACCAGCGCGGGCGGCAACGGCACCCGGGACATGAGGACGTGCGAGCCCGCGGAGAGCAGCACGACGAACGCGCTGAACAGCGCGGCTCGCAGCCCCCGGAGTCCTGCCCCTGATATGTCCATCGCCGCGAGTCTTTCACGACTCCCTGTGAATCGGAGGCCCCGGGTTCCCGACGGCCCGCCCGCTACGACGTGATCCGGCCGTTGCGGAACAGGTCGACGAAGATCTGGTGGTCGGCGCGCGCCCGGGCCCCGTAGGCGTGGGCGAAGTCGACCAGCAGCTCCGGGAAGCCGACCTCGTCGGCGGCGATGGCCGCGTCGATGGCCCGCTCCGTGGAGAAGGGCACCAGGGACTGGCCGCTCTCCGCCGCGTCCGCCGCCGCGTGCATCGTCGCCGTGGCCCGACCCAGGTCGGCGACCACCGCCGCGATCTCCTCGGGGTCGTCCAGGTCCGACCAGTCCAGGTCCACCGCGTACGGGGAGACCTCCGCCACCAGCTGCCCGGAGCCGTCCAGCTCCGTCCAACCCAGCCACGGGTCGGCGTGCGCCTGGAGGGCCCGCTGCGAGATCACCGTGCGGTGTCCCTCGTGCTGGAAGTAGTCCCGCACCGACCGCTCGGTGATGTGCCGGGACACCGCCGGGGTCTGCGCCTGCTTGAGGTAGATCACGACGTCGTTCTCCAGGGCGTCGCTGTGCCCCTCCAGCAGGATGTTGTACGAGGGCAGGCCGGCCGAGCCGATCCCGACGCCGCGCCGGCCCACCACGTCCTTGACCCGGTAGGAGTCCGGGCGCACCAGGGACTCCTCCGGCAGGGTCTCCAGGTACCCGTCGAAGGCGGCCAGCACCTTGTACCGGGTGGCCGCGTCCAGCTCGATGGTGCCGGGGCCCGCCGTGAAGCGGCGCTCGTAGTCCCGGATCTCCGTCATCGAGTCGAGGAGCGAGAAGCGGGTCCGCGCGCGGGCGGCGCGCAGGGCGGCCAGCAGCGGGCCGTCGGCGGTGTCCAGGGTGAAGGAGGGGACCTCCTCGTGCTTGGCGCCGGTGGCCAGGGCGTGGATCCGCTCCCGGTAGGCGGCCGCGTAGATCCGCACGAGCCCGCTGATCTGCTCGTCGCTGAGCGCCTTGGTGTAGCCGATCAGGGCGACGGAGGCGGCGAAGCGCTTCAGGTCCCAGGTGAACGGGCCGACGTAGGCCTCGTCGAAGTCGTTGACGTTGAAGACGAGGCGGCCGTTGGAGTCCATGTACGTGCCGAAGTTCTCGGCGTGCAGATCGCCGTGGATCCACACCCGGCCGGTCCGCTCGTCCAGGTACGGGCCGCCGTGCCGGTCGCGCTCCAGGTCGGCGTAGAAGAGGCAGGCCGTCCCCCGGTAGAAGGCGAACGCGGACGCCGCCATCTTGCGGAACTTCACCTGGAAGGCAGCGGGGTCGGCGGCGAGGAGCTCACCGAAGGCGGTGTCGAACACATCGAGTATCTGCTCGGCGCGCTGCTCGTTCGTCGTCTCGGGAACCGCCATGGCGGGTGCCTCCTGGTGGCGCTGGATCGATCGCGTGCGGAAGGTGTGGAATCGGACACCGTCCCTGGGTCTGCAACGGATGACCGTACCCGTCGGTGCCCGTTTTCTGTCACTCGGGAGACGTAGACTTCGAGGCTGCCCCCCTCACTCCCGCCCGGAGGACTCCACCGTGACCAAGGCGCCGTTCACGCACCTGCACGTCCACACCCAGTATTCGCTGCTGGACGGTGCCGCGCGGCTGAAGGACATGTTCAACGCGTGCAACGAGATGGGCATGTCGCACATCGCCATGTCCGATCACGGCAACCTGCACGGCGCCTATGACTTCTTCCACACCGCGAAGAAGGCCGGGGTCACCCCGATCATCGGCATCGAGGCGTACGTCGCGCCGGAGTCCCGCCGCAACAAGCGCAGGATCCAGTGGGGGCAACCGCACCAGAAGCGCGACGACGTGTCCGGTTCGGGTGGATACACGCACAAGACGATCTGGGCGGCGAACGCGACCGGCCTGAACAACCTCTTCCGGCTGTCCTCCGACGCGTACGCCGAGGGCTGGCTCACGAAGTGGCCCCGGATGGACAAGGAGACCATCTCCAAGTGGTCCGAGGGGCTGATCGCCTCCACGGGCTGCCCCTCCGGCGAACTCCAGACCCGACTGCGCCTCGGCCAGTTCGACGAGGCCCTCAAGGCCGCCTCCGAGTACCAGGACATCTTCGGCAAGGAGCGGTACTTCCTGGAGCTGATGGACCACGGCATCGAGATCGAGCGCCGGGTCCGCGACGGACTGCTGGAGATCGGCAAGAAGCTCGGCATCCCGCCGCTGGTCACGAACGACTCGCACTACACCTACGCCGCCGAGGCGACCGCCCACGACGCCCTGCTCTGCATCCAGACCGGCAAGAACCTCTCCGACCCGGACCGCTTCCGCTTCGACGGCACCGGCTACTACCTGAAGTCCACGGAGGAGATGTACGCCATCGACTCCTCGGACGCCTGGCAGGAAGGCTGCGCCAACACCCGGCTGGTCGCGGAGCAGGTCGACACCGAGGGCATGTTCCAGTTCCGGAACCTGATGCCGAAGTTCGACATCCCGGACGGCTACACCGAGGTCACCTGGTTCCGCGAGGAGACCATGCGCGGCATGGACCGCCGCTACCCGGGAGGCATTCCGGACGACCGGATGAAGCAGGCCGAGTACGAGATGGACACGATCATCTCGATGGGCTTCCCCGGCTACTTCCTCGTGGTCGCCGACTTCATCATGTGGGCCAAGAACCAGGGCATCGCGGTCGGCCCGGGACGAGGCTCCGCGGCCGGCTCGATCGTCGCGTACGCCATGGGCATCACCGACCTCGACCCGCTCACCCACGGTCTGATCTTCGAGCGCTTCCTGAACCCCGAGCGCGTCTCCATGCCCGATGTCGACATCGACTTCGACGAGCGCAGGCGCGTCGAAGTGATCAGGTACGTCACCGAGAAGTACGGCGCCGACAAGGTCGCCATGATCGGTACCTACGGCACCATCAAGGCCAAGAACGCGATCAAGGACTCCGCCCGCGTCCTCGGCTACCCGTACGCCATGGGCGACCGGCTCACCAAGGCCATGCCCGCCGACGTCCTCGGCAAGGGCATCCCGCTCTCCGGCATCCTCGACCCGACGCACCCGCGCTACGGCGAGGCCGGCGAGATCCGCGGGATGTACGAGAACGAGCCCGACGTGAAGAAGGTCATCGACACCGCCCGCGGTGTGGAGGGCCTGGTCCGGCAGATGGGCGTGCACGCCGCCGGCGTGATCATGTCCAGCGAGACGATCACCGACCACGTGCCCGTCTGGGTGCGGCACACCGACGGCGTCACCATCACCCAGTGGGACTATCCGAGCTGCGAGTCGCTCGGCCTGCTGAAGATGGACTTCCTCGGCCTGCGCAACCTCACGATCATGGACGACGCCGTCAAGATGGTGAAGGCCAACAAGGGGATCGACATCGATCTCCTCGGCCTCCCGCTCGACGACCCCAAGACCTTCGAACTGCTCGGCCGCGGTGACACCCTCGGCGTCTTCCAGTTCGACGGCGGCCCCATGCGCTCCCTGCTGCGCCTGATGAAGCCCGACAACTTCGAGGACATCTCCGCCGTCTCGGCCCTGTACCGGCCGGGCCCGATGGGCATGAACTCGCACACGAACTACGCCCTGCGCAAGAACAAGCAGCAGGAGATCACCCCGATCCACCCGGACCTGGAGAAGCCCCTCGAAGAGGTGCTCGCGGTCACCTACGGCCTGATCGTGTACCAGGAGCAGGTGCAGAAGGCCGCGCAGATCATCGCCGGCTACTCGCTCGGCGAGGCCGACATCCTGCGCCGCGTGATGGGCAAGAAGAAGCCCGAGGAGCTGGCGAAGAACTTCACCATCTTCCAGGAGGGCGCCCGCAAGAACGGGTACAACGACAAGGCGATCCAGGCCCTGTGGGACGTCCTGGTCCCCTTCGCCGGCTACGCCTTCAACAAGGCCCACTCGGCCGCGTACGGACTGGTCTCCTACTGGACCGCCTACCTCAAGGCGAACTTCCCCGCCGAGTACATGGCGGGCCTGCTCACCTCGGTCAAGGACGACAAGGACAAGTCCGCGATCTACCTGAACGAGTGCCGGCGCATGGGCATCAAGGTGCTCCCGCCGAACGTGAACGAGTCCGAGCCGAACTTCGCCGCCCAGGGCGACGACGTGATCCTCTTCGGCCTCACCGCCGTCCGCAACGTCGGCAACAACGTCGTCGACTCGATCATCAAGACGAGGAAGGCCAAGGGGAAGTACTCGACCTTCCCCGACTTCCTGGACAAGGTCGAGGCCGTCGTCTGCAACAAGCGGACCGTCGAGTCGCTGATCAAGGCCGGCGCCTTCGACGAGATGGGCCACACGCGCAAGGGCCTGGTCGCCCACCACGAACCGATGATCGACAACGTGGTCGCGGTGAAGCGCAAGGAGGCCGAGGGACAGTTCGACCTCTTCGGCGGCATGGGCGACGAGGGCGCGAGCGACGAGCCGGGCTTCGGACTCGACGTCGAGTTCTCCGACGTGGAGTGGGAGAAGTCCTACCTGCTCGCCCAGGAACGCGAGATGCTCGGCCTCTACGTCTCCGACCACCCGCTCTTCGGCCTGGAACACGTCCTCTCCGACAAGACGGACGCGGGCATCTCCCAGCTCACCGGCGGCGAGCACTCCGACGGCGCGGTCGTCACCATCGGCGGCATCATCTCGGGCCTCCAGCGCAAGATGACCAAGCAGGGCAACGCCTGGGCCATCGCCACCGTCGAGGACCTCGCCGGCTCCATCGAGTGCATGTTCTTCCCGGCCACCTACCAGCTCGTCTCCACCCAGCTGGTCGAGGACACGGTCGTCTTCGTCAAGGGCCGCCTCGACAAGCGCGAGGACGTCCCGCGGCTCGTGGCGATGGAGATGATGGTCCCCGACCTCTCCTCGGCCGGCACCAACGCGCCCGTCGTCCTCACCATCCCGACGGTCAAGGTGACCCCGCCGATGGTGACCCGTCTGGGCGAGATCCTGCGCCACCACCACGGCAACACCGAGGTGCGGATCAAGCTCCAGGGGCCGCGCACCACGACCGTGCTCCGCCTCGACAAGCACCGCGTCAAGCCCGACCCGGCGCTGTTCGGCGACCTCAAGGTGCTGCTCGGCCCGTCCTGCCTGGCCGGCTAGTCGCTGCTGGCGGCGGCACGCCGCGTACGAGACGCCGCGGCGGCACGCCGCGCACGAGAACGATGCCGCGCACGAGAACGAGGAAGGGCGCGCCCGGGGAAACCGGGCGCGCCCTTCGTCCTGTCCGGCCGACGCGACGCGGGTCGTGGCGGTCGTCGGTCGGGTCGGTGGTGTCGGTGGTGTCAGTTGTGGCCGAACTTCTTTTCCTTGCGCTTGCCGGCCATGTGCATCGGACTCGGCGCGGACGACGGCGAGGGCTCGGGCGTGGATTCCATCGAGCTCTTGCCCGGATCCTGCGCCGACGAGCGGTCCTGGGGCTTGGCGGGCTGCTGGCGGTTCTTGTTCTTGGCCATGGGAAGCCTCCGTGGGGGGTGTAGGGGCCAGGGCCGCCTTCACACTCACACAGCACCACAAAGCGCGCATTTTGGATCATTACTGCGCGTAGTCGGTGCCCCGTCTTCCGGTCGCCGGGAGATACGCCACGCCGATGATCGAGTTCCGGCCGTCAACGTCCTTGCGGTCGGGCAGACTCGGGGAATATCCAGAGGACCCCCACGGAAGAGGGTGGAACGCGTGGACCGCTGCGTCGTCCTGGTGGACGCCGGCTATCTGCTGGGCGCCGCCGCGAGCCTTCTCGCAGGGGAGCCCTCCCGCTCCCGCATCACCGTCGACCACGCCGCCCTCATCCAGGGCCTGCGCGAACGCGCGGAGGCGGACACCGAACAACCCCTGCTGCGGATCTACTGGTTCGACGGCGCGCCCGACCGGGTGCCCCAGCCCGAACACCGCAGGCTGCGCGTGATGCCCCGGGTCACCGTACGGCTCGGTGCGCTGACCCGCAGCGACGGCCGCTGGGCCCAGAAGGGCGTGGACGCGGCCATGCACGCCGAGCTCACCGAGCTGGCCCGCAACCGCGCCTGTTCCGACGTGGTCCTGGTGACCGGCGACGGCGATCTGCTGCCCGGCCTGATGTCCGCCAAGGAACACGGGGTCGCCGTCCACCTGTGGGCCGTCCAAGCCGCCGACGGGGACTACAACCAGTCCGAGGACCTCGTCGCCGAGGCCGACGAACGCCGGGTCCTGGACCGCGCCTGGATCACCCGCGCCGTCCGCGCCAAGGACCTCGCCGGCCTGTGCTCCCCGGCCCCCGCGCCACGCCCGGAGATCGCCGCGATCCTCTCCGCGCCGCTGCCCGAGGCGGCCCTGGCCGAGGCCGCCCGCAACGGCGCCTCCACCACCCCGGCGGACGCCGCCGAGCGCGGCGCGCCCGTACCGCCCGTCACCGAGGGCGCCCGGCCCGTTCCCACGCCCAAGGACCTGGCCGCCCTGCGCGCCCCCGGGGCCGCCGCCCCCGCCACCCACAACGGCCAGTCGGCCGCCCCCGCCGGCAGCGCCCTGCGCTGGTCCTCCGACAAGGGCTGGGTCGACCGGGCGGGACCGCTCGGGGAACCCGCCGAGACCGCCTCGCTGCCCACCCTCGCCCAACTCACCTCCGCCGAGCAGCGCTGGGCCGACCGCGAGGAGGACATCACCACCGTCGGCGGCGACCCCTTCGAGGTCGGCCAGGTCTTCGCCCGACGCTGGATGGAACGGCTCCCCGAGAGCGTCCACCTCCAGAAACTGGCCACCATGTACCCCCGGATCCCGCACCGCATCGACGGTGAGCTGCTGCGTTACGCCGCCCGCTTCGGACTCCTCGCGCACAAGGACGACCAGATCGACGAGCACGACCGCTACGCCATCCGGGCCGGCTTCTGGCGGGAGATCGACGTCCGGGCGGCCGCCGAACACGTGGCCGGTCCGCCCTTCGCGGTGCCCGCGCCGCCGGGGTCGCCGACGCCCCCGGCGGCCGAGTGAGGGCGGAAGCCGCGTAGGCTGCTCCCTCGTGAGTACGGGCACAGCATCAGCGAGGCAGGGCACGGCAGCAGCCGCGGAAGCGGCCTCCGACGTGGTTTGCGCGGTGCGTGACCTGGTCAAGACGTATCCCGCCGTACGCGGCCGGCGCGGCGCGCCCGCCCTGCCCGAGACCCGCGCCACCGACGGGATCTCCCTGGACGTGGGGCGCGGCGAGATCTTCGGCCTCCTCGGGCCGAACGGCGCCGGCAAGTCCACGCTCGTCCGCCAGCTGACCGGCCTCATGAGGCCCGACGGGGGCTCCGTCACCCTGCTCGGCCACGACCTCGTACGCCACCCCGAGCGCGCCTCCCGCCTGCTCGCCTACCTCGGGCAGGAATCCACCGCCCTGGACGAGCTCACGGTGTCCCTGGCCGCCGAGACCACGGGACGGCTGCGCGGGCTCGACGCGCGGGCCGCACGGGCCGCGCGCGACGAGGTCCTGGAGGAACTCGGTCTGACCGGGATCGCCGGCCGGCCCCTGAAGAAACTCTCCGGCGGACAACGCCGGCTGGCCTGCTTCGCCGCCGCCCTCGTCGGTGAACGGGCCGTCCTGGTCCTCGACGAACCCACCACCGGTATGGACCCGGTCGCCCGACGGGCCGTATGGGCCGCCGTGGACCGGCGCCGCGCCCAGTGCGGCGCCACCGTCCTGCTCGTCACCCACAACGTCATAGAGGCCGAGACCGTGCTGGACCGGGTCGCCGTCATCGACCAGGGCAAGGTCATCGCCTGCGACACCCCGGCCGGACTGAAGGCCAAGGTCTCCGGCGAGGTCAGGCTGGAACTGGTGTGGCGGACCACCGCCCCGCTGGAGGTGCCGGAGGTCGCGGCGCTGGCCCCGCGGGCCGTCGAGTCGGGACGGCGGTGGGTGCTGAGGCTGGGCCCCGACGAGGCGCGCGCCGCGGTCGCCGCCGTGACCGGCAGCCCCGCCTTCGCCGCGCTCGACGACTTCACTCTGGCCACGCCGAGCCTGGAAGACGTCTACCTGGCCCTGGGCGGGCGCGTATCGAAGGGGCTGGTCAAGTCGTGAGTGCCGCCGCTGTCGGAGTGCTGGCTCCCCGAGCCCGCTTCTTCCCGGCGCTGGCCGCCGTGTACCGGGCGCAGTTGTCCCGGGCGCGCGTGGCGCGGATCCCGCTGCTGTTCGTGGCCACCTTCCAGTCCGTCGGGATCATGATCCTGATGCGGGGCGTGGTCGACGGGGGCTCCGAGGCCCGCGCCGTCGTCGCCGGCTCGTCCGTCCTGGTCGTCGCCTTCGTCGCGCTGAACCTGCTCGCGCAGTACTTCGGGCAGCTCCGGGCCAGTGGCGGGCTCGACCACTACGCGACCCTGCCGGTGCCGCCCGCGTCCGTCGTCCTCGGCGCGGCCGCCGCCTACGCCTCTTTCACGCTGCCGGGGACCCTGGTCACCGCCCTCTTCGGCTGCCTGCTGTTCGGGCTGCCCATGAGCGGGCTGTGGATCCTGGCCGCCGTGGTGCCGCTCGCCGGCGCCGCGCTGGCCGGACTCGGCGCCGCGCTCGG
The DNA here is from genome assembly GCF_001279725.1 of Streptomyces sp. WM4235. Classification (GTDB taxonomy): domain Bacteria; phylum Actinomycetota; class Actinomycetes; order Streptomycetales; family Streptomycetaceae; genus Streptomyces. The sequence continues at coordinate 29,498 of NZ_LGDE01000427.1, read as the reverse complement.
TCTGCTGGCCCCCCGGCAGGAACTGGCCACGCTGGCCGGACAGCTCGGCATGTCGGCCGCGCTGCTGCTGGGCGTCCTGCCGCCCGAGCGGATGCCCGAGGTCGTCGTCTGGGCGCGGGACCTGCTGCCGTCCACGTACGGCGTCGAGGCCTTCGCCCGCACCTTCGAGCCGCACCCCGACTGGGCGGCGGTCCTCCTCGACCTCGGGGTGTGCGCGGTGGTCGGCGCGCTGTCCCTCGCCGTCGCCACCTGGGCGTACCGCCGCGCGGCGGTCCGCTGAGGCCGGTGCCCGCCGCACCTGGCACGATGTGGGGGTGACCGAAGCCGTGACCCCGCCGCCGTCCCCGTTCGACCCGCCGGCGCTCCCGCCCGAGAAGCCGCGCGACGCCGCCGGGGGAATCACCCCCGCCGATGTCCGAGACGGGGCCGGCGTCGCCCTGGTGGTGGCGGTGGCGGGCGTCCTGCTCGGGCTGTTGTGGGTCTGGCTCGCGCCCAGGGTCCAGTACGTCTCCAACGGGGAGGCCGTCTTCCTGCGGGACACCGAGAGCGAGGCCCGGGTCGGGTCCGACGCCACTTTCCTGCTGCTCTCCGCCGGATTCGGGCTGCTGAGCGGGGTGGGAACCTTCCTGTGGCGGCGCCGGGGCGGCGTACCGCTCGTCGTCGGGCTCGCGGTGGGGTCCTGCTTCGCCGCGCTGGTCGGATGGCGCCTGGGCCTGTGGCTCGGCCCCACGTCCGACCAGGCGGCGGCCGCGCTGAAGGCCGGCAAGGGCGTGCCCTTCGACGCGCCGCTCCAGTTGCTGGCCCACGGGGTGCTGCTGGCGTGGCCGATGGTCGCGGTGGCCGCCCACCTGGGGCTGACGGCCGCGTTCACGCCGAAGGACCCCGAGCCGGACATCGAGTGGTACGGCGCGACCTACCCGCCCGCGCACGCCCACGCCAACGACCCGTCGCCCGAGCCGCCCCGCCCCTGAACACACCGACGGCCCGACCCCGAAGGGTCGGGCCGAACGGGCTACGGGCGCGAGATGGGGGCCAGCACGGCCCCCAGGAGCTCCGTCAGCGTCGCCGCCGGGAGTTCGACCTCCAGGCCGCGACGGCCCGCCGAGACGCAGATCGTGGGATGGGCGGTCGCCGAGGCGTCCAGCACCGTACGCAGCCGCTTGCGCTGACCCAGCGGCGAGATGCCGCCCAGGACGTAGCCCGTGGTGCGTTCCGCCAGGGCCGGATCGGCCATCGAGGCCCGCTTGGCGCCCACGGCCACCGCCAGGGCCTTCAGGTCCAGCGACCCCGACACCGGGACCACCGCCACCGTCAGCACCCCGTCCACGTCCGTGACGAGCGTCTTGAACACCTGCGTGGGGGACACCCCCATCGCCTCCGCGGCCTCCTGGCCGTACGAGGGGTGCGCGGGGTCGTGCTCGTAGGAGTGCACCGTGAACTCCGCCGCCGCCGCGGTGAGGGCCGCTATGGCCGGGGTCGCCGCCCCGGACTTCTTCCTCGCCATCAGTTCGGGCTCGTCGGCGCGCGCGTCAGGTCCACCGCGGGCAGCGACGGCAGATGGCGGATCACGGCCGTCTCGGCGCGCAGCAGTTTCAGTTCCTCGGCGAGCCGGGTCGCCGTGTCCGGCGCCTGGAGCAGACGCTGCTTCGCCGGGATGTCGAGCACCGCCGCCGCGGCGACCAGGTACGAGACCACCGACGGCTCGTCCGGCAGCTCGGCGCCCGTCAGCGACCGCTCACGGGCCCCCGCCAGCCGCTTCTGGTAGTTCCGGAACGCCCGCAGCACGCCCTCGGCGAGCGCTCCCGCGCCCTCGCCCGAGTCCTCGGGGAGTTCCTCCAGCTCCGCGATCAGGAACGGCCCCGACGCGTCGACCGACAGCAGGCGGACCCGGGAGGTCCCGGTGGCCAGCACCTCGAAACTGCCGTCCTCCCGCTCCCGGATCGTCGCGGCGTCCGCGACGCAACCCACCCGGTGGAACGCCTGGATCGGGTCCGCGCCGAAACCGGCCGTCGGGCCCCGCTCGGGCAGCGCCGTCGGATCGGGCAGGCCGGGCGCGGTCGGCGCGACCTCCCGGCCGTCGCGGATCGCGACGACCGCGAAGCGTCGCGGCTCGTCCTCGCTCGTCTTCAGCAGCTCGCGCATCATGGCGCGATAGCGCTCCTCGAAGATGTTCAGCGGCAACACGAGGCCCGGGAACAGCACCGAGTTCAGCGGGAAGAGTGGCAGGCGAACGGTGGTCACGAGGCACAGGGTAGTGGCCGCGGGGCCGCGGCGGTCACCCCCGCCGCAGCAGCCGGGACGCGCCCGCCGCCACCGTCGTGGCCAGGATCCACCCCAGTACGACCAGGGCCGCCGCCCCCCACTGCCAACCACCCCGCAGATCCCACTGCCCCTCCTGCCCGAAATCGACGACCGGGAGCAGCAGATCGAGCGCGTACAGGGCGGCGTTCCAGTGCGGATGCTCGTCCGCCTTGATCGCGGGCGGGTCGAGCCGGGAGAACAGCAGCGAGCCCGCCGCCCACAGCACCGCCATCCACAGCGCCGCCCGGCCCGGCCGGTAGCCGTACACCACCGTCCAGTCCTGGAGGTACCCCCAGGCCTTCGCCGCGGGCGGCAGCGTGGCCCGGCGACGGCGCTGCTTGGCCAACAGCACCATCCGGGCGTCCGCGTCCTCGCCGCTCGCCCGCAGGACCGCCGCGAGCCGCTCGTACGGCTCCGGCGAGTAGTCGGGCGTGGCGGCCTCCACCCAGGCCAGCCGGCGGGCCAGCGGGAAGTGACCCCGGGGCGCGAGCAGCTCGTACGAGCAGCCCTCCATCGACAGCCGACCCGGGCCCGGCCAGCTGGTCGACATGTCGACCAGCTTGACCACCTTGGCCCCGGACAGCACCACCTTTCCCCGCTCAGGCTGCTCGCCGACGAACCGCAGCTCCGGCGTCTGGATCCGCCGCAGGGAGAGCTCCTGTTCCGCCGACAGGAGGAACCGGGCCCCGTAGAAGTCGATCGCGTCGCCGAACCGCCCGTCGTCCAGCCGCATCCCGCCCTCGCACTCGAAGGCCCGCGCCCGCCGACCGCCGAGCGGGGTCTCGCCCAGCCCGTACGGGGGCGTGTGGGTCCCGGAGTCACCGGGGGAGTGGTCCAGGGCGACCGAGGTCAGGTACAGGGTCCGCTCCACGGTGAGCTGCGGGGCGTTCAGCGCGCGCCGCCCCGACGGGTTGCGCAGCCGGGCCCCGCGCAGGCTCATCGACACGCCGACCTTCGCGCCGCGCAGACTGACCTCCCCGTACGCCTCCAGCATCTCGCCCTGGAAGTCCTGCGCCACCGCCATCCCGTCGGCAGCGATGGCCCGACCCTTGCTGTCGCGCTGCACCACCGCCTGGCTGATCAACAGGTCGGTGCCGATCTGCGCGTCGGTCAGCCGTATGCCCCGCGCCACGCGGCACCGCGGCAGGTGCAGATCGCCCTCGGTGTGCAGCCGGGCCGCCTCCAGCCGCGGGATCGCGCAGTTGACCAGGCGCAACGTGCCGAACCGGGCCTCGGACAGCTGGATCTCGCTGTCGAAGCGGCAGGACTGGAACTCCACGTACGGCTCGACGGTGCCCCCGGACAGGTCGAGCCGCCCGCTGATCCGCACCCCGCGCAGCTTCAACGAGGCGACCCGGCCCGGTACCGGCGGTGGGCCGTGGAGCAGCAGCAGGGCGACCGTCCCGGCCCGGACGGTGCGCTCCGGACCCCAGACCCGGTCGGAATGCGGGTCGTCCCGGCCGGCGGCGCGCGCACTGAGGTCGCAGACACCGCCCGTCCGGTACGCCTGCCACATCCGCAGCTCGGCGGCGGTCGCGTCGGCGGGCTCCCCGCCCGCGCGCGCCTCGGCCATGGCGGTCCCCCTCCGCTCGTCCGTCACACCCAGGGGAACGCTAAGGGGCGGCGGTGACGTCCGGGGCGTGTATCAGCCAGTGATACGGGCGAACGGTGCCGGGAAACGGTCTGAGAGAATTGGCAGGTGATCTCTCGTATCGACCTGCGCGGTGACACCCTCCCCGAGGGTGGCGCCCTGCGCGATCTGCTGCCCCGTGCCGAGTTCGACGTGGAAGCCGCCCTGGACAAGGTGCGGCCCATCTGCGAGGACGTCCATCATCGTGGCACGGCGGCGCTGATCGACTACGCGCGGAAGTTCGACGGGGTCGAACTCTCGCAGGTCCGGGTGCCCGCGCAGGCCCTCAAGGCCGCCCTGGAGCAGCTGGACCCGGCCGTGCGCGCCGCCCTGGAGGAGTCCATCCGGCGCGCCCGGATCGTGCACCGCAACCAGCGCCGCGGCGAGCACACCACCCAGGTGGTCCCCGGCGGAACCGTGACCGAGAAGTGGGTTCCGGTCGAGCGGGTGGGCCTGTACGCGCCCGGCGGCCGCTCGGTGTACCCGTCCTCCGTCGTGATGAACGTGGTGCCGGCCCAGGAGGCGGGCGTCGAGTCCATCGCGCTCGCGTCCCCGCCGCAAAAAGAATTCGACGGTCTGCCGCACCCCACGATCCTCGCCGCCTGCGCGCTGCTCGGCGTGGACGAGGTGTACGCGGCCGGTGGCGCCCAGGCCGTCGCGATGTTCGCGTACGGCACGGACGAGTGCGCCCCGGCGAACATGGTGACCGGCCCCGGCAACATCTGGGTCGCCGCCGCCAAGCGCTACTTCACCGGGAAGATCGGCATCGACACCGAGGCCGGCCCCACCGAGATCGCCGTCCTCGCGGACTCCACGGCCGACCCGGTGCACGTCGCCGCCGACCTGATCAGCCAGGCCGAGCACGACCCGCTGGCCGCCGCCGTCCTCGTCACGGACTCCGTCGAGCTCGCGGACGCCGTGGAACGGGAGCTGGAGCCGCAGGTCGCCGCCACCAAGCACGTCGAGGACCGGATCAAGCCCGCGCTCGCCGGCCGGCAGTCCGCGATCGTCCTGGTGGAAAGCCTGGAGGACGGCCTCAAGGTCGTCGACGCGTACGGCGCCGAGCACCTGGAGATCCAGACCGCCGACGCGGCCGCCTGGGCCGCCCGGGTCCGCAACGCCGGCGCGATCTTCGTCGGCCCCTGGGCCCCGGTCTCCCTCGGCGACTACTGCGCGGGCTCGAACCACGTGCTGCCCACCGGCGGCTGCGCCTGCCACTCCTCCGGCCTGTCCGTGCAGTCCTTCCTGCGCGGCATCCACATCGTCGACTACACGCGGGACGCCCTCGCCGAGGTCACCCACCACGTGGTGACGCTCGCCGAGGCCGAGGACCTGCCCGCGCACGGCGCGGCCCTCAAGGCGCGCTTCGGATGGAAGGTCCCCCAGGCATGACCGGCATCGACGACCTCCCCATCCGCGACGAGCTGCGCGGCAAGTCCCCCTACGGCGCCCCGCAGCTCGACGTGCCCGTCCAGCTGAACACCAACGAGAACCCGTACGAGCTCCCCGAGGAGCTGGTGCGGCGCATCGCCGAACGCGTGGCCGAAGCCGCCCGCACCCTCAACCGCTACCCCGACCGGGACGCGATCGAGCTGCGGACCGAGCTGGCCGCGTACCTCACCCGTACCGGCAAGCACCCCGTCGCGCGTGAGAACGTCTGGGCCGCCAACGGATCCAACGAGGTCCTCCAACAGCTCCTCCAGGCCTTCGGCGGCCCCGGCCGCACCGCGATGGGCTTCGAGCCCTCGTACTCCATGCACGCGCTGATCGCCCGCGGCACCGGCACCGGGTGGATCTCCGGCCCGCGCCGGGACGACTTCACCATCGACGCGGAGGCGGCGGAGCGGGCCATCGCCGAGCACGCGCCGGACGTCGTCTTCATCACCTCGCCCAACAACCCCACGGGCACCGCCGTCGGAGCCGAGACGGTCCTCGCCCTGTACGAGGCCGCCCAGGCCGCGCGTGCCGATCGAGGTTCGGCCTCCCTCGTCGTCGTCGACGAGGCGTACGTGGAGTTCAGCCACCACGACTCGCTCCTGCCGCTCATCGAGGGCCGCCCGTGCCTGGTGGTCTCCCGGACCATGTCCAAGGCCTTCGGCGCCGCCGGGCTGCGCCTGGGCTACCTGGCCGCGCACCCCGCCGTGGTCGACGCCGTGCAGCTCGTACGCCTGCCGTACCACCTGTCGGCCGTCACCCAGGCGACCGCGCTGGCCGCGCTGGAGCACACCGACACCCTCCTCGGCTACGTGGAGCAGCTCAAGGCCGAGCGCGACCGCCTCGTCGAGGAGCTGCGGGCCATCGGCTTCGAGGTCACCGAGTCCGACGCGAACTTCATCCAGTTCGGGAAGTTCGACGACTCCCACACCGCTTGGGAAAAGATCCTCGACCAGGGCGTCCTGGTCCGGGACAACGGCGTGCCGGGATGGCTGCGGGTCACCGCGGGCACCCCGGCCGAGAACGACGCGTTCCTGGAAGCGGTTCGCGCACTGAAGAAGGAGCAGCACGCATGAGCCGCATCGGACGGGTCGAACGGACCACGAAGGAGACCTCGGTCGTCGTCGAGATAAACCTCGACGGCACCGGCAAGGTCGACGTCTCGACGGGCGTGGGCTTCTACGACCACATGCTCGACCAGCTCGGCCGCCACGGCCTCTTCGACCTCACCGTCAAGACCGAGGGCGACCTGCACATCGACAGCCACCACACCATCGAGGACAGCGCCCTCGCGCTCGGCGCCGCCTTCAAGCAGGCCCTCGGCGACAAGGTGGGCATCTACCGCTTCGGCAACTGCACCGTCCCGCTGGACGAGTCGCTCGCCCAGGTGACCGTCGACCTGTCCGGCCGCCCCTACCTCGTGCACACCGAGCCCGAGAACATGGCGCCGATGATCGGCACCTACGACACGACGATGACCCGGCACATCTTCGAGTCCTTCGTCGCGCAGGCCCAGATCGCCCTGCACATCCACGTCCCGTACGGGCGCAACGCCCACCACATCGTGGAGTGCCAGTTCAAGGCGCTGGCCCGCGCCCTGCGCTACGCGGCCGAGTTCGACCCGCGCGCCGCCGGGATCCTGCCCTCCACGAAGGGCGCCCTCTAACCGTGACCGGCCTCAACACCATCCTGATCGTCGTCGGCCTCTTCCTCGCCGGTGGCGTCTACTCCTTCCACAAGCAGAAGATGCCCCTGTCGCTGGTCGTCCTGCTCGCCATCGGCTCCGCGATGTGTCTCGCCGCCGGAGTCCTGCGGATCCAAGGGATTTGGGATTGACCTCCTTCCCTCCCTAAGAGGAGGGGAGTCCCACCCTCACGGGTGGGGTTTCCTGTTTCACCACGGACCGCCCCAACCGAGAGGAGGACTCCCGATGAGGTCTTACACCCGCTCCACAGGCAGCGACCGCCAGCCCGGCGGCCAGAAGATTGATCGCGGCGTTCCCGTCCCGGTCGTGGGTCGTTCCGCAGTTCTCGCACGTCCACTCGCGGACGTGCAGGGGCATCGTGTCGGCCGAGGTCCCGCAGACCGAGCACAGGCGTGTGCTGGGGAACCACCGGTCGGTGGTGACCAGCACCCGTCCGTACCAGGCCGCCTTGTACTCCAGCATGGAGCGCAGCTCACGCCAGCCCGCATCGCTGACGGCCCGGGCGAGCGTGTGATTCCTCAGCAAGTTCTTGACGGTGAGGTCCTCGATCACGAGCGTTTGGTTTTCGCGCACGAGTCGAGTCGTCAGTTTGTGCAGATGATCCCGGCGGCGATCGGCAATGAGGGCGTGGATCCTGGCCACGCGGGTGCGGGCCTTGGCTCGGCTCTTGCTTCCCATCTCCTTCCGGGCCAGCGCCCTTTGTGCACGCGCCAGCCGGTCGCGTTCCCTGCGCTCATGTCGGGGATTGGGGATCTTCTCGCCGGTCGAGAGGGTGGCCAGTACGGTCAGTCCGACGTCGATGCCCACCGCATTCGTGGTGGCGGGCATCGGGGCAGGGGTGTCCTCGCACAACAGGGACACGAACCAGCGCCCGGCACTGTCCCGGGAGACCGTCACGGTGCTCGGTGCCGCCCCAGCCGGGAGGGGGCGCGACCACACGATGTCCAACGGCTCGGCCATCTTCGCGAGCGTCAGGTGACCGTCGGCGTAGCGGAACGCACTGCGCGTGTACTCGGCCGAGGCCCGGGACTTCCGCTTCGACTTGAAGCGGGGGTACTTCGCCCGCTTTCCCCAAAACCCCGCGAACGCACTCTGCAGATGCCGCAGTGCCTGCTGCAACGGCACCGAGGAGACCTCGGCCAGGTACGCCAGCTCCTCGGTCCGCTTCCACGTCGTGAGCAGCGCCGACGTCTGTCCGTACCCCATACGCTCCTGGCGGGTCCAGGCATCCGCGCGGGCGGCCAGAGCCAGGTTGTAGACCTTCCGTACACACCCGAACGTCCGCGACAGCCCGGCCGCCTGCGCGTCGGTCGGATAGAAGCGGTACTTGAACGCCCGCTTCACCAGAGAAGAAGTTCCCACGCCCCGGACGCTAGGGGCGGTCACGATCCGAACACAAGTACAGGTCACGGCTTCACGCAGCGGCACCGCGCCTGGGCGCGGTCCCGAGCCGTGGACGCGTTTCCTACCTGGCTGCAGCCGGGAGTTTTCACGCAAGGAGGTTTGGGATGAGCGCTGCTGGTCCCGCCAGACCGACCAAGAAGGTCGTCGTCTTCGACTACGGCTTCGGCAACGTCCGCTCCGCCGAACGCGCCCTCGCGCGCGTCGGCGCCGACGTCGAGATCACCCGCGACTACGACAAGGCCATGGACGCCGACGGACTCCTCGTCCCCGGCGTCGGCGCCTTCGCCGCCTGCATGCGGGGCCTCAAGGACGCCCGCGGCGACTGGATCATCGGCCGCCGGCTCTCCGGCGGCCGCCCCGTCATGGGCATCTGCGTGGGCATGCAGATCCTCTTCGAGCGCGGCATCGAACACGGCGTGGAGACCGAGGGCCTCGACGAGTGGCCCGGTACGGTCGGACCGCTCAAGGCCCCCGTCGTCCCGCACATGGGGTGGAACACCGTCGACGCGCCGGCCGACAGCCAGGCCTTCGCCGGCCTGGACGCGGACGCCCGCTTCTACTTCGTCCACTCGTACGCGGCGCGCGACTGGAGCCTGGAAGTCACCAACCCGCTGATCCGCGCCCCCAAGGTCACCTGGGCCACCCACGGCGAGCCCTTCGTCGCGGCGGTGGAGAACGGGGCCCTGTGGGCCACCCAGTTCCACCCCGAGAAGTCCGGCGACGCCGGGGCCCGGCTCCTCACCAACTGGATCGAGACCCTCTGATGCCGAAGACCCTTGAACTCCTCCCCGCGGTCGACGTCCGCGACGGACAGGCCGTCCGCCTCGTCCACGGGGTCTCCGGCAGCGAGACCTCCTACGGCTCCCCGCTGGAGGCGGCCCTCGCCTGGCAGGCCTCCGGCGCCGAGTGGCTCCACCTGGTCGACCTCGACGCCGCCTTCGGCACCGGCGACAACCGCGCCCTGGTCGCCGAGATCACCGGCGCCATGGACATCAAGGTCGAACTCTCCGGCGGCATCCGCGACGACGCCTCGCTCGCCGCGGCCCTCGCCACCGGCTGCACCCGCGTCAACCTGGGCACCGCCGCCCTGGAGACCCCCGAGTGGGCCGCCAAGGCCATCGCCGAGCACGGCGACAGGATCGCGGTCGGCCTCGACGTGCGCGGCACCACCCTCAAGGGCCGCGGCTGGACCAGCGAGGGCGGCGACCTCTACGAGACCCTCGCCCGCCTGGACTCCGAGGGCTGCGCCCGCTACGTCGTCACCGACATCGGCAAGGACGGCACGCTGACCGGCCCCAACCTGGAGCTGCTGAAGAACGTCTGCGCCGCCACCGACCGGCCCGTCGTGGCCTCCGGCGGCATCTCCTCGCTGGACGACCTGCGGGCCCTGTCCGCGCTCGTCCCGCAGGGCGTCGAGGGCGCCATCGTCGGCAAGGCCCTGTACGCCAAGGCCTTCACCCTGGAAGAAGCCCTGAAGGTGGTCTCCGCATGAGCTCTTCCGACCAGGTACGACGCATCTCCTCCGGTGGCGCCTACGAGGACGTCATCGGCTACTCGCGCGCCGTACAGCTCCCCAACGGCCTGGTCCTCGTCTCCGGCTGCACCGCCGTCGACGGGGGCGGCCCGTACGACCAGGCCATCACGGCCTTCGGCGTGGCCTTCAAGGCCCTGGAGCAGGCCGGGCTCGGCCCCGAGCACGTGGTGCGCACCCGCATGTACCTCACGCACGCCCGCGACGTGGAGGACGTCGGCCGCGCCCACAAGGAGCTGTTCGACGCGGTGCGGCCCGCAGCATCCATGATCATCGTCTCCGGTTTCGTCGACCCCTCCATGGTCGTCGAGGTGGAGGTCGAAGCCTTCGGTCCCTCAGGAGCCTCCGCATGACCCTCGCCGTACGGGTGATCCCCTGCCTGGACGTGGACAACGGCCGCGTGGTCAAGGGAGTCAACTTCCAGAACCTGCGCGACGCCGGCGACCCGGTGGAGATGGCCAAGCTCTACGACGCCGAGGGCGCCGACGAGCTGACGTTCCTCGACATCACCGCTTCCTCCGGCAACCGCGAGACCACCTACGACGTGGTGCGCCGCACCGCCGAACAGGTCTTCATCCCGCTGACCGTCGGCGGCGGCGTGCGCACCGCCGACGACGTCGACAAACTGCTGCGGGCGGGCGCCGACAAGGTGGGCGTCAACACGGCCGCCATCGCCCGCCCCGAGCTGATCCGGGAGATCGCCGAGCGGTTCGGTCGGCAGGTGCTCGTGCTGTCCGTGGACGCCCGCCGCACCGCCTCCGGCTCCTTCGAGGTCACCACCCACGGCGGCCGGCGGAGCGCCGGCATCGACGCCGTGGAATGGGCCCACCGGGCGGCCGAACTGGGCGCCGGGGAAATCCTGTTGAACTCCATGGACGCGGACGGTACGAAGGACGGCTACGACACGGAGATGATCGCGGCCGTGCGCAGGCACGTCACGGTCCCGGTGATCGCCTCCGGCGGCGCCGGCAGGCTGGAGCACTTCCCGCCGGCCATCGAGGCCGGCGCGGACGCGGTACTCGCCGCGTCGGTGTTCCACTTCGGCGACCTGCGCATCGGCCAGGTCAAGGACGCGCTGCGGGGGGCCGGCCACCCGGTGCGCTGACGCCCCGGGGGGCTGCGTTGAACCGGAACACATGGCGTTGGCTGGCCGCCTACGCCGCCTCGCTGATCGGCGACGCGATCTACTTCCTCGCTCTCGGCTGGACCGCCGCGCACGTGGCCGGGCCGGCCGAGGTCGGGCTGGTCATGGCGGCCGGCGCCGTCCCGAGGGCCCTGCTCATGCTGGGCGGCGGGGTGGTCGCCGACCGCTTCGGGCCCCGGCTCGTGGTCGTCTCCTCCGACGCCGTGCGCTGCGCGGTCATCCTCGCGCTCGCCCTGATCGTCGCGCTCGCCTCACCCGGGCTGTGGGTCCTGGTGACGGTGGCCCTGGTCTTCGGGGCCGTCGACGCGCTGTTCATGCCGGCGGTCGGCGCGCTGCCGCCCCGCATCGCCGGCCCCGGACAGCTGGTGCGGGTCCAGGGGCTGCGCAGCCTCGCCGAACGCGTCGGGCACACCGCGGGGCCGCCGGTGGCGGGCCTCGCGATCGGTCTGGGCGGCGTGGGAGCCGCCTTCGGCGTGGCCGCCGCGCTGTTCGGGCTCTCCCTGGTGCTGCTGCTGGCCGTACGGATCGCCCCCACGGTGCGGGACTCCGAGGACCCCTCGGCGGGGCAGACCCCCTGGCGGCAGTTGCTGTCCGGGCTCGCCTACATCCGGCGGCACCCGGTGATCGGTCCGCTGACGGTGTCCGGCGCGCTGAGCCAGCTCGGCACCTCCGCGCCGCTCACCCTGGGGCTGATCCTGCTGGCCGAGGAGCGGGACTGGGGCGCCGGCGGGGTCGGCTGGATCATCGGCGCCTTCGGGGCGGGTGCGGCGTCCAGCGCCCTGGTCCTGACGCTGGTGCCCCGGTTCCCCCGCGCGGGCGCGGTGCAGAACCTCACCCTGATCGTCGGCTCGGCCGGCATCGGCAGCCTCGCCCTGGCCCCCGGCCTGCCGACCGCGGTCGCCGTCTCGCTGCTGACCGGCCTGGTCTGCGGCATCTGCGGAGGCCTGGCCGTCGCCCTGATCCAGACCTCCACCGACCCCGCGTACCTGGGCCGGGTCAGCTCGGTCATGGCCTTCACGGCGGTGGGCCTGGCCCCGCTGTCCTACCCCGTTTTCGGCCTGGCGGTGGACCTGTGGGGCATCACCCCGGTGTTCCTGGCCGGCGGCCTGCTGAGCATGGCGGGAGCGGTGGTCGGCACCTCGGCCCGCGAGGTCCGCAGGGCGGAACTCGCCTTCGCCTGACCGCCTGACCGCCTGACCGCCGGGGCCCGGGCCCTCCGCCGACCCGGCGGCCCCGCACACGCCCGCCGGGCGCTACAGGCCCAGCCGCGCCGTCGTCAGCTTCGCGACGGCCTCCGCCGGACCGTCCAGCTCCACCGCCGCCGAGGACTGGCGGCCGAAGCAGAACAGCGTGAGTTCGCCCGGCTCGCCCGTGACCGTCACCACCGGGGTGCCTTTGTGCGCCACCGTCGTCTGGCCGTTCGGGCGGCGCAGGACCAGCCCCACCGGGGAGCGGCGGCCCGTCAGCCGGGCCAGCTTCTCCAGGCGGGACCAGAGGGAGTCCGAGAACACGGGGTCCAGCGCCCGCGGCGACCAGTCGGGCCGGGCCCGCCGGACGTCCTCCGCGTGGACGTAGAACTCCACCGCGTTGGCCGCCTCGTCGATCTGCTTCAGGGAGTAGAGGGACATCTTCGGCGGGCCGGTACGGATCAACTGGATCAGTTCCTCGTACGGCTTGGCCGCGTACTCCTCCATCACCTTGTCCAGCCGGGTCTTCAGCACGTCCAGCAGGAGACCGCCCGCCGCGTCCGGGCGGCGTTCGCGGACGACCACGTGCGCCGCGAGTTCCCGGGCGCGCCAGCCGTCGCACAGCGTCGGCGCCTCCGGCCCCGCCGACTCCAACAGGTCGGCCAGGAGCAGTCGTTCACGCTTCGCATGGGTAGACATGCGGGCCAGCCTACGGCCGGAACCCGTCGCGCGCCCGCCCATCAGGTGGACGGCGCTCCGTGATCGCCGCCTTCTCCCGGCACAATGGCCTCATGAGTACGACCTCCCTCGACCCCGCCATCGCCGCCCGTCTCAAGCGCTCCGCGGACGGTCTGGTTCCGGCCATCGCCCAGCAGTACGACACCGGTGAGGTGCTCATGCTCGGCTGGATGGACGACGAGGCCCTGCACCGGACCCTGACCACCGGGCGCTGCACGTACTGGTCCCGCAGCCGCGGGGAGTACTGGGTCAAGGGAGACACCTCCGGCCACTTCCAGCACGTGAAGTCCGTCGCCCTCGACTGCGACGCCGACACCCTCCTCGTGAAGGTCGACCAGGTCGGGGCCGCCTGTCACACCGGCGCCCGTACGTGCTTCGACGCCGATGTCCTCCTCGGCGACACCGAATAGGTAGGGTTCCACGCCATGGATCTCGAGACGTTCCGCAAGCTCGCCGTCGACCGCCGCGTCATCCCCGTCAGCCGCAAACTGCTGGCCGACGGCGACACGCCCGTGGGGCTCTACCGCAAGTTGGCCGCCGAACGCCCCGGAACCTTCCTCCTGGAGTCCGCCGAGAACGGCCGCTCCTGGTCCCGCTACTCCTTCGTCGGCGTCCGCAGCGACTCCACCCTGACCGTCCGCGACGGCCGGGCCCACTGGATCGGCACCCCGCCCGTCGGGGTACCCACGGACGGCGACCCGCTGGAGGCCCTGCGCGCCACCGTCGAGGCCCTGCACACCCCCCGCGACATCGCCGGCGGAATGCCGCCCTTCACCGGCGGCATGGTCGGCTACCTCGGCTACGACATCGTCCGCCGCCTGGAGCGCATCGGCGAGCACACCGCCGACGACCTGGAGCTGCCCGAGCTGACGATGCTGCTCACCTCCGACCTGGCCGTCATGGACCACTGGGACGGCACGGTCCAGCTCATCGCCAACGCCATCAACCACAACGACCTCGACACGGGCGTGGACGAGGCGTACGCGAACGCGGTCGCCCGCCTCGACGCCATGGAGGCCGACCTCGCGCGGCCCGCCCCGTACGTACCCACCCCGCTGCCCGTCTCCGAGCTGCCGGAGTTCTCCGCCCTGTGGGGCGGCGAGAAGTACCAGGCGGCCGTGGAGGACGTGAAGGAACGCATCCGGGCCGGCGAGGCCTTCCAGGTGGTGCCCTCGCAGCGGTTCGAGACGCCCTGCGAGGCCTCCGCGCTCGACGTCTACCGGGTGCTGCGGGCCACCAACCCCTCCCCGTACATGTACCTCTTCCGCTTCGAGAACGGCTTCGACGTGGTCGGGTCCAGCCCCGAGGCGCTGGTCAAGGTCGAGGACGGCCGGGCCATGGTCCACCCCATCGCCGGCACCCGGCACCGCGGGGCCACCCCGCAGAAGGACAACGACCTCGCCGAAGAGCTGATGGCGGACCCCAAGGAGCGCGCCGAGCACCTGATGCTCGTCGACCTCGGCCGCAACGACCTGGGCCGGGTCTGCGCCCCGGGGTCGGTGGAGGTCGTCGACTTCATGTCGATCGAGCGCTACTCCCACGTGATGCACATCGTCTCCACCGTCACCGGCCGGCTCGCCGAGGGCAAGACCGCCTTCGACGTGCTCACCGCCTGCTTCCCCGCCGGCACCCTCTCGGGCGCGCCCAAGCCGCGCGCCATGCAGATCATCGAGGAGCTTGAACCCTCCCGCCGCGGGCTGTACGGCGGTTGCGTCGGCTACCTCGACTTCGCCGGGGACTCCGACACGGCCATCGCCATCCGCACGGCGCTGCTGCGCGACGGGACGGCGTACGTCCAGGCCGGCGCGGGGGTCGTGGCGGATTCGGTGCCCGAGCTGGAGGACCTCGAATGCCGCAACAAGGCCGCCGCGGTGCTCCGCGCGGTGGGAGCGGCGAACCGCCTCCACCGCGGCTGAGGACGTAGGGGATAGTGGGGTGCGTGAGTGCCGTACCCCCGCCCCGAAACGATGCCGCCGCCCCCGGGACCGAAGAGGCCCCGCCGAGGCCCGAGAGCGGCGCCGGCCGCCGCAGCGTGGCCGTCGCCCTGCTGTTCGGCGCGCTCGGCGCCACCGTCGTGCTGCTCGCCTCCGGCCGCGTCTGGGCCCAGGGCCGGGCGGCCGTCGGCGGTGGTTCGCTGCCGCTGAGCGCCGACGGGCGGGCCGTCACCGGCCTGCCCGCCGCCCTGGCGATCGTCGCCCTCGCCGCCCTGGTCGCCGTCTTCGCCGTCCGCGGCAGGAGCCGGCGGCTGGTGTCCGGACTGCTCGCGCTGAGCGGTCTGGGCGCCGCCCTGGCGGCCGTGTTCGCCGCCGACGACCACCGGGCCCTGGACGAACAGGCCGCCAGGACCACCGCGGACACCGCGGCCCAGGTGGTCGGGCTCACCCATACGGCGTGGCCGTACGTCACCGCCGTCGGCGGGGCCCTGATCCTGCTGGCCGGCCTCCTGGCCCTGCGCTTCGGCCGGAGTTGGCCCGCGATGGGCGGCCGCTACGAACGCGACGGCAGCCCCCGCACCCGGACTCCCGCGCCCGTGGACCCGGACCGGCCCGAGGACCTGTGGAAGGCTCTGGACCGAGGCGAGGACCCCACCCGCTGACGGGACCCCCGTGAGCGAGCGCCGCGTCCGGTGCGGGACAATGGGCACCGAGCGTTCGACACAGCACGTGACGTGCGACAGAGCAACGAGGAGCAACTCATGGCGGGCACGAGCCACGGACACACCCCGGCCGCCTGGACCGGTGTCATCATCGCCTTCATCGGTTTCTGCGTCTCCGGCGCCTTCATGGTGCTCGCGAACCCGCTCGGGTTCTACGCCGGCCTGGGCGTCGTCGTCCTCGGCGGTGTCGTCGGGATGGCGATGAAGGCCGCCGGCATGGGCGCTCCGAAGGCCGCCCACAAGGACCTCGCCGAGGTCATCGCCGCGTCCAAGGTCCCCGCGAGCGTCTGACGCACGCGGACCGGGAGAAGCGGAAGGCGCGGCCCTGTCGGGCTGCGCCTTTTGTCATGACCGGAGAGAATCGGCGCGTGGACGCCTCCCGCACCCCTCCCGCCCCGCACCCCGCCCCCGGGCCCCCGTTGCCTCCGTACGCCCCGCCCGCCCCGGTGCGGGCCTCCCGGGCCCGGACGATGGCCGTTCCCGTCCTCACCCTGGCCGGGGTGGTCGCCGCCTTCGCGTACGTGGGCGCGGTCGACCCCAACGAACCCGGGCACTACCCGGTCTGCCCGCTGTTCCGGCTGACGGGCATCCTGTGCCCCGGCTGCGGCGGGCTGCGCAGCGCCCACGCCTTCGCGCGGGGCGACCTGCTCACCGCCCTCGGCGCGAACGCGGCGGCGGTCGCCGGCTACGTGCTTTTCGCGGCGTTCACCGCCGTGTGGCTGGTCCGGGCCTGGCGCGGCGCCCCGGCCCCGCGGATCGACCTGAAGCCGGCGTACTGGTGGGTTCTCGGATCCCTGATGCTGGTTTTCGCGATGGTCCGCAATCTCCCGTTCGGGGCGGCCCTGGCCCCCTGAGGACCGTGCGACAGCCGGAGGAAGCCCGCATTCCGACTGTCCAGTCCCTGGGAAACGGCGACGTCCGTGCGGAGGCCGCGGCGACCTGCGGATACCATTTGAGTGTGCCGACCTTGCAGTGATACGTGTCTGTGAGGCGGCCGACCGTCATCGACCCGGAAGGGGGCCGCTCGCGTGAGTGTGCTCGACGAGATCATCGAAGGGGTCCGCGAAGACCTTGCCGAACGGCAGGCCCGCGTGAGCCTCGACGAGCTCAAGGAGCGTGCCGCCAAGGCGCCCCAGGCCAAGGACGGTGTCGCGGCCCTGCGCGGCGACAGCGTCAAGGTGATCTGCGAGGTCAAGCGCTCCAGCCCGTCCAAGGGCGCGCTGGCCGCCATCGCCGATCCGGCCGCGCTCGCCGCCGACTACGAGGCGGGCGGTGCGGCGGTCATCTCCGTCCTCACCGAGCAGCGCCGTTTCGGCGGCTCGCTGGCCGACCTGGAGGCCGTCCGCGCCCGCGTGGACATCCCGATCCTGCGCAAGGACTTCATCGTCACGGCCTACCAGCTCTGGGAGGCCCGCGCCTACGGCGCCGACCTCGCCCTGCTGATCGTCGCGGCCCTGGAGCAGGAGGCCCTGGTCTCCCTCATCGAGCGCGCCCAGACCATCGGTCTGACCCCGCTCGTCGAGGTCCACGACGAGGAGGAGGTCGAGCGCGCCGTCGCCGCCGGAGCCAAGATCATCGGTGTCAACGCGCGCAACCTCAAGGACCTCAAGGTCGACCGCTCCACCTTCGAGCGCGTCGTCCAGGAGATCCCCGACCACATCGTGAAGATCGCCGAGTCCGGCATCCGCGGACCGCACGACCTGATCGCCTACGCCAACGAGGGCGCCGACGCCGTCCTCGTCGGGGAGTCCCTGGTCACCGGACGCGACCCGAAGGCGGCCGTGGCCGACCTCGTCGCCGCCGGCGCCCACCCCGCCCTGCGCCACGGGCGGAGCTGACCCCTCCCGTGCCGCCCTTCCGCTCCTTCGTCCGCACCCGACCGGGCCCCGGCCCGGCCGCCGTGCCGACGACGCACGCGCCGCTGGCGCGCGGCTGCCGCCCCCGCGGCTGCCGTGCCCCGGCCCGGCGCGTGCACGGGCGACGGGTGCGCTACGTGATCGGCTCCGAGCCGGGCCAGGTCAACGGCATGCGATGGCGCGGCGCCTCGGCGCCGTAACGAAGACCACGCCCCGTCCGGTACCCCGCGTACCCGCCGGGTGGTCCCGTACGGCCCGCCGCCCCGAGCCGCCGGCTCCGGGCGCGGGTCGCTCCGTCCGTACCCTCCCCACCCCTCAGCGGGGTGCGCGTGGTGCGGGCAGGCGGCGCAATACGGTGAAGTCCTCCCGTCGCACCCCGTAGGAGTAGTGGCCATGTCCACCAGCTCGTTCTTCATCCCGGACCCCGAGGGTCACGTCCCCAACGCCGAGGGCTACTTCGGCGACTTCGGCGGCAAGTTCATCCCGGAGGCCCTCGTGGCCGCCGTGGACGAGGTCGCCGTCGAGTACGAGAAGGCCAAGAGCGACCCGGCCTTCGCGGCCGAGCTCGACGAGCTCATGGTCAACTACACCGGCCGGCCCAGCTCCCTCACCGAGGTGCCCCGGTTCGCCGAGCACGCGGGCGGCGCGCGGATCTTCCTCAAGCGCGAGGACCTCAACCACACCGGCTCGCACAAGATCAACAACGTGCTGGGCCAGGCACTGCTCACCAAGCGCATGGGCAAGACCCGCGTCATCGCCGAGACCGGAGCCGGCCAGCACGGCGTGGCCACCGCCACCGCCTGCGCACTCTTCGGCCTCGACTGCACCATTTACATGGGCGAGATCGACACGCAGCGCCAGGCCCTGAACGTGGCCCGGATGCGCATGTTGGGCGCCGAGGTCATCGCGGTGAAGTCCGGCTCCCGGACCCTCAAGGACGCCATCAACGAGGCCTTCCGCGACTGGGTGGCCAACGTCGACCGCACCCACTACCTCTTCGGCACGGTCGCCGGCCCCCACCCCTTCCCCGCGATGGTCCGCGACTTCCACCGGGTCATCGGCGTCGAGGCCCGCCGCCAGATCCTGGAGCGCGTCGGACGGCTGCCCGACGCGGTCGCGGCCTGCGTCGGCGGCGGCTCCAACGCCATCGGCCTGTTCCACGCCTTCATCCCGGACGCCGGCGTCCGCCTGGTCGGCTTCGAGCCCGCCGGACACGGCGTCGAGACCGGGGAGCACGCCGCCACGCTCACCGCGGGCGAGCCCGGCATCCTGCACGGCTCCCGCTCCTACGTCCTCCAGGACGAGGAGGGCCAGATCACCGAGCCGTACTCGATCTCGGCGGGCCTGGACTACCCGGGCATCGGCCCGGAGCACTCCTACCTCAAGGACACCGGCCGCGGCGAGTACCGGGCGGTCACCGACGACGCCGCCATGCAGGCCCTGCGCCTGCTCTCCCGCACGGAGGGCATCATCCCGGCGATCGAGTCCGCGCACGCCCTCGCGGGCGCCCTCGACCTGGGCCGGGAACTGGGCCCGGACGGCCTGATCGTCGTCAACCTGTCCGGTCGCGGCGACAAGGACATGGACACGGCCGCGCGGTACTTCGACCTGTACGACACCGACGGCGAAGTCGCCGAGAACGAGTTCTCCGAGGGGGACGACAAGTGAGCACCACGCACGGGACCGGCAACATCGAACTGCTCACCGCGACCCTCGCGAAGGCGAAGTCCGAGGACCGTGCCGCCCTCGTCGCCTACCTCCCGGCCGGCTTCCCGACCGTCGACGGCGGCATCGAGGCGGTCAAGGCCGTCATCGCGGGCGGCGCGGACGTCGTCGAGATCGGCCTGCCGCACAGCGACCCGGTCCTGGACGGCCCGGTCATCCAGACCGCCGACGACATCGCCCTGCGCGGCGGAGTCAAGATCGCCGACGTGATGCGGACCGTGCGCGAGGCCCACGAGGCCACCGGGGTCCCGATCCTGGTGATGACGTACTGGAACCCCATCGACCGCTACGGCGTCGAGCGGTTCGCCGCCGAGCTCGCCGCGGCGGGCGGCGCTGGCTGCATCCTGCCCGACCTGCCGGTCCAGGAGTCCGCGCTGTGGCGCGAGCACGCGGCCAAGCACGGTCTGGCGACCGTCTTCGTCGTGGCCCCCAGCAGCCGGGACGCCCGCCTGGCCACCATCACCGAGGCCGGCTCGGGCTTCGTCTACGCGGCCTCCCTGATGGGCGTCACCGGCACCCGCGCGTCCGTCGGCAACGAGGCGCAGGCCCTCGTCGAGCGGACCCGCGCCACCCCGGGCGCCCGGCGCGGCCTCCCGGTCTGCGTCGGTCTGGGCGTCTCCAACGCCGCTCAGGCGAAGGAGGTCGCCGCCTTCGCCGACGGGGTGATCGTCGGCTCGGCCTTCGTGAAGGTGCTGCTGGACGCGCCGGACCCGCGGAGCGGGCTCGCCGGGGTGCGGGCGCTGGCGGCCGAGCTTGCGGAAGGCGTACGCAGGTCCTGACGCCGGACGGGCCCCGAGCGGGGTTCTGTAGCCCGATCGGGTGGAAGTGGGAGCGGGGAGGCACGAGAGTGCCTCCCCGCTTCGTTTGGCCGAACGTGAGCGACAAGAACGACGGTGCGAACCGCGATGCGACGAAACGATCGGCCCGGGAGCGACTCCTCGTGGAGCGCGAGCGGCAGAAGACCCGGGACAAGCGCCGACGGACCCTGATCGTGGCGGCGGCGGTGGTCGGCGTACTCGGTCTGGCCGCCGTTGTCGGCCTGATCGCGGCCAACACCGGGAAATCGGGCGACTCCGCCAAGGGCCCGGTGGTCGCCCCGTCCGGGGCCGTGGGCAAGGACGCGCTCGCGATCCGGACGGGCAAGGACGCGGCCACGTCCACCCTGACCGTCTGGGAGGACTTCCGCTGCCCGGCCTGCAAGGCCTTCGAGGACAACTACCGGGCCACCGTCCACGAGCTGGAGGCGAAGGGACAGCTCAAGGTCGACTACCACCTGGTCACGCTGATCGACGGGAACATGGGCGGCACCGGCTCCCTCAAGGCGGCCAACGCCGCCGCGTGCGCCCAGGACGCCGGGAAGTTCCCCGCGTACCACGACGTCCTCTTCCAGAACCAGCCCGAGGAGGTCGACGACGCCTACGGCAAGAACGCCAAGCTGCTGGAGCTGGCCGGGAAGGTGGAGGGGCTCGACACCCCCGAGTTCCGCGCCTGCGTCGAGAAGGGCACGCACAACGCCTGGGCCGGCAAGTCGCAGGAGGCGTTCCGCGCCGGGAAGTTCCGGGGCACCCCGACGATCCTCCTCGACGGGAAGGACATCTTCGCCGACCAGGCGAATCCGCTGACCCCGCAGAAGCTGAAGGCGCAGGTGGAGGCAGCGGCGAAGGGCGGGTCGGCCGCCCCGAGCCCGAAGGCCTCCGGGACGGGCAAGAACGGGTCGAAGGCCTCGTCCTCCTCCTCGTCCTCCTCTTCTTCTTCGTCCGGGCTGTCGTCCTCGACGTCGACCGGATCCTCCTCGAACAGGTCCTCCTCGAACGGTTCCTCGTCGCGGTCGGGCTCGACGGCGGGGAGCCAGGCCGGTTCCGCCGGTTCCGCTTCCGTCTCCCGGGGGGCCGGCGAGGACTGAGAGGCCCCCGGGGAAGGCGTGGCGTCCCTGTATCGATTCAGCCGAGGTTGCCGGGCGGGTTGCGGTCTGCACCGCCCGGCAGGGTAGCGTCGGTCCTGCCATGGAACTTGCCTATATCCCCAGCCCGTCGACCGGCGTGATCCATCTCGGACCGATCCCGCTCCGCGGCTACGCGTTCTGCATCATCATCGGCGTCTTCGTCGCCGTCTGGCTCGGCAACAGGCGCTGGATCGCGCGCGGCGGAAAGCCGGGCACGGTCGCGGACATCGCCGTGTGGGCGGTGCCTTTCGGCCTTGTCGGCGGTCGCCTCTACCACGTCATCACCGATTACCAGCTCTACTTCGGCGAGGGCCGCAACTGGGTCGACGCCTTCAAGATCTGGGAAGGCGGCCTCGGCATCTGGGGCGCCATCGCGCTGGGCGCCGTGGGCGCCTGGATCGGCTGTCGACTCCGCGGCATCCCGCTGCCGGCCTGGGCCGACGCCCTGGCCCCCGGCATCGCGCTGGCCCAGGCCTTCGGACGCTGGGGCAACTGGTTCAACCAGGAGCTCTACGGCCGCGCCACCGACCTGCCGTGGGCGGTGAAGATCAGCGAGGGCCCGAACCGGGTCGCGGGGACCTATCACCCCACCTTCCTGTACGAGTCCCTGTGGTGCGTCGGCGTCGCCGTGCTGGTGATCTGGGCCGACCGCCGCTTCAAGCTGGGACACGGCCGGGCCTTCGCCCTGTACGTGGCCGCGTACTGCGTCGGCCGCAGCTGGATCGAGTACATGCGCGTCGACGAGGCACACCACATCCTCGGCCTGCGGCTGAACGTGTGGACCTCGATCGTGGTCTTCCTGCTGGCCGTGATCTACCTGGTGCTGTCCGCGAAGCTGCGGCCGGGCCGCGAGGAGATCGTGGAGCCGGACCGCGGTCCCGCCGCCGGGGACGCGAAGACCCCGATCGACGCCGCGGACGCCGAACCGAAGGACGCCGACGTGAAGGACGCCGACGCGACGGACGCGGAGGCGAAGAGCGTGGCCGGGGACAAGACGCCGAGCCTCGTCAAGGCCGAGAGCGCGCCGAGGGACACCGAGCCGAAGGACGCCGAGCGGGCGGACGCGGAGTCGGCCTCGGGGACGGCTTCCGAGACGGCCTCCGAGGCCAAGAAGGTCTGACCGGTCCGGACCGGGGGTCCGTGATCGACGCAGTGGGGTGCCGCGCTCAGCGCGGCACCCCACTGCGTTGCCCGGCAGGACCTAGACCCGGTCGCCGCGCCGGGAGAGGGTCAGGGTGCGGTGGGCGGCCGCGACCACGGCCGGGTCCACGAACCGGCCGTCGGGGAGGGCCAGCGCGCCCGGAGTGGCCCGGGCGGCGGTGACGATCTCCTCGGCGGCGCTGACCTCTTCCGGGCCGGGCACGTAGGCCCGTTCGATCACCGGGAGCTGGCGCGGGTGGATCGCGGCCCGGCCGAGGAACCCGAGGGCCCGGCCGCGCGCGCAGGAGACGGCCAGCGCCTCCAGGTCCCGGATGTCGGGGAACACCGACTGCGCGGGCGCGACCAGACCCGCGGCCCGCGCCGCGACCACCACCCGTGAGCGCGGCCAGTCCAGGCCCGCCTCGGCGCTGACGTTCAGGTCGGCCCGCAGGTCCGCCTCGCCGAGGGAGAGGCCGTGCAGGGCCGGGTGGGCGCGCGCGATCTCGTACGCCCGCTCCACGCCCAGGGCCGATTCCAGCAGCGCGTACAGGGCCACGCCGCCGGTGCGGTTCGCGACGGCGGTGATCTGCTCGGGGGCGGCGATCTTCGGCAGCCGCAGCGCCGACAGCCCCCGGAGCCCGGTCAGGGCGCTGAGGTCGGCGCCGGCCCACGGCGAGTCCAGGGCGTTGACCCGGACCTGCACGGGCACCGGCGGCCGGTCGGCGAGCAGTTCGGCCGTCGCGGCCCGCGCGTACTCCTTGCGGGAGGCCGAGACCCCGTCCTCCAGGTCGACGATGACGGAGTCGGCCCCCGAGTGCAGGGCCTTCCAGACCACCTCGGGGCGGTCGCCGGGAGCGTACAGCCAAGTAAGGATCACAGGACTCCGTCCTTCGCGAGTGCGGTGATCTCGGCCTCGGTCAGGCCGAGTTCGGTGAGGACGGCCTCGGTGTCCGCGCCGTGGGGGCGGCCCGCCCAGCGGATGGCACCCGGGGTGCCGGACAGCCGGAAGAGCACGTTCTGCATGCGGAGCGGCCCGAGTTCCGGGTCCTCCACCTCGGTGATCGTGTCGAGCGCGGCGTACTGCGGATCGGCCATGACGTCCCGTACGTCGTAGACCAGCGCGACCGCCGCCTGGGCGTCCTCGAACGCGGCGATCACCTCCTCCGCCTTGTACCGGGCGATCCAACCGCCGACCGCCTCGTCGAGCACCCCCGCGTGGGCGGCCCGGCCGGAGCCCGTCGCGAACCAGGGCTCCGCGATCAACTCCGGTCGACCGACCAGCCGCATCACGCGCTCCGCGATGGACTGCGCCGAGGTGGACACGGCCAGCCAACGCCCGTCCGCGCTGCGGTAGGTGTTGCGGGGCGCGTTGTTGGTGGAGCGGTTGCCCGTGCGCGGCTGGACGAAACCGAGCTGGTCGTACCAGAGCGGGTGCGGACCCAGCACCGTCAGGATCGGCTCGATGATGGCCAGGTCCACCACCTGCCCCTGCCCGGTGCGGTCCCGGCCGGCCAACGCCGTCATCACGGCGTACGCGGTGGTCAGCGCGGCGACGGAGTCGGCGAGCCCGAACGGCGGCAGGGTCGGGGGGCCGTCCGGTTCCCCGGTGATCGCGGCGAAACCGCTCATGGCCTCGGCGAGGGTGCCGAAGCCGGGGCGGTGGGCGTACGGGCCGTGCTGACCGAAGGCCGTCACACGGGCCAGCACCAGCCGCGGGTTGGCGGCGGACAACTCCGGCCAGCCCAGGCCCCACTTCTCCAAGGTGCCGGGGCGGAAGTTCTCGATGATCACGTCGGCGCCGGCGGCGAGGCGGAGCAGGGTGTCCCGCCCGCCGGGAGCGGACAGGTCGAGGGTCATCGTCCGCTTGTTGCGACCGAGCAGCTTCCACCAGAGGCCGACCCCGTCCTTGGCGGGACCGTGTCCGCGCGAGGGGTCGGGACGGACCGGGTGCTCGACCTTGACGACCTCCGCGCCGAAGTCCCCGAGGAGGGTGGCCGCCAGCGGGCCGGCGAAGAGGGTGGCCAGGTCCAGGACGCGCAGTCCGGCGAGGGGACCGGTGGCGTCGGCGACCGGGCCGGGGGTGGTGGCGGGCCGGGTCGCGGGCGCGCGGTGGGGTGTCCGGGTCACGAGGCGCCCCCGGTGGCTCGGCCGGCCGCCGCGGTGGTCCCGCCTCCGGGCTCGGGGCCGGTGTCGGGGGCGGTCGCGGCGAAGGCGTCCGTCTCGGACCGGGTCGGCATCGAGTCCTGGGCGCCGGGCCGTTGCACGGACAGCGCCGCCGCCGCCGAGGCCCAGCGCAGCGCCCCGGGCATCGGACGGCCCTCCCCGACGGCCACGGCGAGCGCCCCGACGAAGGTGTCGCCGGCGGCGGTGGTGTCCACGGCCCGGACCCGGATCGCCGGCAGAGCCAGCGGCTCGCGCCCCCGTGCGGCGAACAGCACCCCGGCCCCACCGAGGGTGATCACCACCTGCGGCACGCTGCGCAGGAGCGCCTCGGCGGCCCGGTACGGGTCGGTGAGCCCGGTGAGGGTCGCCGCCTCGTGCTCGTTGGGCACCAGGAGGTCGGTGACGTCGAGGAGTTCGGCGGGCAGGGGCCGGGCGGGCGCCGGGGTGAGGATCGTACGGACACCGTGGGCGCGGGCGGCGCGGGCGCCGGCGATCACGGCCTCCAGGGGGAGTTCGAGTTGCAGGAGCAGGGAGTCGGCCGAGCCGATCCGGGAGTCGTCGCCCACCTCCAGCCCGGTGACGCGGGCGTTGGCGCCGGGGATGACGACGATGCTGTTCGCGCCCTCGTCGTCGACGGTGATGTGGGCGGTGCCGCTGGCCCCCTCCACCGTGCGCAGGGCGGCCGTCTCCACGCCGGCCGCGGCGAGCGCGGAGCGCAACCGTACGCCGAACTCGTCCGCGCCGACCGCGCCGATCATCACCACCTCGCCGCCGAGGCGGGCGGCGGCCACGGCCTGGTTGGCGCCCTTGCCGCCGGGGACCGTGTGGAACGCGCGGCCGGTGACGGTCTCCCCGAGGCGAGGCGCCTTGGAGACGTAGGCGACGAGATCCATGTTCGTACTGCCGAGCACGGCGATGGCCGTCATGAGCGGGCTGCCTCCTGAGCGGTGAGGTGGGCGAGGGTGTCGAAGCCGACGCCGTCGAAACCGGGCACGCTGGTGGCGAGACGGTTGCCCAGCGGCGCGGTCCAACGCCGCGGGAGCCGCTCGGGCGATCCGGTGAGGAGCCCGGCGAGGGAACCGGCGGTGGCGCCGTTGGAGTCGGTGTCCCAGCCGCCGGACACGGCGTTGCAGACCGACCGGGTGAAGTCGCCGTCGGCGTGGGTGAGCGCCGCCGCGATCAGGGCCGTGTTCGGGAGGGAGTGGACCCAGTGGTGGTGGTCGTAGCGGGCGTGGAGGACGTCCACGACCCGGTCGAAGTCGCGGTGGCGGCCCGCCTCGTCGATGCCGAGGCGGACCGCCCCGGCCAGGCGCGAGCGGGGCGGTACGACGGCCAGCCCGGCCCGCAGCGCGCCGTGCACGTCACACCGGCCGCCGGCCGCCTCGGCGATGGCGGCGGCGGTGAAGAGGGCCGCGTAGATCCCGTTGCCGGTGTGGGTGAGGGCGGCGTCCCGGTGGGCCTGGGCCGCGGCGGCCACCGGGTCGCCGGGGTTGGTCCAGCCGTGGACGTCGGCCCGG
Organism: Streptomyces sp. WM4235; assembly: GCF_001279725.1. Lineage (GTDB taxonomy): Bacteria > Actinomycetota > Actinomycetes > Streptomycetales > Streptomycetaceae > Streptomyces. The sequence goes on along the minus strand of NZ_LGDE01000427.1, from coordinate 3,425 downwards.
ATGAGGGCGCCGATCCACTCGCGGAACGGGTTGTGGTGGGTGGCGCACGCGGGGGGCTCCAGGCCCTGGAGGAGGTTGCGGTAGGCGACGCGCTCGGCGGTGAAGGTCCGGCCGGCGGGGAGTTCGTCGAGCCAGAGCCGTGCGACGTCGGCGGTGGTGAAGGACTTGCCGTGGCGCTGGAGCAGGAGCAGGTTCAGCAGGGGGTAGTTGAGGTCGTCGTCCTCGGGCATGCCGTCGATGTTCTCGGCGAGGGAGGTCGGGGCGGACCTGCGGTTCCAGGGATGCGCGGCCAGCAGCTCCGGCGGGACGCCGCGGGCGGTGAACCAGTCGGACAGTGGCCAGTTGCCGGTGGCGCGGGCCAGGGCCCGGATCCCGTCCAGGGGGAGCTTCTCGACGGGCTTGCCGAGCAGGCACCCGACGGCCCGCCCGAGCCAGGCGGCCTCCAGGCGGGCGACGTCGGGGCGGGCCGCCGGCGGCGATGGCGCGGGGCGGTCGGTGAGGGTGGCCGGCAGGGGTTCGGGCCGGGGTCGGCCGTCGGGGCGGGTCGGTGGGGGAGCCGGGGGCCAGGTGGAGCGGATGGCGGGCCAGGTCTCCGGCTCGTCGGCGGCCAGCGGCGAGGGCAGGGCGGCGAGTTCGGCCAGCAGACGACCGGCCAGGGCGCGCAGCTCCGGCGGCGCGGCAGCGGCCGAGGCGCCGGCGCGGGCCGGGGCCGCACGGCCCCCCGCGTCGAGCCAGGCGCGCAGCAGCGGCCGCGCCTCGCGCCCGTCCTCCGCCGCCTGACGGAACTCGTGCCCGACCAGGTCCTCCGGCTGGACCCAGGTCAGGCGCACCGCGCACGCCGCGGGCCCGGTCACCGCGGCGTCGCGATCTCGGCGAAGGCCGCCTCGTGGGCGCGGCGCCGCTCCCGGTCGCGGTCGAAGACCTCCCGGGCCACCGTCGCCAGCGCGGCCGCCGGCGCGTGCAGGTCCAGCCGGCTGGCCTCCGCCACCTGCTTCGCCCAGCCGGCGGGGACCACGGCCTCGCCGCCCAGGGCGCCGGCCATCGCCCCAGCCATGGTGGCGATGGAGTCGCAGTCCCGGCCGTAGTTGACCGCCCCGAGCACGGACGCCTCGTACGCCCCGTCGGCCACCAGCAGCATGCCGAGCGCGACGGGGAGTTCCTCGATCGAGTGCAGCCGCGAGGGCCGCCGGGCGCCGAGCGAGGGTGTGCGGTAGTCCGGGCCCACCGAGTCGTACGGGGCCACCGCCACCCGCAGGGGGGCCAGCGCCGACTCGAAGTCCCGGTGGCGCGCGGCCACGTCGCACACCGCCGCGATGGCCTCCCGGGTGCCGTCCTTCGCCAGCGACAGGGCCGTCTCGACGACCGAGGCCGCGCTCGCGCCCGGTACGCACGCCGCCGCCACCGCGGCGGCGAACACGCCCGCCGCCTCCCTGCCGTACGAGGACTGGTGCGCGCCCGCGACGTCCAGCGCCTCCGCGTACGCGGCCGCCGGATGGCCCGCGTTGACGAGCCCGACCGGGGCCATGTACATCGCGGCGCCACAGTTGACGATGTTGCCGGCGCCGGCCTCGCGGGGGTCCGCGTGGGCGTAGTGGATCCGGGTCACGATCCACTTCTCGGCCAGAAAGATCCGCTGGAGGGGCAGGGCCTCGGCTTCGAGTTCCGGGATCCAACGGGGGTTCGTCATGAGGTCCGGGACGAGGTGGTCGGCGACCGCGTACGCGTCCAGGTGGTCCCGCACGCTCTCGTAGACCCGGACCAGCGCGTGCGTCATGAGGGTGTCGTCGGTGACGTGCCCGTCGCCCTTGTGGTAAGGCGCGATGGGGCGGGCGGTGCGCCAGTCCTCGTACCAGGGGCCGACGATGCCGTGGACCCGGCCGCCGTGCCGTTCGACGATCCGGTCCGGGGACCAGCCCTCCACCGGACCTCCCAGGGCGTCGCCGACGGCGGCGCCGATCAGGGAGCCGGCCACGCGGTCGTCGAGGGAGAGGGGAGCGTGCGTCATGTCCGAATCATCCCTTGGGCGTTGGGGTTTTTGGGGGAGGTGAGCTCCGTACGGGTGAGCAGCGCGGCGAGTTCGACGAGATCGGTGCCGGCCAGGCGGGGCAGCGCGCAGCCGGACAGGGTGCGGCAGGCCTCGCGCCAGGCGGGCGGGAGGGAGTCGCCGCCCCCGAGGGCGCCGGCGAGGGCGCCGGCCAGGGCGGGGGCGGAGTCGGCGACACGGGAGAGACAGGCGGCCGCCGGGACGGCCTCGGAGACCTTGCCGCGAGCCGCGGTGGCCAGGGCGAGGGCGACCGGGACGGTTTCGGCGGCGGCGATTCCGTAGCTGTACACGTGGTCGACGATCTGGTGTTCCAGCAGCGGGACGATGGCGAAGGCGCCTCCGTCCGGATCGGCGCGGGCGAGTTCGACGGCGTGACGGGCGTTGCGGCCGATCTCGGTGGAGGCGGGCAGCTGTGCGAGAGCGGCGTCCACGGCGGCGTCGGTGTCCGCGCCGCCGAGGGCGGTGGCGATGGCGGCGGCCATGGCGCGGGCGCCGTGCACCCCGTCGCCGTCCTGGGTGTACCGGGCGTCGAACTCCGCGAGGTCGGCCGCGGCGCGGGGGTCCCCGGGGTGGACGACGGCCAGGACACAGGCGCGGACGCAGGCGGCGTCGTCGAAGTAGTGCGGGTTGTCGTGGCCGGTGGCGGGCGGGCGCAGGCCGGCGGCGAGGTTGCCGAGGCCGGCGCGGACGGAGATCCGGGCGCGCAGGGGCAGTACGGCCGACTCGACCTCGGGGGCGCGCTCGGCCGCCGCCGCGACCTCGGAGGCCAGGGCGTTCCACGCCAGGTCGATGGCCGCCCGCATCCGGCGGGACCGGCTGAGGTCGCTGAGCAGCACCCCGGCGGCCGTCAGCACGGACTCGGCGGCGAACGCGGCCCACTCGGCGTCGTCGGACGGGCCCAGGCGCAGTGGTTCCGGGGGCTGGTTGAGGGCGATCGGGACGGGGAGCGTGGTGGTGGCGTTCTGCTCGGCGAAGGTGTCGAGCTCGCGGGTCAGGCGGCGGGTCCACTCGGGCATCCGGCTGGCCCGGTGCCGGGCGGCGGGCCAGCCGGCCGCGTCGCCCGCGGCGAGACCGAGGAGGAGCCCCTCGATACGGCGCGGCCCGCTCGGCCCCTCCGGGGTGGAGGCGGTGCCGGTCGCCTCCGCGGGGGGCGGGGCGGCGAGGGCGGTGGTGCGCGGCCCCGGGTGCGGCGCCTCGACCGGGAGGTGCCCGCCCCGGGGGCCCCGGCCCGCGACCGTGCCCGGCGCGGGCGGCCCCCCGAGTCCTGCGGGTGGGACCGCGGCGCCCGGGACGGGAACGGGCACGAGGAGGGGGACGGAGACGGGAACGGGCACGAGGGTGGCGACGGGGACGGGGACGGGGGCGGCGAGGGCGGGGGGGG
>NZ_LGDE01000426.1:61584-62586 GCF_001279725.1 Streptomyces sp. WM4235 | reverse complement strand
GAACGCCTTGATGTCGTTGACGAACTCGGTTTCGATCCAGCGGGTGTGGACCGTGAAGGGTCCTTCGGTGGGGGCGAAGGCGGGGTCGGTGACGACGGCGCGGTGGAAGGGGAGGGCGGTGGCCATGCCCTCGATCTCGAACTCGGCGAGTGCGCGGGCCGCGCGCTGGAGGGCCTGTTCGCGGGTGGCGCCGGTGACGATCAGCTTGGCGAGGAGGGAGTCCCAGGCGGGGCCGATGACGGAGCCGGATTCGACGCCCGCGTCGAGGCGGACGCCGGGACCCGACGGCGGGGCGAAGCGGGTGACGGTGCCGGGGGCGGGCAGGAAGCCGCGGCCGGGGTCCTCGCCGTTGATGCGGAACTCGAAGGAGTGTCCGCGCAGTACCGGATCGCCGTAGCCGAGGGGCTCGCCGTCGGCGATGCGGAACATCTCCCGGACGAGGTCGAGGCCGGTGACCTCCTCGGTGACGGGGTGTTCGACCTGGAGGCGGGTGTTGACCTCCAGGAAGGAGATCAGGCCGTCGGCGGAGACCAGGAACTCCACGGTGCCCGCGCCGACGTAGCCGGCTTCCTTCAGGATGGCCTTGGAGGCGGCGTACAGCTCGGCGTTCTGGGCGTCCGTCAGGAACGGCGCCGGGGCCTCCTCGACCAGTTTCTGGTGGCGGCGTTGGAGCGAGCAGTCACGGGTGGAGACGACCACGACGTTGCCGTGGGTGTCGGCCAGGCACTGCGTCTCCACGTGACGCGGCTTGTCGAGGTAACGCTCGACGAAGCACTCACCACGCCCGAACGCGGCGACGGCCTCACGCACGGCGGAGTCGTACAGTTCGGGGACCTCTTCGAGGGTCCGGGCGACCTTCAGGCCGCGACCGCCGCCACCGAACGCGGCCTTGATCGCGATCGGGAGGCCGTGTTCCTTCGCGAACGCCACGACCTCCTCCGACCCGGAGACCGGGTCGGGGGTCCCGGCGACCAGCGGGGCGCCGGCGCGTTGGGCGATGTG
>NZ_LGDE01000426.1:0-61575 GCF_001279725.1 Streptomyces sp. WM4235 | reverse complement strand
GTCAGACCGGCGTCGAGGACGGCCTGGGCGAAGTCGGCGTTCTCCGACAGGAAGCCGTACCCGGGATGGATCGCGTCCGCGCCGGAGTCCGCCGCCGCCTGCAGAACCTTCGCGATGTCGAGGTAGCTGGCGGCCGGGGTGTCACCGCCCAACGCGAAAGCTTCGTCGGCCGCGCGGACGTGCAGAGCGTCCCGGTCCGGGTCGGCGTAGACGGCTACGCTCGCGATCCCGGCATCCCGGCAGGCCCGAGCAACGCGGACAGCGATTTCGCCACGGTTGGCGATGAGCACCTTGCGCACGATGGCTCCCTCCTTGAAACAACCTGAGTTTAGGGACAGCCCACACGGCCTTTCGACCCTTATCCAGAGGTGAGCTTGCCCACACACAGAGTGTGATGCGAGCCTGCCTCGAGTCCGGAAAGCCCTTGTGGCGCCCCAGGCAAGGGGGATCCCCGACTGCACAGTAACCCCGTCACGCATCCGAGGTCTCTGTCCGGCGGGTCAGCGGCCCCGGGTGATTCTTTGTCGAGTCCCTACGAACGGACCAGGCTTTCTTTGCTTGATCGCTGCACGGACCCGATTCGCGCAATCAACCTGCCCGCACCCCTTGTCCCGGGGATTACCCGTTAGTAGCCTCCAGGGCGTCGAACAGGCTTGTGGCTTGTGGGGATGGGAGCGTCGTGCTGCGCAGAATCGTGGCCGGCGTGGCGGCGGTCGTGCTCGTCGCGGAAGCGGCGTTGCTCGTCCTCGTCCACGTCGTGTTGGGAAAGACGACCGCGAACCAGTCGATGTCGATCGCCGGCATGGATCCGGACGTCATGTCCAAGGCGACCTACGCGATGGGCGCCGGCATCGGCGCGTTCCTGCTGGTGTGCGCCGTCCTGCTGGGCATCGTCGCCGTACGGGACCGGGCTCCGGGCCGCTTCGCCCGCATCGTCCTCGTCAGCGCGGCCGTCACCCACGTGGTGCTCGGCGCGCTGGCCGTGGCGCTGGTCGGCTGGTCCGCCTTCGCGGCGACCATGCTGATCCTTTGCCTGATCGTGCTGGTCCTGACGCTCCCCGCGCCCGGTGACGCGGCGCCGGCCGCCGGACCCCGGGACACGCTGCCCCGGGACGTCCCGCCGCCCCCGCCGTACGGAGAACTCAAGCCCACAAATCCGTGATGGACACGTCCAGTTCGCCGAGCAGCGAGCGGAGCAGCGGCAGGGAGATCCCGATCACATTGCCGTGATCGCCGTCGATTCCGTCGATGAAGGGCGCCGACAGACCGTCCAGGGTGAAGGCCCCGGCCACGTGCAGCGGCTCCCCGCTGGCCACGTACGCCGCCACCTCCGCGTCGGACGGCTCGCCGAAGCGGACCGTCGTGGACGCGGTGGCCGAGACCCGACGGCCGCTCGCGGTGTCGATGACGCAGTGCCCGGTGCGCAGGACGCCCGCCCGCCCGCGCATCGACTTCCAGCGGGCCGTCGCCTCCTCGGCGTCCGCCGGCTTGCCCAGCGCCTCGCCGTCCAGCTCCAGCACCGAGTCGCAGCCGATCACCAGGGCGCCCGCGGCCTCGTCCAGGGCGGCCACCACGGCCGCCTTGGCCTCGGCCAGGGCCAGGGCCAGTTCGGAGGGGGTGTCGGCGCTCAGCGTGTCCTCGTCGAAGCCGCTGACGATCACGTGCGGGGCGAGCCCGGCCTGTCGCAGCAGGTTCAGTCGGGCGGGGGAGGCGGAGGCGAGGACGAGCGCGCGCGGTTCAGCAGCAGTCATGCCCGCCATCGTAGGGCCGACGGCGGGGGACGCAGGAGGGGTCTAGAAGTGGTCCACGCCGAGGACGTACACCACCACGATCATGGCGAGCGCGAGCACCACGATCATTCTCCGGACCATGGCCTGGGCGTCGCGCATGTCCTTCGGGGGCTCGTCCTTCGGGTCTGACCAGAGCATGCGTCGATCCTGTCCCGAGGGACGCCGGTGGCGCCTGAGTACTCGTACTCAGGCGCCACCGTCCGTTCGCGTCATCTTCGGTACCGGTACCGGTACCGAAGACAGGGCCTAGCCGGGCCAGTACGTGCGGCCCCACGCGTGCGGCCCCGGCTGCGGCAGGCGCCGGCGGGCCGTCCGGGCCGGCGAGGCCCACTCGTCCTTGACGCGGGAGGCGCCCGGCGGCACGGAGGCCAGTGCCGCCGCGCGCGCCTGGACCACCGCCAGTGCGGCGGCCAACTCCTCCGGGGTCGGGTTCCCCTTGACGACCTTGATCACCACTGTGAGCTCCTCGGGGCCTAGAGGGGGATGTTGCCGTGCTTCTTCGGGGGCAGGGACTCCCGCTTGGTCCGCAGCTGACGCAGCCCCTTCACCACGTGCGCCCGGGTCTCGGACGGCATGGTCACCGCGTCGATGTACCCGCGCTCGGCGGCCGTGTACGGGTTGAGCAGCGCGTCCTCGTACTCGGTGATCAGGCGGGCGCGCGTCTCCTCCACCTCCTCCGGGGCGGTCTCGGCGAGGGTGCGGCGGTGCAGGATGTTCACCGCGCCCTGGGCGCCCATGACGGCGATCTGCGCGGTCGGCCAGGCCAGGTTGAGGTCCGCGCCGAGGTGCTTGGAGCCCATCACGTCGTAGGCGCCGCCGAAGGCCTTGCGGGTGATGACGGTGATCAGGGGGACCGTGGCCTCGGCGTACGCGTAGATCAGCTTCGCGCCGCGCCGGATGATTCCGTTGTACTCCTGGTCCGTGCCCGGAAGGAAGCCCGGGACGTCGACGAACGTCAGCACCGGGACGTTGAAGGCGTCGCAGGTCCGCACGAAGCGCGCGGCCTTCTCGGAGGCGTTGATGTCCAGGCAGCCCGCGAACTGCATCGGCTGGTTCGCGACGATGCCCACCGGGTGGCCCTCGACGCGGCCGAAGCCGGTGAGGATGTTCGGCGCGAACAGCGACTGCGTCTCCAGGAACTCCGCGTCGTCGAGCACGTGCTCGATCACGGTGTGCATGTCGTACGGCTGGTTCGCGCTGTCAGGGATCAGCACGTCGAGCTCGCGGTCGGTGTCGGTGACCTCGGTGTCCGCGTCCTCCGGGAAGGCGGGCGGCTCGGAGAGGTTGTTCGACGGCAGGTACGCGAGGAGCGACTTGACGTACTCGATCGCGTCCTTCTCGTCGCCTGCCATGTGGTGGGCCACGCCCGAGGTGGAGTTGTGGGTGCGGGCGCCGCCCAGCTCCTCGAAGCCCACGTCCTCGCCGGTGACCGTCTTGATGACGTCCGGGCCGGTGATGAACATGTGCGAGGTCTGGTCGACCATCACCGTGAAGTCGGTGATGGCGGGCGAGTAGACGGCGCCACCGGCGCACGGTCCCACGATCAGGCTGATCTGCGGGATCACGCCCGAGGCGTGCACGTTGCGGCGGAAGATCTCGCCGTACATGCCCAGCGCGCTGACGCCCTCCTGGATGCGGGCGCCGCCGGAGTCGTTGATGCCGACGAGCGGACATCCGGTCTTCAGCGCGAAGTCCATGACCTTCATGATCTTCTGGCCGTAGACCTCGCCGAGGGCTCCGCCGAAGACCGTGAAGTCCTGCGAGAACACGGCCACCGGGCGGCCGTCCACCGTGCCGTAGCCGGTGACGACGCCGTCGCCGTAGGGGCGGGTGTTCTCCAGACCGAAGTTGGTCGACCGGTGCCGGGCGAACTCGTCGAGTTCGACGAACGAACCCTCGTCCAGCAGCAGGGCGACCCGCTCACGCGCCGTCAGCTTTCCCTTGGCGTGCTGCTTCTCCACGGCCCGCGCGGACCCTGCGTGCGTGGCTTCGTCGATGCGTCGCCGCAGGTCCGCGATCTTGCCCGCGGTCGTGTGCGTGTCGATCGGCTCTGAGGGTTGTGACATCGGGGTCGCGGCTCCCTGTGTGGTGTCAACTGCCTGGTCAATTGATTGACTACTGCTGGCTACTGGTGCGTAGCGTATCGGCGGGCATGGCGCTCGGCAGTGCGGCGTTTGACACACCTACTGTGGCTTGCATGACGCCATCAGATGCATCAGCCGGAACTCCGACCGGAGGTTCCGCGGGCCGCTGGTCCAGCCTCGACCGGCCGCCGTTGAACGTCGCCGCCCTGCGCCGGGCGCTCGTCGTCGAGGACGGGCTGTGGACCTCGCTGGAGGTCGTGCCCGCCACCGGGTCCACCAACACCGATCTCGCCGCCCGGGCCGCGACGCTGCCCGAGGGAGCCGTGCTCGTCGCCGAGGAGCAGACCGCAGGGCGCGGGCGCCTCGACCGGACCTGGACGGCGCCCGCGCGGTCCGGGCTGTTCTTCTCCGTGCTGCTCAAGCCCGGGCCGGACGTACCGCAGGAGCGGTGGGGCTGGCTCACCCTGCTGGCCGGCGTGGCCACCGCGACGGGGCTGTCCCGGGCGGCGGGCGTGGACACCGCCCTCAAGTGGCCCAACGACCTGCTGGTCACCGTGGACGGCGAGGAGCGCAAGACCGGCGGGATCCTCGCGGAACGGGTCGGCGACGGGGTCGTCGTCGGCATCGGCCTCAACGTCACCCTCGGCGAGGACGAGCTGCCGGTGGACACCGCCGGTTCCCTGGCCCTGGCCAAGGCGACCGTCACCGACCGGGACCCGCTGCTCAGGGCCGTGCTGCGGTCCCTGGAGCAGTGGTACGGGAACTGGCGCGCGGCCGGCGGCGACCCGGCGACCAGCGGGCTCCAGGAGACGTACGCGGCGGGGTGCGCGACGCTGGGCAAGCACGTGCGCGCGGAGCTGCCCGGAGGCCGCACGCTCACCGGGACGGCCGAAGCGGTCGACGCGGACGGTCGGCTCGTCATCCGGACGGCCGACGACGCGCACGAGGCCGTGGGCGCCGGCGACGTCGTCCACCTGCGGTCGACCCATTAGGCCGGCTCCGGGTGCCCGCCCGGGGCGGGCACCCGGCCGGCCGGCCCGACGGGGCGGGCGGGCGCGGATCACGCTCGGGTCGCGGCCGGCGGAGTGGGGAGTGAGCTACGGCACACCTGCCGTATGGTTTAGGCGATCCCGGTCCTCCCGGTGATCAATCGGTTCGGAAGTCGGAATTGCGCACGGAATGGACAGGAGGCGGCCCTTGACCGTCGACGACTCAACGTCCAGTGCGCCCGCGTCCGGCGCGTCCGGCTCGTCCGCCGGCGCGGGCACCCCCATCGGGCGCGACCAGCACACCCCCCACCACGAGGTCGACCACACGGCCCAGCCGACGGCCGACCCGCTCGCCATCCGCCTGGAGCAGCTGATCCTGGGCGCCGAGCGCCGGTACACGCCCTTCCAGGCGGCCCGCAGCGCCGGGGTCTCGATGGAGCTGGCCTCCCGCTTCTGGCGGGCCATGGGCTTCGCGGACATCGGCCAGGCCAAGGCACTGACCGAGGCCGACGTACTGGCGCTGCGCCGACTAGCCGGCCTGGTGGAGGCCGGCCTGCTGAGCGAGCCCATGGCGGTGCAGGTGGCGCGGTCCACGGGCCAGACCACCGCCCGACTGGCCGAATGGCAGATCGACTCCTTCCTGGAGGGGCTGACGGAGCCGCCGGAGCCCGGGATGACCCGTACGGAGGTCACGTACCCGCTGGTCGAGCTGCTGCTGCCGGAGCTGGAGGAGTTCCTCGTCTACGTGTGGCGCCGCCAGCTGGCGGCCGCGACCGGGCGCGTGGTGCAGGTCGCCGACGACGAGGAGATGGTCGACCGCCGGCTCGCGGTGGGCTTCGCGGACCTGGTGGGCTTCACCCGCCTCACCCGGCGGCTGGAGGAGGAGGAGCTCGGCGAACTCGTCGAGGCCTTCGAGACCACGGCGGCCGACCTGGTCGCCGCACACGGCGGGCGACTGATCAAGACCCTGGGCGACGAGGTGCTGTACTGCGCCGACGACGCGGCCACGGCGGCGGAGATCGCGCTGCGGCTGATCGAGACCATGGAAGCCGATCCGCAGATGCCGGAGCTGCGGGTCGGGATCGCCTTCGGCACGGTGACGACCCGGATGGGCGACGTCTTCGGTACCACGGTGAACCTGGCGAGCCGGCTGACGTCCATAGCGCCCAAGGACGCGGTGCTCGTGGACGGCGCTATGGCCGAGGAACTGGGCCGGACCGGGGCCGCGCCGCGGTCGGAGAAGGAAGCCGCGTCGGAGGAGGGCGGCGGCACCTACCGCTTCGCGCTCCAGCCGATGTGGCAGCGGCCGGTGCGCGGGCTCGGGGTCGTCGAACCCTGGTCGCTGACGCGGAGGACACCTAAGATCCCCGGGTAACGTTCGTTAACCGGGAGGGTCCCCAGTGCCTGTGGAGTCGGAGTTCGTAGCGGTACGTCGGCACGGAGACGACGGGGTCGTCGAATTGGTCCTGGACCGCCCCAAAGCCATGAACGCGGTGTCGACGGAGATGGCCCGGGCCATCGGCGCCGCGTGCGCCTCGCTGGCCGCGGACGCCTCGGTGCGGGTCGTCGTACTGACCTCCACCGCGGAACGGGCCTTCTGCGTCGGGGCCGACCTCAAGGAGCGCAACTCGCTGTCGGACGCCGAACTGCTGCGGCAGCGGCCGACCACGCGCGGGGCGTACGGGGGCGTGCTGGAACTGCCGATGCCGACGATCGCCGCGGTGCACGGGTTCGCGCTCGGCGGCGGCTTCGAGCTGGCCCTGGCCTGCGACGTGATCGTGGCGGACGAGACGGCCGTGGTCGGCCTGCCCGAGGTGTCGGTCGGCGTGATCCCGGGCGGCGGCGGCACCCAACTGCTGCCCCGACGGGTGGGCGCGGCCCGCGCGGCGGAACTGATCTTCACGGCGCGCCGCGTCGAGGCGGCCGAGGCGCTGGACCTGGGCCTGGTGGACTCGGTGGTCCCGGCGGGCTCCGACCGCGAGGAGGCGCTGGCGCTGGCCGGGCGGATGGCGGCGAACTCGCCGGTCGGGCTGCGCGCGGCCAAGCGGGCGCTGCGGCTGGGGCACGGCATGGACCTGACGGCCGGCCTGGAGATCGAGGACGCGGCCTGGCGGACGGTGGCGTTCTCCGGGGACCGGGCGGAAGGTGTGGCGGCGTTCAACGAGAAGCGGAAGCCGCGCTGGACGTAGGGCCTGGCCGGCCGGGGGATTGGTGGGCGGGGCCCGGGGCCCCACCGGCCCCTGGATGCGGGGGGTGCGGGTGCGGGGTCGCGTGCGGCGCCGTTGCGGGGGCGCTGCCCCCGGGCCCCCGCGCCTCAAACGCCGGCGGGGCTGGATTTGTGCGGGCGGGTCGATTCGCGCGGCCGGACTGATTCACGCGGCCGGGTGGGAAGGTACGAAGTTGGACAAAACTCCCTAGTCTGGGGTGATGGGAGTTGACGGGCGGCTGAGAGCCGTCGTGGGCCTCGCGCAGGCCATGGCGGCCGCCTGCCTGCCGCGGGACAGCGTGCGGGCCGCCGCGCGGGGGGCGCGGCTGGCCCTGGACGGATCGTTCGCCGCCATCTCCGCGTGGGAGCGCGAACGGGGACGGCTGCGGGTGCTCGTCAACGAGGGGGAGCGGCGGGCCGGGGAGGAGGCGTTCCCCGAGGACGAGTCCTATCCCGTCCACGACTTCCCGGAGATCACCGAGTTCCTGCACGAGCGCTGGGCGGGCGGCGGTGGCCCGCACGCCTGGGTCGAGAGCGCCGTCGGAGACCGGCCCGGACGGCGCGGCGAGGCCCTGCGCCGGCGCGGCCGGGGCACCTGTGTCGTCGCGCCCATCGTGCTCAGCGGGCGGGCCTGGGGCGAGCTGTACGTGGCCCGGGACGAGGGGCTGCCGGACTTCGACGAGGACGACGCGGAGTTCGCGACGGTCCTGGCCGCCGTCGTGGCGGCGGGTCTCGCGCAGAACGAGCGGCTCGAAGAGGCCCGGCGGCTGGCCTTCACCGATCCGCTGACCGGACTCGCCAACCGGCGGGCCGTGGACATGCGGCTGGACGAGGCCCTGGAGGAGCACCGGCGCTCCGGGGCGGTGGTGAGCCTGGCCGTCTGTGACCTGAACGGCCTCAAGAAGGTCAACGACACCCTCGGTCACGCCATGGGCGACCGGCTCCTGGAGCGGTTCGGGTCCGTGCTGAGCCTGTGCGGGGCCATGCTGCCGGGCGCGCTGGTGGCCCGCCTCGGCGGTGACGAGTTCTGCCTGGTGAGCCTGGGGCCGTCGGCGGACGAGGTGGTGCGGGTGGCCTGCGGGTGGCCGAGGAGCTGTGCCTTCGGGCCGCCGAGCTGGAACTGGGCGAGGGGGTGGCCTGCGGGGTCGCCTCGACCGGGGATCCCATCGGCTTGGTGAAGTCCTCCCGGCGGCTCTTCCGGCTCGCGGACGCCGCCCAGTACAAGGCGAAGGCCGCGCGGTCGCCCCAGCCCGTGGTGGCGGGGCGGGACACGGCCGTGGTGCGGCTCGCGGACGCCGCGCAGGAGGCGGCGGGGGAGCGGCGACGGTTCCGCGGCCGGGCCTGAGCACCCGCTCCCGGGCCGGACAAGGGCCGTGACGGGGGCGGTGACGGCGCGTGAGGGACCCTCATCGAACTGGCTAGTGACAGAGAAGGATTCAGTCCGTAGGGTGCTGAATATGGATATGCACACTGTCGTGGTGGGGACGTCCGGGACCACCGCCGAGGACGTCATCGCCGTCGCCCGCGGCAACGCGCGCGTCGAGCTGTCCGGCGAGGCACTCGACGCCCTGGCCCGCGCCCGCGAGATCGTCGACGCGCTCGCCGCCAAGCCCGAGCCCGTCTACGGGGTGTCCACCGGGTTCGGCGCCCTCGCCTCCCGGCACATCAGCCCCGAGCTGCGCGCGCAGCTCCAGCGCAACATCGTCCGCTCGCACGCCGCCGGCATGGGCCCGCGCGTCGAGCGGGAGGTCGTGCGCGCCCTGATGTTCCTGCGACTGAAGACCGTCGCCTCCGGACACACCGGCGTACGCCCCTCCGTCGCCCAGACCATGGTGGACGTGCTCAACGCCGGGATCACCCCCGTCGTCCACGAGTACGGCTCCCTCGGCTGCTCCGGCGACCTCGCGCCGCTGTCCCACTGCGCGCTCGCGCTCATGGGCGAGGGCGACGCCGAGGGGCCCGACGGGTCCGTCCGGCCCGCCGGCGAGCTGCTCGCCGAGGCCGGCATCGAGCCGGTCGAGCTGCGCGAGAAGGAAGGGCTCGCCCTCCTCAACGGCACCGACGGCATGCTCGGCATGCTGGTCATGGCCCTCGCGGACCTCGCCAAGCTGTACACGTCCGCCGACATCACGGCCGCGCTGACGCTGGAGGCGCTGCTCGGTTCCGAGAAGGTCCTCGCCCCCGAGCTGCACGCCATCCGCCCGCACCCCGGCCAGGGCGCGTCCGCCGCCAACATGGCCGCCGTCCTGAAGGGCTCCGGGCTCACCGGGCACTTCCAGGAGGAGTCCGCCCCGCGCGTCCAGGACGCCTACTCGGTGCGCTGCGCCCCGCAGGTCGCCGGCGCGGGCCGCGACACCATGGCGCACGCCGCCCTGGTCGCCTCCCGGGAACTGGCCGCCGCCGTCGACAACCCGGTGGTGCTGCCCGACGGTCGCGTGGAGTCCAACGGCAACTTCCACGGCGCCCCCGTCGCGTACGTCCTGGACTTCCTGGCCATCGCCGCCGCCGACCTCGGCTCCATCGCCGAACGGCGCACCGACCGGCTGCTCGACAAGAACCGCTCGCACGGCCTGCCGCCGTTCCTCGCGGACGACGCCGGCGTGGACTCGGGCCTGATGATCGCCCAGTACACGCAGGCCGCCCTGGTCAGCGAGATGAAGCGGCTCGCGGTGCCCGCGTCCGCCGACTCGATCCCCTCCTCCGCCATGCAGGAGGACCACGTCTCCATGGGCTGGTCGGCCGCGCGCAAGCTCCGTACGGCCGTCGACAACCTGACCCGGATCGTCGCCATCGAGCTGTACGCGGCCACCCGGGCCATCGAGCTGCGCCACGGGCTCACCGCGGCCCCGGCGAGCCGGGCCGCCATCGCGGCCGCCCGCGCGGCGGGAGTCCAGGGCCCCGGGCCGGATCGTTTCCTCGCCCCCGACCTGGCCGCCGCCGACGCGTTCGTTCGATCGGGCGAACTCGTCGAGGCGGTCGAAACGGTGACCGGTCCGCTCGCCTGACCCGTCACGGCTCGCCCGACCGGCGACAGTACGACGAAGGGCCGCGCCCGGGGCGATCCCCCGGTGCGCGGCCCTTTCGCGTCTTCTCACGCCTTTGATCGGGCGCCGCGTGGCTCGGGCGCCGCGTCCGTCGTGCGTCGCGTCCGGCGGGCGCCGTCGGCCCCGGAGGGCCGAGCGGCGCTACTCGGCGCGGGAGCGGCGTACGGAGAAGGTCACGAACCCCGCCCCGAGCCCCAGGAAGAGGGTGCCGCCCATCAGGTAGGGGGTGGTGTCGATACTGCCGGTGTCGGCGAGGGCGAGAACGGCCTCCTGGGGTTCCGCGTGGTTCACGATCGTGTCGGAGGACGTGATCGTGCCCGTGTTGGCGGGGACGGGCGCCCCGGAGGATCCCGACGCCTGTTCCGGTGCCGTGGCGTTGGCCGACGGCACGAACCAGAGGGCGGCGAGGAGGGTGGTCGCTCCGAGAGCGGTGAGCAGCGGTCGACGTGCGGACACGGTGCGATCCCCCTTGTGGCAGCAGCGAATTGGCCGTGTGCGCCGATGCTAGTGAAAGGGGCGGGTCGTGGGAAAGTCGGGGCGGCCACGGGCTTACTCTCCGTCGTATGAACCCTTCTGAGACATCACGGTACGTACGACTTCGGGTGGATTTGGTCCTCGAAGTGACCGACGCCACGGCACTGACCGGAGCGGCGCACACCCACATCAAGGCCGACGAGTTCATGCCGGACGAGGAGCGCGGCCACGCGGAGGCGGCGGTCCGCGACGACGAGTCGGAGGCCCTGGCCTACCTCGTCGACCCCACCGACCTGGTCACGGACATCCCCGGAGTGGAACTGGCCCAGGCCTCCTGGAGCAGCGAGCCCGCCGAATACGACCCCGAGTCCATGGAGTGGGACCTGGACGAGGAAGATGGGGAACACGACGAAGAGCCGACCGGCAACGCGTGACCGTGGGATTGCACACATTCGAACCGGATGTGGAACCGAACAGGGTCGTGTGAGCGTTGTTGATCCGTGGCAGGGGGGCGTGCCCCCCCTGTCCGGTAGGGATACCGCCCGGCGGTAGCCGGGTGGAGCTCGGGGGTTCCGGCAACGATGGAGTGGCGTGTGAGGACGGACAGCATGCGGAGGAAGAGGTCCCTGGTGGCCGTTTCCGCCGTGCTCGGTGGCGTATTGATGCTCTCGGCCTGCAACGGCGGCGGAGACGGCGACCCGAAGGCGGGCGGCACGGAGAGCGGCAAGTCGCAGGCGGACGTGGACGCCGCGGCGGCCAAGGACAGCTCCAAGGCCCGAATAGCCATCACGCCCAAGGACGGCGCCACCAACATCGGCCTGAACGACGCGACCAAGGTCGCCGTCAGTGACGGCACGCTCACCAAGGTCGAGCTGAAGAGCACGGAGGGCACGGTCGTCCCCGGCAAGATCGCCGGCGACGGCAAGAGCTGGAAGCCGGACGGTGCGCTCAAGCGCTCCACCAAGTACGCCCTGTCGGCGACCGCCAAGGACGAGGCCGGCAAGGAGGCGCACGAGAACGCGTCCTTCACCACCGTCTCCCCGGAGAACAGCTTCGTCGGCTCGTTCATCCCGGACGAGGGCCAGACCGTCGGCGTGGGCATGCCGGTCTCGATCACCTTCAACAAGCCGATCAAGGACCAGAAGGCCGTCCAGGCGGCCATCAACGTCACCTCCAGCAGCGGTCAGGAAGTCGTCGGCCACTGGTTCGGCTCGCAGCGACTGGACTTCCGCCCGGAGGAGTACTGGAAGGCGAACTCCACCGTCACGCTGAAGCTGGCGCTGGAGGGCGTGAAGGGGGCACCCGGCGTCCAGGGCGTCCAGAACAAGACCGTCTCCTTCAAGGTCGGCCGCAGCCAGGTCGCCAAGGTCGACGCGAAGACCAAGCAGATGACGGTCACCCGGGACGGCGCGGTCCTCAAGACCATTCCGATCTCGGCGGGGTCCCCGGACAACCCGACGTACAACGGCAAGATGGTGATCTCCGAGAAGTTCAAGGAGACCCGGATGGACGGCGCCACCGTCGGCTTCAAGGACGGCGACGGCAAGGGCGAGTACGACATCAAGGACGTCCCGCACGCGATGCGGCTGTCCACCTCGGGCACCTTCATCCACGGCAACTACTGGGGCGCCGACTCGATCTTCGGCAAGGTCAACACCAGTCACGGCTGTGTCGGTCTCAACGACGCCCAGGGCGCCAACGACCCGAACACCCCCGGCTCGTGGTTCTTCGACAACTCGCTGATCGGCGACGTGGTCGAGGTGGTCAACTCCCCGGACAAGACCATCAAGCCGGACAACGGCCTCAACGGCTGGAACATGAGCTGGGCGGAGTGGAAGGCGGGCGCGGCCTCCTGACGCCGTGTACGACCCGAACTGACGCCGTGTACGAACTGAACTGACGCGCGGACACCACGGACGGCGGGAAACCCACACGGGTTTCCCGCCGTCCGTCGTCTTCCGGCGTCGCGGGCCCCTTCTCATCCGACTCCCGCCCGCGGGTGACGATGACGGAAAACCCCTGAGCGCGCGGCGGACGCCCCGGCTAGGGTCCCGCTCATGACGATCCGACCCGTTGCCCCACCCCCCTCCGACGCCGCGGTGGACTCCTGGCTCGCGGTCCTGACCGCCGCCACGACCACCGACCTGCCGGGGCTGCCGGCGCCCTCCCGCGTGGAGGTGGCCGGCCGGCTCCGGGTGCCGCCGGCCCGGGGCCGGAACGCGTTCTGGACGACGGACGACGGGGCCGGCGTCGCGGGCCTGCTCCTGTTCACCGACGAGGGCAACACGCACACCGCGTTCCTGGACGTGCTGACGGTGCGCCCCGAGGCGCGCCGGCGGGGCGTGGGCACGGCCCTGTGGGAGCGGGTCCGGGCCGAGCTCCTCGCGCGCGACCGCACCTCGGTCTCCGCGCTCGTCGACCTCGAAGGCCCGGGCCGGGCGTTCGCCGAGTCCCTCGGCTTCGAGAACGTGCTGCGGATGGCCTGGTACGTCCAGGACGTGGCGACACCCGCCGCGATACCGGCCACCCCCGGCTACGAGCTGCTGTGCTGGCCCGGGATCGTCCCCGACGCGTGGGCGCCGGCGCTGGCCGTGGCCCACGGCGCGATGGAGGACGCGCCGAGCGGGGACATGGACGAGCAGACGATGACGTGGACGGCCGAGCGGGTACGGGCCGCACAGCGGCTGGTCCTGGAGCGGGGCGGCGACCTGACCACGGTCGCGGCGGTGACCCCCGCCGGGGAGGTGGCCGCGTACACGGTGCTCGTCCGGACGGACCCGACGGGGCCGCGCGCCCTCCAGTACGACACGGTGGTCGTCTCCGCCCACCGGGGCCACGGCCTCGGCCGCGCCGTCAAGCTCCGCATGCTCGCGGACATGGCCGCGTGCCACCCGGACCTGCGACAGATCGGCACGACCGTGGCGGACGAGAACGGCCCCATGCGGGCGGTCAACGAGTCCCTGGGCTACCGGTGGGAACGCGGCGTGGGAATCTTCCAACGCACACTGTGACCCGGGGCCGGGGCGCGGCGCGGACCGTGATCCGCGGCGGGCGCCCGCGGGGCCGGCCGGACGCACCTCAGTTCTGCGACGGGGCGTCCACGGGGGAGTGGGTCGGCGCCGCCCAGGACGACAGCAGGCGCAGGGCGTCCGCCGACGGGGAACCCGGGGTGGCGTGGAAGGTGACCAGCGACTGTTCCGGGTCGTCGCGCAGGGTCAGCGTCTCGAAGTGCAGGTCCATCTCACCCACCACCGGGTGCCGCAGCCGCTTCACTCCGTGCGTCTTGTCCGCGACCGTGTGCGCCGCCCACAACCGGCGGAACTCCTCGTTCTTCACCGACAGCTCCCCGACCAGCGCCGACAACTGCTCGTCCTCCGGGTGCTGGCCCGCGTACATCCGCAGATTGCTGACCACCTCGCAGGCCCGGCACTCCCAGTCCGCGTACAGCTCCGCCGTCGCGCCGTCCAGGAACACCAGCCGCACCAGGTTCCGTTCACCGACCGGCAGCGCCCCGAAGTCCCCGAAGACCGCCACGGCCAGCCGGTTCCAGCCGATGACGTCCTGCCGCCGCCCCACCAGGTAGGCCGGTACGCCCTCCATCGCGTCCAGCAGCGTCCGCAGCTCCGGCCGGACCTGCTGGGGCCGCCGGGACTGGCGCCGCTTGAGGGTCCGCGGGCTCGCCAGGTGGGTCAGGTGCGCCGACTCCGTGTCGTCCAACCGCAGGGCCCGCGCGATGGCGTCCAGCACCTCCGCCGACACGTTCTGTCCGTGTCCCTGCTCCAGCCGCGTGTAGTACGCCACCGACACCCCGGCCAGCTGCGCCAGCTCCTCGCGGCGCAGGCCGGGCACCCGGCGGTGGCGGCCGTAGTCGGGCAGCCCCACGTCCCCGGGGCGCAGCCGGGCCCGCCGGCTCCGCAGGAACTCGCCCAGTTCGGCTCGCTGATCAAGCTGGTCCATACAGTCAGTATGTCCGGGTCGCGAACCGTGTGCCTGACCCCGCCAGTGGTAGGTCCACGGGACGTAGGCACAACAGGGGACTGGGTGACCCGAGGGAATGGGGGCATCGTGGAGATACCGCTGGAAATCCCCGTCCGAGGAGCTTCACCATGTCCGTCACCCAGGTCGCCGCCTACGCCGCTCCCGCCGCGAAGGCCCCGCTGGAGCGCACGACGATCCCGCGCCGCCCGGTCGGCGAACACGACGTCCTCATCGACATCAAGTTCGCCGGCATCTGCCACTCCGACATCCACCAGGCCACCGACGGCTGGGGCGAGGGCATCTTCCCCATGGTCCCCGGCCACGAGATAGCCGGCGTGGTCACCGAGGTCGGCGCCGGCGTCACGAAGTTCGCGGTCGGCGACCGGGTCGGCGTCGGCTGCTTCGTCGACTCCTGCCGCGAGTGCGAGCAGTGCCTGGCCGGCTTCGAGCAGTACTGCCTCAAGGGCATGACCGGCACGTACAACGCCATCGACAAGAACGGCGAGCCCACCTACGGCGGCTACTCCACCCACATCGTCGTCGACGAGAACTACACCGTCCGCATTCCCGAGGGCATCGACCTCGACGTCGCCGCCCCGCTGCTGTGCGCCGGCATCACCCTGTACTCCCCGCTCAAGCACTGGAACGCGGGCCCCGGCAAGAAGGTCGCCATCGTCGGCCTCGGCGGCCTCGGCCACATGGGCGTCAAGATCGCCTCCGCGCTCGGCGCGGACGTCACCGTCCTGTCGCAGAGCCTGCGCAAGAAGGACGACGGCCTGCGGCTGGGTGCCTCGGAGTACCACGCCACCAGCGACGAGACCACCTTCGAGAAGCTGGCCGGCACCTTCGACCTGATCGTCTCCACCGTCTCCGCGCCGCTTCCCCTCGACACGTACCTGCGGCTGCTCAAGGTCGACGGCGCGTTCGTGAACGTCGGCGCCCCGGAGGACCCGGTCTCGCTGAACCTGTTCTCCGTCATCGCCGGCCGCAAGACCCTCGCGGGATCCTCCATCGGCGGGATCGCCGAAACCCAGGAGATGCTGGACTTCTGCGCCGAGCACGGCTTGGGCGCCGAGATCGAGCTGATCGGCGCCGACCGGATCAACGAGGCCTACGACCGGGTCCAGGCGAGCGACGTCCGCTACCGCTTCGTCATCGACACCGCGACCATCTGACCCGACCACTCGGCGTCATCCGACCGCTCGGCGCGCATCCGGCCGCCCGGTGGCATCCCGCTGCTCCGCGCCGTCCGAGTGCCCCGCCCGACCCGCCCGCCCTGCCCGACCCGCCTGCCCCGCCGCAGGCGGGTCGGCCCGTTCCAGCGCCGCCGGGCGCTCCCGGGCCGCCCCGGCGGGCGTCGTCACACGCTTTTCACGCCCCGTGCATGGTCTTGCCGGCGCCCCCTGCGGACGATCGCCTCACCAGCCTTCCGTCCCACAGGAGTTCGCGATGCCCAGCCGCCGTCACTTCCTCGCCGGATCCGCGGCCGCCGTGGGCCTCGCCGCCCTGCCCCGGGCCGCGGAGGCCGCACCCGCACCGGCGGCCGAGGACACCGCGCCGCCCCACCTGGTGGTGATCCTGGCCGACGACCTCGGATACGGGGACCTCGGCGCGTACGGCCAGAAGCTGATCACCACCCCGCGCATCGACCGGCTCGCCGCCGAGGGGCTGCGGTTCACCGACGCCTACGCCGCGGCCGCCGTCTGCGCCCCGTCCCGGGCCGCCCTGCTCACCGGCCTGCACACCGGGCACGCCGCCGTCCGCGCCAACCCCGACAGCGGCGGCCAGGGCGCCCTCGGCGCCGGGGACACCACCTTCGCGGAGGTGCTCCGGGCGCGCGGCTACCGCACGGGCCTGTTCGGCAAGTGGGGCTTCGGACCGGAGGTCGGGGACCAGCCGAGCCACCCCGGCGCCCGGGGCTTCGAGGAGTTCCACGGGTACATCGACCACGGCCACGCCCACCAGTACCGCCCCTCCTACCTGTGGCGCAACGGTGCCAAGGAACCCCTGCCGGCCGGCACCTACGCGCCCACCGTCATCGCCGAGAGCGCCCTCGGCTTCATCGACGCGCACGCCGCCGGCCCCGACCCCTTCCTGCTGTTCCTGACCCCGAACCTGCCGCACGCCCCCAGCGAGGTCCCCGACGTGGGCGCGTACGCCGCCCGGACCTGGACCCAGGAGAACAAGGCGCACGCCGCCCAGATCAGCCTGCTCGACGCCCAGGTCGGCGCGGTCGTCGACCGGCTCACGGCGCACGGCATCGCCGACCGGACGGTGGTCCTGGTCGCCTCCGACAACGGCCCGCACGAGGAGGGCGGGGTGAACCCCGACCTCTTCGACGCCAACGGCCCGCTGCGCGGCTACAAGCGCAACCTGTACGAGGGCGGCGTACGCGTCCCGCTGATCGCCTGGAGCCCCGGCCGGATCGCCCCCGGCACCCTCAGCGACCGCCCCACCCCGCTGTACGACCTGCTGCCCACCCTCGCCGACCTGGCGGGCGCCCCGGCCCCCGCCGACATCGACGGGCTCTCGGCCGCCCCCGTGCTCACCGGGGCGCCCGCGACGGCCCCGCTCCACGACCACCTGTACTGGTACCGGGACGAGCAGGGCGTCACCGCCCGGGCCAACAGCCAGGACGGCGGCCGGGCCAAGAAGGTCGCGGAGGCGATCCGCAAGGACCGCTGGAAGGGGGTCCGGTTCGCCCCCGCGCGGGACCGGACCGTGCCCGACGCGCAGTGGCGGTTCGAGCTGTACGACCTGGCCGCCGACCTCGGCGAACAGCGCGACGTGGCCGCGGCGAACCCGGCCGTCGTCGCCTCCCTGACGGCCATGCTGCGGTCGTCCTGGTCGGACGCCTACCCGCGCCGCCCCTGGGGCCTCACGGTGGCCTCGGACGGGGTCACGGCCACCACCACCCTGTCCAACGGAACCTCCCGCGCCTGGCCGCAGGCCCGGGTCGGCCTCACGGTCCCGGCGGGCTGGACGGCCACCCCGACCGGCCCGGTCACGGCGGCCTCCCTGGCCCCGGGCGCGCGCCTGACGACCACCTGGAAGATCACCGCGCCGGGCTCCGGATCCGGTCCGGCCGTCCTGACGGCCCGGGCCGACACGGGCGCGTTCCGCTTCACCGCGGCGCACCCCTTCACACCGCTCCCCGCGCCGCCCACCCGGGACGGTCACCTCAGCGACCTCCCGTGGGTGTCGGCGACCAACGGCTGGGGCCCCGTGGAGATCGACCGCTCCAACGGCCGCAAGGAGGGCGGCGACGGCACCCCGATCGCCTTCGGCGGCGTCACGTACGCCAAGGGCCTCGGCGTGCACGCCCCGTCGGAGGTGGTCTACCACCTGGGTGGCCGCGCGGCCCGCTTCACCGCCCTCGTCGGCATCGACGACTTCTCGACGAGGCAGTCGGCGGCCGGCGCCACCCGCGCCGTGGTCCGCGGCGACGGCCGCACCCTCCTGACCACCCCGACGCTCACGGGCGCCTCGGGCCCCACGGCCATCGACCTCGACGTCACCGGCGTCCGCCTCCTCCACCTCGTGGTGCAGGACGCCAACTCCAACTCCGCCTTCGACCACACCTCCTGGGCCCGCCCCCACATCACCCTGGCATGACGAGGCCCCGGCCGCCCGCCGCGGGTGCGGCGGCCGACCGGGGCGTGCGCGCGGGACGGCTCAGGCGCCGGCCGCCGGGGCCTGGGCCACGCCGATCGGGCAGCTGACGCCCGTGCCGCCGATGCCGCAGTACCCGCCGGGGTTCTTGTCCAAATATTGCTGGTGGTAGGCCTCGGCCGGCCAGAACGGGCGCTCCGATGCCGGGAGGACGGCGGTGGTGATGTCGCCGTGGCCCGCTGCCGTCAGGACCCGCTGGTAGGCCTCGCGGGAGGACTCGGCCTCCGCCTGGTGGGCGGGGGAGTGGGTGTAGATCGCCGAGCGGTACTGGGTGCCGACGTCATTGCCCTGGCGGAAGCCCTGCGTGGGGTCGTGGGACTCCCAGAACAGCTTCAGCAGGGTCGCGTACGAGACGAGCGCCGGGTCGAAGACCACCCGCACGACCTCGGTGTGGCCGGTCTGCCCCGAGCAGGCCTCCTCGTACGTCGGGTTCTCCGTGAACCCGCCCTGGTAGCCGACGAGGGTCGTCCACACCCCGGGGGTCTGCCAGAACTTGCGCTCCGCGCCCCAGAAACAGCCCAGGCCGAAGTCCGCCACCGCCAGGTGCGCGGGGTAGGGGCCCGCCAGCGGGTTGCCGAGCACGGTGTGCGCGGACGGCAGCGAGAAGAGCGGTTCCGAGCGGCCCCGCAGGGCCTCTTCGCGGGTCGGGAGCTCGGGCGTGCGGCGGTACGAGAACATGGGTCGCCTCCTTGGTAGTGGGAACAACGGACGAGGGCGGCCCGGGATTCCCGAACCGCCCCGCGGCCGCCCCTCGCGTGCCCGCCGCCCCGCGTCAGTGCGGCAGCGTCGCCGGCGAACCGCCGTTGGCCTCGTAGCCCGCCACCGCCAGCGCCCGGTACACCGCGTACGCCGCCGCCGGGTCCGGCGAGGCCGACCAGGGCAGCGCGCCGACGTACCCGTCCACGTGCCGCACCTGCTCCATCGCCTCCGCCCAGCGCTCCATGCTCACCAGGAACATCAGCAGCAGGTGCCGTACGTGGGCGAGCATCGGGTCGTCCGCGCGGGCCGTGCGGACCGCGTACAGCGCGCCCTCCACGGCCCGGGTGACGACCGCGCTCTGCCAGAACGTCGACACGAAGTTCACCTCGGGCAGGTGCTCGTACACCGCGAACAGCGGCAGGGCCGCCAGCAGCGAACCCTGCGGGGCGCGGGCCGCCGCCGCGTGCGTGAACGCGTCGGCCTTCTCCCGCGAGCCGTGCCACTTCTCGCACCAGTAGTTCAGGGCCGCCAGGTGCGCGCCCATGTGCTGCGGGGCCCGGTCGATGACCTTCGCCCACAGTGCGTCGTACTCCGCCTCGGAGTAGCCCAGCGCCCGTCCGATCGCCAGCTCCGTGATGTACGGGACCGGGTCCCCCGGCGCGAGCAGGGCCGCCCGCCGGCAGGCCTCCAGGGCCTCCTCCAGGATGATCCGGTGGTCCTCGGAGCCGACGCCGCCCGAGTGCCGCCAGGCCTGCTGCACCAGCAGCTCGGCGTGCACCTGCGCGCCGCCCGCGTCCTTCGGCGCCTCCAGTCGCCACGCCTTCAGCCACTGCGCGCCCTCCCCGGGCCGGCGCACCAGGTCCAGCGCCGCCGCACCGCCGAAGGCCTGGACGCGCTGCCAGCGCTGCTCGCCCTCCGTCGGGGTCCCGGCGAGCAGTTGCGAGGCGGCCTGCCACTGGCCGGTGCGCTCGACGTTGTCGAGGGCGTCCATCAGGTCCTGGTCGGGCCCGGGAACGCGGATGTCCAGCTCCTCTTCCCGGTCGAACCCGTAGTTCGCGGGGTCGGCGGCGTCCGGGCTGCCGGGCGCGACCAGCCGGGCACCGCCCCGCCGGCGCCGGATGTAGGGGGCGGCGATGGCCACGAGCAGGCCCATCGCGAAGAGGAACCACAGAATCTCCATGCCTCCAAGCGAACCAGACGCACCCGGGCCAAGGCCAATGCCTCACTGGCCAGGTCCGATGGTCGGGGCACGAGAGGAACCACCGCCGTACGGGGCATAGCATCTGCCCATGAGCGACAGCCACGAGCACCAGAGCTTCGAGACCCGCGCGATCCACGCGGGCAATACGGCGGACCCGCGGACCGGCGCGGTCGTGCCCCCGATCTACCAGGTGTCCACGTACAAGCAGGACGGCGTCGGCGGACTGCGCGAGGGCTACGAGTACAGCCGCAGCGGCAACCCGACGCGCACCGCCCTGGAGGAGAACCTCGCGGCGCTGGAGGGCGGCCGACGCGGTCTCGCCTTCGCGTCCGGGCTCGCCGCCGAGGACTGCCTGCTGCGCACGCTGCTCTCCCCGGGCGACCACGTGGTCATCCCGAACGACGCCTACGGCGGCACGTTCCGCCTCTTCGCCAAGGTCGTCTCCCGCTGGGGCGTGGAGTGGTCGGTGGCCGACACCTCCGACGCGGACTCCGTGCGGGCGGCCCTGACGCCGAAGACCAAGCTGATCTGGGTCGAGACCCCCTCCAACCCGCTGCTCGGCATCACGGACATCGCCGTGGTCGCCGACATCGCGCGGTCCGCGGGCGCCAAGCTGGTCGTGGACAACACCTTCGCGTCCCCGTACCTCCAGCAGCCCCTGGCGCTCGGCGCCGACGTGGTCGTGCACTCGCTGACCAAGTACATGGGCGGTCACTCCGACGTCGTCGGCGGCGCGCTCGTCGCGGCGGACGAGGCGCTCGGCGAGGAGCTGGCCTACCACCAGAACGCCATGGGCGCGGTGGCCGGTCCCTTCGACTCGTGGGTCGTGCTGCGCGGCATCAAGACCCTGGCCGTCCGCATGGACCGGCACGCGGAGAACGCGGCGAAGATCGTCGAGGTGCTGGCGCGCCACCCGAAGGTCACCAAGGTCCTCTACCCGGGCCTGCCCGAGCACCCGGGCCACGAGGTCGCCGCCAAGCAGATGCGCAACTTCGGCGGCATGATCTCCTTCCAGGTCGCCGGTGGCGAGGAGGAGGCCATCGCGGTCTGCGGCCGTACGAAGATCTTCACCCTGGCCGAGTCCCTCGGGGGCGTCGAGTCCCTCATCGAGCACCCGGGCCGGATGACCCACGCCTCGGTGGCCGGCTCGGCCCTGGAGGTCCCGGCGGACCTGATCCGCCTCTCGGTCGGCATCGAGAACGCCGACGACCTCATCGCGGACCTCACCCGCGCGCTGGGCTAGGTCCCCTCTTCGCCGGATGCCGCCGGGCGGTCGTCACCAGCCCTCCAGGGGCGGGGAGACATCGCTCGGCGGCGTCGCCCACGGCCGGGTCAGCGCCGCCCACACCGTGAACGCGAGCGCCGCCGCGCACAGCACCGTCCAACCGAACCGGCGCAGCGCCCGGCGGCGGCGCAGGAGCCGGTCCCCGCGGGCCGCGGCGGCCGCCGCCAGCCCGACCGGCACCGTCGGGTGGGGACCCTCCATCAGCTCCCGCACCCGGGCCGCCTTGCGGTCGGGGAAGGCGCTCACGCCGCCTCCCGACCGGGGGCGGGCGCCGCGTCCCGCAGGGCCGCGACGGCCCGGTTGCACAGCGCGTGCACCCGCTCGGCGGGCAGCCCCAGCTGCGCCGCCGTGACCTCCTCCGCGACGCCCTCGTACACGCGCAGCACCAGGACGAGCCGTTCCAGCGGGACCAGCCGCGCGAGCGGCCCGGTACCGGAGGGCCGGCGGCGGGCGGTGCGGGCGTACGCGGCGCACAGTTCCTGCCGCGTGTGGTCGTACGGGTCGTCGCCGCGCAGCCTGCGCCAGTCCGCGTACGTACGGGCCAGGGCGCCCGCGAGGAGCCGGCGCGCGACGGCCGGGTCGTCCTCGGGTTCCGCGGTCAGCAGGATCGCGACGTGCAGGAGCCGGCCCGCCGCACCCGCGACGAAGGCCTCGAACTCCGCGTAGGGCCTTGCCCGGTGGTCCACAACCCCCATGGCTCACATAGTGCGGTCGGGGGCACCGCCTTGGTCAAGGGGTCGGACACGGCCGGATCCGTACGGTGGGGCGGGCGGCCCCGGGGACCGGGCGGCGGCGGGGTTCAGGAAGCGGGGCCCGCGTCCGCGACGGAGGCCATCAGCTCCGACAGCGACAGGTTGAAACGCGTCAGCAGCCCGGTGAAGGACTCGCGCTCCTCCTCCGTCCAACCGTCGGTCACGCGAGCCATCAGCTCGCGCCGCGAGGACCGGACCTCCTCCAGCCGCGCCAGCCCGCGCGGGGACAGCGCGAGCACCACGGCCCGGCCGTCCTCGGGGTGCGAGGTCCGCTTGACCAGGCCGCCGTCGACGAGCGGGGCCACCTGGCGGGTGACGGTCGACGAGTCGATGCCCATGCCGCCGGCGAGCGCCTTGACGCCCATCGGGCCTTCCAGGTCGAGTCGGTTCAGCAGCAGGTAGGCGGCTCGGTCCATCGAGTTGCGGGCCTGACCGACTCCGCCGAGGCGGGTCTGCTCCGCCCGGCGGGCGAAGACCGCCACCTGGTGCTGGAGCGCGTCGAGGAGACCGGCTTGGGCGGGCGTTTCGGCCACCGTGGGCAGGTCGGAACTGGCCGGGATGGAGGGCATGGCCGTGGGCTCTCTTCGCGTGGGTCCGACAAGGATGGGGGACAGAGTACGCGGCCGTGCGGCGGCTCGTACGCCTCGTACGAGAACTGATACGACCATCGCCGGACGGAGCGCGGGCGCCGTCGCGATTGGCGTGATCCCGCCCCCGGCGTCCCGATCCCCGGTCGGCCGGTTTCCCACCCCTGGCGGCGGGTCCCCCCTTTCCCGGGCCCCGTCTCACGGGTTCGACGTCCTGCGCCCCGATCCGCGCGGACTGCGAGACTGGCCACATGAACTACCGCGTGCCGACGCCCGTCCCCCAGGTCATCCTCGACGACGTCCGGGGGGCCCAGAAGATGCTGTCGGGCGTCTCGCGGGTCACCGCGATGGAAGGCAGTCGACACCTCTCCGCGCTGACCGGATCTCCGGTCCACTTCAAGTGCGAGAACCTCCAGCGGACGGGTTCCTTCAAGCTGCGCGGGGCGTACGTGCGCATCGCGGGCCTGCGCCCCGAGCAGCGCGCCGCCGGTGTGGTCGCGGCCAGTGCCGGCAACCACGCTCAGGGCGTCGCGCTGGCCTCGTCCCTCCTGGGCGTGCGTTCCACGGTGTTCATGCCCGTGGGGGCGCCGCTGCCGAAGGTGGCGGCGACCCAGGAGTACGGCGCCGAGGTGATCATGTACGGGCAGGTGGTCGACGAGACCCTCGCCGCCGCCCAGGAACACGCCGACCGCACCGGGGCGGTGTTCATCCACCCCTTCGACCACCGCGACATCATCGCGGGTCAGGGCACGGTCGGCCTGGAGATCCTGGAGCAGTGCCCGGAGGTGCGCACGATCCTCGTCGGCATCGGCGGGGGCGGGCTCGCCGCCGGCGTCGCGGTCGCGGTGAAGGCGCTGCGGCCCGACGTGAAGGTCATCGGCGTGCAGGCGGCGGGCGCCGCCGCGTACCCGCCCTCGCTCAAGGTCGGCTACCCGGTGTCGATCGACAACCCGAACACGATGGCGGACGGCATCAAGGTCGGCCGACCCGGCGACGTCCCCTTCAAGATCATCGGTGAACTCCTCGACGACGTCCGCACGGTGTCGGAGGACGCGCTCTCCAGCGCCCTGCTGCTCTGCCTGGAGCGGGCCAAGCTCGTGGTCGAGCCGGCCGGCTGCAGTCCGGTCGCCGCGCTGCTGAGCGAGCCCGAACTGTACGGCGGCGGCCCGGTGGTGGCGATCCTGTCCGGCGGGAACGTCGATCCGCTGCTCCTCCAGCGGATCCTGCGGCACGGCATGGCGGCGGCCGGCCGCTACCTCTCGCTGCGGCTGCGCGTGAGCGACCGGCCCGGAGCGCTGGCCGGTCTGCTCGGGGTGTTGTCGACGGTGGACGCGAACGTGTTGGACGTCAGTCACGTCCGGACCGATCCGCGGCTGGGACTCACCGAGGTGGAGGTGGAACTGCACCTGGAGACCAAGGGGCCCGAGCACTGCGCCCAGGTCGCGCGGTCGTTGCACGCCGCGGGGTACACGGTCATGAGCTGAGGTCGGGGCGCCGTCGCGTCGGCACTCGCGGCGGGTCCCCGATCGGGGCGGGACGCGCGGGGCCTCGCACATCCGAACGGAACTCCCCGCCCCATGGCGGTACGCGATATGACGCGATACCGTACCGGCTCGGCTCGTGCGCGCCCGGAGTCGGGCGGTCGAGTCTTCGCGAAGCCGGGCGGAACTCGTGTCCCGCCCATAAGATTTGCCCGGGAAACACCCGATTCGCTCTGGGAGAATCCTTATGCCAGGCGCCATCTACGCCGAAGGCCTGGTGAAGACCTTCGGTGACGTACGGGCTCTGGACGGCGTGGACCTCGATGTTCCCGAAGGAACCGTCCTGGGCCTTCTCGGCCCGAACGGCGCGGGCAAGACCACGGCCGTGCGCGTCCTGACCACCCTCCTGCGACCCGACAGCGGCAGAGCCCTCGTCGCGGGGTTCGACGTACTCGAGAACCCCGACCAGGTCCGCCGCTCCATCGGCCTCTCGGGCCAGTTCGCGGCGGTGGACGAGTACCTCACCGGCCGCGAGAACCTCCACATGGTCGGCCGGCTCTACCAGTTGAACTCCAAGGCGGCGAAGGCCCGCGCCGCCGAACTGCTGGAGCGCTTCAACCTCGCCGAGGCCGCCGACCGGACGGCCAAGACCTACTCGGGCGGCATGCGCAGGCGCCTCGACCTCGCCGCCGCGCTCGTCGTCAGCCCGCCCGTGATGTTCATGGACGAGCCGACCACCGGACTCGACCCCCGCAACCGGCAGCAACTGTGGGGCATCATCCGCGAACTCGTGGCGGGGGGCACCACCCTGCTGCTCACCACCCAGTACCTGGAGGAGGCCGACCACCTCGCCCACGACATCTGCGTCGTCGACCGGGGCAGGGTCATCGCGCGCGGCACCTCCGACCAGCTCAAGGCCCGTACCGGCGGCGAGCGGGTGGAGGTCGTCGTCCACGAAAGGGACCACCTCGCCACGGCGCGCGCGGTGCTCGCCGGTTTCGGCAAGGGCGAGGCCGGCGTCGAGGAACACACCCGCAAGCTCACCGTTCCGGTGTCCGGCGGCGCCAGACTGCTCGCCGAGATCATCCGCGAACTCGACGGCCGGGGCATCGAGATCGACGACATCGGACTGCGCCGGCCCACGCTCGACGACGTGTTCATCTCGCTGACCGGCCACGCGGCGGAACGGGACGCGGGGAACGGCGCCCCGGACGGCACCGCGGCCACGACCGGGGCCGAGCCCGAGGGCGACACGGCGCGGAAGGAGCAGGTGAAGTGAGCAGCACGACCGACTCCCTGGTCATCGCACATCGCAACCTCCTGCGGATGAGCAGGATCCCCGAGATGATCCTGTTCGGGCTCATCCAGCCGGTGATGTTCGTGGTCCTCTTCACGTACGTCTTCGGCGGGTCCATCAACGTTCCGGGGGCGCCCGCGGGCAGCGCGAGCGCCTACAAGGAATTCCTCATGGCCGGCATCTTCGCGCAGACCGTCACCTTCGCCACGGCGGGCGCGGGCGCCGGCATCGCCGACGACATGCACAAGGGGCTCATCGACCGGTTCCGCTCGTTGCCGATGGCGCGCGGCGCCGTGCTCACGGGCCGCACCCTCGCCGACCTCGTACAGACGGCGGTGACGCTGACCGTACTGGCGGGCGTGGCCTTGATCGTCGGCTGGCGTACGCACGAGAACATCGGCAAGGTGCTGGGAGGGTTCGCCCTGCTCCTGCTGCTCGGCTACGCGTTCACCTGGATCGGCGCCCTCATCGGCCTGACCGTGCGGACGCCGGAGGCGGCGACCTCGGGCGGTCTGATCTGGCTGTTCCCGCTGACCTTCATCTCGATCGCCTTCGTCCCGGTCAACGGCATGCCGAGGTTCCTCCAGTACGTCGCCGAGTGGAACCCGTTCAGTGCCACGGTGGCGGCGTCCCGCGGGCTGTTCGGCAACACGATCGACGGGGTTCCGCTGTCGGTGACCGGCGCCTGGCCGATGCTGCATCCCGTGTGGGCCTCGATCATCTGGTCAGTGGTGATCATCGCGGTGTTCCGCACGCTGGCGGTCCGCAAGTACCGCCGAGTGGACGCCTGATTCCGTCTCCTGATTCCGTCCCTTGAAAGCGCGGACGGCATCACACGGACGGCATCGGGAAGCCCGCCGATCGCATCCGGCGGGCTTCCTCGTACTCACGAGCAGAAGAGCGTGTACCCGGACTTCTTGTAGAAGGTGATGCGTCCGTTCACCTTCGCGCTCGCCAAGGTGGCGTACTTGCCGCACGGCGGAATCGCCGCCTTCGTCGTCACCTTGCCCGCGGAGATCGTCTTGCAGGTCGTGGAGATCGCGACGTCGGGGGTGTACGGGTGCGCCGCCAGCAAGGTGACGCAGAACTTGGTCGGGGCGTTGGGGCCGTTGAGGTTGGCCGAGCCGACGACTTTGCCGCCGCTTGCATAGGGGGCCTTCACCGTGCCCGACGCCTGCGCGTCCGCTTGGGCCGTCAGCGCACTGGTGAAAACAAGCGCGACGGCCGCGGCTGCGGTTCCCGCCAATCGGAATACGCCCTTCACAATTCGCTCCTCGCTCATGCGCGGTGGGGTGTTCGCCTCGTGCGGTGCCTCGGTCGGCGCCTTGTTCGATGTCTTGTTCGGGTGAGCACGAGAGAAGCTACTCGCCATGTGTGGACGTTCGTGATGCGAATCCGGCCAGGTTTCGGCCTGATTCGGACCGTGAAGGACGGGCGGCGTCGGCTTCCGGGAGGCGTGCGGGAAGAGCCCGGTCACGCGAGAGCCCCCGCCCGGATCCGATCCGGGCGGGGGCTCTCGACGTGCGCGGGTGCTCAGCCGGTGAAGGGCTTGACGTCGAGGATCTTGACGGCCGCCGTCTTGCCGTTCGGCAGCTCGTACGAGGCGTCCTCGCCGATCTTCTTGCCCATCACGCCGGTGCCCAGCGGGGACTGCGGGGAGTAGGTCTCGAAGTCCGAGGACGCGTACTCGCGCGAGGCCAGCAGGAACTCCATGGTGTCGTCCTCGTCGCCGTCGAAGGCGATCTTGACGAGAGTGCCGGGGGCGACCACGCCGTCGGAGGCGGGGGCGGTGCCGACCTTCGCGTTCTCCAGGAGCTGGGTCAGCTGGCGGACCCGGAGCTCCTGCTTGCCCTGCTCCTCCTTGGCCGCGTGGTAACCGCCGTTCTCACGCAGGTCGCCCTCTTCGCGGGCAGCTGCGATCTTCGTGGCGATCTCCGTGCGTGCGGGACCAGAGAGGTAGTCCAGCTCTGCCTTCAGCTGGTCGTACGCCGCCTGGGTCAGCCAGGTGACGCTCTCGCTCGTCTGGGTCACGGGTGCTCCTCGTCGGTACAGGGGACTTCAAAGCCGCCAGCGGCGGACGAAACCACGAGCCTAACAATTCGGGAAGAAAAGGGGGAGGACACCCTGTGTATGAAGTGTGTCATCGCGCGTCGCCGGGCCGGGCGGCGTCGCAGGTCACACGCCTGGTGCGGGGTGCGAGGGCAATCTTCCCGGGCGTGGCGCGCTACCGATCCGTAATGGGCGCCACCGGTCAGGAACGGTCAGTACCGGTCGGTGGCGGGGCCGTGGCCCCCGGGCTGCCCGACCCGGCAAGATCCGACCCGGCAAGATCCGAGAGGGCGGGATCCGAGAGGGCGGGATCCGGAAGGGACGGCCTACGAGGCGGCGCCGGCGGCCTGGCAGCCGACCAGCTCGACCATCGTCGCCCGCCCGGTGGTCTTCAGCGAGACGACCTCGTCCACGCGCGCGTCCCGCTGCCCGAAGGTGAAGTCGGCGCGGCCCACCTCGCCGTGCCCCTCGTCCTGGGAACTGAGGGTGCAGACCCCGGTCACCCCGGTGTCCTTGCGGACCTCCAGGTGCACCTTGACCTCGCTGTCCGACACGATCTGGAACTTGATCACCTCGGCGCTGACGGTCTGCCCGCCGACGTAGTCCCAGCCGATCCAGCCGACCACGCCCAGCAGCCCGACCCCGAGCACGGACCCGACGATCTTGAGCTTCCGGTCCGCGCGCTCGTCCGCCGACCGGCCGTAGCGACCCTCGGGCAGTCCTTCGCGCACCGTGCTCATCGATCGTTCCTTTCGCGAGGGCCGGGAAGCCTCG
Organism: Streptomyces sp. WM4235; assembly: GCF_001279725.1. Lineage (GTDB taxonomy): Bacteria > Actinomycetota > Actinomycetes > Streptomycetales > Streptomycetaceae > Streptomyces. The sequence goes on along the minus strand of NZ_LGDE01000426.1, from coordinate 33,213 downwards.
CTCCTCCGGTCCGGTCACCGTAACCGGAGGATGTCACGCCCCCCGGTCCGGGGCGGAATCAGGGGGCCGTCGGCGCGGGCGGTGAAAGCGGAATCCGAGGGCCCGGGAAAACCGGCGAAGGGCGGCCCGGGCACGCATTACCTTGGTCGGACCGCATGTACACGGGCACCGCGTGCGGGGCCTCGTCCCCCGGGACGAGTGTGCCGGGAATCTCCCTCGTCTCCGTTTGTTGAGGGGAGGAGTGACTATAGAAGGCGCCCACCGGCCTTCCCTTTTGCCAGACGAGTACCAGAGGATCCTGTCTTGACCGAGCAGCTTCGACTGATGGCCGTCCACGCCCACCCCGACGACGAGTCGAGCAAGGGCGCGGCCACCATGGCCAAGTACGTGTCCGAAGGGGTGCCCGTGCTGGTGGTGACCTGCACCGGCGGTGAGCGCGGCTCCGTCCTGAACCCCAAGCTCCAGGGGGACAAGTACATCGAGGAGCACATCCACGAGGTCCGCGCCAAGGAGATGGACGAGGCGCGCGAGATCCTCGGCATCGAGCAGGAGTGGCTCGGCTACGTCGACTCCGGGCTGCCCGAGGGCGACCCGCTGCCGCCGCTGCCCGAAGGCTGCTTCGCGCTCGCCGACGTCGACGAGGCCGCCGGCCGCCTGGTGAAGAAGATCCGCGCCTTCCGGCCGCAGGTCGTCACCACGTACGACGAGAACGGCGGGTACCCGCACCCCGACCACATCATGACCCACCAGATCTCCATGGTGGCCTTCGAGGGCGCGGCGGACACCGAGAAGTACCCGGAGGCCGAGTTCGGCCCGGCCTACCAGCCGCAGAAGCTCTACTACAACCAGGGCTTCAACAAGCCGCGCACCGTCGCCCTGCACGAGGCGCTGCTCTCCCGCGGCCTGGAGTCCCCCTACGGGGAGTGGCTGGAGCGCTGGAAGGAGTTCGAGCGCACCGAACGCACGCTGACCACGCACGTCCCCTGCGCGGACTTCTTCGAGATCCGTGACAAGGCGCTGATCGCGCACGCCACGCAGATCGACCCGGACGGCGGCTGGTTCCGCGTTCCGATGGAGATCCAGAAGGAGGTCTGGCCGACCGAGGAGTACGAACTGGCGAAGTCGCTGGTGGACACTTCCCTCCCCGAGTCCGACCTCTTCGCGGGCATCCGGGAGAATGCGTAGTCATGAGCGCTACGCAGGAAGCAATCGTCCAGCTCCTCCCGCTGGCCGGCGACACCTTCGACAAGAACAAGGTGACCCCGGGAATCCTCGGTTTCATCGTGTTCGCGGCCCTCGCCCTCGGGGTGTGGGGCCTGATGAAGTCGATGAGCAGGCACATGGGCCGGGTGGACTTCAAGGAAGCCCCCGAACCGGCGGCCAAGGGCACGGCGACGGACGGCACGCGGGCCCCGTAGGCCCCTGCCCCGCGGGCCCCTGAGCCCGCGGGGCCCACGCGGGCGTCGGACGCACGCGCGACGACCGCCGCCCCACCCGCGGACCGGTGGGGCGGTGGCACGTACGCGTGCGGTGGCACGTACGCGTGCGCGATCACGGCAGGCGCCGGGACGCCCGGACCGCCGGTCCCCGGCGGGTCCCGTCCGGGCCGTCAGGCGACCGGCACCACCGGCACCCCCATGACCTCCCGCGACCGCAGGTTCGGGACCATGCCCAGGCGCCACGCCTGCCAGCCCTCCGCCGGATCCACGCCCCGCCCCAGGATCACCCCGTACGTCTCCAGGCAGTCCTCCAGCCGCCGGTCACGCAGCGGGTGCGGGGCCGCCGCCAGCCGAGCCAGCTCCGCCCGCGCCTCGTCCGAGGCGCCCGGGACCGACGGCACCGCGTACGGCAGCATCGTGCAGCGCAGGAAACGCGCCCAGTCCTCCCCGCGCAGGTCCCCGTACGAGGCGAACAGCCGGGCCGCCTCCTCGCACAGCCCCAGCGCCTGCGGGACCCGCGCGTTGCCCGCGTCCACGATCGCCAGCTCCAGGCAGGTCCAGCCCTCACCGTGGGCCAGCCCGATCCGCCGGAAGTCCGCCCGCGCGTCCACCAGCAGCTGGCGGGCGAAACCGGAGTTCCGCAGGTTCCCCGTCTGCGCCGCCCGCTGGTCGCGCGTCACCCGCCCCGAGTGGTGCCGGGCGTGCGCCAGCCCGTACACGTCCCGCATCCGGGAGAACATCGTCCGGGCCCGCTCCAGCTCCCGCACCGCCCTGTCCCGCTCGCCGTCCTCCTCCAACGCCTGCCCGAGGTAGTACAGCGTCCACGCCTCGCCGCGCGCGTCCTCCGCCAGCCGGTGCCGGGCCAGCGCGTCCCGCAGCCGCTCCAGCGCCGGCCCCGGGTCCCCGTCCACCACCCGCGCCCGGCCCAACTGGGTCAAAGCCCAGGCCTGGCCCCGGTCGCCCGTACATCTCCAGGGCCAGCCGCAGCTCCGGCTCCGCCCGCTCCGGCGCACCCATCCGCAGGTACACCTGCCCTAGCTGGAAGTGCGCCCACGCCTCCCCGTGCACGCTCTCGCTCTCCCGGTGCAGGGCGATGGACCGCTCCAGCAGCGTCAGCGCCTCCCCGAGCTCCGCCCGGTCCCGCTGCACCGCAGCCAGCGCGTGCAACCCCCACGCCCGGTCACCCGCCAGCTCCGGCGACTCCTGGAGGGCCAGCGCCTCGCGCAGCCGGGCCGCCGCCTCCGGAAGGTTGCCCTGGTGGTGCAGGGTGATGCCCAACGACACCAGGGCCATCGCCGCGCCCGCCTCCTGCTCGGCCTCCATGTACTGGTCGACGACCGAGGTCAACGTGGTGCGGGCCTTGTCCAGGTCGCCGAGCTGGCGCGCGGCGATGCCCGTGCGCCACTGCACCGAGCGGGCCATCCGGCCGCCCCGCCCCGGCTCCCCCCGCTGCCCCGCCTCCACTGCCTGGGTCAGCTCGTTGATCTCACCCAGCCGGTACAGGTCCCCGCGCAGCAGACAGAAGTCGCACAGCGCGCCCAGCAGGTCCAGCACCGCCTGCTGATCCACGTCCTGCGAGTGCCGCAGCGCCGCCGTGATGAAGCTCGACTCGTCGTCCAGCCAGCGCAGCGCCGCGTCCAACGAGGCGAAGCCGTGCCCGCCGAAGTGGTTGGCGCGGGTGGACATCTTCCCGTCGACCATCCGGATCACCGAGTCCGCGAGCTGCGCGTAGTTGCGGATCAGCCGCTCGTGGGCCGCCGCCGCCTCCGCCCGGTCCTCGTCGGCCGTCAACCGCGCCGCCGCGTACGCACGCACCGCGTCGTGCATCCGGTACCGCTCCCCGCGCACCGGGTCCAGCAGGCCCGCCCGCGCCAGCTCGCGCAGCAGCCGCCCCGCCTCCACCTGGTCCGCGTCGATCAGCGCCGCCGCCGCGGACGGCCCGAGCGAGGCCCGCCCGGCCAGCGTCAGGCGCCGCAACAGCCGACGCCGCTCCTCGGGCAGCCGTACGTACGCCAGGTCCAGCGCGTGCTCCAAGGTGCCGCCGGAGCCCCCGGCCGCCCCTGCCTCCCCCAGCGGAGCCAGCACGCGCAGCGCCAACGGCAGCCCCGCACCGAGCACCGACAACTCCCGCACGGCCTCCTCGCCGTACGCGGGACCGCCCGCCGCCTCCGCGCCGGCGCGCAGCACCTCGGCCGCCTCCGGCTCCGACAGGCGGGCCAGCGGAAGCTGGTGCACCCACGCCGCCAGGTCGGTGGGCAACTCCAGCGGGCCGGAGGCCGTCACCAGGACCAGACTGTCGGACCGCTCCGGAACCAGCGTCCGGACCTGCGCCGCGTCCACCGCGTCGTCCACCACGACCGTCACCGGCAGCCCCTGGAGGTGTTGGTGATACAACTCCCCGAGCCGCCGCACCTGTTGCTCCGCCGAGGCCCCCTCGCGGAACAACAACTGCTCGCGCGGGGCGCCCAGCCGGTTCAGCAGGTGCAACAACGCCTCCCGCGTCGACAGCGGGGCCTCCGCGGCGCCGCCGTACGGGGAACCGCCCCGCAGGTCCACCACGCACGCCCCGCGGAACTGGTCCCGCAGCGCGTGCGCCGCCCGCAACGCCAACGCGGTACGCCCCGAACCGGGCTCGCCGTGCACCACCACGACCACCGGCCGGGTCTCGGTACTGGCCCGCGCCGCCTGCACCCACTGCGCGATACGCGTCAGTTCCGCCCGGCGACCCGTGAACCCCTCGTCCGTGCGAGGGAGTTGATTGAACGACTGCTCCAGCACACTGCGCCGCCGCGCCTCCGCGCTGCGATCCGTCCCGCGCAGCGCCGGCCCGGAGCCCGTCGTCTGCTTCACGAGGCCGACCGCGCCACCGTTGACGCCCGACCGGACGCGCGGCGGATTGCGCACCGCCGTCGCCACCAGGCGCTGCTGCTCCAGAAAGGGCCGAATGCCGCGCACCTCCAGCGCCGACAGCCACTGCAGCCTCAACTGCTCCGGACCGCCCGGCCTGCCCGCCTCCCCGGCCCGCCGGTTCGCCGCCGGCAGGTGAAGAGCCGTCACCTTGACCGCCGTCGTGGCCGCCCCCGCGACGCCCACGACCATGCCCGTACTGAACGCCGTACCGGCCGCCACGCCGAAGGCCAGGTCCGCCCCGACCGCCGCGACCGCCCCGACCGCCGTGACCAGCAACGCCGTCGAACTGTTCGCGCGCCGGAACGCCTCGCCCAGCGACTGGTCCCCGGCCGCCGCCTCGTCCAGGGCGCGCACGTACGCCTCGTACTCCTCGGAGGCGCTCGCGGCTAGCGTGTCCAGGGACTCCCGGCCGCGCGCCAGCAGGGCCGCCTTGTCGACCGGCGCCCCCGGAGCGGCCCGGCGCTCCTCCTCGTCCACGGCTCGCACCAGAAGCCGTTCGGCCTCCACACGATGACTGTCCCGCATCGGCATCCCCCTCAGAGCGCTCCGGCAACGTGCCCCAAGTGTCCTGCGGGACGGTCGCGAGCGCGAGGGAATCCGAACCGGTTCAGAGGGAGTTGGCGCGTCTTCGGTCGACCGCGTGCATATATGTACGGCCGGGCGCCGGGGGAGCTGCCCGGCCGCGCCTCCCGGACAGATCAGTAGGCTGATCCGAACATCCGACAGTGTGGTGGGGGCGGCACGATGACGGGGACACCGACGCGCGCCGCCGAACGCCGCCGCGCTGAACGCCGCCGCGCTGAACGCCGCCGCGCTGAACGCCGCCGCGCGGAACGCCGCCGCGCGGAACGGCACCGTGTCCTGCCCGCCGCACTGACCGCCTCGCTCTGCGCCGCCCTCGCGACGGCCCTGCTCTCGGGCGGCTGCGCACCCGCACCGCGCGGATTCGCCGTACGGTACGAGGCCCCCGCCGCCGGCGACGAACGCGAGGCCGCCTTCCTGCGCGACGGGAAGCACGCCGACCGGGCCGTCACCCGCCTGAACGCCTACCTCGACCTCCCCGACCGGGTCACCGTCGTCGCCCGCTCCTGCGCGGGCGAGGGCACCGCCTACGACCCCGCCGCGCACCGCATCGACCTCTGCTACGACGACATGGCGGAGGACCGGGAACTCCTCACGACGGACGAGAAGGTCGGCGCGATCGTCGCCGAGAGCGTCTACCACGAGGCGGGCCACGCCCTCGTCGAGGCCCTCGAACTCCCCGTCGGACCCGACCCCGACGAGGAGAACACCGCCGACCGCTTCGCGGCCCTGATGCTGCTCCGCGAGGGCCCGGACGGGGAACGCGCCCTGCGGACCGCCGCCGAGGAGTACGAACTCCTCGCGGCGCGGGAGCCGGACACCGCCCCCGACGAGGACGAACACGCCCCACCGGCCGACCGCGCCGCCGCCTACCTCTGCCTCCTGCACGGCGCCGCCCCCGACCGCCACCCGGACCTCGCCACCCGCACCCGCGACTGCGCCCCCACCTGGCCCACCACCCGCGCCACCTGGGAACACGCCCTGGCCCCGCTGCTGAGGTGATCGGCCGGCGGCGGGGCGTCGCGGCGGTCCGTCGCTCCGAGTACGCGAGCACCCACTTCAAGCGCGCCGCGGCGCCCCGCGCGTCCTCGACTCCGAACAGTTCGCGCCGGGCGGCTGCGATCTCCTGCTCGGTGAGCGCGCCGTGTTCCTCCTCGTGGGATGCCACGATCTCGGCGAGTCCGTCCATGGCGAGCGGGTGCCTGACAGCCTCGGTGATGTAGCTGGAAAGTCCACGGCGACCGGTTCGAGATCGCAGCTCACTGATCAGCTCTGCCGGCATGAACACGGAAATTCCGGCACGCGATCCCAGTGCCCCGCCGCTTTCGATGGAAGACGGTGAGGGGCGACTTCTCGGTCCCTACAGGACCCCAAGGTCAACCGTGACGGAGAAAGGCGCGGTGGCCTTCACCGTGCCCGTGAACATCTCGCCGTCCCTGTAAGCCTTGGTGGCGGGATCGAGAACGTAGGTGTAGACGATCGGGACACCGGTGGCGGCCTGCTCGACCCGCCAGTAGAACGGAATGCCGGCCTTGGCGTACTGGTCCACCTTGACGATCCGGTCCGTGGTCTCCGAACCGGGTGACACGACCTCGACGACCAGGAGTACGTGCTCGGGGCGGGTAGGCGTGAGGTCGATGGTCTCTGCCCGGTACACGATGACGTCCGGACGGCGGTTGGTGAGCGGAACGTCCTGCAGACGGACGTCGAAGTCCGTGTCGGCGTTCCAGTCCGGGCCCGCGGCGGCGTCCAGGGCATTGGCCAGGACCCGCGCCAGCCGGTTGTGCCGTTTGGAGGCGCTCGGGCTCACGACGACCATCCCGTCCACGATCTCGATGCCGGCGCACTGCTCCTCGGACCAAGAGTCGTACTGTTCCGCGCTGATCTGCGAATGCATCCACGCGGGCGCCACCATCTCGGCGGTCATGGTGTACCTCCTTCGAGGGGCCTCGGCAGGTCCGGCGCTGCTGCGCCCAGCCTACTGTTCCGAGGTGTCGGGCCGCCTGACTTGGAGGAACGCCGGGAGAAGTTCGACGCCGACCGTGAGGGGAAGGAGCCGCCCGCCACGGGATGACTCATACGTGCAATTCAGCCAAGCGGGGCGGGCTCGTGAGGGTTTCGTTGGTCGCGTCAGACGCTGTGAGAGGCTGGGCCGTATGAACCGGTTGGCTGGTGTGACCTCGCCCTATCTGCTTCAGCACGCCGACAATCCCGTCGACTGGTGGCCCTGGACGCCGGAGGCATTCGAGGAGGCACGACGGCGTGATGTGCCCGTTCTGCTCTCGGTCGGCTATTCCGCGTGTCACTGGTGCCACGTCATGGCCCACGAGTCCTTCGAGGACGAGCTGACCGCCGCCTACATGAACGAGCACTTCGTCAACGTCAAGGTGGACCGCGAGGAGCGGCCCGACATCGACGCCGTCTACATGGAGGCCGTACAGGCCGCGACGGGGCAGGGCGGCTGGCCCATGACGGTGTTCCTCAACGCCGAGGCCGAACCGTTCTACTTCGGCACCTACTTCCCGCCCGAGCCCCGGCACGGCATGCCCTCCTTCACCCAGGTGCTCGAAGGCGTGCGCACCGCGTGGGTCGGCCGGCCCGATGAGGTCGCCGAGGTCGCGTCGCGCATCACGCGCGATCTGTCCGAGAGGCAGTTGGACTACGGCAAGGCCGAGGCTCCCGGGCCCGAGGAGGCGGCGCGTGCGCTGCTCGCGCTGACGCGTGAGTACGACTCCACCCGCGGCGGGTTCGGCGGCGCGCCGAAGTTCCCGCCGTCCATGGTGCTGGAGTTCCTGCTGCGCCACCACGCCCGGACCGGAGCCGAGGGGGCCTTGCAGATGGCCGCCGACACCTGTGAGGCGATGGCCCGCGGCGGTATCTACGACCAGTTGGGCGGCGGGTTCGCCCGGTACGCGGTCGACCGGGAGTGGGTCGTGCCGCACTTCGAGAAGATGCTCTACGACAACGCGCTCCTGTGCCGGGTCTACGCCCACCTCTGGCGCTCCACCGGGTCGGAGCTCGCCCGCCGCGTGGCGCTGGAGACCGCGGACTTCATGGTCAGGGAGCTGCGTACCCGCGAGGGTGGCTTCGCCTCCGCCCTCGATGCCGACAGCGAGGACCCGTCGACCGGCCGGCACGTGGAGGGCGCGTACTACGCCTGGACGCCCGCGCGGTTGCGCGAGGTGCTCGGCGAGGAGGACGGGGAGGCGGCCGCCGCCTGCTTCGGGGTGACCGAGGAGGGGACCTTCGAGCACGGCGCCTCCGTGCTGCAACTCCCGAAGGACGGGCCGGCCCTGGACGCGGCGAAGGTCGCCGACATCAAGGCCCGGCTGCTCGCGGCTCGCTCCGGGCGGCCCGCGCCCGGCCGGGACGACAAGGTGGTGGCCGCCTGGAACGGGCTGGCCATCGCGGCGCTCGCCGAGTGCGGGGCGTTCTTCGAGCGGCCCGATCTCGTCGAGCGCGCCACCGAGGCGGCCGACCTGCTGGTGCGGGTCCACTTCGACGCCACGGCCGGGCCCCGCCTGGCCCGCACCAGCAAGGACGGGATCGTCGGCCTCAACGCCGGGGTCCTGGAGGACTACGGCGATGTCGCGGAGGGCTTCCTGGCGCTGGCCTCGGTGACCGGCGAGGGGGTCTGGCTGGAGTTCGCGGGCTTCCTCGTGGACCTGGTGCTGGACCGGTTCACCGCCGAGGACGGCTCGTTGTACGACACGGCGCACGACGCCGAGAAGCTGATCCGGCGTCCCCAGGACCCGACGGACACGGCGGCGCCCTCGGGCTGGACAGCCGCCGCCGGCGCGCTGCTCTCGTACGCCGCGCACTCCGGTTCGCAGGCGCACCGCACGGCCGCCGAGCGGGCGCTCGGGGTGGTTCAGGCGCTCGGGCCGCGGGTTCCGCGTTTCATCGGGCATGGGCTGGCGGTCGCGGAGGCGCTGATGGACGGGCCGCGCGAGGTGGCCGTGGTGGGCCATCCGGAGGATCCGGCGACGGCGGCGCTGCACCGGACGGCGTTGCTGGGGACGGCTCCCGGCGCGGTGGTGGCGGTCGGTCTGCCACTGGCGGCGGACGGCGGCGCGGCGGAGTTCCCGCTGCTGGTCGACCGCGCGTTGACGGACGACCTCCCGACGGCGTACGTCTGCCGGCACTTCGTCTGCGCCCGCCCCACGACCGAACCGGCCGAACTGGCCGAGCAGGTGGGCGGCGCGCACCCCTGAGCCCGAGGGGCGGGGGAGTCGCGTCCGCGGTCGCGCCCCGCAGTCGCGTCCGGCGTCGGTCCGGTGGCATCGCCGGCGGACCGACCGCCCGGCGACGTCAGTGCTGGTAGGCGGCGAGGGAGATGCCCACGTAGTGGGCGACGAAGGCCGCGAGCGTCAGCGAGTGGAACACTTCGTGGAACCCGAAGAAGCGGGGGGAGGGGTTGGGGCGCTTCATGCCGTAGATGACCCCTCCCACGCTGTAGAGCAGCCCGCCGACGATCACCAGCACGAGGACGGCGATGCCGCCGGTGCGCATGAAGTCGGGGAGGAAGAAGACGGCCGCCCACCCCATGGCGATGTAGCAGGGCGTGTACAGCCAGCGCGGGGCGCCGACCCAGAAGACGCGGAAGGCGATGCCGGCGCCGGCGGCGATCCACACCGCCCACAGCAGGGTCCGCCCCGTGGAGGGCGGGAGCAGCAGGACGGTCAGCGGGGTGTAGGTGCCCGCGATGATCAGGAAGATGTTGGCGTGGTCGAGCCGCCGCAGGATCGCCTCGCCGCGGGGGCCCCACGTGCCGCGGTGGTAGACCGCGCTGACGCCGAAGAGCAGGCAGGCCGTGAGGATGTAGACCCCGCAGGCGACGCGCGCCTCGGTCGAGTCGGTGAAGGCCATCAGCGCCAGGCCGGCGACGATCACGGCGGGGAACATTCCCAGGTGGAGCCAGCCGCGCAGCAGCGGCTTGTGTTCCAGGGCGGACTCGACGGCCTCGACGGCCTCGACGACCGGGTGGGCCGGATCGGCCGGGGCGGCCTCGGATGCCGGAGCGGCGGCGGCGTCAGAAGTCATGGCCACATGCTATCTACGGGTCCGTAGGTTTCCGTCAGTCCTCTTTACGGAAGATTGACGCGAGTGGCGATGCTCACGTGAGAAGCCCCCTGGACATATGCGCACATGCACCGGATGATCAGATGAGTGCGGTCGGCACCGGATGAGCGGAGCGCGAAGCGTCCGGGTCGCAGCCCCCACGGGGCAAACACCAAACAAACCCCTCAACAAGGAGCGATCGTGGCGCGCGACAACGCGGCTCCCACTTCCAACCCGACGCAGCACAAGGCGTTGACCTCCTGGGTCGACGAGATCGCCGCCCTGACCGAGCCGGACCGGATCGTCTGGTGTGACGGGTCCGAGGCCGAGTACGAGCGCCTGTGCGAGGAGCTCGTCGCCCAGGGCACGTTCAAGAAGCTCGACCCGGCCAAGCGCCCGAACTCGTACTACGCCGCCTCCGACCCCTCCGACGTCGCGCGCGTCGAGGACCGGACCTTCATCTGCTCCGAGAAGGAGGAGGACGCGGGCCCGACCAACCACTGGAAGGCCCCGGCCGAGATGAAGGCCCTCTTCACCGGCACGGACGGTGGGCAGGGCATCTTCCGCGGCTCCATGAAGGGCCGGACGATGTACGTCGTCCCGTTCTGCATGGGCCCCCTCGGCTCCGAACTCTCCGCGATCGGCGTCGAGATCACCGACTCCGCCTACGTCGCGGTCGCCATGCGCACCATGACCCGCATGGGACAGCCCGTCCTCGACGAGCTCGGCACCGACGGGTTCTTCGTCAAGGCCGTCCACACCCTCGGTGCTCCGCTCGCCGAGGGTCAGGCCGACGTGCCGTGGCCCTGCAACACCACCAAGTACATCTCGCACTTCCCGGAGACCCGCGAGATCTGGTCCTACGGTTCGGGCTACGGCGGCAACGCCCTGCTCGGCAAGAAGTGCTACGCCCTGCGCATCGCGTCCGTCATGGCCCGCGACGAGGGCTGGCTGGCCGAGCACATGCTGATCCTCAAGCTCACCCCGCCGCAGGGCGAGGCCAAGTACATCGCCGCCGCCTTCCCGTCCGCCTGCGGCAAGACGAACCTCGCGATGCTGGAGCCCACGATCCCCGGCTGGACCGTCGAGACCGTCGGCGACGACATCGCCTGGATGCGCTTCGGCGAGGACGGTCGCCTGTACGCGATCAACCCCGAGGCCGGTTTCTTCGGTGTCGCGCCCGGCACCGGCGAGCACACCAACGCCAACGCCATGAAGACGATGTACGCCAACACCGTCTTCACCAACGTCGCGCTCACCGACGACGGCGACGTCTGGTGGGAGGGCATGACCGAGACGTCGCCCGCCCACCTGATCGACTGGAAGGGCAACGACTGGACCCCGGACAGCGAGACCCCGGCGGCCCACCCCAACGCCCGGTTCGCCGTTCCGGCCTCCCAGTGCCCGACGATCGCGCCCGAGTGGGAGGACCCCAAGGGCGTCCCGATCTCCGCGATCCTCTTCGGTGGCCGTCGCGCCTCCGCCGTGCCGCTGGTCACCGAGTCCTTCGACTGGAACCACGGCGTCTTCATCGGCTCGAACATCGCCTCCGAGAAGACCGCCGCCGCCGAGGGCAAGGTCGGCGAGCTGCGCCGCGACCCCTTCGCCATGCTGCCGTTCTGCGGCTACAACATGGGCGACTACATGGGCCACTGGGTCGACGTGGCCAAGGGCAAGGACCAGGCGAAGCTCCCGAAGATCTACTACGTGAACTGGTTCCGCAAGAACGACGCGGGCAAGTTCGTGTGGCCGGGCTTCGGCGAGAACAGCCGCGTCCTGAAGTGGATCGTCGAGCGCCTCGACGGCACCGCCGAGGGCGTCGAGACCCCGATCGGCGTCCTGCCGACCGTGGCCTCCCTCGACACCGACGGCCTGGACCTGCCGGCCGCCGACCTGGACTTCCTCCTCACGGTCGACAAGGAGATCTGGCGCGACGAGGCCGCGCTGGTCCCCGAGCACCTGAACACCTACGGCGACCACACGCCGAAGGAACTGTGGGACCAGTACCACGCGCTCGTCGAGCGCCTGGGCTGACCCGCCCGCCCCGTCCGGGGCCCGAGAACGTGGGAGCCCCCGACCAAGCGGTTCCCACCGCAGCACGTGACCATCGTCAGGAGCGTTCGCGCTTCCGGGCATGTCGTGTGCGTCTGCTGACGGCGGACCTCCTGCAAACGGAGGTCCGCCGTCACGCGTTTCGGCCAGGGCCCGTCGGGCGACCGCGTCGAGTGGACGGCCGGCGTCCGTGCGATCCCGCTTCGAAATGCTGTGTGGGCCCTTGGGTGCTGGTGGGAGGGGCGGGCTGCCGGGAGGATCGTGCCATGGGCGTGAGCGCGTTGAAGTGGCAGGGCTGGCTGGTCGGTCTGGTGGTGCTGGCCGGGATGTTGGTGTTCGCTCCGCTGGGCCTGTACGTGTGGGCCAGCGGCGAGGGGCCGGCCGAGCCGCCGGAGGTCCCGCCGGGGGCGGCGGTGGACGACGTGCGGGTCACCTCGTGCCGCGTCGATCCGGTCGGCCGCAGGGTGGTGGCCGGGGTCGACGTCACGGGCCGGGTCCCGGGCGTGAGCGCGTACCTGGTCACGGTGGAGTTCCGCGAGAGCGCCGAGCCGGAGCCGGGCGGTCGTGCGGCCCAGGCGCTGGCCAGGATTCCCGGGGTGGCGCGGGGGGCGACGGAACACGCCGAGGTGGTGGGCCCGGTGTGGCCGGCGGCGAAGGTGCCGTGGTGCGGGGTGGCGGGGGCGGAGTTCGGCCCCACGCCCTCGGCGGGCACGCCGTGAGCGGTCCGCCCCGAACCCCGGCGCTCCGAGCGCCCGGGTGCACGGCACCGGGTCTCGACACGCGGGTGCGCGGCACCGGGTCGGATCGTCCGGGTGCGTCGCACCCGGTCTGATCGCGCCCCGCGCCGGTACATGGCACCCGGTCCGGAGCCTCCGCGGCCCCGGACCGGGGCCGTCAGTGGGCGCCGGCCAGGTCCGCGTCGGCGGAGCGCAGGGCGGCGGCGTGCGCGTCCATCCGCTCGGCGGCGAGGATCGCGGCGGTGGTGTCGGCGCGGGACGCGGCGACGAGCAGGGCGCGGGCGGCGAGGTCGTGCGCCCGCTGGTGGAGCGCGGCGGTGTTGTCCGCCCGCGGCCGGCGCAGTCGGGCGGGTCGGGCGCCGCGCAGCCGGGTGACCTGTTCGGCGATCCGGTCGCCGGCCTCGTCGAGCCCGAGGTCGTCGGTGACGGCGAGCAACGCCGAGAGGTGCCCGGCGAGCTGGATGTCCAGCGCTTCGCCGCGGCTGCTGTGCGGGTAGTCGCGGCCGCCGTCCATACGGTGGACGACCGACTTGGTGCGGATCGGCTCGTACATGAGGAGGCCTCCTGCGTGGTCAGGAAGCCATCCTACATTGGATTGGTTCTAAAGTTGTGCTTGATCCGGTCGATCGGTGGGATCCGGCCGGCCCTCCCGCTCCTACGGCTGGCTGTAGCCGTCGAGGAAGGTGCCGATCCGCGTCACCGCGTCCGCCAGGTCCTTGGCGTTCGGCAGCGTCACGATGCGGAAGTGGTCGGGCTCCGGCCAGTTGAAGCCCGTACCGTGCACCACCATGATCTTCTCGGATCGCAGCAGGTCGAGGACCATCTGCCGGTCGTCCTTGATCTTGTAGACCGACGGGTCCAACCGCGGGAAGAGGTACAGGGCGCCCTTGGGCTTCACGCAGGTGATGCCGGGGATCTGCGTCAGCAGGTCGTACGCGGTGTCGCGCTGCTCCAGCAGCCGTCCGCCGGGCAGGACCAGGTCGACGATCGACTGCCGGCCACCCAGGGCGGTGGCGACGGCGTGCTGCGAGGGCATGTTGGCGCACAGTCGCATGTTCGCCAGGATCGTCAGGCCCTCGATGTACGACGAGGCGTGCTGCTTGGGGCCGCAGACCGCCATCCAGCCGGCCCGGTAGCCGGCGACGCGGTAGTTCTTGGAGAGCCCGTTGAAGGTCAGGGTCAGCAGGTCCGGCGCGATGGCGGCGGTGTTCGTGTGCGTGGCGCCGTCGAACAGGATCCGGTCGTAGATCTCGTCCGAGCAGACGACGAGGTTGTGGCGACGCGCGATGTCCGTGAGGCCGCGCAGCATCTCGTCGTCGTAGACGGCGCCGGTGGGGTTGTTCGGGTTGATGATCACGAGCGCGCGGGTGCGGTCGGTGATCTTCCGCTCGATGTCCGCGAGGTCCGGCATCCAGTCGGCCTGCTCGTCGCAGCGGTAGTGGACGGCGGTGCCGCCGGCCAGGCTGACCGAGGCGGTCCAGAGCGGGTAGTCCGGTGCGGGGACCAGTACCTCGTCGCCGTCGTCGAGCAGCGCCTGCATCGACATCTGGATCAGCTCGGAGACGCCGTTGCCGAGGTAGACGTCCTCGACGTCCAGCTCGATGCCCTTGGTCTGGTAGTGCTGCACGACCGCGCGCCGCGCGGAGAGCAGTCCCTTCGCGTCCCCGTAGCCGTGGGCGTTGCCCAGGTTGCGGAGCATGTCCTCAAGGATCTCCGGCGGGCAGTCGAAGCCGAAGGCCGCGGGGTTGCCGGTGTTGAGCTTGAGGATGCGATGACCTGCCGCTTCGAGCCGCATGGCCTCTTCGAGCACGGGCCCGCGGATCTCGTAGCAGACATTGGCGAGTTTCGTTGACTGGATCACCTGCATGACGGGAGCTTACGGGGCCCGCCGCGGACCCGCTTCGAATTGCGCACCACGAAGAGGGGGAGGATTTGCCCCATTACGCGCGATGCGTGGGTGGCGGCGCGGTCCCTCCTTGGAAACGCGGGTCAGGCGCCGGTCCCGCCCTGCGGAACGGGTGTGTGCGCAGGGCGGTGACGATCGTGTTGCGCTCGTCACCTCGGGGGACGGGCGGGGGCGGCGGCCCCGCCCGCGCGGCACGCCCGGTCCACCCGGTAGGTCGCCTGGGTGAAGCCCCCGCCGAGAGCCTTCGCCGAGTCGAGCGTCAGGTCCACGTCCGCGTGCAGGGGGCCGAAGAGCGGGATGCCGGAGCCCAGCAGGACCGGGGCGGTGGTGAGGGTGAGTTCGTCCAGGAGGCCCTCGCGCAGGAAGGTCTGGACGACGAGCCCGCCGTCCACGTAGACGTTCTTCGCGCCCTGTGCGGTCAGGGTGGCCAGCAGGTCGTCCAGGGTGCGGTGGACGGTGATGCGCGGGTCGTCCGTGGTCAGGGTGGTGCTGAGGACGGCCACGCGCTTGCCCTCGTACGGCCAGAAGCCGAAGGTCAGCACCTTCTCGTAGGTCTTGCGGCCCATGGCGAGGGTGTCGATGCCGGCCATGAACTCCTCGAAGCCCGAGTCCCCGGCCTCCTCGCCGCGGCTGGTGAGCCACTCGATGTCGCCGTCGGGGCGGGCGATGAAGCCGTCCAGGCTGACGCCGATGGTGACGGCGGTGCGGAAGGTGCGGGTGGCGGTGCTCAAGACGGGTCCCCTCGCTTGGTTCGGTGTGGTTCCAGGGCGGCCGACAGGGCCGCGCGTTGGCGCCCCGCCAACGTGCCCTCGTGGTCGACGGCCCACAGCAGCCCCGCCCCCGTGACGGCCGCCTGTACGGCCGCCGCGAGCGCGGTGGTGTCGGTGTCCGGGCGCAGCTCGCCGGCGGCCGCGGCGCGGGTCAGCAGCGTGTGGCAGGCCTCGTGGTGGGCCCGCTGGGCGGCCAGGGCGTGCAGACGGAACTCCGGGTCGGTCAGGTCGGTGCACAGGGCCGCCAGGTGGTTCGCGTACGCCTCCGGGCCGGCCATCGGGCTCCAGGCCGCGGCGATCAGCGCGTCCAGGGCGTCCAGGGGCGAGGCGTGTTCCCGTACCGTCCGCTCGCGCAGCTCCGCGACGCCGCGCACGCCGTACTCGCAGAGGGCGAGCAGGAGTCCGCGCTTGGATCCGAAGCGCTGGACGAGCGTGCCGGGCACCAACCCGACCTCGCGCGCCACGGCGGCCAGCGTCAGCTTGGCCGGCCCCGTCCGTCCCATCACGTCGACGGCGGCGCGCAGGATCGTCGCGTCGTCCACGCCCCTCGGTCGTCCTGCCATCGTTCGCTCGATTCATTAATGAATGACTGTTCATTCATTAATGCAGGCGCAGGCGTTCGAGCACAAGGGGGCGGGCGCACAACCTCTGGCCACAGGCGAGGACGGGGCCATCCGTCCACTGACGCGGGCGCCGCCCGACGCGTCGCGAACGTGTCGGGACGGGTGGCGGCGCCCGGTCGGGAGGCGCGCGCTACGGGAGGTAGCGTTCCAGCGCCGCCGGACCCTCCTTTTCGATCATCTGACGCGCCTTTTCGAGCCGCTCCGGAGTCGGCTCCTGGCCGCGCGCCATCACAAGGTCCTCAGGGTCGAACGGACGCTCCGCCCCGGTGTAGAGGTGGGCCGGTCGGCTGGGCCGCTGGTCCGATTCACTGTCCATCGCGTACCTCCTCCAGTGCCCCCTGGCCCCCATCGTGCGGCGACATCCCCATGAACGCACGTCGGCCCGTTCCGGGCCCCGAAACCGGCCGCCCCGGCCCCGACTAGCCGGCCAGCAGCGTCAGCAGGACCCCGAAGGCGAACAGGGTGCCGCAGACCGTCAGGTTGACCCCCTTGTGCTCCACGAACACCGCGACGAACTCGCGGATCGTGGCGCTCGGCCAGAAGTACGCGGCCGTCGGGGAGCCCAGCACCTGGCCGTTCACCCCGACCTTGCGGGCCATCATGGCCGCGCGGAAGGCGTGGAAGTTGTTGGTGACCACCACACAGCGGTAGTCCGCCTTCCCCTCTTCCATGATGGTCCTGCTGAAGGTGAGGTTCTCCTCCGTCGTGCGGGAGCGGTTCTCCAGGACGACGTGGTCCGCCGGCACGCCCTCCGCGATCAGCCAGTCGGCCATCGCCCGGGCCTCCGCGACCTTCTCGTTCGACCCCTTGCCCCCCGAGGGAAGCAGCAGCGGGGCCGTGCCGCCGCGGGCGCACTGGGCCACGTAGATCCGCATGCCCTTGCGCAGCCGGGAGGCCAACAGCGGGGGGACCCGGTCCCCGCAGATCAGGCCGGAGCCGAGCATCACCACGTAGTCGACGTCGCCGCGCACCCGGATCCGCCCGTAGAGGTAGGCGTAGGCGAGGAAGCAGACGAAGAGGAACGAGACGTAGACCGCGATCATGATGACCATGGCGGTCATCCCGGCGACCTTCGTCGAGCCGCTCGCCATCGCGACGACCGCCAGCGCGAGTACCGCGAAGATCGCCAGACCGGCGAGCAGGGACAGCAGGTTGCCCGGGCTGCGGCCTTCCTTGCGGACCATGGTCACCCCGTTGGCGACGAGGAAGCAGGCGAGGGCCACGACCCCGACGGCCGGCACCAGGAACACCGCGACCGCGACGATCCTGGCGAGCGTGTCGGGGAGGTGCGTGAGTTGGAAGAGCAGGGCCATCGCCAGGCTGATGAAGGTGAGGCCCAGGAGGACCGCGTTGCGAAATCGCCGCCGGTCCTCCCGCACACTCGCACAGAAGAAGACAAACAGGAGGGCTGCGGGGGCGAAGGCGAGCATGCCGCACATCGTAAGCGGCTCAATTGAACCGTCAGCGGCCGGAATACGGCGTCCGTCGTACCGAACGCCCGGCCAGGACGTCGGTCCTGCGACCGTCCCGCATCACGAAACGCCCGTCGATCAGGACGTACGGGATCCCGGTCGGCAGCACCCGCGGACGCGCGTACGTGGACCCGGCCGCGACCGTGTCCGGATCGAAGAGGACCAGGTCCGCCCGGTACCCGACCCGCACCAGCCCCCGGTCGGGCAGCCGGAGCCGGGCCGCCGGCCGGCCCGCGAGGTGCGCCACGCACTCCTCCAGGGTGAGCACCCCCAGCTCGCGCACGTAGTGCCCCAGGTAGTGGGGGAAGGTGCCGTACGCCCTGGGGTGCGGCTTCGCGCCGCGCAGGATGCCGTCCGAGCCGCCGGTGTGGGCGGGGTGCAGCATGATCGCGCGGACGTTCTCCTCGTGCCCCACGTGCTGGAGGATCGTCGGCCGCAGCCGGTCCCCCAGCAACAGCCGCCGGGCCGCGTCCCAACCGGTCAGGCGCGTGCCGACGTACGCGTCGAACGCCGGATCGCCGACACCCGAGACCTCGATCGTCGACCAGTCCACCGGAACCCCGTGGCAGCCGTCCGCACCCTCCACCTCCAGCGCGTACCGGATCCGCTCGGCCTCGGCGTCGTCCGCGAGCCGGGCGAGGACCGCCTCGGGGCCGCCCGCGCCGGCCCGACTCGGGAGCAGGGCGACGAGGGTCGTACAGCCGGCGGTGTACGGGTAACTGTCGAGGGTGACGTCGCAGCCGTCGGCCAGCGCCGCGTCGAGGAGGTCCAGCAGCTCCCCGGCTCGGCCCTCGTTCTCGTCGAAGTTCATGGTGGCGTGCGCGAGGTGCAGGGCGCAGCCGGCCCCGCGGGCCAGTTCGACCATCTCGGCGTAGGCGGCGAGCGCCCCGCGCCCGTACGAGCGGTGGTGCGGGCAGTAGTAGCCGCCGTACGAGGCCACCACCGCGCACAGCTCCGCCAGTTCGGCGCCGGACGCGTACATGCCGGGGGTGTAGGTCAGCCCGGAGGACATCCCGACGGCGCCCTGCGCGAGGCCGTCGGCGACGAGCGCGCGCATCCGGTCGAGTTCGGCGGGGGTCGCGGGACGGTCGTCCCAGCCGAGCACCGTCGCGCGCACGGTGCCCTGGGGCACGAGGTAGGCGGCGTTGACCGCGACGCCCCCGTCGAGGCGGTCCAGGTAGCCGCCGACGTCGTGCCAGTCGAAGTCGACGTCGTCGCCCGGGCCGTTCCATCCGGCGATGGCCGCCCGCACCTCGGTGCGGGTGCGGTCGTCGACGGGTGCGTAGGACAGGCCGTCCTGGCCGAGCACCTCCAGGGTCACGCCCTGGGCGACCTTCGCGCCGTGGTCCGGGTCGCGGAGCAGCGCGAGGTCGCTGTGGGCGTGCATGTCGACGAACCCGGGGGCGAGGGCCAGGCCGTGCGCGTCGAGGGTCTCGCGGCCGGCGCCGAGCCTCCCGATCGCGGCGACGCGGCCCTCGTGCACGCCCACGTCCGCGAGGTACGAGGGCCCGCCCGTGCCGTCGACGACGCGGGCCCCCCGGATGACGAGGTCCACGGTTAGAAGAAGGTGCGCACGTAGTCGGTGACGGTGCCGTCGGCCTCCACGACCGGGATCAGCGGCCACTTCTCGAAGATGGTGCACGGGTGCGACATGCCGAGGGCCACCCAGTCGCCGACCCGGACGTCCTCGGCGGAGTCCGTCTCCAACCAGGCGTGCTGATCGGACAGTTTGACGACCCGGACGCCGTTGGCCGGGCGCTCGGTCCCGTCGAGGGCGTCGCGCACCAGTTCCGCCTCCGGCAGCCCGAGGTCGTAGGCGACGTCGCGCTTGCCCGCGTTGACGAAGGCCTGGGTGGGGGAGGGCCGGGAGACCACCTGGGCCCACAGGCGGAACGCGGGCCGCAGCCCGCCCTCCTCCGGGATCCGGTTGAAGGGGGTGAGGCGGGTGTACCAGCCGTGGTCGTGCGAGACGTACGCGCCGGAGCGCAGCAGCTTCAGGACGGGCCGCGACAGCTCCGGGATCGCGGCGAAGACGTCCGCGACGGCGTCGAACCAGGCGGAGCCGCCGGCGCTGACGACGATCTCCTCGACGTCCGGGGCGAACCGGCCCGCCTTGTCGAACTCGACCGCGAGGCCGGTGAGCCGGCGCAGGTAGGCGTGGACGCGTTCGGGGTCGGCGTCCGGGACCTCCGCCTCGTAGCCGGCGACGCCGACGAGGCGCAGCGTGTCGGTCTGCGCGACGGCGTCCGCGACGGCGCGGCAGTCCTCGTCGGTGCGGGCGCCGGTCCGGGCCCCCTCGCCGGCGCCGAGCTCCACGACCACGTCGACGACGGCCGGCCGGCCGCGCAGGGCGCGGTCCATCAACTGGACGCCGCGTACGGAGTCGACGTAGCAGACGAACCGGAACTCGGGATCGGCGGCGAGCTCGTCGGCCACCCAGGCCAGGGCCGCGGGGTCGACCAGCTCGTTGGCGAGGAAGATCCGCCCGATGCCGAAAGCGCGGTAGACGCGGGCCTGGTGGGGCACGGCGGCGGTGATGCCCCAGGCCCCGTGGTCCAACTGGCGTTGGAACAACTGGGGGGCCATGCAGGTCTTGCCGTGCGGGGCGAAGGCCAGGTGGTGACGCTCGGCGTAGGTCTCCAGCGCCGCCAGGTTGTGGGCGAGGGCCTCGGCGTCGAGGGTGAGGACGGGGGTGGTGAATCCGCCGGTGTGCAGGTTCCGGCGTTCGGCCGCGAGCTGCCCGACGGTGAGGGAGGCGCGTTCGGCGTCCGGGGGGAGACCCTTGAACCGGTGGTCGACCGGCTCGTCGGCCAGACGTCGGACTGCTTCGCTGCCCATGCGGAATCCTCTCGCGTTGCGTGTGACGCAACGTGCGTTGCGGGTGGTGCCTGTGGCTGTCTAACATCCCGGATGACGACGGGTCAACGGTGTCGGTTCCGTTCCCCTTCCGTTCCCCGCCGCGGGAGCCCGCGACGGCGGCCCGCTGCGAGAGGACACGGCGTGAGCCAATCGGTGGAGCGGGCCCTGCGGATCCTCCCCGCGCTGGCCCGGGGCCCCGCCGGCCTCGGCGAGGTCGCCGAGGACCTCGGCGTGCACAAGAGCACCGCCCTGCGACTGCTGCGGACCCTGCACGAACAGGGCTTCGTGTACCGGCAGCAGGACGGCCGCTACCGGCTCGGCGCCCGCATCTTCGCCCTCGCGGCCGAGGCCATCGAGAACCTCGACATCCGCGGGATCGCCCACCCGCACCTGGTCGAGCTCAACCGGCTCACCGGCCACACCGTGCACCTCGCCCTCCACCAGGACGACGAGGTCGTGTACGTCGACAAGGTCGACAGCCGCTACCCGGTGCGCATGTACTCCCGCATCGGCAGGCCCGTCCCGCTCACCGTCGCCGCCGTCGCCAAGCTCCTCCTCGCCGACCTGCCCGAGGCCGAACGCCGGGCGCTGGCCGACCGGATCGACTACCCGGCCTACACCGCCCGCTCCACCCCGGACGCCCAGGCCTTCCTGCGCGAGCTGGACCTCGTGCGGGAACAGGGCTGGGCCACCGACTTCGGCGGTCACGAGGAGTCCGTCAACTGCGTCGGCGCGCCCGTGCGCGGGCCGGACGGGCGGGTCGTCGCCGCCATGTCGGTCTCCGCGCCCACCGTGGTGGTCGGCGCCGACGCGCTGCTCGAACTGCTGCCCCTGGTGCGCCGCAGCGCCGACACGATCAGCCGGGAGTACTCGGGCGCCGCCCGGGACCCGGACCAGGACGCCGACCAAGGCCCAGTACAGGAACCCGCACAGGAACCCGTACAGGAACCCGCACAGGAGGACACGCCGTGACCGACAAGATCGCCATCACCCCCGACACCCACACCACCCCGCCCGCGAGGTTCTCGCACGGCGTGCGCAAGGGGAACCTGCTCCAGGTCGCCGGCCAGGTCGGCTTCCTCCCGCACGTCGAGGGACAGCCGCCGACCCCCGCCGGGCCCACCCTGCGCGCCCAGACCCTCCGGACGCTGGAGAACGTCCGTTCCGTGCTGGAGGCCGGCGGTGCGACCTGGGACGACGTGATGATGATCCGCGTCTACCTGACCGACACGGACCACTTCGGCGAGATGAACGCGCTCTACAACGCCTACTTCGAGGAGCAGGGCCTGAAGCAGGCCCCGGCCGCCCGCACCACCGTGTACGTGGGCCTGCCCGCAGGGCTGCTGATCGAGATCGACGCGCTGGCCGTCCTCGGCTGACGCGGGCCGCCGCGGGGGCCCGCGCGCGGCCGAAGCGCGGGAGGGGCGCGGGAGGGGCGCCCCCCTGGCGGTGGGGCGCCCCCGTCGGGGTGGAGCGGCGGTCAGGTCACTGCGTGCAGTACTGCGCTTCCTTGCCGATCGAGCGGTACATGCAGTCCGCGTTCTCCAGGAGCTGGAGCACGGCGTCCTTGTTGCGCGCCGTCTCCCGGTCGATCACCTCGTCGGGCGGGTAGAAGCCGCCGCCGCCCCCGGACTCGGACGGGTACATCTCGAAGGTGTAGGAGAAGATCCGCTGGTTGCCCCACAGCCAGTCGTCGATCGTCCCGTCGGTGATGTACAGGTCGCTCGACTGCTCCGGCGTGTAGCCGTTGCTGTTGGCCATGCTCGTGCCGATCTTCTTGTACACCGCCAGGTCGTCCGCGTTCAGACCGGGCGCGGTGTCGTTGTACGTCCACCCGAACGGCCACAGCACCAGCTCGCTGTAGGTGTGGAAGTCGATGGCGGCCTTGATCTGCTGCTTGCCGCCCACGATCCGGCTGCGGACGAAGTCGGAGACCACCTTGACCTCGGGCGCGGAGGACGCGGCGGCCCCGCGGTAGGTCTCGGAGCTCTTGCTGCCGCTGGAACCGCCGCAGCAGCCCCACTTGTAGTCCCAGTTGCGGTTCAGGTCGGTGCCCACGTACGAGGAGCCGGAGTTCGGCTGCCGGTTCTTGCGCCAGGAGCGGTAGGAACCGGTGGCGATGTCGTACTCGCCGCCGTCCGGGTTGAGGTCGGGGATGATCCAGATCTCGCGGCCGTTGACGGCGTTGGTGACGCGGGAATCGGTGCCGTACTTGGAGCCGAACTCCTTGAGCAGGTACAGGGCCATCTCGACCGTGAGGTGCTCACGGGCGTGCTGGTGGTGGGTGAAGAGGACCTCGGGTTCGGCCTCGTCGGTCGCGACGTTGTCACTGATCTTGATCGCGATCAGGTCCCGGCCCTGGTAGGACTTCCCGATGACCTTCTTGCTCATGATCCCGGGGTACTGGGCGATGCGCTGGTCGATCTCCGCGTTCGCCTCGGCGTAGTTGTGGTACTTCGAGTCGGCGGACGGGAAGTCCATCGGGCTCGCCGCGACGCCGCGCTCGGAGCGGTCCGGCGGCCCCGGCAGCGCGGTGAGTCTGTAGCCGAGGGCGCGCAGGCTCTTGGCCTGCATCGGGTCGGCGCTGACGACCACCGAGCGGGCGTCCACTTCGTCGATGGAGGCGCCCGTGCGGAGCAGGGCGGTGCGCTCGACGGCCGTGGACGGCCCCTGGATCTCGTACTGGACGATCGCCTCGTCCTGGGTCGCGGTCGACGGGGTGGGTGGGGTGGACGCCGTCGCGCTCAGGCCGTAGGCGGGTGCGCCGAGGGCGAGCGCCAGCAGGGCCGCCGTGACGGCGGCCCTTCGGCGGGTGTGGAGCCGCATGCGTTCTCCTGGGTGGGGAGGTGGGGGTGCCGTGCGGACGCGCACAGCGTGCTCTCATGGCATGTCCGGGTCAAGAATTCGAAACCGGCCAATGTGACCGCGGTCACGGCCACCCCCACCCCTACCGCCTACGGCAGGCTGTGGACCTTCGGACCCACCACGTTCGACCAGGTGCCACCCGCCTTGGCGTCCCAGTTGGTCGACCAGGTCATCGCGCCGCGCAGCCCCGGGTAGGTCTTCGACGGCTTGAACGAACCGCAGTTCGTGCCCCGGGCCAGGCAGTCCAGGGCGTTGTTCACGATGGTCGGGGAGACGTAGCCGCTGCCCGCGCCGCTCGGGGACGCCGGCACGCCGATGCCCACCTGAGAGGGGGCGAGGCCGCCTTCGAGCTGGATGCAGGCCAGCGCGGTCAGGAAGTCCACCGAGCCCTGGGAGTAGACCTTGCCGTCACAGCCGTTCATCGCGCCGCTGTTGTAGTACTGCATGTTGACGACGGTCAGGATGTCCTTGATGTTCAGCGCCGTCTTGAAATAGCCGCCCTGCGTGGACTGCATGTCGATCGTCTGCGGGGCCATGGTGAGGACGAGCGAGGGGCCCGCCTTCGCCGACAGCGAGCGCAGCGCCTGCGTCATGTACGTCGGGTTGAGGCCGTTCTCCAGGTCGATGTCGATCCCGCTGAAGCCGTACTCCCGCATCAGCGCCCAGGCGGAGTTGGCGAGGTTGTCGGCGGACGCGGAGTCGTTGACCGAGATGGTGCCCTTCTCGCCGCCGATGGACAGGATGACCGACTTGCCGGCCGCCTTCTTCGCGGCGATGTCCGCCTTGAACTGCGGCACCGTGTAGCCGCCGAGGCCCGCCGAGTCGAGGTTGAAGGAGATGCCGCCGGGCGTGGTCGTGGCGTCGGCGAAGGAGACGGCGATGATGTCGTACTGCGCCGAGACGTCCGAGAGCTTCTGGACGGTCGCCCCGTTGTTGAAGTTCTGCCAGTAGCCGGTCAGGGCGTGCTTGGGAACGCCCGGATTCGGGTTGCCGCCGCCGCCCGTGGTGGTGCTCGTCACCGCGGCGGACCTGGGCCCCTCGCCGGCCGCGTTGTACGCGCTCACCTGGAAGGAGTACGAGGTCGAGGCGGCCAGGCCCGAGATCTGCGCGGAGGCCGAGGAGACCGTCTGGACGCGGACGCCGTCCTGGTAGACGTGGTAGCCGGTGGCGCTGCCCACCGCGTTCCACGAAAGAGTGAGGGCGTTCGCGCTCTGGCCGGAAACGGCGGCCCCGGCGGGGGCGCCCGGGACGCTCGGGCCGGGATCGGTGCCGCCGCCCCCGTCCGGGCCGAAGACGCTGAACTCGTCGACGAGGAAGCCCGGCTGGCCGTACCAGCCGTGCGTGTAGACGGTCACCCGGGTGGTGTTGGGGCCGGTGGAGAAGGTGGTCGACAGCTTCTGCCAACCGCCGCCCGTGCCGGGGGTCCAGGTGGACACGTCCTGGGTGCCGGTCCCGGTCGCGCCGAGGTACACGTACGAGCCCTGCACCTGCGTGCTCAGCGTGTACGTGGAATTCGGCTTGACCGTGACGGTCTGGCTGCACCGGGCGTTGTCCGAGCCCGCCGGGGTGGCCTTCAGGGCGCCGGCCCCGGCGAAGACGGGGGAGGACACGACGGCGCCGCCGCCGCCGGTGCAGGACCAGTCGGACAGGCCGGACTCGAAGCCTCCGTTCCGGGCGACGTTGACGTCGGCGGCTTGCGCCGTACCGGCGGTGAGGGCGGTCAGACCTCCGGCGGCGAGGGTGGCGGCGCCCAACAGGGCGAGGGAGCGTATGCGGTTCACGAAGGCTCCGGTGGGGGGAGAAGGGGATGTGAAAGGCGTGACAGGGGCAAGTGGGGTACCCCGCAGCCAAGTTGGTCCAGACCAATCCCGGTGTCAAGGGTCTTGGCAATGTGGCTTGAAATGACCTCTACGTCACCCGTGTGCCGATCCCCGATGTCCGGATTTCTCGCCACCTGCGCCCTCTGCTCCCGCGCACGGGAATCCGCAAGGCCCTGCCCTGCCAGGGAGGACGCGGATATGGTGCTGAGGCAAGGGGGAGCTGCGCGGATCGTTTGCCGTCGCGCAGTCGTGCGCGTACGTGGGGACTGCGTGACGGGGGTGGGAACGCCCGTGACGTACAGGGTGAACGGGGGGATTCGCGTGCCGACCGCCATTGCTGTCACCAGTGCCGATCTGGTGCTGCCGGCCCCCGACCGCCACACCCCGACCGCCGCCGTCCTGCGCCCGCCCGACCAGGTCGACCTCGACGGAGCCCTCGCCGAGACCGCCGCCCTCCTGGAGCGACACGGCCACCTCGTGGTCGTCGTACCGCCCTGGCTGCCGCTCGCCACCATCCGCCGGCTGCACACCGTACGGGCCATTCTCGAAACCGACCGGATCGCGCTCCTCGACGTCGATCTGCCGCCCCTGGGAACGGCCCTGCTGGTGCGTCAGCTCCGCCAGCTCAGCGTCTGCGACTTCAGCCCCGGGGTGCTGGCCTCCGCGGCCCGCCTGCTGCCGCACTACATCTACGCGGGCGCCCTGCTCGGCAGCGTCGCCAAACTGGACCGGGTGCCGGTCGGCCTCAAGGCGCACGCCAGGTCCTGGTCACCGAGCGCCCAGTTCGCCGTACTCGCCCACCCCACCCCGCACCTGGCCAGGCTGGGCACCTCCGGGTCCTCGGGCGCCCACAGTGCGGGCGGCGCCGCCGCGGGACTCCCCGCCGGCCCCGGCTTCGCGACCCACCTCACCTTCGCCCGCGGCCAACTCGCCTCCGACTGGGTGACCGCCGAACTGGCCCCCGCCTGGCAGGTGCAGGGCGTCATGGAGAACCCGCTGCCCGCCGACTCGCCCGTCTGGTGGGCCACGTCGAAGCTCGTCGAGTTCGGCGCCGCCATCCCGGACGTGGCCGTCCTCTACCAACTGGTCGCCTCCGTGCGCCGGGAGCAATGCCGATGGTGCGGCTTCGAACTCATCGGCGACCGCTGCGGCTTCTGCTCCGCCCCGCTGACGGCCCCACCGCCCACGGCCGCGACATCCCGATCCAGACCCTGACCACCGGCCCGAACGAACGAAGAACGGCGAGGTAGTACGGCCCATGAACTCACGCCAGCGCCGCGGCGTCATCCTGCTCCTCCTGTCGATCCTGTGCGCCCTCGCGGCGTTCGCCGGGGTGCTCGTGGTGATCGGCGACGTCAACTCCAAGGTCGGGGCCGAGGTCGTCGCCTACCGCGTGAAGGGCGACATCGCGCCGTACAGCGCGCTCACGGCCGGCCAGTTCGAGCAGGTCACGGTCCCCAAACGGTGGCTGTCCGAGACGGCCGTCACCGACCTCGGCGGACTCGGGAACAAGATCGCGCTCACCACGCTCAAGAAGGGCTCGCTGCTCCAGAGCGACATGTACGTCGACAAACCGCAGCTCCAGCCCGGTGAGCAGGAGATCGCCATCATGATCGACGCCGCCACCGGCGTGGCCGGCAAGATCACCTCCGGCGCCAAGGTCAACATCATCGCCACCTTCAAGGGCGCCAAGGAGACCGACCCCTCGCGCTCCGTGATCATCGTCGCCAACGCCCGCGTCCTGGGCGTCGGCAAGCTCACCGCCCTCGACAAGGACAGCGACCGCAAGGGCCCCGCCGAGGCCGTCCCGATCACCTTCGCCCTGAACACCAAGGACACCCAGCGCGTCGCGTACGCCGAATCCTTCGCGGAACACGTCCGGCTGGCCCTGGTGGCCCCCGGCACCGATTCGGCGCCCAGCCCCAGCGACCGCACGTACACCCTCGACGGGGACAAGTGAGGCCCGGATGACCACCCGAATCCTCCCCGCGTCCGGCGACCCGGACGCCGCCCGCGCCATCACCACCCTCCTCGGCCAGCTCCCGGACACCGAGCCGGCCACCCCGGTCCCCGATTCCACCGCCCTCCTCGACACCCTCGCCCGGCTGGCCGCCGAATCCCTCGACGACCTGCCCGAGGTGGTGCTGGTCCACGAGCGGATCGGCCCGCTGCCCGCGCTGGAACTCATTCGCGAGGTCGCCCTCCGCTTCCCCGCCGTGGGCGTGGTCCTGGTGTCCTCCGACGCCGCACCCGGGTTCTTCGCCGCCGCCATGGACTCCGGCGCCCGCGGCCTGATCGTGCTCCCCCTCGCCTACGAGGAACTCGCCGCGCGCGTCCAGGCCGCCGCCCAGTGGGCCGTCGGCGTACGCCGCCACCTGGGCCGCGGCCCGGACCTGCCCGCCGGACCCGGCGGCCGGGTGGTCACCGTCGCCGGCGCCAAGGGCGGGGTCGGCACCACCTTCACGGCCGTCCAGTTCGCCCTCGCCGCGGCCGCCTCCGGACGACGTACCGCCCTGGTGGACATGGACCTCCAGGGCGGGGACGTGGGCTCGTACCTCGACGTGCAGTTCCGCCGCTCCATCGCCGACCTCGCCGGGATCCAGGACATCTCGCCCCGGGTCCTCCAGGACGCCGTGTACGACGACCGGACCGGACTCGCGCTGCTGCTGGCCCCCGCCGACGGCGAACGCGGCGAGGAGGTCGACGAACGCGCCGCCCGACACGTCGTGACCGCCCTGCGAGGCCGCTACGAACTCGTCGTCATCGACTGCGGCACCCAGGTGACCGGCGCCAACGCGGCAGCGGTGGAAATGGCCGACATCGCCGTGCTCGTCACCACCCCGGACGTGGTCTCCGTCCGCGCGGCGAAACGGCTGGTCCGCATGTGGGAACGCCTCCAGGTCCGCAAGGCCGAGGACACCACCATGGTCGTCAACCGCTGGAGCAAGCACACCGAGATCCAACCCGCCCTCATCGAGAAGATCACCAAGACCCGGCCCACCCGCACCCCCGTCCCGGCCGCCTTCAAGGAACTCCAGGCGGTCGTCGACGCGGGCCGCGTCCAGGACCTCGACAACCGCTCCACCGTGAAACAGGCCCTGTGGACCCTGGCCGGCGAACTCGGCCTGCTCACCGCCCCCACCACCGCGGCATCGGCCGACGGCGCCGTCCCGCCGCCGCGCTCCGCCGAACTGGCGGTCCGGCCGTCCGGGCCCCTGGCCCGGCTGCGGCGCGGCCGGGAGGGCTGACCGGTGCCCGCGCGGAGACGGGGAGGGGTTAGGTCGTGGGGTCAGGTACGGGAGGCCCACCGGGACCGGGGCCAGGTGGCCGTCGAGTTCGTCGGGATGGTCCCGTTGATCCTGCTGCTCGTGGCGGCGGTGTGGGAGTGCGTGCTGATCGGGTACGCGTTCTCGCTGGCCGGCAACGCGGCGGACGAGGCGGCCCGGGTCGGGGCGGTGCACGGCCGCGACGCCTGCGTGGCAGCGGCCGGCAAGTACATCGGGGGCGCCTGGAACATGACCGCGGAATGCGGGAAGGCCGGTGACATCTACAAGGCCACCGTCTACCTCAACGTCCCCGTGTTCTTCCCCGGCCTCGACATCGGCG
The DNA here is from genome assembly GCF_001279725.1 of Streptomyces sp. WM4235. Taxonomy (GTDB): domain Bacteria; phylum Actinomycetota; class Actinomycetes; order Streptomycetales; family Streptomycetaceae; genus Streptomyces. Next base: position 4,511 of record NZ_LGDE01000426.1, on the reverse strand, counting down.
TCCCCATCACGGGCGAGGGCGGCTCCGCGCTGGAGAAGGAGGACTGACGTGAACCGGCACCCTGATCCGCACTCCGATCCGCACCCCGATTCGCGCCGTGACCACGGCCGTGACCTTGGCCGATACCGTGGCCGTGACCGGGGTCAAGTGGCCCTGGAGTACATCGGGTTCATACCGATCCTGCTCTTCGTCGCACTGTGCGGCATCCAGCTGGGCTGGGTCGCCTACGTCCACCAGCAGGCGGAGACCGCCGCCCGCACCGCCGCCCGCGTCGAGGCCCGTAAACCGGGCGCCGGAGCGGCCGCGGGCGCGGCGGCGGTGAAGCCGAGCCTGGGCGCCAAGGTGGTCGTGGCCACGACCACCGACGCCGTCACCGCGACCGCGACCATCACGATCAACTCCATCGTGCCCGGGCTCCCCATCGACCCGGCCACCGCCACCGCCACCATGCCCAACGACGACCCGAAGGTGACCGGACCATGAGCCTGCGTTCCCGGGTCAACACCCCCGACGACCGCCACAGCCACGGCGACGACGGCCGACTGGTCTCCTCGTACCGCGCCAAGCTGCTGGAGGAGATCGACCTCGCCGAGATGTCCGCGCTCGCGCCCACCGAGCGCCGGGCCCGTCTGGAACGCGTACTCGGCCACATCATCAGCCGCGAGGGGCCCGTCCTCTCCACCGTCGAACGTGCCCAACTGATCCGCCGCGTCGTCGACGAGGCCCTCGGCCTCGGCGTCCTCGAACCGCTCCTCGAAGACCCCTCGATCTCCGAGATCATGGTCAACGGACCCGACCAGATCTTCGTCGAACGCGCCGGCCGGGTGGAGCAACTGCCCCTGCGCTTCGCCTCGCACGAACAGCTCATGCAGACCATCGAGCGCATCGTCTCCACCGTCAACCGGCGCGTGGACGAGGCCAATCCGATGGTCGACGCCCGCCTGCCCAGCGGGGAGCGCGTCAACGTCATCATCCCGCCGCTCTCCCTCACCGGCGCCACCCTCACCATCCGCCGCTTCCCCCGCGCGTTCACCCTGCACGAGATGATCAGCCTCGGTTCGCTGGACGAACAGATGCTCATGCTCCTGTCGGGCCTGATCCAGGCCAAGATGAACGTGATCGTCTCCGGCGCCACCGGCACCGGCAAGACCACCCTCCTCAACGCCCTCTCCGGCCTGATCCCGGAGGGCGAACGCATCATCACCATCGAGGACTCGGCCGAACTCCAACTCCAACAGGCCCACGTGATCCGCCTCGAATCCCGCCCCCCGAACGTCGAGGGCAGCGGCCGGATCACCATCCGCGACCTGGTACGCAACTCCCTGCGCATGCGCCCCGACCGCATCATCGTCGGCGAGGTCCGCGGCGGCGAGACCCTCGACATGCTCCAGGCCATGTCCACCGGCCACGACGGCTCCCTCGCCACCGTGCACGCCAACAGCTCCGAGGACGCCCTGATGCGCCTCCAGACCCTGGCGTCCATGTCGGAGGTGGAGATCCCCTTCGAGGCGCTCCAGGACCAGATCAACAGCGCCGTCAACGTCGTCGTCCAACTGACCCGCTTCGGCGACGGCTCGCGCCGCATCACGGAGATCTCCATCCTCGACTCGCACGGCCGCGAACCGTTCCGCATCACCACCGTGTGCCGGTTCGCGGCCCAGCCGATGGGCCCGGACGGCCGCGTCCACGGCCACTTCGAGTACTACCCGCTGCCCCGCCGGATCGCGGACCGCCTCTACATGAACAACCAGCCGATTCCCCAGGCCTTCGGGGTCGCCATGTCGGACGATCAACTGGCCACCCGGACCGCACGGACCACTCGGACCACTCGGACCATCCTGTGAACACAACCGTCTCCCTCACCCTCGGCGCCACCCTGCTGGCCGGCCTCCTCGTGGTCTGGGGCGTACACGCCTACTCCGCCGGCCGCGCCCAGCGCGCCGCCCTGATCGAGCGCCTCGCCGCGAGCGGCGCCCCCGAGTCCCAGGGGCGCGGACGCCGCTTCCGGGAGATCGACCGGCGGCTGCGCCGCACCCGACTGGGCCGGCGCATCGAGATCAAACTGGCGACCACCGGCCTGGACCTCACCCCGGGCGAGTTCTTCGTCTACATGCTGCTGTCCGTGGCCGGGGTTTGGCTGGTCTTCGCGTCGTTCCTCGCCCCGTTCTTCGGACCGGTGGCCGCACTGATCGCGCTCTGGTCCGCCAACGCCTTCCTCAACTGGCAGCGGTCCCGCCGCACGGAGCGGTTCATCAACCAGCTCCCCGACCTGGCCCGCATCCTCGCCAACGCCACACAGGCGGGCCTGGCACTGCGTACCGCCATCGGCATCGCCGCCGAGGAACTGGAGGCCCCGGCCGGGGAGGAACTCGCCCGGGTCGCCGACCGGCTCGCCATCGGGCACTCCATCGAGGAGTCCCTGGGCGAGCTGACCGAGCGCCTGCCCTCGCGGGAACTGGTCGTCCTCGTCTCCACCCTGGTCCTGTCGGCCCGCGCCGGCGGCGCCATCGTGGGCAGCCTGCGCAACCTCACGGTGACGCTGGAACAGCGCAAGGAGACGCGGCGGGAGATCCGCACCCAGCTGTCGCAGGTGACCGTGACCGCGTACCTGGTGCCGGCCATCGGGCTGGGCTCCCTGCTGCTGGTGGACATGATGATGCCGGGCGCGCTGGACCGGATGACGGGGGCGTTCATCGGGCAGACCGCCGTCCTCGTCGCGCTGGGCCTCTTCGCCCTCGGCTTCGTCCTCATCCGGCGCCTGTCGAAGATCGACGTGTGAGGGGCAGCGACCGATGACCGCACTCCTTCTCGCCCTGGCCCTCGGCCTGTCCGTCTTCGGCGCCCTGTACGGGCTGCGCCTCTACCGCGCCGACGTCAAACTCCCCAGCGACCTCGCCCTGGCCCTGGAAGTCGGCGCCACCCGCACCACCGCCGTCGGCTCGCTCGTCGACCGCCTCGGCATCCGCTGGGCCCCGCTCGTCCTGCGCCTGATGGGCCAGGACCGCGTCGCCCGCAAGCGCCGCCAGATCGACATGGCCGGCAACCCGGCCGGCCTGACCATCGACCGCTACGCGGCCCGCCGGGCCGTGTACGCCGTCCTGGGCGGGCTCGGCGCCTTCTCCCTGTTGATCAACGACCAGTTCGTACCGGCGCTGCTGATGGTCGCGTTCGGGCTGTTCTGGATCGAGGTCGGCCTGTGGTCCGCGATCCGCGTGCGACGCGACCACATCGAACGCACCCTGCCCGACTTCCTGGACGTCCTCGCCGTCGTGGTGAGCGCCGGGCTCGGCTTCCGGCAGGCACTGGAACGGGTGGCGGACAAGTACGAAGGCCCGTGGTCCGACGAGATCCGCATCACCCTCCAACAGATGGACATGGGCGTCAGCCGCCGCCAGGCCTTCGACGAACTGCGCCGACGCAACGACTCCGAGCAGGTCGCCCAGTTCGTGACCGCCCTCCAGCAGGGCGAGGAACTCGGCTCCCCGATCGTCGAGACCCTGATCGCCATCGCCGAGGACATGCGCCGCACGGACGCCCAGAACGCCCGCCGCCGCGCCGCCCGCGCCGTCCCGAAAGCCACCTTCTCCGTCACCATGTTCATGCTGCCGGGCACGCTGATCCTGCTCGTCTGCGGATTCGTGTACGGGGCGAACATCGACTTCGGCGCGATGTTCGGAGGCGGCTGAGCCATGCCCTCTCCCCTGAGCCCGCCCCTTCCTCCGGACCCGTCGGGCGCACTGCGGGCGAACGCGCTGCGGGCGAACGTACTGCTGACGAACGCGCTGTGGGCGTCCGCGCGGCGCGTCCTCGTGCTCCGGCTCGCCCTGATCGCCGTGGGCGCCCCGGCCGCACTGGAACGGTCGGCGCCCGGCGGCCCCACCCACCTGACGGCCGGCGCCCTCCTGCTCACCTTCACGCTGTCGTACGCCGCGTTCCGCGCGGGGGAGCGCCTCGGACCGCTCGTCCCGCGCCACCGGGCGCTGCTCGCCTGGGACATGGCGCTCGTCGCCCCGCTGCTCGTCGTCGCCGGCCCCGCGCTCCCGCTCGGCCTCGTCTGCCTCTGCACCCCGCTGCTCGCCGGACTCCTCCACGACCGCCGCGGCGCGGCCGGGTACGCGGTCGCACAGGCGGCACTGGTCGCGGCGCTGACGGCGGCGAAGGGCGGTCTGCCCTCCCTCGCGCTGCCCGCCCACACCCTGCCCTCCCTCGCGCTGCCCGCTCTCTGCCTGCTCGCGGGGGCGGCGGGGGCCTGCCTGCGGGACCTCCTCACCCGCTTCGACGAGGCGAGCCGGACCCGCGCCGAGACCGCCGCCCGCCTTGCCGCGACCCAGGCCGCCCGCACCGAACGCGACCGCCTGGCACGCGAGATGCACGACTCCGTCTCCAAGACCCTGCACGGCCTGGCCCTGGCGGCGGACGCCCTGTCCCGCACCGCCGACCCGGCCGCGGTCCACCACCAGGCGCGCACGGTGGCCGAGGCCGCCCGCCGCGCCGCGGCCGAGTCCAGGCAC
>NZ_LGDE01000425.1 GCF_001279725.1 Streptomyces sp. WM4235 | reverse complement strand
CCCCCGCCGCGAACGGGATCACCCTGCCCGGGCAGCCGCGACGGATCGACATCGACGTGTCCCTGGACTCCGCGGACGAGCCCGGCAGCCCCGGTATCGGCGTACTGCTGCGCGACCGGTTCGGGCTGACGTACCGGGCGCCGACGCGTCAACTCCCCGCGAACGGCCCCACCATCGTCTCGGTCGACGTCGACGCCCTGGCCGACGCCCCGATCGGATCCGCCGCCGGCCCGTTGAGCATCATCGGCTTCGTCGTCACCTTCTCCCCCGACACCCGGCCCTACGGCTCGCCCAAGCAGGTCGGCGGGGAGGTGACGGTGCGCGGTGTCGCCGTCTCGGACACCCGGGACGGCCCGGCCGCGCGGGTGGAGGCGGTCGCGCCGGCCTGGCACCTGACGGCCCCGACCACGACGAACGGGGCTCGGCCCGGCGTGCTCCGGGAGGGCGGCGGGGCGTTGGTACGGATGCGCTACCAGGACCCGCGCGACACGACCGGCCCGGTCCGGATCTCCGCGACCGCGGGCGGCCCGCCCGCCACCGAGGTCCCCGGCGTCGCCACGCACGCGTACCTCCGTGCCATCGGCGCCGACGTCGGCGACCTGGTGACCGTCCCCCTGGGCGGCGATTCACTGCCGGTCCGGATCACCTCCGCGGTGGACATCCTGCCCGTGGTCGGCGACACGGCCGTGGCCGTGGACCTGGCCACGCTCGGCCGGCTGTTCGCCGCGCAGGGCGGCAAGCAGGTCCCCCCGACCGACGAGTGGTGGCTGCCGGCCGCCTCCGCCGACGACCCCGGCCCGGCCCGGGCCGCCGCGGCGCTGCGGGCGGGCGCGGGGGTCCATGAGGTGCGGCTGCGCGAGGAGGTCGTCGCGGGACTGCTCGACGACCCGCTGAGCGCGGGACCACAGGCCGCCCTCGCCGCGCTCGCGCTCGCCTGCGCGGTCCTGGCGGCGATCGGCTTCGCGGCCTCCGCCGCGGCGAACGCGCAGGAACGGTCCGGGGAGTTCGCCGTGCTGCTGGCACTGGGCGCGCCGCGTCGGGCGCCGGCCCGGACGGCCGCCGTCGAGAGCGGTGTCCTGGTCGGCCTCGGAGCGGGGGTCGGTCTCGTGCTGGGGGCCGCCATCGTGCACCTGACGGTGCCGTTGGTGGTGCTGACGCCGGGGGCGCGCCGGCCGGTCCCGGAGGTTCTGGTGGATCTGCCCGTCACCACGACGCTGCTGCTGGTCGCGGGCATCGCCGCCGTGCCGTTGCTGTCGACCGTGCTCGGCGGCCGGCGCAACCGCAACGCCCTGAGCGCAGCCGCCCGGCTGCGGCACGTGGAGGACATGTGACCAGCCCGGCCTCCGCGCCGCCGCCCCCGCACACCCGCCCCGCGCCGTGGGTGCGGACCCGGTTGCGGGCCGCGCCGCTGACCACCCTGCTGGGCGCCGTCCTGGCGTTCGTCGCGGTGCTGCTCGCCGCCGGTCTGCCGCGCGCCCTGGACCGCGGCTCCGACCAGGCCCTGCGGTCCTTCCTGCGGGACCAGGGGCCCGGCTTCACGAGCCTGCTCGCCACCGCCCGGGCCGAGCCCGGTGCCCGCACACCCGAGGGGCTCGACTCCGTACGGTCCCTCCTGCTGTCCCGCACCGGGAAGGACTTCGCGGTGGCGCCCGACGGCCCCGTGTCGGGCACCCGCGCCGTCAAACCGCGGACCCTGACGAACCCGGGGCTGCCGAGCCCCTACGAGGTGGCGCCGCAGATGAGCCTGCTCTACCTGCGCGACCTCTCCGCCCACACCCGCCTCGTCGACGGTCGCTGGCCCGACGGTGGCACGCCGGAGGGGCCGATCCCGATCGCCCTGTCCCAGGGAGCCGCCGACACCCTCGGCGTCAAGGTCGGCACGGTCCTGGACCCCACTCCGAGCATCTCGGGGCCGCTCAGCGCCGAGATCGTCGGCGTGTACCGCGTCGACGACCCGGCCGACCCCTTCTGGACCGACCTGCTGTGCGCGACCCGCGCCTGCCTCAACGGCACCCGCAAGCAGTACTGGCAGACCTCCGCCGTGGTCGGGCCCGACGGCGCCGACCGGTTGGCGTCCTGGGGCGAACGCGCCGAGTTCTTCTGGCGGTTGCCGGTGGACACCGACATCCTGCGCGCCGACCGGCTGCCCGCGGTCAAGGAGGCCGTCGCCTCCTACGTGGCCGGTCCCACCGCCACCGACCTGACCCTCGAATCCCGCCGGCCCGACCTGCGGATCACCTCGCGGCTGCCCGAGTTGCTCGCCCGGGCCGAGGCCCGCCGGCAGGCCGCCGCGCCGCTCGCCGCGATCGGGCCCGCCGGAGTCGTCGGCGTCGCCCTCGTCGTGTTCTTCCTCGCCGCCGGACTGAGCGGGGACCGGCGGCTCGCCGAACTGCGGTTGCTGCTCGCGCGGGGCGGCTCGCGCTCCTCCATCGTCCGCCGGGTGCTGGCGGAAGGAGCCGTCCCGGTGCTCCCGGCGGCGGCGCTCGCGACGGCCGCCGCCGTGCTGCTGTTGCCCACTCCCCGTCTGCTGCCCGCCCTCCTCGCCGCGGCGGCGGTCACGCTCGTGCTGCTGACCGCCTTTCCCGTGCGGGTGTTCGTGCTGCTGTCGCCGCCGCGGCCGCCCGCCCCCCGCCGCCGACTGGTCGCGGAGCTGCTCGTGTTCGCCGCGACCGGCGCGGCGGTGTTCGAGGTCCGCGAACGCGGCGTCGCCCCGGCGGGGCAGGGCGTCGACCCGCTGCTCGTCGCGGCCCCGCTGCTGCTGGCGCTCGCGGGCGGGCTGCTCCTGGCCCGGATCCAGCCGCCGCTCGTCGGGGCGCTGGCGCGGGCGGTGGGTCGCCGTCGCGGTGTGGTGGGCTTCCTGGGGGCGACCCGCGCGGCCCGCGGTTCCGGGGATCGGGCACGACCCCCGGTACTGCCGCTGATCGCGCTGCTGCTCGCCGTCACCACCGGCGGATTCGGGGCCACCGTGCTGGCGGGGGTGGAGTCCGCCCGGGAGCGGGTGGCCCGACTCGACGTGGGCGGCGACGCCCAGGTCGCCTCACCCGCGGGAGTACCCGTCCCGAAGGCCCTCGCGAAGGCGGCCGGCGAACTGCCCGGCGTACGGGCCTCGCTCACCCTGTGGGCGGACGCCGACGCGTACGTCTTCGACACCGACCGGGGCTCCGTCAAGGTCACGGTGATCGTCGCCGACCCGGTGGCCTACGCGGAGATCTCGCGGACCGTCGGACGCGGACGGTTCGATCCCGCCCTGCTCGCCGGCGGATCCCCCGCCGCCATCCCCGCGCTGTTCAGCGAGGACCTGGTCGGGAAGGTCACCGACGGAACCCACCGCGTGCGCTTCGCCAACGACGAGGAGCTGCTCGCGAAGCCCGTCGCCCGGATCGACGGCACGCCCCTCCTACAGGGCTCCGGCAAGGGCGTCATCGTGTTGCCGGCGGGCACGGCCACCGCCAGGATCCCCAAGGGCGCCCCGCCCACCCACTGGCTCGCGGTGGGAAGCATCGACGACGGGGCCCTGCGCGAGGTGGTTCGCACCCACGCCGGCCCGGCGGCCGACCGCTACCTCGTCCGCACGAGCGCCGCCACCGTCGCCAAGCTCGCCGACGACCCCCTCCAGCGGTCCGCGAGCCGCGTGTTCCGGGCCTCCTTGGCCGGCGCGGCCGGCTTCGCGGCGCTGGCCGTCCTGCTCACCCTGGCCCGGGCCACGCCCGAACGCGCCGCACTTCTGGCCCGACTGCGCACCATGGGCCTGCGGCCCCGGCAGGGCGTGGCGCTGATCCTCGTCGAATCGCTGCCGCAGGCGGTCACCGCCGCACTCGGCGGCGGCCTGATCGCGGTCGCCGCGGTCGCCCTGCTGGGTCCGGCGGTGGACCTGACGACGCTGGTCGGCTCCTCGGTCCCGACCGGGCTGGGCGTCCTCGTCCGACCCGTGCTGGTGCAGTCACTGGGCCTTGCCGCGCTGGTGGCCCTGACCGTGCTCGCCGAGGCGGCGGTGTCCGGCCGGCGCCAGATCACCACCGAGTTGAGAGCGGGAGACCGACGTTGAACACCGAAGCCCCCACCTTCGAGGAGCTGCGCCGCAAGGCGTTGGCCGCCGCCGAGCCCCGCGGTCACGATCCGGCCCACGCCATCGTCTGTGACCGGCTGGTGCGCATCTTCAGTTCCGACGGGGTCGAGGTGCAGGCCCTGCAGGGGTTGGAGCTGACCGTGACCCGGGGGGATCTGATCGCGCTGGTCGGCGCGTCCGGCAGCGGGAAGTCGACGCTTTTGAACATCCTGGCGGGCCTGGACGTGCCGACGGCGGGCAAGGCCACCGTGGGCGGCCACGACCTGTTGGAGATGTCGGCGCGGGAGCGGCTGCGCTACCGGCGCGAGGCCGTGGGGTTCGTCTGGCAGCAGACCGCCCGCAACCTGCTGCCGTTCCTCACGGCCGCCCAGAACGTGGCGCTGCCGATGCAGCTGAAGGACGGGAGCGGGCGCGCGGCCCGCAAGCGGCAGACCGCGCGCGTCGCCGAGCTGTTGGCGGCCCTGGAGATCGGCGACCTGGCCGGGCGGCGGCCGAACGCGCTGTCCGGCGGGCAGCAGCAGCGCGTGGCCATCGCCGTGGCCATGGCCAACGACCCGGCGGTCCTGTTGGCGGACGAACCGACCGGCGAGCTGGACTCCGAGACCGGCGCCGCGATCTTCGAGGCCTTCCGTACCGTGAACCGGGAGCTCGGGGCGACCGTGGTGATCGTGACGCACGACCCGATGGTCGCGGGAGAGGTCCGCCGTACGGTGGCCATCCGCGACGGTCGCACCAGCAGCGAGGTACTGCGCCGCACCGTCACCGACGAGCACGGCGCGGAGTCCGTGAGCGAACGCGAGTACGTGATGCTGGACCGTACCGGGCGGGTGCAACTCCCGTACAAGTTCCTGGAGGCGCTGGGCATGGAGCACCGGGTGGCGGTCGACCTCGCCGCCGACCACATCGAGGTCCGTCGCGACGATGCGCAGGACGCCCCGGACACGGACTGACGCGCGCGGCGCCGAACGCCTTCGCGGGTGCGTGCGTCACTTCCGTGGGCCGGGTGTCGTTAGGCGCTCGGGGTTGACTCGGGGGTCGAAGGGATGACGGAATGCGGCAGTTTCCTCTGGAGATGCACACCTTGGCGCCCGGAAGGGTGGTGGAGTGGCGTTTGCGGTCCACGGCGGCGGCGCGGGACGCCGACCGGGGTGATCCGTCGGGCAGGAGGGCGTCCTTCAACCAGGACAAGCACTTCACCGTCGCCGAGGAGAGCCGTGCGGCCGACGATCCGGTCGCGTCCTGGATCGCGGTGACCTTCGAGGTCGAGGGACCGCTCGACGAAACGGCCCTCAGTCGGGCGCTGTTGGCGTTCGTGGGCCGTCACGAGGTGCTGCGCTGCGAGTTCCGCCGGCTGGCCGGCGAGCTGGCCTGCGCGCCGCTGGCCGCCGACGAACTCGCCCTCGAAACGGCCCAGGTGGGCGTCTTCGAGACGTCCGAGCTGCTGCGCGGTTTCCTCGTCGAACGGTTCAAGCGCAGCATCGACACCCTGTCCTGGCCGCTGTTCACCATGGGCGCCGTGCTGCGCGAGGACTCCGCCACGGTGTACCTGGCCTTCGACCACATCGTGTGCGACGGCATGTCGATGCCGATCGTGGTGCACGAGGTGGAGACGGAGTACGAGGCGCTGTGCCGGGGCGAGAGCTCCGGGCTGCCGGCCACCGCGCCCAGTTATCTGGACTTCGCCGAGGAGCAGCGGCGCCGGTACCTCTCCATCGGCGCGGACGACGAACGCCTGGGCTACTGGAAGTCGTTCATCGAGCGCAACGGCGAGTTCTTCCCGCGGTTCCCGCTCGACCTGGGCGTGCGGCCGGACCGGATGTACCCGATCGTCAACGAGGCGTCGCTGCTCCTGGACGCCACCGAGGCGGAGGTGTTCGAGAAGTCCTGTCTGGCGGTGGGCGGCAAGCCGTTCATGGGGGTGCTCGCGTCGGTCGCCGTCTGCCTGCGGGAGGCCGGCGGGCCCGGCGTGTACCGCGGGTTCATGCCGGTCAGCGAGCGCGGGCGGGACGCCTGGACCAACTCGGTGGGCTGGTTCGTGAACACCATGCCCATCGAGTTCGACGCTTCTCCGGGGCGGGACTTCACCCAGGTCATGACGCAGGTACGGGCCGGTTTCGGCGAGATGATCCGCCACATCGACGTGCCGTTCGTCAGGGCCTGGGAGTTGCTGGCCCCCGAGGAGTTCGCGGCGCGCTCGTGGCCGTACCCGGTGAACTTCTTCTCGTACATCGACATGCGCAAGTGTCGTGGCTCCGAGCGGCACGACGAGTGGCGGCCCACCTCCCACGTGTGGTCGGCGCGGGCGAACGGCGCGTGCTCCTGGTTCCAACGGGACGCGGACGGACTGCACATGAACTCCATCTACGTGGACACCGCGGCCGCCCGCGGCACCATGGGCGACTTCCAGGCGTCACTGCGCCAGACCGTGCGGGACATCGCCCTGACCGGCGGGTTCCGCCGCCCGATCGCGCTCACCCCGCCCCGTCTGCCGATCCGGCCCCGCGTCCGGGCCTGAGCTCCCCCGGCCCGGCGGACGCCAGGCCGGCCGGGGTGCGGTGCGCGGGGTACCGCGCAGCAGGGCGAGGCCGACCGCGAGTACCCGGTGCCGGCTCAGCGCTCGGCCGCGGCCCGCGCCCGACGCAGCAGCAAGGAGCGCTCTCGGGCATTGCGCGTCAGGGAGGCGGCCCGTTCGAACTCGACCCGGGCCTCCTCCCCGCGGCCGAGGCGCTCCAACAGATCACCCCGCACGCTCGGCAGCAAGTGGTAGGACGCGAGGGCCGGTTCGTCCGCAAGGGCCTCGACCAGCGGCAGGGCGGCACCGGGGCCCTCGGCCATGGAGACGGCGACGGCCCGGTTCAGTTCCACCACGGGGGACGGGATCAGCACGAGGAGTCGCCCGTACAGCGCGACGATCGTCGCCCAGTCGGTGTCCTCGTACCGGACGGCCGCGGCATGACACCCGGCGATCGCGGCCTGCACGGAGTACGGGCCGGTGCCCGCGCGGCGCAGTGCCGCGACACCGCGCCCGATGAGCATGCGGTTCCACCGGGTCCGGTTCTGGTCGGCGAGGAGCACGGGCTCGCCGTCGGGCCCGGTGCGGGTGGCGATCCGGGAGGCCTGGAACTCCAGGAGCGCCACCAGCCCGTGCGTCTCGGTCTCCTCGGGCATCAGGCCGGCCAGCAACCGGGCCAGCCGCAGCGCGTCCTCGCACAGTGCCGGGCGGACCAGGTCGTCCCCGGCGGTCGCCGAGTGGCCCTCGTTGAAAACGAGGTAGATCACCTCCAGCACGGAGGCGAGCCGCTGCTCGCGGTCGGTGCCGTACGGAACCTCGAACGGCACACCGGCCGTGGCCAGCGACCGCTTCGCCCGGACGATGCGCTGGGCGACGGTCGACTCGGAGGTGAGGAAGGCGCGGGCGATCTCCTGCGTGGTCAGCCCGCCCATGAGACGCAGCGTGAGCGCGACCCGGCCCTCCGTCCTCAGCACCGGATGACAGGCGGTGAAGATCAGCCGCAACAGGTCGTCGTCGATGTCCTCCGGCTCGGCCGGCTCCTCGGGCGGCGGTACGTCCTCCAGGGTGCGGCCCACCTCGGCGAGTTTGCGGGCGTAGGCCTCCTTGCGGCGGACGAGATCGATCGCGCGGTTCTTGGCGGTGGTCGTCAGCCAGGCGCCCGGCCGGTCCGGGACGCCGTCCACGGGCCACTGCTCCAGCGCGGCGACCAGGGCGTCCTGGGCGATCTCCTCCGCGATGCCGACGTCGCGCACGATGCGCGTCACACCGGCGATGATCCGCGCGGACTCGATCCTGAACACCGTTTCGACCGCTCGGGTCGTACTCACTGCCGTCACGGCCACCCATCAGAGCAGCCGTGACGAGGCAGGGCAAACAGGACGCCGTGAACGCGGCCGGATCAGCCTTCGACGATCTCGCGGAGCTCGGAGCCGACCGTCCAGGTGGCGGGGTGGAGCTCCAGGAACCGCTTGGTCCATTCCAGGGCCTCGGCCTTGTCCTTGCACTGCATGAGGGCGTAGCCGCCGATGACCTCCTTGGTCTCGGTGAAGGGGCCGTCGGTGTAGCCGATCTTGCCGCCGGACCAGGTGACCCGGGTGCCCTCGGCGGTGGGGAGCAGGCCCGCGGTGTCGAGCATGACTCCGGCCTTGGTGATCTCCTCCAGGAGGGCGCCCATCCGCTGCTCGAACTCGGGGGTGAAGCCGTCGGTGGGCGTGTTCTGCTCGTCGATGCGGATCAGCGAAAGGAAGCGCGGCATGGTGACTCCTCGGTCGGGAGGGCGGGGGCTTTCCCTGCCTCTCACCCCTGCGTCGAACGGGAGACACCCGAATCGACAGTTCCGGGAAACTTTCTTCAGGAAGTTTCGGGATCGGCCCCGATCCGCCCCGATCCGCATTCTCACCACCGCGGCGGGTCCGGGCCGGCAGGCGGGGCCGCTCCCGGCCGAGTCGGGCCTGCCGCGGGCCTGGACGCAGGGCGGCTACCCATGAGTAGGATCGCGGGCCTCATCCCCTCCGAGAGGATCCCCGATGCCGCGCACCCCCTCCTCGCCCCTGCTGCTCGCCGGTCTGCTGGCGGGCGCGGCGGTGGCGCACACGGTCGCGCCGAAGCGGTTCGACGTGACGGTCCCGCGCTCCCTGCCCGGCAGCCCCCGCCAGTGGACGTACGCGTCCGGCGTCGTCGAGCTGGCACTGGCGGCCGGCGTCGCGCACCCGCGCACCCGGCGCGTGGCGGCGATGGCCACGGCGGCGTTCTTCGTCGGCGTCTTCCCCGCGAACGTCAAGATGGCCGTCGACGCCCGGACCCAGTCCCCCGCCATCCGGGCCGTCACCCTGGCACGGCTGCCGCTACAGGTGCCGTTGGTGCTGTGGGCCCGCCAGGTGGGTCGCGGAGCCACGACCGGCTGACACCCGGACCGCCGGCACACCCCGACGCCCGGACCGCCGGCACACCCCGACGCCCTGACAGCCCGACACCCCGACGCCCTGACAGCCCGACACCCCGAGGCGGCCGGCACCTGAAACGCACCGCATCCGAACGGGGCCCGGCGCCGGAAGTGGTCCACAGAGCCCCCGGTCGACGTCGGCGGATCGGGGGCTCGCCCGGTCAGGGGCTGTCGCCCGACCAGTCCCAGTGGTCCGGGTCGGCCGGCCGGCGACGGTAGTGGGCGCGCCCGCCGGCCCCGTAGCGGCCTATCTCGGTGGGGAGGCGGGCCTCTTCGGCCAGTCGGGGCCCGCTCCAGCCGGTGATGTCGAGCAGCAGCCCGTCGAGGGGGCCGCCCACGAGCTCGCCGTAGACGTGCCCCGGGCGCGGGCCCGGGTCGGGGTCGTCGTGGTCGGCGCCGTAGACCCGGCGCCGCAGCATCCTGTCGTCCATCCGCCCAGGTTGACAGGCCCCACTGACAACGGGCCCGGTCAGCCTTCCAGGAGGGCCTGTCCCACGTACTCCCCCGGCGCCGCGCCGGCGGGCACCACGAACAGCGCCGAGGCCTCGTGGACGAGGTACCGGGAGAGGGCGTCCCCCCGGGCGAGCCGGTGCTGGACGGGGACGAAGCCCGTGCGCGGGTCGGTCTGCCAGGCCACGAACAGCATTCCGGCGTCCACCGTGCGGTCGGCGCGCATGCCGTCGTGGTACGACCAGCCGCGCCGCAGCATCGTCGCGCCGGCGTTGCCGCGCGGCGCGGCCAGCCGGATGTGCGCGTTGGTCGCGATGACGGGAACCCCGTCGGGGCGGGCGGCGTCCAGGTCGACCGGGGTGTGTTCGGTCCCCCCGGTCAGGGGCGCCCCGTCCGACACGCGCCGTCCGACGGCCTGTTCGCGGTGGGCCTCGGGCAGGCCCTCCCAGTGGTCGAGGAGCATCCGGATCCGGCGCAGGACCACGTACGATCCGCCCCGCAGCCAGCCGGGCGCGTCCGGGGCGGTGACCAGGATCCGTGCGCGGTGCGCCGGGTCGCCGGCCGGCGTCGGGTTGGCGGTGCCGTCGAGCTGTCCCATGAGGTTGCGGTGTGTTCCGTCGGGAGCGCCGGCTCCGGGTGGACGGGTGAACCCGGACATCACCCAGCGGGTGAGGGCCGTTCCCCGGGTCAGTCGTTGGAGGGCGCGCAGCGCGTGGACGGCGACGAGGGGGTCGTCGGCGGCCACCTGGACGAAGAGGTCGCCGCCGCTGCGGGCGGGGTCGAGGCGGTCGTCCGGGAACGCGGGGAGCGGGCCCAGCGCCTCCGGTCGGGCGGCGGTCAACCCGAGGCGTTCGAAGAACTCCGGCCCGAACCCGAAGGTGACCGTGAGCGCGGCCGGACCGGCGCCGAGGGCGACCCCGGTGTCGGCTTCCCCCTCGACCGGCGTTTCCCCGCGACTCATCCGGTCGGCGGCGCCGCTCCAGGCCCGCAGCAGACCGGCGGCGAGCGGGCGGTCGACACCGGGCAGCAGGTCGAGCGCGGCGAGGTGGGCGTGTGGCTGGCGCCGGGTCAGGATTCCGGCCTGGGTGGGGCCGTGGAACGGTATCCGAGCCTCGGGCTCACGGCCCCCGGTGTCCCTCGTGCTCTCCCCGGGGGCGGCCGTGGTGAGCACGGCGCCCCCTGCGGCGAGCGCGGCCAGCCCCCCGGCGCCGAGCAGGGTCCGCCGTCGCAGCGGGGTCACGGCGGGCCGGTCCGTCACTTCACACCGTCGACCACCGGGTCGACGACACCGACCCACAGCTGGTTCAACTCGGACACGTACCGGCCGCCCTTGGTGTCTTGCGGAGCGACGAGTCGGGGTCCCGCGGCGTCGTCGAAGGGGACTCCGTCCTCCGAGACCGCGAGCAGCACCTGGCTCTTGGCGAAGGCGGGATCGATTTCGGCCCAGGCGAAGACGGCACGGTAGTCGCCGCCACCGGTCGCGGCGACGAAGCCGCGCAACTGTCCGTTCTTCTTTCCCTGGTCGAATCGGGGTTCCGCCGTCTTCAGCACGTCGTTCAGCAACACGCCTTGATAGGTGTGTTCCTGTTCCCCCTTGGCGCTGGTGAATTTCACGGCGGCCGAGGTCTGCGGCAGTTTGCGCAGCTCGGCGAGGGTGACGGTGTAGGGCTTGCCGACCTCGCCGGCCACCCGCACCTCACCGGGCTTCAGAGGGGCCGCGGACGTTGCCGGGGCCGAGGTCGAGGGCGCGGTGGAAGCCGTCCGCGGCGCCCTCCTGGTACCCCTTGCCGTCGTCCGACTGCCCGCAGCCGGCGAGCAGCAGGCCGCCCGCCGCGAACACGGCGACCGCCGCGCCGCGATTCACGCTTCTGCGATTCCTGCGCATTCCCATGGACGAACCCCTCCCGACGCGCCGACCAACAGACTCGCACATGCAAGGTGATCAGCCTCTTTCCAGCTGAAATGCCGTGCGCAACATACATGAAGAGTCGCAGTTGCCACAGCATCGCTTTTCCCCTCTGGAGCATTCACCGGAAATGCCGTCCGGACCTCCGTGAACAGGGCCCGGACCTTGGCGGAACCACCGAGTCCCGTAGGGTTTCCGCCGGCCCGTCGGGTCGTCCACCCATCGCGACGCAGGAGCTCGGCACATGGCACGTCTGGTACATCAGCCACGCGAGGACCAGGAGTTCGACTTCATCCTGGGCATGGCTCCCGGGGCGGTCCTCGGCTACTTCGTCGGCACCTGGCCCAAGGCCGTCGAGGCCTGCCGGACCATGGACGTGCTGGTCGGCGAGGTGGCGCAGGAGTACGAGGCACGGCTGACCGTCGTACGGACCGACATGACCCGCTGCCCCGAGGCCACGAGGCGCCACGAGGTGACCGGGGCCCCCACCGTCGTCATCGTCCGGGCGGGCCTGGCGGTGGCGAGCCACTCCGGGCCGATGGCGCGCGAGGAGCTCAAGGCCTTCCTGGACGCCCACGTCTGAGGGGCGACGGGTGCTCGCGGGCCCGTTCGGGTGACCTGGGGCGGTCTGGCCGAAAGTGGTATGGGGGAGATAGGTGCCTCAGGCATGTAATGGAGTCCGGCAAGACGGAACCATCGCTCGCGAGGTGCTGCATGTCAGAGACCGTTGCCTTTCCCCAGGACCGAACCTGTCCCTACCACCCGCCGACCGCCTACGAGCCGTTGCGGGCGGGCCGCCCGCTCTCCCGGGTCACCCTCTTCGACGGCCGCTCCGTGTGGGTGGTCACCGGCCACGCCGAGGCGCGCGCCCTGCTCTCCGATCCCCGACTCTCCTCCGACCGGCTGAACTCGGACTTTCCCGCCCCGACCGAGCGGTTCAAGGGCCTGACGGGACGCCGCACCGCCCTGCTCGGGGTCGACGATCCGGAGCACAACACCCAGCGCCGGATGCTGATCCCGAGCTTCACCCTGAAACGGACCGCCGCCCTTCGGCCCGCGATCCAGCAGACCGTGGACCGGCTGATCGACGAGATGACGGCGGCCGGTTCGCAGGCGGAGCTGGTCGGCGCCTTCGCGCTCCCGGTGCCGTCCATGGTGATCTGCGCGCTGCTCGGAGTCCCCTACGAGGACCACGAGTTCTTCGAGGGGCAGTCCCGGCGGCTGCTGCGGGGCCCCGACGTCGCCGACGTCGAGGAGGCACGCCGACAACTCGACGGCTATCTCACGGACCTGATCGCCCGCAAGCGCGCCGCCCCCGGCGACGGCTTGCTGGACGAACTCATCGCCAGGCGGCTGGAGACGGGCGAGACGGACGTCGAGGAGCTGGTGGCGCTGGCCGTGATCCTGCTCGTCGCGGGTCACGAGACCACCGCGAACATGATCTCCCTCGGCACGTTCACCCTGCTGCGGCACCCCGGGCAACTGGCGGAGCTGCGCGCGGATCCGTCGCTGATCTCGGAGGCGGTGGAGGAGCTGATGCGGTTCCTGTCGATCGCCGACGGCATGCTGCGGGTGGCGACCGAGGACATCGAGGTCGGCGGGGTCACGATCGGCCCCGGCGACGGGGTGATCTTCTCCACCTCGGTCATCAACCGCGACGAGTCGGTGTTCGATCAGCCGGACGACCTGGACTGGCATCGGCCGGCCCGCCACCACCTGGCGTTCGGTTTCGGCATCCACCAGTGCCTCGGGCAGAACCTGGCCCGCGCCGAGATGGAGATCGCCCTGGGCACGCTGTTCCGGCGGCTGCCCGGACTACGACTGGCGGCCGATCCCGACCGGATCCCCTTCAAACCCGGGGACACCATCCAGGGCATGATCGAACTGCCCGTGGCCTGGTGAGCGGCGTGCGGATCTCCATCGACCACGATGTCTGCATCGGTGCGGGCCAGTGCGCGCTGACCGCGCCGACGGTGTTCACGCAGGACGACGACGGATTGAGCGAGCTGCTGGCAGGACGGGAGGACGGCGCCGGCAGCCCCCTCGTCCGGGAGGCCGCGCGGGCCTGCCCGGTGGCGGCCATCTCCCTGGAGGACGCCTGAGGATCCCGGACGGCCGGGGGGCGGGCGCTGACGGTCGCTACTTGCGGAGCGCCTCGACCGCCCGGCCCTCCAGTTCCAGGCAGGCGTCCACGTGCTCCGCGCAGGCGTCGAACAGGGCCCGTCGCCCGTCGGCGTCGGAGTGCGGATCGCAGGCCCGCGCGAGGTCGGCCAGGGCGGACCAGTGCCCGGCGGACTCCCGGAAGAGTTCCGCCGCCTCCGGCCGCCCGACGAGGTCGAGGAAGTCCGCGTAGAGCGGCCGGGTGGCGCCCGGCGCGGTCCACTCCTCCTCCAGACAGGCGTGGAGCCGGCCGGTGCCCGCCGCGAGGGCCTCGGGGGAAACGCCGAAACGACGCTCCCAGCCCGTCTTCGTGGTCGTGTCGCGCAACTGCGCGGCGAACTTCTCCATGCCGGTGAAGCCGAAGTTGACGTCGAACTGGTTCCCCAGCACCGGGCCCGTGAGGTGGGTGACGGTGGCGGCGATGGCCCCGTCCACGTCCGGATCCCCCTCCGGCGGGCCGGTGGGCACGATCAGCTGGTGGCGGCCCTTGCGGTGGGCGGTCCAGGCCGCCCCGAACTCCTCGCGGTCGATCCGGTGCGGGGTCTCGGCCCCGTCCTCGATCAACAGGTCGTCGCCGTCATACCCGGCGATGACGACGGTGTGCGGGTCGGCGCCGGTCATCTCGGCCTCGGGGTCGGGCTCGTGCCAGGGCAGCGAGGAGCGGTCGACGACGCAGAAGGCGGGCTGCCCCTCGTCGAGCGCGGCGCGGACCCGGCCCCAACGTGGCTTCATCGCCCGGGTGGCGTCGTACGGGACGCCGAGGCGTCCGAGCGCGACCTGCACCCAGGGCTCGGGGTGGGACTGGGCGACGATCGTCGCGATCGGCGTCCGTCCGGCGTACTCGAAGACGAAGTACATGAAGCCGATCCCGCCGGCCAGGCCCGCGACCAGTTCCTCGTCGTGGGCGCTGCCCAGGGCGTGGCGGATCAGGGAGGCCTCGCGGTGGCGTCCGGTGCCGAAGTCTTCGTACACGAGCACAGTCATGCGGCCAGCCTAGCCGCGCGATCACCGGCTCCCGACCCGCGAGTTCCTGTACAGTTGTCCAGGAAATCAACCAAGGGAGACAGCCCGTGCACACGGTCGCTCAGGTCCTCATCGGCGCGGTCGCCGCACTGCACCTGTATTTCCTGGTCCTGGAGATGTTCCTGTGGCAGCGACCGCCCGGCCGGGCCCTGTCGGGGTTCGACGCGGACACCGCCCGCCTCACCGCACCGCTCGCCGCCAACCAGGGGCTCTACAACGGTTTCCTGGCCGCGGGGCTGGTCTGGTCGCTGGTCATCGACTCCCTCGCCACGCAGATCTTCTTCCTCGTCTGTGTGATCGTCGCGGGCGTCTACGGAGCCGCGACCGCCAACCGCCGGATCCTGATCGCCCAGGCCCTGCCCGGCGCCCTCGCCCTCGGCGCGGCGCTGTCGGCCGGGTGAACGCCCCGTGAGCGCACAGGACTCCGTGCCGGAAACCGGCTCCGACCGGCCGGGCGGCAGGGAAGCGCGCGCACAGGACCCGCGGACCGCGCGCACCAAGGCCCGGCTGCGCGAGAGCCTGTTCGCGGCGTGCGCGGACCGCCCGCTGGCCGAGGTCGGTGTCTCGATGGTGGTCCGCCGGGCGGGTGTCGGGCGCGCGACGTTCTACCTGCACTACGAGGACCTCACCGCGCTGGCGGTGGACGCGTGCGCCGACGTGGTGCACGCGGCGGTCGACGCCCTCCACGCCTGGCAGGGCATCCCGGGCGCGCTCCCCCCGGTCAGGCCCCCGGCGGCCCTGGCCGAGTTCCTCGCGGACGCGGCGGCCCGCGGTCCGCTCCATCGCGCCCTGCTCCTCCCGGGGGGCGGCGGCCCGCTGGGCGACCGCCTGTACCGGGAGCTGCGCGCCCGGGCCCGGGCCGAGCGCGAGGCCGTGGGCGCCCCGCGCCCCGACCTCGTCGCCTCCGCGGTGGCCGCCACCTTCACCGGTGTCCTCGCGGACTGGCTGCACGAGCACATCCCGGACTCCGACCCGGTGGAACTCGCGAACCGGCTCTGGCCGCTCCTCATGGCCCTGCACCGGGCGGGATAGGCGCGACCGGTTCCTTCGCCCCGGGTACGCGTGAGCCCCGCCGGAGGAACCGGCGGGGCTCACGTCCACGGCGATCGGCCGCGTGAGGCGGTACTAGAGGGTGGTCACCTGCTCCGCCTGCGGACCCTTGGGACCCTGGGTGACGTCGTACTCGACCTTCGCCCCCTCGGCCAGCTCCTTGAAGCCGGTCGTCTGGATGGCGGAGAAGTGCACGAACACGTCAGGACCGCCGTCGTCCTGCTGGATGAACCCGAACCCCTTCTCGGAGTTGAACCACTTCACGATGCCAGTTGCCATCAGTACTGATCCTTCACAACGTTCCACTCGGGCCGCACGTGCGGCCGTCTCGATAGTGCCCACCCGTCGCCGTCGACACACTCCAGGCGCGGCCAACCGGGTCGGCTCGAACTTCTGGCCGAGTTGTCCGTGACGGGAGTGAGCGGCGCCGGGCCGTGCGGTCAGGAGCCGCCGTCGCCGGCGGACAACGACACGACCGGTCGGGCTTCGAGGGCGCCCGCGGCGGCCCGTCGGGGTCCGGCGGCCCGGCAGCCAAGGCAGTTCGCGTGTCCGGTGCGCGCGGTGGTGTCGCGGACGCGCCAGTCCCACGCGGACTCGGGGCGCGGCCCGCTCGGCTTGCCCCAGCCCGCGAGGTGCAGGACCCAGGTGACGAGTCCCGCGACCGCGACCAGGGCGAGACCCAGCCAGATGCCGGGGGCCCAGGCGGCACAGAGGGCGGCGCCCGCTCCGGTGGCGCCCAGCAGGGCGAGGGTCGTGCCGGTCCAGCCGGCCACGGTGTGGCCCATGTCTACGTGGCCGTGGGCGCTCATGATTCTCCCGGTGGAAGGGCGGCAGTAGGCTCGGAACAGGATGACTTACCTCACAAAGTAAACATCTCACGAGCTAAGTTACTTAGATGCTAAGGAGAAATTGCGTGCAGGGCAAGCCCCGCCCCGCGGCCACGGCCGGGGAGGCGATCTCGCGCATGGACCAGTACGTCGCCCTCGGCGTGATCGGTCAGCAGGAGGTGGCGCAGCTCCTCGGGATCAACGTGACCGACCTGACCTGCCTGGGCCACGTCCTGGGCGCCGGGGAGACCCCCCTGTCCGCCGGCGAACTGGCCGAACTGACCAACCTCACCACCGGCGCCGTCACCGGGGTGCTCAACCGCCTGGAACGGGCCGGGTACGCGCACCGGCGACCCGACCCGGGCGACCGGCGCCGCGTCCGGGTGGTGGCCGATCCGTCGGGGGCCGCCCGGATCTTCGCCGTGTACCAGCCCTTCTACGACCGCCTCGGCTCCGTGTTCGCCGAGTACACCCCCGACGAGGTCGCGGTGATCGCGGACTGGTTCGGACGGGCGGCGGTGGAGGCCCGCGCCCATCTGGCCCAGGTCCGGTCCGGGGAACTGGGGCCGCTCACCCCATAGGACCGACTGGTAAAATGGGCGGGAAACGTGAAGCGCGGGCCCTTCGCCCGGTGCGGACGTGCACGACGAGCCGGGGCCCGTACCGAGGGGTACGGGCCCCGGCTCGTTGTCGTCCGCCCTCACGTTCCCCGCTCGCGTTGTGTTCTCTTCACGGAAGGTTCTGCATGAAGAACCCGTCGGCTCATGGGCGTTTCGGCATCAAGCCCGGCGCCAGGACAGGCAGCAAGTCCGGGGCCAAGGGCTCCGGCAAGACTCCTCGGACCCTCGGTCCGCAGGGTGAGTTCTCGATGCCCAGGACCGTCAGCCCGGCCCTCCCGCCGGTGACGTCGTTCGCGGAGCTCGACCTGCCTGCCGAGCTGGTGAAGACGATGGCCGAACTGGACGTGCGCGAGCCGTTCCCGATCCAGGCCGCCACCCTCCCCAACTCCCTCGCCGGACGGGACATCCTCGGGCGCGGCCGGACCGGGTCCGGCAAGACCCTCGCCTTCGGTCTGGCGCTGCTGGCCCGCACGGCCGGACAGCGCGCCGACCCGAAGCGGCCGCTCGCGCTGATCCTCGTGCCGACGCGCGAGCTGGCCCAGCAGGTGACCGAGGCCCTCGCCCCGTACGCCGAGGCCCTCGCGCTGCGGATGGCCACCGTCGTGGGCGGCCTGTCCATCGGCCGGCAGACCGGCACCCTGCGCACCGGCGCGGAGGTGGTCGTGGCGACCCCCGGACGCCTGAGCGACCTGATCGGGCGCAAGGACGTGCACCTGGAGCGGGTGCGGATCACCGTCCTCGACGAGGCCGACCAGATGTGTGACCTCGGCTTCATGCCGCAGGTCACCGAGCTGCTCGACCAGGTGCACCACGCCGGCCAGCGGATGCTGTTCTCGGCCACCCTGGACCGCAACGTGGACCAGCTGGTGCGCCGCTACCTGAAGGACCCGGTCTCGCACTCGGTCGACCCGCAGTCGGCCTCGGTCGGCACCATGGACCACCACGTGCTGCACATCCACACGGCCGACAAGGTCGCGGCAGCGACCGAGATCGCCGCGCGGGACGGCCGGGTGCTGATGTTCCTCGACACCAAGCACGGCGTCGACCAGTTCGTGAAGCACCTGCGCGCCATGGGCGTACGGGCCGAGGGGCTGCACAGCGGGAAGTCCCAACCACAGCGCACCCGCACGCTCGGGCAGTTCAAGGACGGGCTGATCGGCGTGCTGGTCGCCACCAACGTCGCCGCCCGCGGCATCCACATCGACGACCTCGACCTGGTGGTCAACGTGGACCCGCCGGCCGACAGCAAGGACTACCTGCACCGCGGCGGCCGGACGGCCCGCGCGGGCGAGTCCGGCAAGGTCGTCACCCTGGTCACGCCGAACCAGCGGCGGGACATCGTGCGTCTGATGGCCGACGCGAAGATCCGCCCGACCATCACCCAGGTCCGCTCCGGCGAGGCGGCGCTCAGCCGGATCACCGGCGCGAAGGCACCGTCCGGGGTGCCGCTCGCCGGCGCGGCGGCGACCGACGCGAAGGGGCGGCCCAGCGGGACGGACCTCGGCTTCCGGGGCATCGGCACCCGCCCCGGGCGCCCCGGGAAGGGCAAGGAGTCCCGTAAGACCATCGAGGCCAGGCAGCAGGCCGAGGCCCGCCGCGCGGCCAGGGTCCGCAAGGGTCTCTGACCCGACCGGCCCCGGTTCGCGAACCGACACGTCACCCCGGCGACCGAGCCGTCGGCCGGGGTGACGCGGGTCAGGCCTCCGGCAGCTTGCGCAGGCGCTGGACGGCGGCGTTGCGCACCCGACGGGTACGGGCGGCGGAGGCGAGCAGGCCGAGGGCCGCGCGTGAGGTGAGCAGCGCGACGGCGGTCCGCTGGCACCAGTCGGAGGCACCGGTGAGCTCCTGCGCCGACCAGAACTCGTCGACGGTGATCGACCTCAGCAGGTTCCACTCGTGGAGCCTGCGCGCCGGGAAGTCCCGGCCGCTCAACACGTCCTCCATGGCCCGCGCCCAGGCGGGGAAGCCGTCGTCGTCCAGCAGGTGCGCGGCCCTGCGGTCGAGGTGGGTGACCACCGCGCTCTCCGCCATGACGCGGTCCGCGTCGCGCAGTACGGCGGCCACCGCCCCGGCCTCCGAGTGCCCGGCCGCGGCGGCCAGGGAGACCAGATGCCGGGTGTAGGACCAGTACTCGGGCGCGGTCGACTCCTCGGCCCGAGGTGCCGGGGCGGCTCCCGGCGCCCCGTGCGTCTGGTTCTCGGCTCTCCCCATGACGTCCATTCCACACGACACCCGCGGGCTCCCGGTTCCCAGGGGGGCGCCGGCGGCCTGGAGCGGGGGTGGGGTGTCAGCGGGCCGCACGGGCGGCTTCAGGGGCCAGGAGCAGCGCTTCCGCGCCGATCGGGCGGTATCCGGCGGCCTGGAAGGCGCGGATGCTGCGGGCGTTCCCGGCGGCCTGTTGGGACCAGACGGGCGCCCCGTCAGGGACCAGGTGGCGGGCGGCGAGTGCCAGGGACCGGCCGAGGCCCTTGTGGCGCACGTCCTCGTCCACCTCGATCGCCGCCTCCCAGCGGTCGGCGATCCCACGACCGAGGACGAGTACGCCGCCGGCGGCGGACCAGACCCGTATGTCGTGGCGTCGTCGCAGGGCCCGGCGGACCCGGGGGTGGTCCGGGTCGACGATCTCGGACAGTTCCAGTGGCGGCGGGCCGGCCAGCGGACCGGCGACGGTGAGCAGGTCGATGGTGTCGTGGCCGCGGCCCGTGCGGTCCAGGAACGCGGCGAGGAAGCGCGGGTTCATGGTGGCGGCGAGGCCGTCGCAGGTGAGGGCGGCGAGGGTGGAGCGGACCCAGTCCGGGTCCTCGTCGGTGAACACCACGGAGTGGGCGGTGAAGGCGATGACGCCCGCGTCGCGTCCGCTCTCCTGCGGGACGACGGTCGTGCCGCCGTCGGGCGGTGGGAAGTGCCCGACGGCCGCCGCGTCGAGTATCTCCGTCAGGCTCGGACCCATGGTCGTACTCGCTCTCCGGCCCGTCAGACCTGTTGTCGGTGGAACGACTTGACGGAGATCATGTCAGGGGCACCACAAGCGGGTCGGGTCGGGGCGCCCGACGTCGACCCGTCCGCGTTTCCGGTCCCGGCGCCCGGTCAGCGTTCGTGGACCTCGTGTCCCCCGGCTCCCTGCCCGCCCTCGTGTCCCGGCTCGGGCAGCGGCGCTCCCGTCTCCAGCAGGGTCTTGAGGCTGGAGGCGAGCATCGGCCAGGCCCGGCCGCACATGCCGATGAGGGTGCCGCCCGGTACGAAGCCCTCGTGGCGGATGGTCAGTCGCGCGAGGGTGTCCCCGACCGGCTCGATCTCGTACGCGACCTCCGTGCGCGGCTCGCCGGCCAACTCGGCCCGCAGTTCCTCCCCGACGCCCACCGAGGCGGCCCACTGCGGGGTGAAGGTGTGCCAGGTGTAGGAGAGCCGGCGGTTCGGCACGCAGTCGAGGACGACCTGGGCCGGATCGCTGGTGCGGGCACCTCGCTCGATCCAGTCCATCGTCGAGCCCACCGCCCAGTCGGTCTCGAAACTGAGGCCCCAGTAGCGGCGGGTCAGGGCCGGCTCCGTGAGGGCCTGCCAGACCCGGTCGGGGTCGGCCTGGATGTAGAGGGTGTAGGTGATCGCACTGTCGCTCATGTCCCCATGCTGGGGGACCGCGCACCGTTGGGGGCGGATTTCCCGGGCCCGCGGCCGGGCGGTCACCAACGGGCGCCCTCCGGGGGAAGTTCCGTGGGCGGGGTGCGGGGCGGGACGGGGAGGCAGAGGTGGGTGCGGGCGGCGTGCACGGCGGCGAGTTCCTCGTGGCCGGCGGGGCCCCAGTCGCTGAGCTCGCGGACCTGTTCGGGCGTGGCCAGGAGGCGGGCGTACGCCGGGTCACGGCTCGGGAGCACGGCCGTGAGGCGGGCCGCGCCGCGGGCGTGGGCGCCCTGGCCGTCGTACCGGTACCCGATCGGGACCGGCCCCGCGGTGGGTTCGGCCTCCGGGGTCGGCAGGTGGGCCGCACCGGTCGCCCGGGCGATCAGCAGCAGGACCCGGCCGTCGGGCGCGAACAGCCAACCGGCCCGGTCGCGCACCGGCAGGCCGGCGGGGACCGGGCCGCGGTGCCAGGTTCCGTGCTCCGGGATCCGGCGGGTGCGCAGCACGCCGAGCCGGTCCAGCGCCGTGGGGTTGGTGGGGCGGCCCGCCTCCAACAGCGCGGGGCCGCCGCCACTGACGCGGGCCCGCAGGGCGGACAGGGCGCGGCGGGCGTCACCCGCGTCCATCAGGGCGGGCAGGTCGGCCGGTTCGGCGAACTCGATGCCGGTGATCTCCTGGGCCGGGAGGCGGACGGACCCGATGCGCTCGGGGCTCCAGGTACCGCCGTCGTACACGTGGAGGATCTCGCCGGGGAAGCGCATCTCGGCGGGGAAGCCGGGGGTGTCGGCGGGGACCCAGTCCACGGCGAGCCCCTGCGGATAGCGGCCCTCGACCCCGAGTTCCTCGCGCATCTCGCGGGCGGCCGCGGCGGCCGGCGATTCCCCGGCGTCGACGGCGCCGCCGGGCAGCAGCCGGTCGGGGCGGTAGTCGACGGTCTGGAGGAGGATCCGGCCGTCGGGGTCGGTGACGAGCACGACGGCCGCGGTCCAGAGCGTGGCGCGCGAGGCCCCGTACTCCGCCGGTGTCATCCAGGTACCCGCGCGCTCGGCGTCATCGGTCAGCTGCGGCATTGGAACTCCGTTCACCGTGGGTGGACCCGCCGGTTGTGCAACAGCGGGCGTGGCCCCCGGGTTACGACGCCCCGACACCCCGGCCTGCCGGATGGCTCGATTCGGCTTTACCGAATCCATACCTTCTTATTACCTGATTATGTCGATCTTGATAGCTTCCGTCGTGCGGACCGGCCGTGTGAAAGCCGCCGGTCCGACCACTTCACCGGATCGAGGAGAACCAGCCGACATGCGACGCGCTTCCCGTACCGACACCGGAACGGCCGACGGGATGCGGTGGACCGCACCGGTCGTCGCGGGTGTCGCGGGCGGCGTCGCGGTGCTCGGCTTCGGCGGCCTGTACGTCGCCGGACTCCTCCTGACCGGAAGCGACATCGCCGCGGGCACGAAGGTGCGCGGGGTCGACCTGGGCGGAATGAGCCGGGCCGAGGCCCGGCGGGCCCTGGACCGTGAACTCGGCCCGGACGCCGCGGCACCGGTCGTCCTGCGCGTCGGGGAACGCTCCGAACGCCTCGCCCCGGGCGCCCTCGGCCTCTCCCTGGACACCGCCGCGACCGTCGAGCGCGCCGCGCGCTCCGGCTCGGACCCGCTGACCGCGATCGGACGCCTCTTCGCCTCGGGCGACCCCGACGTACGGCCGGTGGTCGGCCTCGACGAGAAGACGGCCCGTGCCGCCCTCGACCGGGTGGGCGAGAAGAGCGGGCGCGCGGCCCGCGAGGGCTCCGTCACCTTCGAGAAGGGCCTGGCCGAGGCGGTCGCCCCGGTCACGGGCATCGCCGTGGACGCCGACCGGTCCCTGGACGCGCTGCGCGCCGCGTACCCCACGGCCGCCGGCAAGCCCGTGGAACTGCCGGTCCGCACGACCGAACCGCGCGTCGGCCGACAGGAAACGGACCGCGCGCTGAAGGAGTTCGCGCGACCGGCCGTGTCGGCGCCGGTCACCCTCACCGTCGAAGGCAGGCGCATATCGGTGTCCCCCACCCTGCTGGGCAGGCACCTGACGCTGAAGGACGACGGCCGGGGCCGACTGGCCCCCCGCCTGGACGCGAAGGCACTGCTCGCCGCTCCCGCCCTCGGCGGACCCCTGCGGCAGGCCACCCGGGGCCCCGTCGAGGCGAAACTCCGGGTGGACGACGGCCGGGTCACCGTCGTCGAGGACGGGAAACCGGGCCGCCAGGTCACCGAGGCCACGCTGGGCAAGGCCGTGTTGCCGCTGCTGACCGGAGCCGGGGCCGCCGCCCGCACCGGAGAGGTCGCCACCGAGTCGGTCCGGCCGCGGCTCACGCGGGAGTCGGTGCGCGAACTCGGCATCACGGAGCAGGTGTCCACCTTCACCGTCCCGTTCGAGCGGGCCCCGTACCGGACCACGAACATAGGCCGGGCCGCCGAGCTGATCAACGGTTCGGTGGTGCTGCCCGACGAGACGTGGAGCTTCAACCGGCGGGTCGGCGAGCGGACGAAGGAGAACGGCTTCGTCGACGGCCTCATGATCAACAATGGTGTGTACGAGAAGGCCGCGGGCGGCGGGGTCTCGGCCGTGGCCACCACCGTCTTCAACGCGATGTTCTTCGCCGGCGTCAAACCCCTCGAATACGGGGCGCACTCCTTCTACATCGAGCGCTACCCCGAGGGCCGCGAGGCCACGGTCGCCTGGGGCAGCCTGGACCTGCGCTTCGCCAACGACACGGGCCGGGCCCTGTACATCCAGGCGACGGCCACCGACACCTCTGTCACCGTCACCTTCCTCGGCACCGGGAAGTACGACGAGGTCAAGGCGGTCAAGGGCCCGCGCACCAACGTCAAGGCGCCGGCCTCCCGCACCGGCAGCGGCCCCAAGTGCGAGACCCAGACCCCGCTGGAGGGCTTCGACGTGGCCGTCGACCGGATCTTCGTGAAGGGCGGCCAGGAGGTCAGGCGCGAGACGATGAAGACCCGCTACACGCCGCGCGACGCCGTCACCTGCGGGGCCTGAGCGACCTCCGCCGGTCCGCGCGGCTCGCTCACCCGTCCGTGTGACGTCGGGCGCGGGACGGGGCACGGGTACGGCAGGGTGGGCGGATGCAGCCGCGCCGGATTCCGCCCGTGCCCCTGGCCCTCGTCGTACTCGCGCTCGCATTGACCGCCGGGTGCGTGACGGTACGGCCGACGGACACCACCGGAACGACGCCCCCGCCGGTGTCCGCCGCGACCCCCGCTCCCCCGCAACAGGTCGTGGAGGCATGGCCGTTGCGGATCCTCCCCGCTCCTTCCGAGCCGGCCCCGCCCGCCACGGCGGCACCGGACACCGCCCCTGCGCCGCGGCCGGCCGGCCCCGGGCGGGCCGCGCCGCCGCGCACGGCCCCCGGGCCGGCGGCCCCGGCGCGACGCACGGGGCGGGTACCGCGGCACGCCGCGCCCGTCGCGCCGGCCCGCCCGGCGCACCGCGCGCCCGCCGCCAAGCCCCGCGGGCGGGAGTCCGTACGGCCCGGAGCCCGGCCGGCGCCGAGGCGCTCGTACGACATGGCGCCGCTGTGCGCGGCGGCCAAGGGGACGGTGTCACCGTCCATCGTGGCCCTGTGCCGCTGATGACAGTGCGGGCGCATAGCCTCGGGACGACGTCGTCGGGCAGCGGGGCCGGCGGGTGGACGACACGGGGAGTGTGGGGCATGACCGACTCGGCAGCGGTGGTCGGCGCGTTGCGGGAACTGGCGCGGGAGCGGGCGGGCGAGGTGGAGGTCCTCGACGGGTTCACCGACTCCGAGATGGACGCCTGGCGGGTCGAGGTGCCCGAGGCGCTGCGAGCCGTGCTGCGGGAGATCGGCGGGGTGCGGACCGGGGAGAGCGAGTTCGTCTTCGGGCCGCGCGGCCGCCAGGTGTTCACCGACGGCCACTGGACCCTGGGAGACCTGGACTACGGAGAGGGCTCGCTGATCGTGGGGGCCGGGACCGGCGACTGGGGTCCGGTGGTGGCGGTGTTCCCGCACCGGGCCGACGACCCGGAGGTCACCGTCGAGGCCCCGGAGTTCGTACGGTGGCTGACCGGCTTCGCCGAGCGGCTCGCGGAGGGCGCCGAGCGACCCGTACCCGGGACGTTCGTGAAGGCCGTCCCCAGCGTCGCGGTGGCGGAGGGCCCGGACTCCGAACTCGCCGCCCTGGTCGGTGGCGGGGACCCGCTCACCGACCTCGTCGACCTGCGGGCCCTGCCCGCGTACCCCTGCGGGGTGGGCTGGGAACCGTACTTCTCCACCCTCCACGGCACCGCCGACACCAGCGGCAGCGACGTGCGGTTCCGGCTGGTGGGCGACGGCCGGGTGCTCCTCCTGCACAGTGTGGTGAGCGGGGACTTCCTGGGCCGTCCGGTGCGCCGGCACGCGTCGCCCGAGGACGCCCCGCACCGCGCGGTCGCGGAACTGCGCGCCTTGGCGGCGGAGTTCCCCTCGTACGTCGCACTCGAACCGGGGAGCGCGGACTCCGTCATGGACGGCTGGCCGGTACCCGTCCCCGAGGACGTCCGGGTGGTGCTCCGCGAGTTCGGCTCGGTGACCGTCACGGGCCTGCCCACGCTGTGGCTGCGGCCGGGCGGCGACGCCCTCGGCGTGGATCCCGAACTGCACCGGATGCTGGGCGGCGACGGAACGTACTGGCCGCTGGCCGGCGTGCGGTACGGGCGGGGCGGCGCCCTCGTCCAGATCCGGATCGACCCCGAGGCCGGGCAGTGGGGGTACGCGGTCTCCGTGCCCGCCGACCCGGCCGCGCTCCGGAGATACCCCGAGGTGAAACTCCTCGCGGAGTCTCCCGCCGACCTGCTGCTGGACCTCGTCCGGCGGGTGCGCCGGGCCGCCGGCGGGCCTGACTTCGCGGCGCGGATCGCCGGCGTGACGCAGTGGCTGTTCCCCAACACCGGTGAACCGTGGCCGCGTCCGACCCCGGTCTCGGAGTGGGCGGGCTCGACGGATCCGCTGCTCGCGGCGGCCGTGGCGGAGCTGCCGGACGGGGCGTACGCCGCCGACCTGCGGGAGGTCCCGCTGCCGAGCGACCTGTGCTTCCACCGGGCCCGCGAGTGGCCGTACTCGGCGAGGCTGGACCGGCTGCACTTCCCGGCGGGCGGACGGCTGGCCGCGGCGGTACCGGTCCAGGCGGTCTCGGGCTGACCCGGCGCCGTTCGGTGGGGCCGGGGGTCGCCCGCGCGGGAGTCGACGGGCCGGGAGTCGGCGGGGCGCGGTTCGGCGGGGCCGTCGCGTCACCCCGTCGGCGGCGCGTCATCCGACTGGCTCCGGCCCGGCTTCCGGGCCGGGCCTGACGGGTTCGGTTTCATGGGCGGGGCGGGCCCGCACGGGGCCCCTGAACCCAGGGAGCGGGCATGGCCAGGATCGCCCTGTTCGGCGCGACCGGCACCATCGGCGGTCGGGTGCTGCACGAGGCACTCGGCCGCGGTCACCAGGTCACCGCGGTGGTACGGGACCCGGAGCGGCTCCCCGACCCGGACGGTGCGGCGGTGACGCGCGGCGACGTCCTCGACCCGTCGTCGGTGGCCGAGGCCGCCGAGGGGCACGACGTGGTGGTGAGTGCCTTCGGACCGGGTCCGGGGGACGCGGGCGCCATCGTGACCGCCGCGAGGTCCCTGATCGGCGGCGTGCAGACACTGGGCACCGACGAGACGTCCAGGCCCCGGCTGGTCACGGTCGGCGGGGCGGGCTCGCTGCGCACCGCCGGCGGTCGGCAGGTCTGGGACCAGGAGGACGTCCCGGAGCCGGTCCTGGCGGTCATGCGCGCCCATGGCGAAGCCCTCGACTTCCTGCTCACCGTGCCGGTGGAGGAGGTCCACTGGACCAGCCTCAGCCCGGCCTCGCTGATCGCGCCGGGCGAACGCACGGGGACGTACCGGCTCGGACTCGACGACCTGATCGTGGACGCCGAGGGGCTGAGCCGGATCTCCACGGAGGACTACGCCGTCGCCCTGGTGGACGAGGTCGAGCGGGACGCGCACGCGGGGCGCCGGTTCACGGTCGGGTACTGAGCGCGGGCCCGGGTGCGCGGTCGGCTCGCCGGGCGCGGGCGCGGGCGCGGGGTTCGATCGCCGGCGCCCCGGGCGAGCACATCGACGGTCGGCCGCGCGGCGCGGGGGTTCGGCTGCCGGGCGCGCGGGTGGCGGTGCGCGGCCCGGTCAGTCGACGCGGCGCCCGGGGGGCCTGTCGTCCTCGGGGTCGGCCTCGGCGCCGTCGGCTCCCGGGGGCCGTGCGTCGTCGGCGTACAGCGCGGTGAGTTCGGCGCCGGTCCGGGCGAGCGTCCGCCGCACCTCGGGCGGTTCCAGCACCTCCACGCGTCCGCCGAGCCCGGCCAGGCTCGCGGCGATGGCCCGGGGCGCCGGACCGTCGACCCACACCTCGGTCCAGCCGTCGGGCAGCGGCTCGCCGACCCGCAGTCGGCCGCCGAGCAGTCGGCCGAGGAGGGGCAGGACGGACGGTTCGACGCGGGCCCGGGCCGTGGCCGCGTACATCCCGCCCTCGATCGTCTCGGCGAGCGCGCGCCACGCCGTGGCCAGGTCGAAGTCGGGCGGCCGGACGACCGGCTCGCCCGTCGGCTCGACGGAGACGATCCGGCTCAGCCGGAAGGTGCGCAGGCCCCGCTCCGTGCCGGCCACCAGGTACTCCGCTCCCGCCTTGGAGACGAGCCCGAGCGGCTCGACCTCGCGGACCCCCGCCGGTTTGCCGACTCCCTCGTATCCGAGGCGGACCCTGATCCCGTCCACGACGGCGGCCTGGAGCGCGGTGCGGTGCCGGGTGTCCGTCGTGGCGGGGTTGCGGGACCAGTCGGTGGTGTCCGTGACGCCGGCACGCGAGGCGGCCTCCGCGTCCGCGCGCAGCGTGGCGGGCAGGGCCCGTACCAACTTGCGGAGCATGGTGCGGAGTTCGGGTGTGACGGCGAGGGGGCCGGTGGCGAGGAAGAGCGCCCGGGTCTCGTCGGCGGTGAGTCCGGTGAGGTTGGTGCGGGCCCCTCCCACCAGCGACCAGCCGCCGCCGCGGCCGCGCTGGGAGTAGACGGGCACGCCGGACGCGGCCAGCGCCTCCAGGTCACGACGGGCGGTGCGCTCGGAGGTCTCCAACTCCGCTGCCACCTCGGAGACGGTGACGCGACCACGCTCTTGGAGGAACAGCAGGATCGCCACCAGACGGTCAGCCTTCATGGGTTCATTGTGCTCGAAAAACAGGCCACAAGGTGGCCACTTTGATGACCAGGATGGCGTGCATGACCACAGACACCACGTCGTTCGAGCAGTCCCCTTCCACCAAGGCCGCCACGCCGGCAGCCGATGCCCTCGACCCGCGCGACGACCTCGCGACGGCCATCGCACTCGCCGGCCGCACCCTCGCCGCCGTCCGCCCCGACCAGTACGACGCCCCGACCCCGTGCGAGGACTTCGACGTCCGGCGGCTGTCGAGCCACCTCGTCGCCGTCGTGCGGCGGATCGCGGTGATCGGGCGCGGCGAGGACCCCTTCAGCGTGCCGTCCTTCGCCGACGAACTGGCCGACGGGGCGTGGGGCGGCGCCTGGGAGTCCGCCGCTCGCGAGGTCGCCGACGTGTGGGCCGACCCGGGGATCCTGGGGCGCGAACTCCGGCTTCCCGTGGGCCGGTTGCCGGGGGCGGCCGGTGCGCTCATGTACAGCCACGAGCTGACCGTGCACACCTGGGACCTGGCGCGCGCGACCGGGCAGCGGCCGGTGTGGGACGAGTCCCTGGTGGAACGCGCGCTGACGCTCGTGCGGCGGGTCCTGCCGGCCGAGGCGCGCGGCGGGCCGATCCCCTTCGGTCCGGTCACGGACGTGGCCGCCGACGCTCCCGCCATCGACCGGCTCGTGGCGTGGGCGGGCCGCCGCCCCTGAACGGGCGGCCCCGGAGCCCCGGAGACGGGCCGCGGCGCGGGGCGTCCAGCGCCCCGCACATGCGGTCGGGGCCGCGTTCACCTGGGGAAATCGGGTGGATCCGGCCGCCTCCGGCTCTCTAGAGTGACGGGGCACCACGTCGTCGAGCAGGAGCGGACCATGCGCACGCACTACCCCCGTACGGCGCATCTTCCCTGGTCCCCCGGGGCGAGCGCGGACGATGTCCGCGCCTCCGGGCT
Source organism: Streptomyces sp. WM4235 (assembly GCF_001279725.1). Classification (GTDB taxonomy): domain Bacteria; phylum Actinomycetota; class Actinomycetes; order Streptomycetales; family Streptomycetaceae; genus Streptomyces. The sequence continues at coordinate 133,643 of NZ_LGDE01000425.1, read as the reverse complement.
CTCGGCTCTGGCCGGACGCGAGGTGGTGGTCACGGAGAAGCTCGACGGGGAGAACACCACCCTGTACTCCGACGGGTCGCACGCGCGCTCCCTAGACTCGGGGCACCATCCGTCGCGGGCGTGGGTGAAGGCGCTGCAGGGCCGGATCGGGGCCGGGATCCCGGCGGGTTGGCGGGTGTGCGGCGAGAACCTGTACGCACGTCACTCCCTCGCCTACGAGGACCTGGACAGTTGGTTCTACGGGTTCTCCGTGTGGGACGGCGATTCCTGCCTGGACTGGGACCGCACCGTGCGGTTCCTGCACGGGATCGGTGTGCCGAGCCCGAGGGTCCTGTGGCGTGGGGTCTTCGACGAGCGGGCGCTGCGCCGGCTGCGGCTCGACACGAACCGCCAGGAGGGCTACGTCGTCCGCACGGTGGACGGGTTCACGCGCGCCGACTTCGGTCGGTACGTCGCGAAGTGGGTCCGCGTGGGGCACGTACAGACCGACACGCACTGGATGTACGCGCAGGTCGTACCGAACGGACTCGGGCGGCGGGCCCCGTTGTGGGCGGTCCGGTCCGGCTCCGAACCGGACGTCGCGGCGCTGCGGGACGCGGTCGGGGCGGGTCCGGCGGCGCACGCCGAACCCCCCGTGCCCTCCGTCGACCCCCCGGGGACGTCCGCCGCGTCGACGGAGGAGGTCGTCGCGGAGGTGACCGCCCGCCTGGACGGGGCCGGGCGCACCGGCGAGGCACGACTGACCGGGGTGCTGGCCGCCGCGCTGCGCGGTGAGCGGCGGGCGGCCCTCGGGGCGCGGCTCGCGGCCGGGCCGCTCGGGATGGCGACGGCCCGGCGGGTCGCGGACCTGGTCGGGCTGTACCCGGTGCTGCGACGGCCGTTCCCGGACGAGGAGCGGCGGGCCGGGCTGGTGCGACTGGCCGCCGCGGCCGACCTGGGTGTGCTGCACGCGCTGGCCGGGGCCGCGGCGGACGGGGCCGCCCGGGAGTGCGTGGAGTGGTCCGCGCTGTGCGCCGAGGACGCGGGGCTGCTCGGGCCGGACCCGCTGGGGTTGTTGCGGTCGGGGCTGCGGGACGGCGTGGCGGGTGTGGACGCGGACGCGGCGGACCGCTGCTGGGCCGAGGCGCGGGAGGCGTTCGCGCTGGGCAGGGCGCGCACCGCCGAGGAGGCGGTGGCCGCGACCTGGCGGTGGCGCGACGGGGCGTTCCCCCGGCTGATCCAGCTGTGCGGCCCCTCGGGCAGCGGCAAGAGCACCTTCGCCGGGTCGCTGCCCGGCGTGAGCGCGTACGTGAGCCTGGACGACCTGCGGGCCGCCCGGGGTGCGCGCGGCGACCAGAAGGACAACGCGGACGTGCTCCGCGAGGGCCTCGACCGGTTGAGCCTGGCCCTGGCCGCCGCCACGCGCACCGGCGGCACCGTGGTGTGGGACGCGACCTCCCTCAATGACCAACAGCGCGGTCTGGCGGGCGCGGTCGCGCGCCGCCGGGACGCTCTGGTCACCCACGCGGTGGTGTGGGTCGAGGAGGCGGAGCTGGTGCGGCGCAACACGGTCCGCCCGCATCCCGTGCCCGCGGCGGTGCTGGAGTCACAGCTGCGGCGGTTCGCTCCGCCGTATCCGGGCCGGGCACACCGGACCTGGTACATCGGCGCGGGGGGCCGGGTCGAGGACACCGCCGGTGCCGTCGCGGAACGGGACGGGGACCTGTGATGCGTACCAGCGAGGAGCTCTACCACCAGGTGCGCTGGGACCCGCGGTTGGATCCGGCGCGGTTCACGCTCGGGCTGCTGCAACGCGGGGCCGCCCCGAAGCGGGTGCCCCTGCCGTCGTTCGTGCCGGGGGGCGACATCCCCTGGCACCGGGTGCTGTTCGTCGAGGCGGACGGCGAGTTGGTGTGGGACCGGGCCACCGGCCTGGACGTGATCGACGGCACGCGGGCCGGTCGGATCGAGGAACCGCGGCTGCTGGACGCGCCGTTCTTCACCGTACGGATCCCGCACGCGTGGGACCCGGCGGGCGAGGGCGCCTGGCGGCCGGCCGAGCCGGACCCCGACGCCCCCCGCGTGGACGCCGTCCGGCTGGTCACGTGGAACACGCTGTGGGACCGGTACGACGCGCCCCGCATCTCCACCGCGCTGCGCAGGCCGATGCTCCTGGCCGACCTGGCCCGGGCCGACGCCGACGTGATCGCGCTCCAGGAGGTCGAACCGGCGCTGCTGACGATGCTGCTCGCGCAGCCGTGGGTACGGGAGCGGTACACGGTGGGCGCCGACCCGCGCGGCCGGGACGTCGTCGAGTGCGGGCTGTTGATCCTGAGCCGGTTGCCGGTGCGGGAGGCGGGTCTGCACGAACTGCGCCCGCACAAGGCCGTGATCGCCGTGACGGTGGACACCGCGGCCGGGCCCCTGGTGGTGGCCAACACCCACCTGACGAGCGACCACAGCGAACACGGCGCGGACCGGCGGACGGGAGAACTGGCCTCCCTGGCCCACGGCCTGGGCTCCGTCGACGCCCCGATCGCCCTCGTCGGCGACTTCAACGACGGCCGGACCGGGGCCGAGGGCCCTGCCGCCGCGCTCGGACTCCGGGACGCCTGGACCGAGGTACACGGGGCGGCGGACGACACGCCGACCTTCGATCCGGCGGTGAACCCGCTGGCGGCGGTGGGCTCGCTCTCTGGACGGTCCGCGCGACTGGACCGGATCCTGCTGCGGTCGTCGGGCGTGGTGTGCTCGGCGGCGCTGCGGGGCGACGTCCCCGGCCCGGACGGGCTGTTCGTCTCGGACCATTTCGGGGTGGAGGCGACGGTGGGGTTCGAGGCACCGGACGAGGGACCCGCGCGCCTGGACGTGGCGGCGACGGCGCGCACGGCCGTGGCCTGGCTCCCACCGGCCGACCCGGCCGTGAACGCCCTTCGGCGAGCCCACGATCCCCGGGTCGACCGGTGGCCCGCGCACGTGAACCTGCTCTTCGGCTTCGTTCCCGAGTCGGCGTTCGAGGCGGCGATGCCGCTGCTGGCGCACGTCGCGGCGGAGGCTTCCCCGTTCACGGCCCGCCTGGAGGGCGTACACGACTTCGGGCACCGGGAGGACGCCACGCTGTGGCTGGACCCGGCCGCCGACGGCGCCGCGCCCTGGCAGGAGCTTCGACGGGCACTGGCCGCACGGTTCCCCGGCTGCCGGGGCCGCGCCGAGGGCTACACCCCGCACCTGACGCTGGGGCGCAGCGACGATCCGCGGCGGGCGGTCGCGGAGTTCGGCGCCCGCCTCGGCGGCGGAACGCGCCGGGCGCGGGTCGGCTCGCTCGCCGTGCTGTCGCGGCGCGGGGACGGACCGATGGAGGTCCGGGCGACGGTGGAGTTGGGCACGGGCGAGGTCAGGTGGGTACCCGATACCGAGCCGTCGATCGAGCCGTCGATCCCCCCGTCGACGGATTCGTCGGCCGACCGGGGCCGTCCTGATCCCGGGGCGGTCCTCGCCCGGATCACGGCGGCGTTGGGCGAGGGCGTGGTGCACGTGGCGGGGTCCCGGCGGATGGGCTGCGCGCTGCCGGACGCGGATCTGGACCTGGTGGCGGCGCTGGCCGGCGAGGTCCGCATCGAGGAGGTGCGGGGCCGGGTGGCGGCGGCGCTGCCCGAGGCCGAGCGGCTGCGGTCGGTACCGGGGGCGCGGGTGCCGGGGCTGCGCTTGCGGGTGGGCGGACTGGACGTGGACCTGGTGGTGGTCTCCACCGGCGCCATGGAGCCGGAGCGGGCCGTGGCCCGACGGGCGGAGCTGGGCGAGGCGGCGCGGATCGCGTTGAGCGCGGTCGGCGACGCCGACGCGGTACGGGACTTCGTGGGCCCGCGGCAGGCCGCCTTCGCCGGGCTGGCCCGCGAGGTGAAGGCCTGGGCGCGGGCGCGGGGCCTGGATTCGGCGCCGTTCGGCGGACTGCCGGGCCTGGCCTGGTCGGTGATGGCCGCACGGACGGTGCGGGAGGCCTGCGACCTGGCTCCCGACGCGCTGTCCCGTGAGTTCTTCGGGACGTGGGCGGCCTGGGACTGGCGCGAGCCGGTGTCCCTGGGGGCGACGGGATCCGCGGCAGCGCGGCGGGCGGGGCAGGAGTCCGGGGCGGGGCTCCCGTCCGCGCACGGCCCGGGCGGGAGCGACCGTGACCCCGTCACGGTGCTCACCCCCTCCGATCCGGTCCGCAGTTGCACGACGCAGGTGGGGCCGGGTACGCGCGACCTGCTGGTCCGGGAGCTGTACGCGGCCTGGGAGGCGTTGGAGGCCGGCGCGGACGGCCCGCTCGCCGCGGCCGGAGCGCCGGCGCACCGACGACACGCCGCCTGGGCGGTGGTCACCGTACGGGGCGACGCAGGGGAGTTCGAGGAGCGGCTGGGCCGCGTGCGCGGCCGGTTGCGTGCGCTGCTCGCCGCGCTGGAGGAGGGCGGTGTCGGGGACGCTCACGCGTGGCCCCGTCCGTTCGTGTCGCGGGACACGCTCGCTCGCTACGCGATCGGGCTCGGGTCGAACCCGCCGGCCGCGGCCGACCTGTCCCCGCTGGTCGCCCGTTGGACGGCGGGCCTGCCGGGAGTCACGGTCGAGCGGGTGGAGGGCGGGGCCGTTCCGACCCTGGCCTGAGCCCCGACGCCCCCGGCGATGCCCGGGCCGACGGTCGCGGCGACTCCCGGCGACGACAAGTAACGAACGCATGGACACGAGCACCCTCCTGCCGGCCCCACTGTCCGAACGTGGTCGGTCGACCACCCCGTCCCGCCCTCCCCGTGCGGCGGGCTCGGCGGGCAGTGCGGGCCGGAGCGGTCAGGAGCCTCAGTAGAGTGCGGCCGGCTTTTTTCGTCAATACTTTTCACAAGGATTGAAGAAACCCCAAGTTCACAGGCCTGACGCGCAATTGACACTCCGTTGGATCTTCAGTTCATGAACGCTCAACCCCTTGACGCCCCCCGCGCCGGGCAGTTCACTCACGCTTCGATCCCCCCGGATCCTCGACGTCAGGAGTGCCCCGCATGCCCCTGCTCCACGATCGCCCGCCGAGACTCACCGTCGCGGCCCTCGCCGCGGCCCTGGTCGCGGCCCTCCTCGTGCTGCTCCCCGGCGCCACCGCGAGCGCGGCGCCCACGCTGCTCTCCCAGGGCCGGCCCGCCACCGCCTCCACCGTGGAGGGCGGCGGCACCCCGGCCTCCGCGGCCGTGGACGGCGACACCAACACCCGCTGGTCCAGCCAGTTCGCCGACCCGCAGTGGATACAGGTCGACCTGGGCGCCCCGGCGCAGATCAGCCAGGTCGTGCTGCGCTGGGAGGCCGCGTACGCCAAGGCGTACCGGGTCGAACTGTCCACCGACGGGGCCAACTGGTCCACCGCCCACTCCACCGCCACCTCCGCCGGCGGGGTCCAGACCCACGACGTCACGGGCACCGCCCGCTACGTCCGGGTGTACGGCACCCAGCGCGCCACCGGATACGGCTACTCGCTCTGGGAGTTCCAGGTGTACGGCACGGGCGGTACCGGTCCGACGCTCCCCGGCGGGGGCGACCTCGGCCCCAACGTGATCGTCTTCGATCCGTCCACGCCGAACATCCAGGCCCGGCTGGACCAGGTCTTCGCGCAGCAGGAGTCGGCCCAGTTCGGCTCCGGCCGCTACCAGTTCCTGTTCAAGCCGGGCACGTACAACGGCCTCAACGCCCAGATCGGCTTCTACACCTCGATCTCGGGTCTCGGCCTCAGCCCGGACGACACCACCATCAACGGGGACGTCACCGTCGACGCCGGCTGGTTCGGCGGCAACGCGACGCAGAACTTCTGGCGTTCGGCGGAGAACCTGGCACTGAACCCGGTCAACGGCACCGACCGCTGGGCCGTGTCCCAGGCCGCGCCGTTCCGCCGGATGCACGTCAAGGGCGGACTCAACCTGGCCCCCAACGGCTACGGTTGGGCCTCCGGCGGGTACATCGCCGACTCCAGGATCGACGGCCAGGTCGGCAACTACTCGCAGCAGCAGTGGTACACCCGCGACAGCTCCATCGGCGGCTGGTCCAACTCCGTCTGGAACCAGGTGTTCTCCGGCACCCAGGGCGCGCCGGCCCAGGGCTTCCCCGAGCCGCGCTACACCACGCTGGACACCACCCCCGTCTCGCGGGAGAAGCCCTTCCTGTACCTCGACGGGAACGAGTACAAGGTGTTCGCCCCGGCGAAGCGGGTGAACGCCCGCGGCACCTCCTGGGGCAACGGGACCCCGCAGGGCACCTCGATCCCGCTGAGCCGGTTCTACGTGGTCAAGCCGGGCGCGAGCGCCGCCACGATCAACCAGGCGCTGGCCCAGGGCCTGCACCTGCTCTTCACCCCGGGCGTCTACCACGTGAACCAGACCATCCAGGTGAACCGCCCCGACACGGTCGTCCTGGGCCTGGGCCTCGCCACGATCATCCCGGACAACGGGGTGACCGCCATGAAGGTCGCCGACGTGGACGGCGTCAGGCTCGCGGGCTTCCTGATCGACGCCGGTCAGGTCAACTCCCCCACCCTGCTGGAGGTCGGTCCCGCCGGCGCGAACACGGACCACGCGGCGAACCCGACGACCGTGCAGGACGTGTTCATCCGCGTCGGCGGCGCCGGTGCGGGCAAGGCCACCGCCGGCATGGTGATCAACAACCACGACACCATCGTCGACCACACGTGGATCTGGCGGGCCGACCACGGCGACGGGGTGGGCTGGGAGACCAACCGCTCCGACTACGGCTTCCGCGTGAACGGTGACGACGTGCTGGCCACCGGGCTGTTCGTCGAGCACTTCAACAAGTACGACGTCGAGTGGAACGGCGAGCGCGGCCGGACGATCTTCTTCCAGAACGAGAAGGCGTACGACGCCCCCAACCAGGCCGCGATCCAGAACGGTTCGATCAAGGGCTACGCCGCCTACAAGGTGGCCGACTCGGTCAACACGCACGAGGGCTGGGGCCTGGGCAGCTACTGCTACTACAACGTGGATCCGACGATCCGTCAGGACCACGGCTTCCAGGCGCCGGTGAAGTCCGGTGTCCGCTTCCACGACCTGCTCGTCGTCTCGCTGGGCGGGAACGGCCAGTACGAGCACGTCATCAACAACACCGGCGCCCCCACCTCGGGGACGTCGACCGCCCCCTCCACCGTGGTCTCGTTCCCCTGATCCACCCCTGACCCCCGCAGGACGCGGGGCGGCCCGGCGGCCGCCCCGCGTTTTCCGGGCCGTCCGAGAGAGCGCTCTCCCATCCACCCCGAAGGAGCCGCACGATGAGAATCCGCTCGCGGACCCTGTCCGCACTCCTGGTCTCGGCGGCGTTCGCCGTGACCGCCGCAGCCGGTCTCGGCGCGTCCGCGCTGACCGCCCAGGCGACCCCGGACTCCGGCGCCGGCGCGCACGCGGGCATGAACCACGCCGCGGTCGCCCCGCTCGCCACCGGCGACGACCCCGACGGCGACGGCTACATCCCGGCCGTTCCGCAGGTCACCGGCGTCACCCCGTCCGACCGGGAGCCGGCCCCGCGCTACTTCCACGAGTTCCAGGCCAACTGCGCGGTCACCCGGACCGCCCCGGACGACCCGATCGTCTTCGCGGGGCGGCCGGGCGCCTCCCACGACCACACCTTCATGGGCAACACGACCACGAACGCGTTCAGCACCACCTCCTCGCTGAGCACGGGCGGCACGGCCTGCAACGCGGTCGGCGACCTGTCGGGCTACTGGATGCCGACGCTCTACAACGGCAACCAGGCCGTACTGCCCACCGGACCCCAGGTCATCTACTACAAGGCCGGGGTCACCGACCACACGAGCGTGCGCCCCTTCCCCAAGGGCCTGCGGTTCCTCGTCGGCGGTCCGACCCAGACCGCGGCGGAGTTCCGCGCGCACAAGGGCTGGGTCGAGGGCTGGGAGTGCGGCGACAGCTTCAAGAACGTCGAGTTCCCCGCGAACTGCCCGGCCGGCACACAGCTCAACATCCGCTTCCAGGCGCCCAGTTGCTGGGACGGCAAGTACCTCGACACCCCTGACCACAAGGCCCACATGGCGTATCCGACGGTGAAGGCCGGCACCAACAACAACGTCTGCCCGACCTCCCACCCGGTGGCGCTGCCCATGGTCGAGTTCAAGATGGCCTTCCCCGTCAGCGGGAACATGTCGCAGGTCAGGCTCTCCAGCGGGGCCGGCCACACGTTCCACTTCGACTTCTTCAACGCGTGGGACGACCGGACCCTGAACGCCCTCGTCGAACACTGCGTCAAGGGCGGTCTCCAGTGCGACGCCCGCGGCTACGACCAGACCCACCCCGAGGCGGGCGCCGTCCTCGGCCCCGACTACCGGCTCCCGTAGGGCGCGTCCTCGCGTCCCCTCCCCGCTTCCCCCCACTCCCAAGGAGGCTCAGGCATGCACTCCCGCATGCGCGCCCTCACCGCGGCCGCCCTGCTCGCGGGCGCCGTCACCGCAATCCCCGCGGCCCCGGCGCAGGCAGCCGGCAGCGTGGTCAAGGTGACCGGCTCCCAGGGCAACTGGCAGCTCAGCGTGAACGGTTCGCCGTACCTCGTCAAAGGTGTCACCTGGGGTCCGTCCCCGGCCGACGCCGCCCGACTCCTGCCCGACGTGAGATCGCTGGGCGCCAACACCGTCCGGACCTGGGGCACGGACGCGAGCAGCCGGCCGCTGTTCGACGCGGCCGCGAACAACGGCGTCAAGGTGGTCGCCGGGTTCTGGCTCCAGCCGGGCGGCGGCCCGGGCAGCGGCGGCTGTACGAACTACGTCACGGACACCGGCTACAAGAACACCATGCTCGCCGAGTTCTCGCGCTGGGTGGAGACCTATCGCGACCACCCGGCCGTGCTGATGTGGAACGTCGGCAACGAGTCCGTGCTCGGCCTGCAGAACTGCTACTCCGGAACCGAGTTGGAGAACCAGCGCAACGCCTACACCACGTTTGTCAACGACGTCGCGAAGGCCATCCACCGGATCGACGCCAACCACCCCGTCACCTCCACGGACGCGTGGGTGGGCGCGTGGACGTACTACAAGCGCAACTCCCCCGACCTGGACCTGTACTCGGTCAACTCCTACAAGGAGGTCTGCGGGGTCCGGCAGGCGTGGGAGCAGGGCGGGTACACCAAGCCGTACCTGATCACCGAGACCGGTCCGGCCGGTGAGTGGGAGGTGCCGAACGACGCGAACGGCGTACCGCTGGAACCGGGCGACAAGGCCAAGGCGGACGGTTACACCAATGCGTGGAACTGCGTCACGGGCCACCGGGGGGTGGCGCTGGGCGCGACGGTCTTCCACTACGGCACCGAGTACGACTTCGGCGGGCACTGGTTCAACCTGACCCCCGCCGGGGAGCGCCGACACATGTACTACGCCGTCAAGCGGGCCTACGGCGGCGACACGGCGGGCGACAACCTGCCGCCCACCGTGGCCGTGCCGTCGGTGGCGGACCCGGGGGCGGTCCCCGCGGGCAGGGAGGTGACGGTCCAGGCCCCGGCGACCGACCCGGAGGGCGATCCGCTCGCGTACGAGGTGCTGTGGGGCGGCAAGTACGTCGACGGCGGCGGCGGGCTGGTCTCGGCGCCGTCCACGCACCTGGGCAACGGCACCCTCAAGGTCACGGCGCCCGCCAGGACCGGTGTGTGGAAGCTGTACGTCAAGGCGAAGGACGGGCGGGGCAACGTGGGCGTCGAACAGCGCTCGGTCCGCGTGGTGCCGCCGCCGGTGGCCGGCACGGACGTGGCACGGGGCCGGCCGACCACCGCCTCCACCTACCAGAACGACGGGTACGGCGGCTGCCCCTGCGCCCCGCAGTCGGCGACGGACGGGCGCGACGACACCCGGTGGGCGACGACCTGGGCCGATCAGCAGTGGCTCCAGGTCGATCTGGGGTCGGTGAAGCAGCTGAAGCACGCGCAGCTGGTGTGGGAGAGCGCGTACGGGAAGGCGTACACCGTCAAGGTGTCGGACGACGGCCAGAACTGGCGCACGGCGTACGCCACTTCGTCCGGTGACGGCGGGATCGACGATTTCGACGTCGCCGCGTCGGGCCGTTACGTGCGGCTGGAGCTGACCCGGCGCGGCACGGGGTACGGCTACTCCCTCTTCCACTTCGGCGTCCATGCCTGATCGGCAGACCTGACCCTGCCGCAGGTGCCGCGCGCCGTCCGGTCGACCACCGGGCGGCGCGCGGTCATGTCCGCGGCAGCCGGCTCGGAGGCCGTCAGACCTCCAGGATGATCTTCCCGGCGGTGTGTCCGTCCTGGCTGAGTTCGAAGGCGGCGGCCAGTTCGGAGAGCGGGAAGGTCTTGGCGACGGTGACGCCGAGCCGTCCGGTGTCGGCGAGCCCGCCCAGGGCGGCGAGGTCGTCGCCGACGGGGCGCACCCACATCCACTGGCCGTCGGCGCCGAGCACGTCGGGGTCGGCGATGGAGGCGTGCCGGCCCCCGGGGGCGAGGACGGCCTTGGTGACGTCGAGGACGCCGCCCACGAAGTCGGCGACGACGCTCACCCCGTCCGGGGCCAGTTCCCGGACCCGTTCGGTGAGGCCGTCGCCGTAGGCGACGGGTTCGCAGCCCAGCTCGCGGAGCCGGTCGTGGTTGCGCGGGGAGGCCGTGCCGATGACGCGGGCGCCGAGGGCGCGGGCGATCTGGACGCCGAGGGAGCCGACGCCGCCGGCCGCGCCGTGGATGAGGACGGTGTCGTCCTGACCGGTGTCGAGGCGGGTGAGCAGTTGGTAGGCGGTGAGGCCGGCCAGCGGCAGTCCGGCCGCCTCCTGCCAGCTGAGCGAGACGGGCTTCGGCGCGAGGGCCCGTACCGGCACGGTGACGAACTCGGCGAAGGTGCCGCCGTGCACGTAGTCCTTGCGGGCGTAGGCGATGACCTCGTCGCCCGCGGTGAACTCGGGGGTGTCGATGCCGACGTACTCGACCGTCCCGGCCACGTCCCAGCCGGGGATCACGGGGTACACGACGTCCATGAGGCCGTCGAGGCCACCCGCCATGATCTTCCAGTCGACCGGGTTGACGGAGGCGCACCTGACCCGGACGAGGACCTCGCCGGGCCCGACCTTGGGGACCGGCAGCCGGGTCTCGGTGAGCACCTCCGTCCCGCCGTACGTCTCGTACACCATCGCCCGCATGGTGCCCTCGGCCTCGACGTTCAACGACATGCGTCCCACCTTTCCGCGCGCGGCTGGAATCATCTGTTCCGCATCTCATCACGAAAGGCCGTGCCCGCCCCGGGAAGCGGGGCGGGCACGGCGCGGGAAACCGCCGGGGCTCAGAGCGCCCGGTGGGCGGCGATCAGGTCGGCGTAGTGGGCTCCGCTGGTCTTGACGGTGCGTTCCTGGGTGTCGTAGTCCACGCGGACCAGGCCGAACCGCTTGTCGTAGCCGTACGCCCATTCGAAGTTGTCGAGCAGGGACCACGCGTAGTAGCCGGCCAGGGGCGCGCCGCGGCGGGCGGCGCGGGCGCAGGCGGCGAGGTGGGCGGTCAGGTACGCGGCGCGTTCGGGGTCGTGGACGCTGCCGTCCGGGGCGACGGTGTCCGGGTAGGAGGAGCCGTTCTCGGTGACGTGGATGCGTCGGGCGCCGTACTCCTCGGTGAGTCGCATGAGCAGCGTCTCGATGCCGCTCGGGTCGACCTCCCAGTCCATGCCGGTGCGCGGGACTCCGGGCAGGTCGATCTGGCGGGCGTGGGGGGCGGGTCCGGTCGGGTCGGCGACGACGGTCTGCGGGAAGTAGTAGTTCAGGCCGATCCAGTCGAGGGGGGCCGCGATGGCGTCGAGGTCGCCGGGGCGTTCGGGGAGGTCCACGCCGTAGACCTCGCGCATGTCGGCGGGGAAGCCTCGGCCGTGGACGGGGTCGAGCCACCAGCGGTTGACGTGTCCGTCCATCCGTACGGCGGCCGCCCGGTCGGCGTCACTGTCGGTGGCCGCCTGGACGGTGGAGAGGTTGTTGACGATGCCGATCCGCGCGCCGGGGGCGGCGGCGCGGATGGCCCGGGTGGCGAGGCCGTGGCCCAGCAGGAGGTGGTAGGAGGCGCGGACGGCGGCGGTGAGGTCGGTGAGACCGGGGGCCATCTTGCCCTCCAGGTGGCCGATCCACGCCGAGCAGAGCGGCTCGTTGAGGGTGGTCCACTGGGTGACCCGATCGCCGAGGCGCTCCGCGACGACGTGCGCGTACGAGGCGAAGGCCTCGGCGGTGGCGCGCTCGGGCCAGCCGCCGCGGTCCTGGAGGACCTGGGGCAGGTCCCAGTGGTAGAGGGTGACGGACGGGGTGATGCCGGCGGCGAGCAGGCCGTCGACCAACTGGTCGTAGAAGTCCAGGCCCTTGGCGTTGACCGGCCCGTCGCCGCCGGGCACGACGCGGGGCCAGGCCACCGAGAAGCGGTAGGCGTTGGTGCCGAGTTCCTTCATCAGGGCGATGTCGTCCCGCCAGCGGTGGTAGTGGTCGCAGGCGGTGTCGCCGTGGTGGCCGCCGTCGATGGTCCCGGGGGTGTGGGAGAACGTGTCCCAGATGGACGGGGAGCGGCCGTCCTCTGCCACCGCGCCCTCGATCTGGTAGGCGGAGGTGGCGGTGCCCCAGGCGAAGTCGCGGGGCAGCGCGCCGAGGTCGACGGCGCCGTGGACGGTGGCGTGCACGGTGTCGAGGCGGGTTTCGGAAAGGGTCATTTGACGGCTCCTGCCGTGAGTCCGGCCACCAAGTACCGCTGGAGCAGCAGGAATCCGGCGACGACGGGGATGCTGACGACGAGCGAGGCGGCCATGATCTGGTTCCAGTACACGTCGTTCTGCGTGGAGTAGCCCTGCAGTCCGACGGCCAGGGTGCGGGTGGTGTCGTTCGTCATGACCGAGGCGAAGAGGACCTCTCCCCAGGCGGTCATGAAGGCGTACACGGCGACGGCGACGATGCCGGGGACGGCCGCGGGGACCACGACCCGAAACAGCGCCCCGAGGGGGCCGCAGCCGTCCACGGTGGCGGCCTCGTCGAGGTCGCGGGGCACCGAGTCGAAGTACCCGATGAGCATCCAGATGGAGAAGGGGAGGGAGAAGGTCAGGTAGGTGAGGATCAGCCCGCCGCGGGAGCCGTAGAGGGCGACTCCGGTGGTATTGCCGATGTTCACGAAGATCAGGAACAGCGGGAGCAGGAAGAGGATGCCGGGGAACATCTGGGTCGACAGCACGGTGACGGTGAACAGGCGCTTGCCCCGGAAGCGGTAGCGGCTGACGGCGTACGCGGCGAAGACGGCGATGACCACGGAGCAGACGGTGGCGGCGCCGGCCACGATCAGCGAGTTCAGGAAGTACTTGGCGAGCGGGACGGTGTGCCAGATGTCGATGTACGGGCGGACGGTGAGCCCGCTGGGGATCCACCGGAAGGCGCCCGCGACGTCGGCCGGCGGCTTGAGGGAGCTGGTGATCATCACGTAGACGGGCAGCGCCACGAAGCTCGTGAGCAGGGTGAGGAAGACGGCCCGGATCACCTTGAAGGACAGGGGCGGGTCGAGCGCGGAGCGGGTGCGTGCCCGGGGGCGGTGGTCAGGCATCGGCGTCCCTCCGGCCTCGGGTGGTCAGGAACAGGTACCCGGCGGTGACCAGCAGCAGGAAGAGCAGCAGCAGGACGGACATGGCGGAGCCGGTGCCGAAGTTCCAGGTGACGAAACTGGACTGGTAGATGTGGATGGAGATCAGGTCGGCGGCCTCGGGGGCGGATTTGCCGAACAGCACGAAAGGCGTGTTGAAGTCGTTGAAGGTCCACAGGAACAGCACGAGGATCAGGACCTGGTTGACCGCGCCGACCGAGGGCAGCGTGATCCGACGGATCTGCTGCCAGATGCCGGCGCCGTCGAGGGCGGCGGCCTCGTACAGCTCCTTCGGGACGTTCTGGAGGGCCGCCATGACGATCAGGAAGGCGAACGGCCAGCCCTTCCACACGGAGACGATCAGCAGGGCCCAGAAGCTGTTGTCTCCGAGCAGCCAGAAGGTGTGCTCGGCCCCGCCGAGCCCGAGTTGGTCGTGGATGACGTGGTTCACCAGGCCGTTGTCGCGCTGGAACATGAACGCCCAGGTGATGACCGCCGCGTAGACGGGCAGGGCGTACGGCACCAGGAAAAGGGCGCGCAGGAACCCTCGGCCGCGGAAGTTCTCCTGCATGAAGACGGCGGCGGCGGCGCCGAGGAACCAGCACAGGGCCACGGAGAGCAGGGTGAACAGGCAGGTGGTGAGGAAGGAGCCCAACAGGGCCTCGCCGACGGGTCGGTTGACGTCCACGGCGAGGTCGTAGTTGTCGAAGCCGGTCCAGGGGGCGCGGGACCAGTCCCGGATGAAGAACTGGGTCAGTTCCCGGAAGCTCATCAGGATGCCCATCACCATCGGGACGAGGTGGATGAGCAGTTCGAGGAGGAGTGCGGGCAGGAGCAGGAGGTAGGGCAGGGCGGCGCGGCGCACGCGACCGGTGCCGCGCACCCGGGTCGCGGTGCGCCGCAGCCGTCCGGCGCCTTCCGTGGTCACGGAGGTCATCGGGCGGTGCTCACTTCGACATCTGCTGCTGGGCCTTGGTCAGTTTCGCCTTGACCGACTCGGTGGTCACCGGGTTGCCCGCGGCGGCCTCGGCGAACAGCTCCTTCACGGCGGTGCCGACGGCGGTCTCGAACTGGGACTCCTCCGGCACCTGGGGCAGCGGGGCGGCGCTCGTGCCGAGGGTGTCGCGCAGCACGGTCAGATCGTCGGTGGCGAACGCGCCGTCGGTCTGGGCGGCCTTGACCGGCGGAATGGACCCGTAGGACTTGTTGAGGACCTTCTGCTCCTCGTCGCTGGTCATGAACTTCACGAACTTCAGCGCCCCGTCGATGTTGTCGGTGTTCTTGAAGACGGCCATGTTGATGCCGGCGACCATGGAGTTGGTGTTCTTCCCGGCGCCGGGCGTGCCGCCCGCCGGGACGGGGACGGGGGCCACACCCCAGTCGCCCTCCTTCATCCCGTTGGCCTTGAAGCTGGTGGCGGCGCTCTGCCACAGGACCATCGCCGTCTTGCCGTTGGCGAAGTCCTGGAGGGACTGGTTCTTGTCGTACTCGGCGTTGCCGGGCGCGATGATCTTGTCCTTGGCCATCAGGTCGACGTACTGCTTGACGGCGTCGACGTTGCCGGGGCTGTCGAAGGTGGGCTTGCCGGCGCCGTCGAAGAACTCCGCGCCGTGCTGCTTGGAGAACACGAAGGCCTGGTGGATGTTGTTCGACAGGTTCGAACCCTCGGCACCGAGCGCCCACTTGCCGTCCTTGGACAGCTTCTGGCCGATCGTGACCATCTCGTCCCAGGTGGCCGGGGGCTTCTCGACGCCGGCGTCCCGGAACATCTTCTTGTTGTAGTAGAGCGCGTACGACATCGAGTACAGGGGGACGGCCGCCGGGTCCTTGCCGGTCGCGCCGGCCGAGCCGATGGCCGAGGCGACGAAGCGGTCCTTGCCGCCGATGGCGTCGAAGTTCTTGGCGTCCCAGGGCAGCAGGGCGCCGGTGGCCTGGAGGGAGGAGGACCAGGTGTTGCCGATGTTGAGCACGTCCGGGCCCTGGCCGGAGGCGGTGGCCGCGAGGATCCGGTTGAGGAGGTCGGACCAGGGGACCACCTCCAGCTTGACCTTGATGCCGGTCTGCTGCTCGAACTTCTTCAGCTCCGGGCCGAGGGTCGCCTGGTCCGCCGCGATGTCGGGGCCCTGGTTGGAGGCCCAGTAGGTGAGCTCCTTGGGGGCGGTGTTGCTGGCGCCCCCGCTGTCCGCGGAGCCGCCGCCGCATGCGGTGGCGGCGGCGAGGAGGGCGGATGTGACGGCGACGGCTGCGGCGGCTCTGGTTCTGCGCATGGCGGATCTGGCCCTTTCGGGAGGGTCGGGAGGAGACCTGCGAGTGGCGAACGGCGTATGACGGGTGGTGCGGGGGTTGAGGCACCGTACGGCGTCGTCCGTGCCGTGCGGCGCCTCGTGGTGGTGCGCACGGCGCCTTGTGGGCACCCGCTCCGTCCAGGCCTTAATTTAGGACGTGAGTTAAGCCTCGCGAAAGGGTCGCGTCAAGGGGTCGCGCAGGGGTATGTTGCGCTGGATGTCACTGCGGAAGGGGCCGGATGACCACAGGGCGTAGCGGACGAACAGTGCGGGACCTGCGGCGCGGCAACCGCAGCGTGGTACTCCGGCAGCTGTACTTCGGCGGCCCGATGAGCCGTCAGGAACTGGGCCCGGCCACGGGACTGAGTTCCGGATCCGTCAGCAACGTCGTCGGCGAACTGGTGGCCGACGGCCTGCTGGAGGAGGCCGGGATCGTCGACTCGGACGGTGGCCGCCCCCGCACCCTCCTCAGGGTCGCGCCGGGCAGCGCCCACATGATCGGCGTCGATGTCGGTGAAACCCGCGTCCGCGTCGAGCTGTTCGACCTCACGCTCACGGAACTCGCGCGCACGGAACTCCCGTTGCAACCGCGCGGCTGCTACGACGTCGGCCCGATCGTGGACCACGTCCGCACCGGGATCGCCACCGTGCTCGCCGAAGCCGGGGTCGGGACGGACCGGCTGCTGGGCGTCGGGGTGGGCGTGCCCGGGATAGTGGACCGGGACGCCCCGGGCGGGACGGTGGTGCACGGTCAGACCATCGGTTGGGACGCCGTGCCGCTGGAGGCGCTGCTGCGCGCGACCAAGGCCCTGCCGGAGGAGGTCCCGTACATCATCGACAACGGCGCCCGGACCCTCGGCCAGGCGGAGATGTGGTTCGGGGCGGGACGCGGAGCGCGCGAGGCCGTGGTCGTCCTCTTCGGCTCGGGCGTCGGTGCGAGCCTGATCACCGACGGCGCGGGCACCGCGCTGGAGTGGGGACACCTGACCGTCTCGGTGCGCGGGCGGCGCTGCCGATGCGGGGCCCGGGGCTGCCTGGAGGCCTACACGGGCGCCGAGTCGGTGCTGGCCCGGTGGGCGGAGCGGAACGGCGGCGCCGGGGAGGCGATGGACGCGGTGGACGAGGAGGAGGCCCTGTCGGCCCTGCTGGCGGCGGCCCTCGCCGGGGACGCGGTGGCCGTGGACGTCCTGGAGGAGACGGCCGAGTACCTGGGCGCGGGCCTCTCGGACCTCATCAATCTCTTCCGTCCCGAACGCATCCTGATCGGTGGCTGGGCGGGCCTGCTGCTGGGCCCGCACATCCTCCCGTCGGTACGGGAACACGCGACGCGGTACTCCCTGCGCCACCCCGCGGACCGCGTCACCATCGACCTGGGGTCCCTAGGCCCGGACGCGGTGACGGTGGGCGCGGCGACGCTGCCGCTGTCCGCGTTCTTCACGGCGGGCGGCCGGCGCAGGCTCCCGGAACCGCCGACCGAGCAGCCGGGCTGGCAGACGGCCCTGGAGGTCCGGGGCGGACCGGCGGGCCGCCCGGGGTGAGCGGTGCCCGATCGCGGGGCCGGCCGATGAGCGGGTGACCCGCGATCGGCCGGCGGCGGGCCTGACGGGACTGCGTGGCTCGGGCGGGGCGGGTGGGCCGGCGGGACGGGAGGCGCGGCGCGGGCCAGTGCGGCGCGGGCAGGAGGGGACGGCTCGGCGTGGGAGGCCGGTACCGAGGAGGGGGCTCGGCGCGGCCCGGCGCCGCGGGCGGGGTCAGGCCGAGTCGCGGATCACCAGTTCCCCGTCGAACAGGACGACTTCGGGCTCCGTGCGGTCCGGGGCCCGGTCCAGCAGCAGCCGCACCATCTCGGCCGCCATGTCCTCCACCGGTTGCCGCACCGTCGTCAGTCTCGGCCGGGACGCGGTCGCCGCGCTGGAGTCGTCGAAGCCGATCACCGCCACGTCCTGCGGAATCCGCCGCCCGTGCTCGCGCAGCACCAGACAGGCACCCAGCGCCATCAGGTCATTGGCCGCGAACACCCCGTCCAGGTCCGGCTGTTCGGCCAGCAGCATGCGCATGGCGTGCTCGCCGCCCTCCACGGTGAAGTCGGCATCCACGACCCGGACACCGCCGGCGACCGCGCCGACCGCTCCCCCGCCCCCGCCCAACGCGTCACGGAACCCGGCCACCCGTTCCCGGCTCGCCGCCACGTCCGCGGGTCCGCCGATCGCGGCGAGCCGGCCGCGGCCCCGCGCCAGCAGGTGCCGGGCGGCCAGCGCACCGCCCTCGCCGTGACGCAGGTCCACGCTGTCCAGCGGCAGGCCGGGCGTCGCGGGGCGCGCGAAGAGCACGGTCGGTATGCCCGCTTCGGCGAGCATCGCGGGCAGCGGGTCGTCGCCGTGGGTCGTCACGAGCAGCGCGCCGTCCGCGCCGCCCCGGCTCAGGTGGGCGAGCGCCTCGGCCCGGTCCTGCGCCGAGTCGGCGAACAGCAGCACGGGGTGCACGCCGCGCGGGCGCAGCGCCCGTACGACTCCGCCGACCACCCGACCGAAGAAGGGGTCCTGGAACACCTCCGAGGTTTCCGTGCCGGCGCCCGAGACCACCAGCGCCACTGCCCCCGAGCGGCGCGTCACCAGGGACCTCGCGGCCCGGTTCGGCACGTACCCGGTCGCGGCGACGGCCCGCCGGACCGCCTCGGCGATGGCCGGGTCGACGTTCCGGACGCCGTTGACCACCCGGGACACCGTCGCCCGTGACACTCCGGCCGCGCGGGCCACGTCCTCCAGGGTCGGGGCCGTGCCCGTACCCGTTCCGCTGCTCCCCCCACTGTTCATGGCCGCACTGTAGCGGCCGGCTGTCAGACGTCGAGGGCCGCCCGCAGGGGCAGGTTCCCGGCACTGCGACCGGCGAGCAGCGTGAACCGGCCCGGCTCGGTCACCCACCCCCGAGGCTCCGGCGACCAGTACTGGAGGGCGCGCTCGGGCAGGCGCACGTACGCCGTCACCCGCTCCCCCGGTTCGGCCTCCACGGCCGCCCATCCGGCGAGCCAGCGCACCGGCCGCTCCACCGTCGACTCGGGCCTGGACACGTACAGTTGGACCACTTCACGGCCTCGCCGGGTGCCGGTGTTGCGCAAGACGACGGGGATCTCGTGGCCGCCGGGGGCGGGCTCGGGGCGGCCCAGGTCCTCGTATGCCCAGGTGGTGTATCCCAGTCCGTGGCCGAACCAGTACGCGGGCTCGGTGCCCGATCGCAACCAGGCCCGATGGCCGATGTGCAGGCCCTCCTCGTACGGGAGGACGCCCTCGACGGGGCGGGTCTCGCGGACCGGGGCCTCGGCCAGCGTGGCGGGCCAGGTGGTGGGGAGCCGGCCGCCCGGCTCGACCCGGCCGAGCAGCACGTCGGCCAGGGCGTGCCCCCCTTCCTGCCCGGGGAACCAGGTGAGGAGGACCGCGCCGGGGTCCCCCCGCCAGGGAAGCTCGACGGGCGCGCCGCAGTTCACCACGACGACCGTACGGGCGTTGGCGCGGACGATCTCGTGTACGAACTCCTGTTGGTTGGCGCTCAGTTGGAGGGTGGTGCGGTCCACCCCCTCGCATTCGTCGCCCTCCGTGGTGCCGATGACCACGACGGCGACATCGGCGGCCCGGGCGGCCGCCACCGCCTCGACGCGGGCGCGTCGGGGGTCGGGCTCGGGCCCGGCCGCGGTCAGCACGGTGGCCCGGCCGGTGCCGGGGGCCAGGGTGCGGCGGGCCACGATCCGGGCGGGACGGCCGGCCGTGAGGTGGACGCGGGCGGTGTGCTGGGGCGGTCGCACGTGGACGACGGCCGGGTCGTCGGTCTCGGGCGGGAACTCCCCGTCGAGCAAGGGGGTTCCGTCGGCGGTGACGCCGAGGTGCCCGAAGCCGGCGAGCCCCAGGGTCCACGGCCCGGTCGTGTCGGGGTGCAGGTCCGCGGCCAGCTCGACGGTGTGCGCGCCGGGAGGCAGCGCCGGTTCCAGGACCCTGCCGGAGGGCTGGAGCGAATGGTGCAGTACGGCTCCGTCGGCGTCGAGCACACGCAGCCGCACCCCGGGGGCCCCGCTCTCCGGGTCCCGGGCGTGCCGGGGCCCCAGCGGGGCGGGTCCCGCGCCGGCGGCGGGTCTCGGGCCCGGCGCGTACACCACCCGGACCCGTTCGGGCAGGGCCGCCCGCAACCCGTCCAGCGGGGTGACCACCCGGTCCGGGAACACCTCGGAACTGCCGCCGCCCTGCACCCGGGGTTCGTCGCCGTGCGCCCCGATCACGGCGACGCTCCCCAACGCCGCGACGTCCAGGGGCAGTACCCCCCGGTTCTCCAGCAGCACGAACCCGGCGGCGGCGGCCTCCCGCACGACCGCCCGCACCCGGTCCGCGGGCCACGGTCGCGCCGGGGCACGCCCTTCGTCGGGTGCCGCCGACCGGGACCGCGCACCCGAAGGGCCGGGCCGGCCGGACGGTTCGGGCCGATCCGACGGGTTCGACCGGTCCGACGGGCCCGGTAGGCCGAGGGCTCCGACCCGGGACGCCAGGCGGAGCAGGCGACGCACCTTGTCCTCCACCACCTCCGGCGGTACCCGGCCCTCGTCCATCGCCTCGACCAGCGCCCCGCCCCAGGGCCCGCCCGGGCCCGGCATCACCAGGTCCTGTGCCGCCCGCGCCGCGGCGACGTTCGCGCGGACGGCGCCCCAGTCCGAGACGACCACGCCGTCGAACCCCCACTCCCCCTTGAGCGGCTCCGTGAGCAGTGGACTCTCGCTCATGGTGGTCCCGTTGACGCTGTTGTAGGCCGACATCACCAGCCAGACCCCGGCGCGCACGGCCGCCTCGAAGGGCGCCAGGTACAGCTCGCGCAGCACCCGCTCGTCGACGCGGACGTCGACGGTCAGCCGCTGCGTCTCGGAGTCGTTGGCCACGTAGTGCTTCGCGGTGGCGGCGACACCCCGGGACTGGATGCCCCGCACGAGGGCCGCCCCCGTGCGACCGGCCAGCGCGGGGTCCTCGGCGAAGCACTCGAAGTGGCGGCCGGCGAGGGGACTGCGGTGCAGGTTGAGGTTGGGCGCGAGGAGGACGTGGACCCCCTTGCGGCGCGCCTCCTCCCCGAGCAGTTCCCCGAGCAGCCGGACCCGATCCTCGTCCCAGAGCGCGCCGAGGGCGCCGGCGCAGGGCAGAAGGGCCGCGGTGGAACGCTCGTCCCAACCAGGTCCGCGCACTCCGGCCGGCCCGTCGGAGAGCACCAACTCACCCAGCCCGATGCCTGGTTCGGCGGGTGTCCGCCAGGTGTCGGCACCCGTGAGCAGGCGTACCCGCCGGTGCGGGTCGAGCTTGTCGACGAGCCGTTCCACGTCGCCGCCGTCTCCGTCGCCCATGGCGTCCCTTTCGTTCCGACTGCCGAACGAGGCTCGGGGAGAGCGCTCTCCCAGATGATCCGGGCGCCCCCGACCGGCTGTCAACGGCCTGCGCCGCGCGCTCACTCGTACTCGGTGCCTCCCTTGCGGGTCAGGTACGCCGGGCTGACGGCCTTCGCGATGGCCCGGCCTCCGACGACCGGGCTGTACCGCTCCACCACCGGACGGATGACGACGCCCTCGCGCAGATGGACGGCCCGGCCGGACACGCTCTCCCGGCCGGTGGCCACCTCCAGGACGGTGTCGAGGCCGTACGGTCCCTCGTACAGCCGTGGAACCAGCGGGAGTTCGTCCGCGATCAGGTCCGCCGGATCCAGCCAACGCACCTGTCCGTCGATCTCGGCGGACAGGTCGAAGACCGCGTACCCGGGCGGGCCGTCGGCCGTGCGCGCGTCCGTCCCGTAGGACAGGTCCTGTACGCCCGAGCCGTACACCTCGCCGAAGACGCCGATCCTGCTCGCGCCGAGCTGCTCGGCCAGCCGCGCCGCGACCTGCGCGACCCGGTGGCCGCGGACGGCCCGCCAGTACAGGTTGCGCTCGTCCTCCTTCAGCGCCAGTCCCTTCGCACCGAAGCCCTTGGAGGAGACCAGGACGCGTTCCTCTCGCGCGACGTACGTCAACAGGCAGGCCGTGCCGTGGAGTTTCTCCGTCAGGACGACGGGTTCGCCGGGCTCGAAGATCTGCGGGTAGCGCTGGAGGTTCTCGATGTCCACCCAGGGCAGCAGGTCGGGGGCGGATTCCACGTCGCCGCTCATCGTCGTCGGGATGGGAGGGGCCCACTTGGTGATCCCGAGGACCTCGGCGAAGTCGGCGCCCTCCTTCGACGCCACCTCCAGGTCCACGCCGGCGAGCGCGGCGGGCCGGCAGACCAGGCCCTGCGACAGTTCGCCCCGCAGCCGGACGGCCTTGACCCGGTTCGCCGCGCCGCCGGCCAGCCGTCCGGTGAGTCCCAACTCCGCGATCAACGCGTCGGACAGGACGGCCTGTTCGGGGATGTACACGGCGAAGTCCCCGGTGCGGTAGGCACCCTTCGCGACGACGGCCCGGTAGAGGCCGACTTGGGCCAACTCCAGGGCGTCGGCGTTCGGATGCTCGTGGACGGTCAGTTGTTCGGCGCTCACGCGCAGGGTGGACATGGCTGCCTCCTCGGAATGCGGTCGGTGGTCGTGGATGTCGCCGGGCGTGACGGCGTCGGCCCCCGGACCTCCACGGCTACTCTCCGCCGCGCCATTTACGCTGGTCCAGCGGATATCGCGGTGTTAGCCTGCCGCGCCGGCGAGGATCCGTCGGCACCGATCGTCCGTCGGTCGAGGGCGCGGCTCGCGCACCACGCCACACAGGAGGCTCGCATGTCACTTCGTCCGGTCACCGTCGTGACGGGAGGCGGCAGGGGCATCGGCGCGGCCACCTGCGTACGGCTCGCGGCCGACGGCCACGACATCGCTCTCGGCTATGCCCGGGACGACGCGGCCGCCGATGCCACCGCGGACCTCGTGCGGGCGACCGGGGCGCGCTGCGTGACCGTACGCGGCGACACCTCGACCGAGTGCGCCGTGGAGCGGCTCTTCGACATCGCCGGGGCGGAACTGGGCGTCGTCACCGGGCTCGTCAACAACGCGGGGGTGACCGGACCGTTGGGCCGGCTCGCCGACGCCCGGACCGAGGACCTGCGGCGCGTCGTCGAGGTGAACCTCCTCGGCTACCTGCTCTGTTGCCGCAGGGCGGCCCGGGACATGGCGGAGACCGGAGGGGCGATCGTGAACGTGTCCTCGGCGGCGGCCACCCTCGGCAGCCCCGGGGACTACGTCCACTACGCGGCGACCAAGGCCGCCACCGACGCGCTCACCCTGGGCCTGGCCAAGGAGTTGGGGCCGGACGGGATCCGGGTCAACGCCGTGGCCCCCGGCATCATCGAGACGGACATGCACGCGGCCATGGGCGACCCCGACCGGCCGGGCCGGGCCGCGGCCACGATCCCCCTGGGCCGGGCCGGACTGCCCGAAGAGGTGGCCGGGGCCATCGCGTGGCTGCTCTCCCCCGAGGCCTCGTACACGACGGGGGCCGTCCTGCGGGTGTCCGG
Organism: Streptomyces sp. WM4235; assembly: GCF_001279725.1. Taxonomy (GTDB): domain Bacteria; phylum Actinomycetota; class Actinomycetes; order Streptomycetales; family Streptomycetaceae; genus Streptomyces. The sequence continues at coordinate 110,290 of NZ_LGDE01000425.1, read as the reverse complement.
CGGGCGCTGACCCCGCGCCCGGGCCGACCCCGTCGGCCGTCGAACCCGTCTGCCGTCGAACCCGCAGGATGTCGACCCCGGGACCGACGGGCCCACGGGGCCGTCGGGTCGTCGGGGCCGTCGGGTCGTCGGGGCCGTCGGGTCGTCGGGGCGTCGGGTCGTCGGGGCCGCCCGGAACGCTCAGTCGAAGGCCGCCCGGGTCGCGGGGCCGTAGACGCCCCGGGGGTCGCCCGTGATGCTCCGGTCGCTCTGGAGTTGGACGACACCGCGCCGGGTCTGTTCGTCGTACACGCCCGTCATGGAGACGTACGTGAACCCTTGGCCGTGGAGCCGCTCCTGCAGGGCGCGGACCTCGTGCCCGCGATCTCCCGGCCGCAGGGTCGCGGAGGCGTCGTCTCCGGGTGCCACGGCCGGCGGTCGGCTCGGCGACGGGGTGGCGGTGGGCGGCGACCCCCGGCCGGGCGAGGTGGAGGGCCCCTCCGCTCCCCGCCCGGCCGTACTCGACACCGAGGCGGAGGACGACGGCACGCCGGGGCGCACGGACGGCTCGGCCCCGTCCACGTCGGGCCCGGCGTCCGGGCCGCGGGCCGGGAGCACCGGTACGGACAGCCCGGAGGGTGGTGCGACCCGCGGGGACTCGGGCTCGGGCCCGGCCGTCAGGTACACCAGGCCTCCCGCCACGGCGAGCCCGAGCAGGGCCAGAGCCGCCGCCGCCTGATGTCTGATCCGCCCCGACCTGTCCGCGGAGGAGGGGCCGTTGGTCCCGGCCCGGGGTTTCGGGGCGCGGGCCGGGCCGTGGGCGTCTCGTCTCCCCGTCGTCCGTACCGCGGGCTCCTCCGCGACCGGCTCGGGCGTTCCGGGTCGCTTCCCTATGACGAATCGATTCGGCAATGGGAGCGTCCGTTCGTGGGAGCGGCCCGGCCGCCGCCCCGTCACCCGGACGCGTGAGCGGCGTGACCCGGCCCTCCCTGGGTGCGGCATGGTGGACGCATGCAGTTACGCCGGGCCGCCCTGCCCCTCTCCGTTCTGGCGCTCCTCGCGACCGCCGGCTGTGTCTCCGTCGGCCCGGAGTCCTCTCCCCCGGGCCCGGGGCGGGGCTCCGTACCGCCCGCCGACGCCCCGGACGCCGCGGCCGACCGGGGCGCGCCCGACACCCCTCCGGCTCCGCCGCTCTCCCCCGCCCTGCCCCTGGGCCCGCTGCCGGACCGTACCGACGACGAACCGGCCAGGGATGCGGACACAGCACCGGACGCGGACCCGGGCAATGCGCCGGCCCGCGCGGCCCGCCCACCCGCGGCGGCGCCGCACGCGCGACCCGCCACGCCCCGGCGCGCAGGGCCGCCCAAGGCCGCCTCGCCGCACGTCGCGCGCCGGTCCGCGCCCCGGGTTCCGCGCGGCGACGAGCTGTGCGCGGCCGCGGAGGGCACCGTGCCACCGTCCATCGTGGACCTCTGCGTAGGCCAGTACGGCGGTTGACCGGCCCGGATCTCCCCCTTTCCGCGCCCGACCGCGTCGGCCCCACCCGGCCGTGCTTGACTCTCCCCCCGTGTCAGGGCCTGCACTGGGAGGCGTCATGTTCACCATCGGAGACTTCGCCAAACACGGCCGGGTGTCGGTCCGCATGTTGCGTCACTACGACGCGCTCGGGCTGCTGCGCCCCGCGCGTGTCGACCCCACGACCGGCTACCGCTTCTACGAGGCCGAGCAACTCGCCCGCCTCAACCGTGTCATCGCGCTCAAGGATCTCGGCTTCAGCCTGGAACAGGTCGGGGCGATCCTGAACGAGCGGTTGGGCGCGGACGAGCTGCGCGGCATGCTGCGGTTGCGGCAGGCCGAACTGGAGAGCGCCATGGCCGCCGCGGCGGCCCGGCTGCACCAGGTCGAGACGAGGCTCCGGACCATCGAGAGCGAGGGAACCATGCCCACCGACGAGATCGTCGTGAAGAGTCTTCCGCCCGTCCGGCTCGCCGAACTGACCGGCGTCGCGGCGAGCTACGCCCCGCAGGACATCGGTCCGGTCATCGGTCCGTTGTACGACGACCTGTGTCACCGGATCGGGACGGCCGGGGTGGTCCCGACCGGCCCCGGTCTCGCCTACTACGAGGCCGCTCCCGACGGCGGACCCGGATCGGTGCTGGTGCACGCGGGGCTCCCCGTCCCGGCCGCCGTGCGCGCCGAGGATCTCGGGGGCGCCGTACGGATCGTCGAACTGCCCGGTGTGGAACGCGCGGCGACCGTCGTGCACCGGGGCGCCATGGACGACGTGTTGCCGGCCGCCCAGGCGTTGGCGCGCTGGATCGACGCGCACGGCCACCGCTCGGCCGGGTACGCGCGCGAGCTGAACCTGGACTGTCCCGAGGACCGCGAGCAGTGGGTCACCGAACTCCAGGAGCCCTTGGCCGACTGACCCCCGGCCGGTCACCCCTGACCGGTTCACCCCTGACCGGCTGACCTCCGACCGGCTGGTCCCTGGCCCACCGGCCTCCGGCGGCATACGCTCCGCTGGTGCAGCGCGTACTCGTCGTCGGCATCAGCGGAGCCGGCAAGTCCACCCTGGCCCGGGCGTTGGGCCGGCGCCTCGGGCTGCCGTACCACGAGGTGGACGCGCTCCATTTCGGCGGACCGGGGTGGGCGGTCAGCGAGACGTACGTCGCCGACATGGAGCGGATCGCCGCCACCGGGCGGTGGGTGCTCGACTCCTCCGGTCCGACCGCGGTCCGGGACCTGCTCTGGGCGCGCGCCGACACGGTGGTCTGGCTGGACCACCGGCGGTCCGTGGTCATGCGGAGGGTGCTGACGCGGTCGTTGCGCCGCAGTCTTTCGCGGGAACGGCTGTTCAACGGGAATCGGGAGGCCTGGCGGGAGTGGTTGCGGGCCGACCATCCCGCGTGGTGGGCCTGGTCCCGATACGCCGACCGGCGGGCCGAGATCGGCGGCCGGGCCGCCGATCCCCGCTTCGCCCCGCTGCGCGTGGTCCGCCTGCACACGCCCGCGGACGCCGACGCCTGGCTCCGGACGCGACGGGCCGACTAGCGCGTCTCGGTGGCGGTCGGTCAGGCCCGCCCGGTCAGCCCCGGTCGGGCAGCCGTCGTCCGCAGGCCTGCGCGCAGCGCCGGGCCGTGTGCGCCGTGCCGTGGCGGGCGGACCGCAATCGGTTCATCGCGTCGTGCCGGCGGCGGCTCCACTCGGCGCGGGGCAGACCCGCGCGCCGGCCGCCGCCCGCGATCAGGGCGTTGACCGGGGTGTAGGGGTCGGCTGCCATCGCCTTGGCGAGCAGCACCCCGACCACGAGGGGTACGAGCGCCACGGCCAGCGCCGAACCGGCGGTGGTCACGTGCCGCATGCGCGGGTGGTGCGCGCTCTGCTCGGCCTCTGAAGTCATGTCCCCATTCGACCAGCGGGAGCGCGCCGGGGAATCGGGGCGGATACTCAGGCCGTTGGGCACGAGGTACTCAGACGGGATGGTGTGCGGTGGCGGAAGGACCGGGCGGGCAGGGCTTCGAGCCCGCGACCGGCGACGAGACCCGGGCGGAGTCGGCGGCCGGCGGGCTCGGGGAGTCGGCCCGCGCCGCCCGGGACGCCGAGTTGCGCACGGCCTACGAGGGAATGCTGCAGATCCGCCGGTTGGTGAACGGCTCGGGCGACGCGTCGGTTCCCGCGCCTTGGGAGGTGCGCGGCATGCGTCGCGCGGTGGCCCTGGCCCTGGAGGCGGCGGGCATCGCGGCGTCGGCGGTGGACGAGCTGGGACGTCGGATCCGCACGGGCTACCGGGTGGCGGCCGGCGCCGAGGCGGGGCGGGTGGAGGTCACCTGGCCGGGCCCGGCCGGCGGCGGGGCGGCGGAGGAGGAGCAGGAGCGGCTGACGGCGTGCGCGGCGGTGCTGGAGGCGCTCGGGTGGGTGTGCCTGCTGTACCGGGGGCCTCGCCGGCGCCGCTTCCTGGAGGTGGAACCACCGCGCCGGACCTGACGGAGCGGTTCGGTCGCGGCCGGAGCGGTCCCGGTCAGGCCGGGCCGCATCAGGTCGGGCCGCATCAGGTCGGAGCGGATCAGGTCGGAGCGGGATCGGTCCCGGTCGGACCGGGCCGGGCCGGAGTGGCGGGCCGCCGGGCGGCACGCCGGCGCGGGTTCACGCGTACATGTCCGCCAGCGCGGCGGCCGTCTCGGCGAGGGCCCGGCGCAGTTCGGGCGGGCCGAGGACCTCGACCTCGGCCCCGAGGCCCAGCAGGTCGCCGACCGCGACGGAGGTGGTCTCGACCGTGAGGTCCACCCGGATCCAGCCGTCCGCGTCGGTTTCCTCCCCCGCCGCCTCGGCGGCGGCGAGGGCCCGCGTCCCCGCCGCCCCGAACCGCATGGGCAGCAGTGTTCGGCCGCGCGGCGAGACGCGCAGCCGGGCGGTCCGCGGGTTCAGCGCCGCCTGGAGGCGGCCGGAGGACTCGGCCCAGTGGGCGGCGAGCACGAAGTCGTCGGGCCGCTCGAAGGTGTCGGCGAGGACGTCCACGGCGAGGAACCGGCCCACGCGGTAGGTCCGCAGGGCTTCACCGGACCGTGCGACGAGGTACCAGATGCCGCCTTTGAGGACGAGGCCGAGCGGATGCAGTTCGCGCCGCACCGGGCCGGCAGGTCGGCGGTAGTGGGCGTGCAGGACGTTCTGGTCCCACACGGCCCCGGCGATGCGCCCGAGGTGCGGGACGGGGTCCGCGTCGCGGAACCAGGCCGGGGCGTCGAGGTGGAAGCGGGCCCGGATCCGCTCGGCGCGGGCGGCGAGTTCGACGGGCAGTGCGGCTCGCAGTTTGAGCTGTGCGGCGGCCAGGTCGGCGCCGAGGCCCAGTTCCTCGGCGGGTCCCGGGGCGCCGGCGAGGAAGAGCGAGCCGGCCTGGGCGTCGGTGAGTCCGGTCAGCCGGGTGCGGTAGCCGTCCATCAGCCGATATCCCCCGGCGGGCCCCCGGTCGGCGTGCACGGGCACTCCGGAGGCGCCGAGGGCCTCGACGTCCCGGTAGACGGTGCGGACCGAGACCTCCAGTTCCGCGGCGAGTTCGGGCGCGGTCATCCGGCCGCGGTTCTGGAGCAGGAGCAGGAGTGACAGCAGGCGATCGGCGCGCATGGCCCCATTGTCGCGGCATACCTGACAGAGGGTGTCAGGTATGCCGTCGATGCTGCTCAGACGTCGGGCGGAGGTCCTGCCCGACCGCAGAGAGCAGGGAGCACCCGCATGCCCACGTCCACGACCGGCACCTTCACCTTCTGCGACTGGAAGGAACTCCCGATCGGCCCGGCCGACGCGACGCCGCGCCTGGCCCACGCCACCGTCACCAACGCCTTCTCGGGTGGGGTCGAGGCCGCCGCGACGACCTGCGACTACACGGTGGCGTACGCGTCGCCGACCACGGGGGGCTTCGCCGGCATGGAGCTGGTGGCGGGCCGGGTGGACGGGCGCGCGGGCACGTTCGTGTGGGAGGAGCGTGGCACCTTCGAGGCCGACGGCACCACGCGCTGTACGTTCTCGGTGGTCCCGGGCAGCGCCACGGGGGAGTTGGCGGGCCTCTCGGGCTCCGGGTCCTTCACCGCCCGCCACGGCGAGCCCTCCGTCGCGTACGCGTTCACGTACGACCTGGGCTAGGGACGCTCCCGGCGGCTCGGGGCCGCCACGCGAAGGGGCGCGGACCGATCGGTCCGCGCCCCTCCTCGGGTCCGCTACCGGATCACGGGGCGCCGAAGGTCAGCGTCAGGCGCGGTGTCCCCTCGCCCGCGGCGGCCTCCGAGGACCACAGCCACAACGCGTCCGTGCCCGCGCTCGTCAGGGCCAGGCCGTAGGAGCCGCCGAGGGCTCCCGCGACGCCGGCCGTGTCCAACCCGGTGCTGTGCGCCGCCGAGCCGTCCGGGATGCCGCCGAAGCTGCCGAGCGCCGGGGTGCCGAGGGCGGGGCGGTTGGTGTACGTGGTCCCGCCCTCGGTCCACGCGCCGGTGATCGGGACCACCGAGACGGTGTCGGTGGTGCCGGCTCCGCTCATCGTGCTGGTCTTGATGCCGAGCGTGGCCGACTTGAGCACCGTGCCCGCGGGAGCGGCGGGCAGGTTGAAGCGCAGGTAACTCGCGTACAGGGCGGTGCCGCGCACGGCGAGGGAGCCCGAGGTGCCGTAGTTGGTGCCCGGGGCGCCCGCGTTGGCGTAGGTGTCCTCGGCTGCCGTGACCTCGACGACGGAGTCGGCGGGCGCGGAGGCGAGGGTGTGGTGGTTCTGTACCTGCGCCGCGCTGAGCACGGTCGGGTAGACGGCGCTCTCGTCGAGTTGACCGGCCCAGAAGTCGCTCGTGGGACGGTCGGGCCAGCCGCCCAGGTTGTCCGCTCCGACGTGCCAGAAACCGGTGTAGTTCTCGTGGGTGGTGACGTTGAGGGTTCCCCTCTGGACGCCGTCCACGTACAGGGTCATGCCGCCGGGGCCCTGGGTGCCGACGACGTGGTGCCACTGGTTGTCGTTGTAGCTGCCCGGGGTCGTGATGGTGCGGGTGGCCCCGGTGTAGACGCCGTAGACGAGCCGGCCGTCATTGGTCATGTAGATGTGCTTGTCGTACTGACTGCTGTTGCGGTCCTGGTTGTTCCCGAAGCCGAGGAGCTTGCCGCCGCGGGTGGTGTTCGTCTTGAACCAGGTCTCGATCGAGTAGCTGCCGCCGATGCTCTGCCGCTTGTCGCCGTAGACCTGCTGGTCGGTTCCGTTGAATCCGATGGCCGTACTCGCGCCGGTGACCGCGCCGGGCGTCTGGCGCAGGGCGGGGCCGTTCAGGTGGATGCCGCTCTGGTTCCCCCCGTCGGAGGAGTCCGCGACGAACGGCGCGGCCGATTCGTCGTAGCGCCAGTACTGCTGGGCGCCGTCGGTACGGACCGCGTTCGGGTACGCGTCGACGGACGTCGGCACCGTCACGGTCGAGGTCCCCGACAGGGCGCTGGTGTTGCCGGCGGCGTCCGTCGCCGTCACCCGGTAGGTGTACGACTGGCCGGGCGAGGCCGTGGTGTCCGTCCAGGAGGCCTGCGGGCGCCTGAAGAACAGCGAGTCCGCGGTGACGGTGCCGATCGGGCCGGCGGCGCCGTTTCGGTAGATCTTGTAGGTCAGGGCGCTGTCGTCGAGGTCGAGGCTGGTGCGCCAGCGCACCTGGACCTCGCCCGGCTTGAAACTGACGGCGCTCGCGACGGGGACGGTGGGCGCCCCGGTGTCCCCGGTGGAGGAGAACCGCGTCAGGCTCTGCTGCGCGGCCTCGTTGACGGTGGTGAACTCACCGCCGACCCACAGGTACGGGGTACCGCCCTTCGAGCCGATCGTCATCACCCGCGGGCCGATGCCCTCGCCGATGCCGTCGTTGGTGTCGGGGGCCCAGCCCAGCTTGCCCACGCTCGCCGTCGGCTGGGCGAGGAGGTGGTGGCGCCGGCCGTCGGGGAACTCCCCGACGCTGGAGCAGTCGTGCGCGTGCGAGGCGCTGTACAGGACGCTCTGGTAGGGCAGCACGGCCTGCGTGGCACCGAGGCAGGTGTCGCGCCACCGCTGGTTCAGATCGCTCAGATCGAGGGCGATGCGGCCGTCGAAGACGCCGCCGCCCGTGCCCTCGTTGGCGGTGTAGAAGCCGGTGGCGTCGGTCGCGATGTCCTTGACGACCGAGTTGTTCTCGATGAAACCCGGGTAGGACCTGGTGAGCGCGCCGCTCGTGGCGTCGACGACCGCGAGGGCGTGGCTGTTCGTGCCGTTGACGGTGAAGAAGTCCCCGCCGAGGAGCACGTTCTCCCCGTCGGGGGTCACCTCGACGGCGCGGCCCGGATCGTCCGCGTTCGCGGTGAAGGGGCGCAGTGCGCCGTCGGCCGTGGCCACGGCGGCGAACCGTTGGCGCGGCTGTCCCGCGACGGTGAGGAAGTCGCCGCCCGCGTAGACGGTGTCGCCGGTGACGGCGAGGGCGCGCACGGTGGCGGCGAAGGCCGGACGGAAGGAGGTCTTGACCGTGCAGGTGGCCACGTCGATGGCGGCGACGCTGGAGACCGGTGTGCCGTTGACGGCTCCGAAGTAGCCGCCCGCGTACAGGGTCTTCTTGTCCGGGGAGAGGGTGAGCGCGCGGACGGTCGCGGTGCCGCCGCCGACGGTGAAGTCCAGCTCACAGGAGGTCGGGGCGCCGGTCGCGGCGTCGAGCGCCACGAAGTTCACCGCCGACTGCTCGCTGCCGCCGCCGCCCGAGGGGGGACGTACGGTCGAGAAGGTGCCGCCGACGAAGACCTGACCGCCGGTCTCGGCGAGGGCCCAGACGACGCCGTTGGGCTGCCAGGTCGACAGCGCGTCGGCGGTGAAGGCCACGGGCGGGGTGACGGCCGCTGCCTGTGGGACGAGGCCGAGGCCGATGGCGGCGCCGGTGCCGGCCAGGGACAGGGCGAGAGCGATCGCCGTCCCTCTGGATCTACGCATGAACCCCCCAGTTCGGTGTGCGGTGTGCGATGTGGCCGAAAACAGCCGTCGAGCCGTCCTCGGCCGGGCGTATGGGCGCACCCTAGGGCGATTCACCGGGCCGGTCATCACACTTGACTTATTTGATGCCACATTGGCCGGAGGAGCCCGCGGATCGCGGCCGGCCGGATTCGACGCCCCGGAGGAGTCCGGGGTGCGGGCCGCCGGCCCGCCGTACGACCGTCCCCGCAGGTCGCAGGCCTGCCTTCGGCGAGCTCACCGCTCTTCGCAGCCGCGCCCCGGAGCGGGACGCGCGCCCGGCTCGAAGCCGAGGCCCGTAGGGCGATGGGGCGCATGAACAGACGTACGGGCAGACGCCTTCCCCGGCAGCCGGTCGAGGCCGCCGGACAGGACTCGACGGTACGGTCCCGAACGCGCACGGCGATCGGGCGCCCGGGGCGCTGGCGCGGCCGAGCGCCGGCCGCGCCGGACCTATCCGGCCAGGGGGCGGCAGAGCAGGGCCGCCGGGCCCTGGCGGGCCGCGGCGCGGGTGGTGAAGGCGATGCCCGCCGCGTACTCGGTCGACAGGCACTGGCCCTTGAGGTGACCGAGGGCGTAGTCGCCGCCCGGGTCGCCCGAAGGCCGGGCGTCGCCCCGGTCGAACCAGACCGTACGGCCGGCCCCGGCGGGGAGGGCCGTACGGGCGGGCGCGCACAGGCCGGCCGAGACCCGGGCCCCGCGCAGCGCGTACCCGATGAGGAACTGTCCGCCCGGGCACTGGAACTTCGTGTACCCGGAGGCCCAGTCACCGCCGGGCGGGACGTGTCGTTCGTCCCGGACGACGGTGTGGCCGCCCGTCTCGGCGCGCAGGTCGGAGGTGGCGCACAGGCCCCGGCCCCCGGTGTGGCTCAGGCCGGTGAGCCGGGAGCCGTCGGGGCACACGGCCTTGCGGGCCCCGACGTCCCAGTCGCCGGCGGCCCTGGTGAGCAGCGAGGCGTTGTGGTCCCCGTGGTCGGTGGTGAGTTGGTACCAGGCGGGTGTGGCGGGAACCGGTCCCGTGCGCCCCGGGGCGCCGAGGAGTGCGGACCAGGGGCCGGTGCGCCAGTCGCCCGCGTCGAGCACTCCGCCGCGTCGGCCCGTGTGGTCGTAGCGGAGCATCGCCCAGCTGTCGCCGCCCGGGGCGCCCTGGGCCGTGGTGCTCCAGCCGACCAACGGCCAGTACGCGAAGTCGGCGTCGGTGGCGGTCAGGTGGGAGGTGAGGTTCTCGAACCAGGTGCGCGGGGCGGCGCCGCTCTCGTCGGCGCCGATGCCGAACTCGCTGATCCAGACGGGGGCGGTGAAGTGCTTCCCCGTTTCGGCGGAGACGAAGAACGCCTGGTCGTACAGGGTCCGTTCCAGCTCGGCGCGGGTCATGTCCTGGTAGCGGGGGTCGTGGGTCTCCCCCATTCCGGTGGCGCCGCTGTGGTGCGGGCCGGTGTATCCGTAGAAGTGGGCGGAGTAGACCAGCTTCCCGGACACGGCGAGGGTGTGCGAGAGGGTGCGGACGGGTGTCAGGGCAGGGCGTCCGTGTGCGAGGCCGTCGAGGGGGATGCCGGTCCAGTTGATGCCCTCGATGACGATGAGCAGGTTCGGGTTCGCCTCGGTGAGGATGCGGTCGGCGGCCTCCTGGGCGGCGGCGTGCCAGTCGTGGCCGTCCCCCAGGCCCCAGTTGGGGTCGTCGAAGACGTCGCGGCGCACCTCGTTGTAGAGGTCGGCGCCCACCACGCGCGGGTTGTCGCGGTAGCGGCGGGCGATGAACACCCAGTCGTCCGCCCACCGGGCGGTGGAGCGACCGCTGTTCCAGCGCTCGTTGCCGTCGAGACCGCAGCACCAACGCGTGGTGCCGGTGTGGTTGTTGAGGATGACGGCGAATCCCGCGTCGGTGAGCGCGGCCACCACGGCGTCGTACACCTGGAGCGGCGTGCGGCCGCGAAGGGCCGGATTGGCGGCGACGGCCGCGTCCGGGACGGGGGCGGTCTCGTGGAGCATCTCGTTGGAGAAGGGGAGCCGGATGCTGTTGAGGCCGAGGGCCCGGAAATCGGCGGTGAGGGTGGTCAGGGGCACCCGGTCGAGCCCCAGCGGTATGCCGTGGGAGTCCTGGCGGCTGTGGTGGGTGGCGGGATCGCCGCGATCCCCGGAGCCGGTCCAGGAACCCTGGGCGCCGTCCCAGTTCCCGGAGCGCAGGCGGAAGCGGTTGCCTTCGGCGTCGACGATGTACCGGCCCCGGGTGGAGAGCGGTGCGGTCCACGCACCGGCCTCCGGCGCCGCCGCGGCGACCCCCGGTACCGGTGCGGGCCGGGCGGCGTGCGCCGGCGGAGCGGCGACCGCGAGCAGGAGGAGGCCGGGGAGCAGGTGACGGGCCACCCGTAGAAGGCTGTTCATGTCGCTCCCGCCGGATCGGCCGCCCGGGGCCGGGCGGTTGACGCGGTCAAGTTACCCGTGGGTCGCGGTGGGGGGAAGCCGTTCGGCGGGAGTGGTCGGGACGCACGGGCGGTGGCGGCGGGCTCCCGGGGAGGCCGGGCGGGCTCGGTACGCACGGTCGCCGGTTCGTTTCGTTCGGTCATGTCCGGTTCCTGTCAACCGACGGCGCCCGGCGCCACTCGTTTACGCACCCCCACCCCCGCGAAACCGCCCCGCGTAGGGTCTCGCGCCTCTACCGTGCCCTGAGGGGTTGGGCACGACACCGGAGGGTGGGGCGCGGATGGACGACGAAGAAGACATGCGGCTGGCGAGGATGACCCCGGAGATCTCCCGCCGCACCCTCGCGATGCTGCGCGGGCTCGCCGGGCTGGAGCCACCGGAACAGGTTCCGGAGGACGCCATGCTCGTCGCGGACGCGATCCTCGCCGAGCACGGCACGGACGGCTTACGGGTGCTGGTGATGACCCTCGCCGCCTGGGCCACGGCGCAGATCGAGAACGTCGCGGAGCTGAGCGAGCGCAGCCACGAGGCGGTGCTGGACGCGATGGAGCTGGCCTGCCTGGAGGCCAATGCCGAGGAGTGAGTCGCGCGACGGGGCATGAGGATCGGAGCCACCGGAATGGTTTCTTCCGCCACGGATCGGCCGAGGCTGCCAACAGCACGCCGATCCCGGCGCCGCGCGACGAGAGGAGAGCGCGGTCACCCTCGGTGATCGCCGTGCGACGGATCGCTCCGGCGGCCCCTGGGCGGGCTCACCGGGCCCCGGATCCGCCGCGCGCGACGGTCACACCCTGGATCGGCGGAAGTCGGCGACACTGGGGGGAGCAGAGCGCAGTGGGGGGTCGTGATCGGAGGCCGTCGTGAGCACACCTTCCCCCATCCGGATCGCCGCCGTCCTGTCCACCGAGCAGCGTGGACGACTGATGTCGCACGCCCGCGAGGTCAATTTCCCCGAGAACGCGCCGATCTTCGACGAGGGCACCCGGGCGGACTCCTTCTGGATCGTGCGCTCCGGCACGGTGACGCTGGAGATCCCCGTACCCGGCCGCAGGCCCACACCAGTCCAGAGCCTCGGTCCCGGTGAGTTGGTCGGCTGGTCCTGGCTGTTCCCCCCGTACACCTGGCAGCTCAGCGCCGAGGCGATGACCCCGGTACGGGCGTACGAGTTCGACGGGACGACCATCCGCATGCTGATGGACGCCGATCCCGCGTTCGGGTCCGCGGTCGGGCACTGGGTCGGGCGGGTCCTCGCCGTCCGGTTGCAACAGACCCGCACCCGGCTCATCGACCTGTACGCCCCGCGCACGGGCGCCACGCGCTGAGGAGGCGGGGCCCCCTCGCGCCGGCCGGGATCCCCGCGCCCCGGGGTCCGCGCAACCCGGGATCCGGTGCCTCGTTCCACAGGGTCGAAGGAGACACCGACACCGCTCGACGAGGGTGTCGGTACCGGACACCCGAGGAGCGGAACACGTGCCCCCACCCCCTGCCGCGCGACATCCCCGACGCATCCCGCGCCGAAGCCCCCACCGGGACCCCCGACGAAACCCGCGACGCGCCCCCTCGCGGCCCTCACGGCGCCTGCGCGCGGTGGTCGGTGCCGCGCTCGCCGCCGTCCTCGGGTCGCTGTGGCTCGCCGCGGCCCCCGTCGGGGCCCGGGCCGACGCCGGCCACCGCCGGGCGGCCCCCGCGGCGACGCCCGTGGCGGCCCCCGCCCGTGCCTCCGTGGGCGAACCCGTCCTGAACCAGGACTTCCCCGACCCGGACGTCGTCAAGGTCGGCGGCACGTATCACGCGTACGCCACCAACACCGGCGGCAAGAACATCCAGCACGCCACCTCGCGCGACCTGACCCACTGGTCGGTGGACCCCGGCAGCGTGCTGCCCGTCCTCGGCGCCTGGGCCGAGGAACTGCCCGGCCAGGTGTGGGCTCCCGAGGTGTACGCCAACGGGCGCGGGTTCACGATGCAGTACACCGCGCGCGACCGGGCGAGCGGCCGGCAGTGCGTCGGAGCCGCCCTCGCCTCGTCCCCCGCCGGGCCGTTCCGGCCGGCCGGTGACGCCCCGCTGGTCTGCCCGGTCGCGGCGGGAGGCGCCATCGACGCGGCCAGTCACACGGAGAACGGCCGCCGCTACCTGCTGTGGAAGGGCGACGGCAACTGCTGCCGGGCGGACACGTGGATCCACCTCCAGCCCACGACATGGGACGGGACCCGCACCACCGGCGACCCCGTCCGGCTGATCCGCCAGGACCGCGACTGGGAGGGCGCGCTGGTCGAGGCGCCCACGCTCGTCAAACGCGGCGACCGGTACGTGCTCTTCTACTCGGCCGACGCCTACGGGGGCGACGGGTACAAGATCGGCTACGCGGTGGCGGACGCCCTCACCGGCCCCTACACGAAGGCACCCGGTCCGCTGGTGACCACCGAGTCGCTCGCCGGCGCCGTGCACGGCCCCGGCGGCCAGGACGTGGTGACGGGCCCGGGCGGCCGGGACCGGATCCTCTTCCACGGCTGGAGCCCCGACGGTCGGGGGCGGGTGATGTACCTGGCCGACCTCGTGTTCGAGGACGGCCGCCCGGTCGTGCGCGGCAACCCGGTCCGGTGACGGGCGGCCCGACCCCCTCGCGCGGGTGTCAGCCCCACCTCTGATGGTTCGTCCGGTCACAGTCGAGGTCACGCAACCCGGCCGGGCCGTCGTCCAGGCAGGCCCCGGTGGCCTTGCTGCGGACCTCGACGGACGCGTCGCCCCAGGCCGTGAGCACCCATTTCTGGGACGCGGCCGCGGCGCAGCCGGAGGTGCGCAGCCCCGCGCCGCCGGCGTCGAGACAGGCCCCGGTGGCGTGGTTGCGCAGCTGCCGGGTGCCGTCGGGCGCGCTCTCCACGGTCCACCGCTGGTAGCTCATCCCGTTGCAGTCGAAGGAACGCAGGCCCTTCTCCAGGCTGTCGTCCAGGCAGTCGCCCGTGTTCCGGTTGACGAAGATCCGGTCGTTCTCGGCGGTGCCCGGCCCTGATCCCGGGCCCTTGCTCGTGGAACCGGCCCCGGTCGGGCCGCCGTTCGGGGCCGCGGCCGCCCGGGTGTCACCGGAGGTGTGCCCGGCGTCGACGACGGTACGCAGCACGAGCACCGCGAGGAGGGCGCCGACCAGCGCCCCGGCCAACGCGCCCGTGGTGGCGCAGACCCGTCGGCTGCCCATCCGGGTGCGTACGGCACGGGTCCAGGCCGCGCGGCGGGTACGCGGCGACGCGGCGGCGCCCTCGCCGCTCTCCCCGTTCTCGTCCGGAGGGTCGCCGGTGACCGGCGCGGCCTCCGTCGGCACGGGCGGCCTGGGTTGGGCGCGTTCGGCCTCCTCCCACAGGAGCCGGTACTCCGTCGGGTCGGCTTTCAGCACCACACACAGGTCACGCACCGTGGTCCAGGGCGGGACGGTGCTCCCGCGGAAGTACCGCGACAGTGACGAGTCACTGATCGACACCTCGGTCTCCAACGAGCGCAACGTGCGTCCCGAACGCTGCTGCAACGCGCGTAAGGCGTCGCCCAGCCGCTGCGCCGGGCCGGCTCCAGGACGGCCGTCGTCGGCCATGAAGGCCCCCTTCTCCGCACGGACGGCACACGCTTCCCCAAGAGGCCGTCCCCCTGTCCCGGGACATTCATGTCCCAGCAGGTCAGAACCTTAGAGATCCCGACATCCCCGAAGCAAACGGGACAACCTTGCGGAGGCCTGACGGGCCGCCACAGACTCTGACGCATCGGCTCCGCGGTCCGGGTGGAAGCGTTCGCGCTTCCCCGGCACCGATGTGTGGCGCCCTCGACGGGCGGCTCCAAGCCACCCGGACGAGCGGGGCACAGTGCCCCGCCACGCGGACCGGCCCATCACCCCTTGTACGAACTGGGAGTAACGATGTCCAAGAACATGACCGGCCGTTGGGGCATGGCTGCGCTGACCGCGCTGGTCTGTGCCGGATCGGTCGCCTTGACCGCCCCGGCCGCGCCGGCGGCCCAGCCGCCCGCCTCGGCCGCGGTCACGGCGCGGTCCGCCGCCGGGCAGGTCGAACAGGCCGGGAGCGCGGCGGTCCGTGCGCCCGGCGTGAGCCGGGCGCAGGTACTGGCCCGGGCGAAGACCTGGCTGACGGCGAACAACGGCCGACCGGTCCCGTACAGCCAGGTCAAGCGTTGGAAGGACGGCTTCCGCCAAGACTGCTCGGGATACGTCTCCATGACCCTGCGGCTGCCGGCGCCGGGTCCCAACACGGTGGGACTCAAGAACAACGGCTTCACCCGGCGGATCGCCATGAAGGACCTGGCCCCCGGTGACCTGGTCCTGAAGGCGAACAGCAACAGTGCCGACCTTCGGCACGTGGTCATCTTCGCCGGCTGGAGCAACAGCGGGCACACCGCCTACAAGTCCTACGAGCAGGCGGGCGGCGTCGGAACCCGGTTCAAGCAGCACTCGTACGGGGTGAACGGGCGCGACGGCTACCACGCGCACCGGCCCGTCAACATCACCGGCTGATCCGCCGCACGGGCCCCGGCGACCGGCGCCGGGGCCCGTCCCGACCTGCCTCCCACCGGTCCGATCACGCAGTTCCGGAGCCGACATGCCCTTCGTGCCCTCGCGTGCCCGCACCCGGGCCGCCCTGACGGCCGGCGCGCTCGTCGTGGTGGTGGCGTCCGCCGCGCTCACCGGCTGTTCCCCGGCCGCCGAGAACGGCCCGCGTGTTCCTCACGGCATCGGACCCGCCCGGACCACCACCGAGACCGCCCGCCTGTTGCACGACGCGGAGCAGTGGCTGCTGCGCGCGTGCATGCGCCGGGCGGGGTTCGACTACCACCCGGTCCCCGACGACGATCCGCCGTCCGTCGAGCGGGCGTTCCCCTACGTCCTGACCGAGCCGGCCTGGGCCGGCGCCCACGGCTACGGGAGCGACCTGGAGCGTCGCCGGCGCGATCTGGCGGTGCGGGATCCCAATCGGGGCTACTTCGCGTCCCTGCCCGCGGGGCGCAAGGCGCTCGCCCTCCTCGCCGCGAACGGTCCCGGCCCCGACGGGGTCCGGGCCGCCCTCCCGACGGGCGGGGTGGTCCGGCGCAGTGACCGGGGGTGCGTGTCCGGGGCGCAGCGGGAGCTCTACGGCGATCTCCGGGCCTGGTTCCAGGCCTCGACGACCGTCCACGCCCTCGACGCGATCCGCAGGGGGCGGGTCCTGGCCGATCCCCGGTACGCCGACGGCGTCCGGGCGTGGGCCCGGTGCATGCGGGAGTCGGGGTACCGGTACCCGGACCCCGCCCGTACCCGGGCGGCGGCCCTGTCGCCCGCCACGGCGATGTCACCGGGCCGCGAACGGGCCCTGGCACGTGCCGAGGTGCGGTGCGCGGAGCGGTCCGGGTTGTCCGCCACGGCCGGGCGGCTGGACGAGTTGCACGCGGCGGCGCTGCGGGCGGAACACCACCGTGCCGTCGCCGAGAAGGACCGGCTGGAGGCGGCGGCGCTGCCGCGGGCCCGGGCCGTCCTCGGCGGCCGGACGGAGCACTGACCGGCGCCGCCGGCGCCGTGACCGACCCCACGCCGCACGAGGCGGCGTGAACCGACAGAAAGTGTGAACCCTCATGCGAACGTTGCGCGTCCTGCCCGTCGGCCTGATCTTCGCGGCCACGATGACCCTGGTGTCGGCGGGGTCGGGGGCGGCCGAGCCGGTCGCACCCGCCTCCACCGCGAGCGCCGCCCGGGCGGCCGAGCCCACCGGTTTCCTGTACGCCTGGCAGCACCACCACGCGGGTGGCCGGCACTGCCGCTGGGACAAGAAGAACGCCAACTGGGCAGGTTGCCGGAACGAGGTGTCCGACGTGTGGAACAACGGCTACCCCGGCCGCCAGGAGGATGTCCGGCTGTTCTTCAACCTCGACATGCACGGGTCCTGGGTGTGTCTCCAGCAGGGCCAGTCGATCCCGGACCTGAACGCCGCCGGGACCGTGTTCACCGCCCCCGGCAAGGGGCAGGGCCTCCCGGTCAACGACAACGTGGCCTCGCACGACTGGGTCGACGCCTGCTGAACCGGCCCGCCCCAGGGGCGCCCGCCCGCGACTCCGGTCGCGCGCGGGCGCCCTTCGGCGCGGGCGTCGGTTCCGGCACTGAACAGCGGGGCAGAGGCGGGTCCGAGGGTGGCGCCAGCCCTCCTTGAGGCCTCGTTCCGCGTGTTTCAGGGTTGTTTCAGGGGCGTCTTCGGCCGATTCGGCGGTTCGCTCCCCCACAGGTCAACACCTCGGCATCGCTGCGGACTGCACTCATGCGATCACGATCAGTGACGCGAAACTGCGGTACGAACGGGCGTGCCCGTCTCACATGGGCAAGACTCACGTCCGCTATCCGAAGCAACCACCCGAGGAGTGTTCGAAATGCGGTCCATCACCAGGAATCTGGGACTGGCCACCGGCGCCATGGCGCTCACCGCCCTCACCGCGCTGGTCGGCTCAGGAGCCGCCGACGCCGCACCCGCCGGCACGGAGAGCATGTACGCGCCCTCCGCGCTCGTGGTCAGCGTCACGGCCGGCGCGGACGCCGACCGGGGTACGGTGCTGCGCGCGGTGACGCTGGTGTGCGCGCCGCGGCCGAGCGGCACGCACCCGGACCCGGTCGCCGCCTGCGCCGAGTTACGGGCGAACGGGCGTGCGCTGGACGCACTCGCCGAACCGCGCGCGGACGCCGCGTGTACCAGGGAGTGGAACCCGATGACGGTCACCGCCGACGGGGTCTGGGAGGGGCGCCGGCTCAGTTACACGTACACGTTCGGCAACCCGTGCGGCCTGCGCAACAGCACGGGCGTCCTGTTCGGCATCTGAGTCCGACGCCCGGTCCGGGCGGCGTCGTGCGACCGCCGCCCGGTTCACAAGGGGCTCTGGCCGTCCATGTTGAAGGCGTGTCCAGGACGGAACATCCGCTTCGCGAAGAAGTGGCCGTGCTCGGCGGCCATCCTGAACCACGGTTCGGCCTCCGGGAGTCCGTCCCGGAGGTCGACGAGCCGCCCCATGTCCCACATGGCCTCCACGTCGCCCAGCGTGATCGCCGAGCGGAGCAGCCGCTCCGCCTCGGTGTAGTCCTCGCCCAGTTTGTGGATCGAGGCGAGGGCCCGCATCGCCCGGGGGTCTCCCGCCTCGGCGGCGGCCCGCGCATGTTCCACGGACGCGAACTTCCGGCGGTTGCGACGCCATCGCAGGATGAGCAGGAGGATGCCGATCGCCCAGACCACCCAACCGGCTTCGCTCAGGCCGTCGTTGTCGTTGATCCATCCGAGGATGCTCAGTACGGCGGCAACGAGCAGGAGCAGGAACGACACGGTGTCTCCCTCGGACCGATCTCTGCGGACCCGCGCAGACTAGGCGAACTCCCCTTCGCTGTCAGCCCAGTTCGAGACTCGCGACACCGTACAGTCCCGGCAGGTCGACCGTGGGCGCCGGCCCCGTGTACATCCGTGCGGCCTCGAAGGTCGGGACCAGTCCCAGCGCGGCCAGCAGGGCGGTGGCCGTCGGGTTCGCGTCGGGCACGTCCACGGCGATCTCCCCGCCGGGGGCGTGCTCGGCGAGCCGCCGCAGCAGGGCGGCGGCCACCTCCGGCGTGGCCGCGTACAGGGGTCCGACGCGGGAGGCCCCGCTGCACGGCCGGACCACGCCGAGTCCCTCGACCTGCCCGTCCCGGACGGCGGCGAGGGCCGTGCGGCCCGGCAGCCCCGTCCACGCGGACAGGAAGGCGTCGCGCGGTTCGGGGAAGAACTTCCGGTCGTAGGCGGCGAGTCGGGAGAAGGGGAGGGTGGCGGCGTCCACGACGCGCACCCCGCCGTCGTCCCCGGCCTGCGGCACGCCCTCGTGGCGGACGTTGTTCCAGGCCGGACGGAACCCGGACCTGCGGTAGTTGTCCTGCTGCTCGACCACTCCGTCCAGCCCCACGAGGCGGCCGTCGAGTCGACTCATGGCGGCCTTCCACAGTCGGATGCCGTAGCCCTGGCCGCGGACCCGTGGACGGGCGATGTAGAAGCCGATGAAGCCGAAGCCCGTGCCGTAACGCACGGCGGAGACGCAGGCCACCGGTTCACCGTCGAGCCGGCCGACGAGGAAGCCGTCGGGATCGGCGACCGCGAAGGCGAAGCGGTCGGTGTCACCCGGATTCCAGCCCTCCTCGTCGGCCCAGGCGCGGATCATTTCCATGTCGGCGGCGCTCGCGCCGCCGATCTCGAATCCCGTCATGCCCGGTGTTGTACCAGACGCGCGCGGGGGTCAGCCCGCGCAGATCACGTCGTCGAGCCGGATCGGCTGGGAGTCGAGCCGTACGTACGCGGTGAAGGTGTCGGTGTGCTCGGAGTCCCAGCCGGTGGTGACGGTCGCCCAGCCGACGCCCGCGGACGCGGCGACCGTGACCGCGCCGACGCCGATGGTGCGGGGCTGCCCCTGTGCGCAGAGCAGCACGTCGCTCTCTGGGTTGTCCCGCTGCTTGTCCTTCAGCACCTGCGAGACGCGATGCTCCCGGCCGTACCGGGAGGGACCGTGCTTGCCGTAGAAGACGGTGAGGAAGCGGCTGATCTCCGCGGCCGAGTGCCGGTGCGGCCCGGCGGCGACGGCGGGGCCGGGGGCCGGAGCCGGCGCGGGGGCCGCGAGGGCCGGGGCCGGCAGCGCGAGCAGGGAGAGCAGGAGGGCGCCGGTGAGGCGGGGGGTGAGCGTCATGTCCGGTTTGTAGCCGCCCGCCCGTGCCCAAGCGGAGGGACGCGGCCGGGCCTCACCCCAGTGGGGGCCGGATTCGGCCGAGAACCGCCCCTTTCGGCCGCAGGCCGTACCACCGCCCCCGTCACGGGGTGGTGGGCGACGGCGCGGAATCCGGTCGCGTCGGGCGGTGGACCGTACGTAGGGTCGCGGCATGGGGAAATCACTCGTCGCCGTGTTCAGCGGGGCAGGAATGTCCACCGACTCCGGGATTCCGGACTACCGGGGACCGCAGGGCCTGTGGCGGCGGGAACCCGACGCCGAGAAACTCGTGACCTACTCGCACTACATGGCCGATCCGGAGATCCGACGTCGCTCCTGGCTGATGCGCGCCGAGATGGGGGCGCTCGACGCGCGCCCCAACGCCGCGCACCTGGCCGTGGCCGCCTTGGAGCGCGGTGGTACACCGGTGCGCGTCCTCACCCAGAACGTGGACGGACTGCACCAGCTCGCCGGACTGCCGGAACGCAAGGTGTTCGAGCTGCACGGAACGGCCCGATCGGTGCTCTGCACCGGGTGCCGGGCCCGTTCCACCATGGAGGAGGCGCTGGCCCGGGTCGCCGGAGGGGACCCGGATCCCGCCTGTCCGCTCTGCGGTGGGATCCAGAAGCCCGCCACGGTGATGTTCGGCCAGCGGCTGGACCCCGAGGTGCTGGGGCAGGCGATGGCCGTGGCGAAGGGGTGTGACGTGTTCATCGCGGTCGGCTCGACGCTCCAGGTGCAGCCCGCCGCCTCGCTGGCCGCGATGGCCGCGGAGGCGGGGGCCCGCCTGATCATCGTGAACGCGCAGGAGACGCCGTACGACTCCCTCGCCGACGAGGTGATCCGCGAACCGATCGGGACCGCCCTCCCGGAACTCTTGGCGCGGATCGCCGCCCGGTAGCCCACTTCCGCTACCCGGCGTCGGCCGCCCGCCGCATCTCCGCGACGTCGAGCTTCTTCATCCGGAGCATGGCGGCACTGGCCCGGGCGGCTCGGCCCGGGTCCGGGTCGCTGATCAGGTCGATGGCCTCGGTGGGGGTGACCTGCCAGGACAGGCCGAACTTGTCCTTGACCCACCCGCAGGCCGACTCCTGGCCGCCGTCCCTGGTCAGGGCCTCGTAGTAGTAGTCCGCCTCCGCGTCGTCGGCGCAGGGGATCTGGAAGGAGACGGCCTCGGTGAAGGGGAACTGGGGGCCGCCGTTGAGGCCGATGAACCTCTGGCCGTTGATCTCGAACTCGACCACCATCACCTCGCCGACCGGCCCGGGGCCGGCCTCGGTGTAGCGGCCGATCCGGCCGATCCGGCCGTCCTTGAAGACGGACAGGTAGAAGTCGGCGGCCTCTTCGGCCCGGCCGTCGAACCACAGGCACGTGGTGAACGGGTTGCTGGTCATGACTGCCTCCAGAGTCGTGCGGTGAGGGACACGGTCCCGCACATACAGACCGACCCCGCGCCCGAAACTCATCGGTGGGCGCAGGACGGGTTCACGTCGCTCCGGATCTCACCCCTGTGGGCCAGGCGCCGCCGGGGCGGACGGCAGCACATCGCGCCGTCCGCCACCGCGCCGTCGCGGCCTGCCCGGGGACCGTCAGATCTCCAGATCGGCTTCGATCTTCTTCAGTTGGTGCCGGGCCATGGCGAGGTTCGCCCGACCCCGGTCGAGCGCGAGATAGAGGAAGAATCCGCTGGAACCCCTCGCCTTCATGAGTCGGATCAGGTGGTACTGCCCGCCGAGGGTGATGAGGATGTCCTCGATCTCGTCCTGGAGTCCGAGCATCTCCATCGTGCGCACCTTGGCGCGCACCACGTCGGTGTTGCCCGCCGCGGCGACGGCCAGGTCGAGGTCCTTGCCCCCGCCGATGGTGCCGAGCGCCATGCCGCTTCCGTAGTCGACCAGCGCCGCTCCGAGCGCGCCGTCGATGACGGTGGTGGCTTCCTTGAGGGCGGTTTCCACAGTGGCCATGAGAGGTTCCTCTTTCTTCGGTGACTGTCCGGGGTTCTGCTGTTCGTGTCAGTGGTCGGTGGGGGTGTGCGGCTCAGGTCGACGGAGCCTGCGTGGGCATCGGCGGTGCCACCGGGCCTCGTCGGCCGAGGCTGTGCTCGATGAGCTCGGTGATGCGCAGGCTGGATCGGCGGGCCTCCAGGTGGAGTCGGCCGACATTGACGCGCGGTTCGGCGATCAGCGTGAGGACGGCCGCCTCGCCCGCGGCGTAGGTGGCGATGTAGCCGGATTCGCCGCGCACCAGCAGTTCGCGGAATCCGCCTTGGCCGGTGCTGTCGCTCAGTCGCCGGGCGACACCGAGTGCGGCGGCGGTCAGGGCCGCGACGGACTCGGCCTCGGTGGCGGCGCTGTCGTGGGCGAGCACCAGACCGTCCACGCTCGCCGCGAGGGCACCGGTGAGTTGGGGGAGGCGGGCCCTCAGCCGCCGGAGTTCGGCGAGTATCTCGGCCTCGGCCTCGGCGTTCACCATCGCCGTGCTCATGTCGGCCTTCCTCCTTTCGGGCTGTCTCCGCTCGGAGCGGTCGGTGCGCAGAACCGGTCGCAGCGGGAGCCTCACAGGCTTGCCTCCAGTGCGTCGCGTAACCGGCGGAGCAGGGCCACGTCCGGGGATTGGGCCTGGGTCATCCAGTCGGGCAGGGGTGTCTCGGCCATGGGTATCGGGGCCGGTGCGTGCGGGGTCTCGACGAGACCGGCCGCCGCGAGTCTGCGAACGTCGAGCAGGGTGTGGAAGGCCGGTCGGCCGAGCACCCACGCGAGGTCGGCGGGGGTCCGTCTGCCGTCCGCCTGATGGAGCAGGAGGCGTTGCCTGGCGGTGATCGTCTGCCCGGGTGCGGCTTGACGGGGTATCACGGGGGCGGTGTCCAGGAGCGGGTAGGGCCAGACGGCGTCCAGCAGTTCCCGGCGGCGGCGGGTCTCCCGCTCGACGGCGGCCGCGGGTACCGAGCGCACGGAACCGATCCAGTGGGTGGCGCCGCGGCGGAACCGGGACGGGCCGCTGCCCGGCGACAGTGCGAAGAACGCGGCGTCGAAGATCGCGGCGAGGTGGCATATCTCCAGCTCGCCGCCCGCCAGGCCGCCGCTGTCCACGAGGTAGCGGGCGACCTGGCGGCGGGCTCCGGCCTGGTTCACGGCGTCGTTCCAGCGCTCGGGGGCGAGGCCGCCACCGGTGGTGAGCAGTACGTCGAGTCCGGGGGTGGAGGGGCTCTCGGCGTGCACGACGCGGCCGTCCTCCAGGAACAGGGTGCCCCGGTCGCGGAGCAGGGCGCCGGTGGCGCGTTCGGCGGCGAGGCGGGTCAACAGGGGGGACACTTCCACGGGGTTGGCGGGGAGGGTCGGGGTGTTCATCTGAGCACCAGCCCTTCGGCCAGTGCGCGGAGTCTGTGTCGGGCGAGGGCGAGGTTGCCGTCGGCGCGGTCGAGCCAGAGGTGCAGGAACACGCTGCTGTCGAAGCTCGTCTCGACGAAGCGCAGCACGTGGTAGCCGCTGCGGGTGGTGACGATCAGGTCCTCGACCGGCGGGCCGGCGAGGTCCGACTGGCCGGCTCCCCCGGTCTCGGGGGCGAAGGATTCGTACTCGGCTGCCGCCCGGGCCAGTTCGGCGGTCTCGGCGGCGGTGGTCTCGTGGTCTCCGACCGGCGAATCCCCTGCGGTGCCGAGGGCCAGTCCACTGCTCCAGTCCACGAGGGAGGCCCCCCGTGCACCAGGCAGGGCCATGGCTTCGAGCAGACATTCGTCGATCCCGGGCACGCGGGCTCCCCTCCCGGCCAGACGTGCTGGGTGCACGGTCGTACGGCGCGACAGGAGGGAACTTACTCAAGTTCCACACGACGAAAGGGGGTTCTGGCATTTTCCGCTGGAACATGCGCGATAGCTCGTGACAGCCTGGCCGGAACGCGTCGCATTCTGATCAAGAAGCGAACAAGAGAACGTCAATACGTCGCACGACGCCATCCTCGCACCGCCCGCACGCCTCGGTCAGTCCGTCGGCCGCTCCGGGAGCAGACGCTCCACCATCGCCTCCAGGAGCTCGTCGACCGGGTACGGGTCCAACAGGCTCGGAACCGTCAGGTCGTCCACGATCAGGCCCAGCATCGCGAAGTACAGCAGCACCACGCCCTGCCGGTCCCCGGGGAGCCCCGACTCCAGGTGCCAGGCGACGTTCGCCTCCAGTTCCGCGCCCTGGAAGCCGGCGAGTTCCGCCTGGAGCTCCGGACGCCGGGTGGCCTCCAGGCGCAGCTCCAGCGCCGCGATGTGCACGCTCCGCTCGTGCCTCATCCGATCGAGGAGCCGGCCGAGCAGCACCTTGGTGTCGAGCGGGCCGACCAGGTCCGCCGGGTCGGGGGCGAGCCGCTCGCGGGACCGGTGCAGGATCTGGACCAGGAGCTGACCCCGGTTGGCGAAGTAGTTCGATGCGGTACCGGTGGGGACGCCCGCCTCGGCGTCCACGGCCCGCAGGGTCAACCCACGCGAGCCCTCGTGCGCCAGGACTTCGATGGCGGCGTCGAGCAGCGCGACGCGACGTTCCGGATTCTGGCGCATGGTCGGATTCCTGGGGTGGGTACGGGAACGGGCTCCCTGAGTACTTCAGGCGCAGTGCTCAGGACACGCTAGCGGACACGGCGGGCTCCGGGCCCTCCCCACCGGCCCCTCCCCCGTGTCACCCTGCCGGTCATGGAGCGGATCATCGAGGAGATACGCGAGGACCTGGACCGCCGGATCGCCGTGGCGGCGGACCGGCTCGCCGACCGCACACTGGCCGAGGACCCCGCGTACGCCGCCCTGCTGGGGCGGACCGAATTGCGCGAACGGATCCACCGTCACCTCCGTCAGGCCGTCGACGGCATGGTCCGCGAGTCCCGAGGTCTCCCGGTGGACCTCTCCGAGGCCCGGGCCACCGGCACCCTGCGGGCCGAACAGGGACTGCCGCTCGCCTCCCTGCTCCGCGTCCGACGGCACGGCGGCCGATTGCTGTGGCAGACCCTCACCGAGGCGGTGGCCGCGCACGACCGGGCAGCGCTGCCCCGACTGTTGCCGGGCGCGGCCGCGCTGTGGGACGTACTGGAGCAGATGACGGACGCCGCGTCCGACGCCTACCGCCTGGCCGAGTCCCCCCGAGCCGAGCGCGACCGGGAACTCAGGGCGTCCCTGCTGGACGCGCTGCTCGACGGCACCGGGGAGGCCGCCGAGGCGGCGGCCCGGTTGGGGCTGCCCGCGCGGGGCAGGTTCGCGGTGATCGTGCTGGCACCGCCCGGCCTCCCGGAGGCCGGCCCGGATCCCGTCGCTCCGCGCGTGCTGTGGCGCAACCGCGCCGACGGGGAGACGGGCCTCGTGGAACTGGGCCACCACCCGCTGGAGTCCGTACGGGAGTTGCTCGCCCCGTCGGGCGTACGGGCCGGGGTCAGCCCCGTCGTGGCGGAGGCCGCCGACCTGGCCCGCGCCCGCCGGCTGGCGGCCCTCGCGCTGCGCGCCTCCCCCGCCTCCACCGGTCCGCTCACCGTGCTGCTGGACGAACGACTCCCGGCGGCGCTGGTGGCGGGGCAGCCCGAACTCGCGGGCCGGCTGCGGCAGGTGGTGCTGGGGCCGGTCCTGGCCCTGCCCCCGGAGGACCGCCGGGTGCTGTTGACCACCCTGGGCACGTGGTTGACCTGCCAGGGCTCGACCTCGTACGCCGCCCAGCGGCTGTACTGCCACCGCAACACGGTCTCCAACCGGCTGCGCCGTCTGGAGCAGCTGACCGGCCGCTCGCTCTCCGATCCCGCCCATGTGGTGGAGCTGGCCCTGGCGCACGCGGCGGTGGTCCGGCACGCCTCGACGGAACAGGTCGCATCCCGGCCAAAGCCGCAGGAGCGCCCTTTCGGCCCGAAAGGGCCAACTGGCTGACCAACAGCGACTTACCAGCCGGTAACCAGGGGGCGATTTTCAGCCGGCTCGACCTCACGGGATGCCCGGCGGCCACCGGCCGTGTACAAGGCTCGGTCGTGTTCCGACCCCCCACGCACCACCGGGAGAGACCATGGCGCACACCCCCGCCGACCCCGCGTCCCACACCCCCGAAGCCGCCCGGGCGGCCGCCGAGCTGACCGCCGCCCAGGACCGCGAGACACGGCTCCGGGCGGCCCACGAGTTCTACGCGGCGGAACTGGAGCACGACCGGGTGCTCGCGCTCCGCGGCGAACTGGAGCTGCTGCGCGGCGCCGGGCCGCGGGCCTGAGCTAACGCCTCGCCTCGGTGGGGTCGGCCGTCTCGGCCGGCTTCGCCGACTCCAGCAGGTACGGGACGTCGATCACCGCGACACCCGGCGTGAACAGCAACCGGGCCTTCAGCCGGAGCGCGTTCTGGTTGTGCAGGGGCTGCTCCCACCAGTGCCCCACCACGTACTCGGGAATGACCACCGAGAGCATGTCCGTCCCCTCCGCGGCCGCCAGCTCCTGCACGTACTCCAGGACCGGCCCGACCACATCGCGGTACGGCGAGTGCAGCACCTTGAGCGCGACCCCCGGGTCGTGCCCGGCCCAGGCCTCGCGCAGCCGGTGCGCGTCCTCGGCGTCGGCCGCGACGCTCACCGCCGTGAGACTGTCGGGCCGAAGGGCCTGCGCGTAGCCGAGCGCCTTCAGGGTCGGGGCGTGCACGGAGGAGACCAGCACCACGACGTGGTGGCGGGAGGGTTTGCGCGGCCTGACCCCGGGTGCGACGGCCACCTGGTCGGCGACGGTGTCGTAGTGACGCCGGACCCCCTTCATGCCGACGAACAGCAGCGGCATGGCGATGACGACCAACCAGGCGCCGTGGGTGAACTTGGTGATGAGGACGATGACCAGCACCAGGGCGGTCATGGCCGCGCCGACCGCGTTGATGGCGAGTCGGCGGTGGATGTGCACCCGCTCCCCCTTCGCCGTGTCGGGCAAGGCCAGTACGCGCCTCCAGTGCCGGACCATGCCCGACTGGGACAGGGTGAAGGAGACGAACACTCCGATGATGTAGAGCTGGATGAGGCGCGTCAGCTCGGCGTCGAAGGCGACGATCAGGGCGATGGCGGCCAGCGCGAGCAGCACGACGCCGTTGGAGTACACGAGCCGGTCGCCGCGGTTGAAGAGCTGGCGCGGCGCGTAGCGGTCCTTGGCGAGGATCGATGCGAGCATCGGGAATCCGTTGAAGGCGGTGTTCGCGGCGAGGATCAGCACCCCGGCGGTGACGGCCTGGAGCAGGTAGAAGAGGAAGTGCCAGCTGCCGAAGGTGGCCCGGCCGATCTGCGCGAGCGCGGTCGAGGTCGGCGTCCCGGGGGCGAGGCCCAGTTCCGTCGGGTCGGCCGCGACGTGCACCTGGTACGCCATGGCGAGGATGGTGATCCCGAGGAACATGGTCACGGACAGGACGCCCATGATCGCCAGCGTGTTCGCGGCATTGCGGCTCTTGGGCTTGCGGAAGGCGGGGACCCCGTTGCTGATGGCCTCGACGCCGGTCAGCGCGGTGCAGCCCGAGGCGAAGGCGCGCATCACGAGCAACACCAGCGCCAGGCCCGTGAACGTCTCGGTCTCGATGATGGGCAGGGAGGCGGACTCGGCGCGGATGGTCGCGCCGGTCGCGATCCGTACGGCGGCGACCGCGAACATGACGTAGATGACGAGCACGAAGCCATAGGTGGGGATGGCGAAGATCCGGCCCGATTCCCGCACGCCACGCAGGTTCATCAGGGTCAGCAGCACCACGAAGCCGACCGACAGCACGACTTCGTGGTCACTGAGCGAGGGGATGGCGGAGGTGATGGCGGCGACGCCGGAGACCACCGAGACGGCGACGGTCAGCACGTAGTCGACGAGGAGCGCGCTGGCGGCGGTCAGCGCCGCCGTCGGGCCGAGGTTCTCGGAGCTGACGATGTAGGCGCCTCCGCCGCCGGGGTAGGCGTGGCAGGTCTGCCGGTAGGAGGCGACGACCACGATCATCAGGAAGACGATGGCGGCTGCCGCGTACCAGGTGAGGTGGAGCAGCGTCACGCCGCCGAGGGCGAGGATGAGCAGGATCTCCTCGGTGGCGTACGCCACCGAGGAGAGCGGGTCGCTGCAGAAGATGGGCAGCGCGAGCCGCTTGGGAAGCAGGGTCTCGCCCAGGCGCGCGGTGTCGAGCGGCTCACCGACCAGCACGCGTTTCGCATTGATACGCCTCATTCAGGCATGATCGGTCAACCTTTGTCCGGTTCACCCGCTCTGTGGGCTGTGTCGCCTGCCGTGCTCACATCTTCGCGGCCGCACTGCGAATGGCCTCGCGGATGCGGAAGTAGGTTCCGCAGCGGCAGATGTTGGCGATGGCGTCGATGTCCTCGTCGGTGGGGTCGGCCGTCCGCCGCAGGAGCGCCACCGCGGCCATGATCTGGCCGGGCTGACAGAACCCGCATTGGGCGACATCCTGTTCGATCCAGGCCTCCTGCACCGGGTGCAGGTCGTCCCCGTCGGCCAGGCCCTCGATGGTGGTCACCGCCTTGCCGGCGCAGGCGGACACGGGCACCACGCAGGGGCGGATGTCCGTGCCGTCGAGGTGGCTGGTGCACGCTTTGCAGACGTCCACGCCGCAGCCGTACTTGGGGCCGCGTACACCCAGCATGTCGCGGAGCACCCACAGCAGGGGCAGATCGTCGGGCGCGTCGACGGTGACGCTCCGCCCGTTGACGGTGAAGGTGTGCGAGGGCACGGCGCGGCGCTCCTGGGGTGGTGGCGAGAACGATGGCGGGAGATGGAAACGGAACGGGGGGCCTAGCGGGGGTAGGGGGTGAAGTCCACGTCGAAGTCGAGCGGGAAAACCCGCGGCTTCTTGCCGGTGGCCCGGGCCCAGGCGTTGGCGATGGCCCCGACGGCGGCGGGCACCCCGAGTTCGCCGGCGCCGCCCGGTTCGGTGCCGGTCGCCGGAAGTACGAAGACCCTTACGTCCTTGGGGGTGTCGCGCTGCCTCGCCCAGTGGAACTGGCTGTAACTGCCCTCCAGAGGAAGCCCGTTGTCGAGGTGCAGTCCGGCGCGCAGGGTGGTGGAGAGGGCGTCGGTGAGACCGCCGATCATCTGGGCCTCCAGCCCGCGCGGGTTGACGGGCAGGCCCACGTCCACCGCGATGACGGCCTTGGTGACGCGGACGTGCTCCGGGTCGCGGGTGTCGATCTCGACCAGGCAGGCGGTGCGCGACTTGTACTCCTCGTGGAAGGCGATGCCCTGCGCGCACCCGGCCGGCATCGCCCGCCCCCATTCCCCCTCCCGCGCGGCCTTGTCGAGGACCGCCCGCTGGGCGTCGGTCTTCAGGAAGGCGCGGCGGAAGTCGTACGGGTCCTTCCCCATCCGCGCGGCCAGTTCGTCGACGACGATCTCCTCGGCGCCCCGGGTGTTGGCGGAGTACACCGAGCGCCACGAGCCGGTGGGGACTCCCGTCGGCACCTCGGTGAGCGCCTGGGTGGTGAGCCCGAAGTGGTACGGGGACTTGATCGTGGTGTGGAACAGGGTCTGGGCGAGGGTGGCGTTGCCGAGGCCGAGCGGCAGGTTCGCCGCGGTGGCGGTGATGATCTCGCCGAGGCCGTGCCGGAAGTCCGTCTCGGCGGCGGCCACCCGGTGTTCGAAGGTGAGCACTTCGCCCAGGGCGTGGGTGGCGCGGATCCTGTGGTGGGTGGCCGGCCGCATCCGACCGTGGCGGGTGTCGTCGACGCGCGTCCACATCAGGCGCACGGGGCGGCGGCAGGCCTTGGACACCCGGGCGGCCTCCAGGGCGGCGTCGAAGAAGAGGCGCCGCCCGAAGGAGCCGCCGGCTTGGACCACGTGCACGGTGACTTTGTCGAGCGGCAGTCCGAGATCGGCGGCGATGGTCTGGCGGGCCACGATCGGGGACTTGAGCCCGGACCAGATCTCGGCCCGCCCGTCCCGTACGTCGGCCACCGCGGAGTTGGTCTCCATCGGGGCGTGGCTGACGAACGCGAAGTCGAATTCGGCGTCCACGTACGGGGTGAGCAGCGGCGGCACCAGCGGCGGCGGGGTGGCGGCGCGCAGCTTCGTCCGTACCTGCGCGTCGGAGAGCCGGTCGGCGGGGCCGGGGCCCCATTCGACCCGGAGGGCGGCCTTGGCGTCGAGTGCCTGCCCGAAGGTCTCGGCGACGACGGCGACCCCGGTGGGGATCGTGACCACGTGCAGGACTCCGGGCATGGCCTGGACGGCGGCGAGGTTGGCGACGCTCCGGACGCTGCCGCCGAGGGTGGGCGGTCGGCGCAGCACACAGGGTTTGGCGCCGGGCACGTCGAGGTCGAGGGTGTAGCGCAGGGCTCCGGTGACCATGGCGCGGGCGTCGACGCGGCTGGTCGGCTGCCCGACGAGGGTGTGTCGGGCCGGTGGTTTCGGGGTGGCTCCGATGACGATCAGGCCGGGCGCGGCGGCGGCCGAGGCGAGGCCGCCGTAGTCGGCGGTGCGCCCGTCGGGGGCCCGGACGACGCCGTTCGCCGTGGTCAGGGCGGCGGCGGAGAGGTTCCAGCGGGCGGCGGCAGCGGCGACGAGGCGGGCCCGGGCGGTGGCGGCGGTCTGCCGGACGGGCCCGTAGAGGGAGCGGATCGCATTGGAGGACCCGGTGAGCTGGTTGAACAGCAACTCGGGCCGGGCGTCGTCCAGTTCCACCCGGACGTGGGCCAGCGGGGCGTCGAGTTCCTCGGCTACGAGCATGGCCACGGCGGTGGTGAGGCCTTGGCCGACCTCCTCCCGGGGCAGTCGGAAGCGGATGGTGCCGTCCGATTCGACGGCGAGGGCCAGCAGGGCGGACGTGGGCGCCCCGGCCAGGATGAACAGGTCGCCGAGGTCCACCAGGTCGGCGATGGCGGGCAGGCTCGGGATCACCGCGTGGGCGGGCTGCGGGGCGAGGGAGTCGGCGCCGACGCGGGTGACGAGGGCGAGGGTCGGCGCGGCCACGAGGTGGGTGAGGAACGAGCGCCGGCTCCGTCCCGCGTCGCGGCGTTGCCCCGTGTCGCGGCGTTGCCCGGTGTCGCCGCCCTGACCGCTCATGTCCCCGTGGCCCCTGTCCCGCGCGGCCCGCTGAACGGACCTCCCCGACTCATTACCGACACGTAGCGTAGCGATCACCGAGTGCGGGGGGAACCCGCTCCGGGGCGAGCGGACGCGCCGCCCGCCGGCGGCGAGGGGTCCTTCGTTCGGGGGTACCTCGCGCGTCACGGCGGCGGGAGGCCGGCGGGGACACAACGGCCTTGTCCACTCGCACACTTCGGCCGCACGCTCGACCGGGGCCGCCCCGGGGGCCGGTTTCCGGCCGGGTCCCGCCACGGAGGCACGGCTCCTCCGGTGCGGCTCCACCTCAGGGGCGCCGGACGGGGTGACCGGATTCGTTCGTACAGCCGCGCAGCATCCGGGAGGCCGCGAGCATATGCCCCGGGCAAGGCTCTAACAGATGTTGCCAAACCGCTTACGACCCTCCGCGGGCTGTGCCACAGTCGATGCCGGTCCTTCTTTCAGACCTGGCCGTGCCGCGCCTGTATCGGAGTCCTCATGCCGTCCCATCTCTACGCGGACCGTCCCGCGCAGCCTCCCGAGCCGGGACCGGTGGACGCCCTGATCTCACAGACCCGACGGCTGCGGGGCGAGGTGAACGCGGTGCGCCGCGACGCGGTCGCGGACGACGACGCGCAGGGCCGGTGGCAACGGGCGCTGTGCGACCTCGCCGTGCACCACCTCGACGACCTCGGCCGGCACCTCGGCCAACTCAAGGAAGGGCTGCCGCCCGCCCCCGAGGAGCTCGTCGAGCTCCCGCGAGGGGCGTCCGACGACCTGCCCGAAGAACCACCGACCCGGGTCGGGAGCGCCGAGTGGAACCTGCTCACCGACGCGGTGACCTGGTCCGAGGAACTCTTCCAGATCTTCGGCCGGTCCCCCGAGGCGGGCCCGCTGCCCCTCGACGAACTGGGCTCGACCCTGTTCTCCGAGGACCAGCCGGCGCTGACCGCGATGGTCACCGACTGCCTGGTGGACGGCAAACCGATCGACGGCGAGTTCCGCATCGTCCGGGCCGACGGCCGCGTCCGGACGTTGCACATGAGGGGCGAGCCGGTACTCGACTCCGACGGTTGCACGGCCTCCATGTGGGCCGTGCTGCGGGACGTGAGTGAGCTGCGCCGAAGCCAGCGCGCGGTGCGCGAGTCACAGGACTCGTTGCAACGCCGCCGGGACATCGCGCAGACCGAGCACCGGCTGGCGGTCGAGCTGCAGGAAGCCGTGCTCCCCCCGTGGCGCGGCTCCCTGCGGTTCCCGCACGACAGCACCGGCGCGCTGGACGTCGCCGCACGCCACCTGCCCGCCACGACGGGCGCGCCGATCGGCGGGGACTGGTACGACGCGCTGGAACTGCCCGACGGCCGTTCACTGTTGACGGTCGGCGACCTCACGGGACACGGGGTGACCGCCACCTCCGGAATGGCGATGCTCCTCGGTGCCCTGCGGGGGATGGCCATGGCCGGGATCGAGCCGGGCCCCCTGATGGGCTGGCTCAACCAGCTCCTGGACACCTCCGTGCAACCGGTGCTCGGCTCGGCCGTCTGCTGCCGCTACGATCCCGCCCGCCGGCTGCTGTCCTGGGCCCAGGCCGGACACCCGGCCCCCCTGCTGTTCCGTCGCGGTCGCGGCCGCTCCCTGCGACCGCCGGAGGGCGCGCTGCTGGGGGCGACCCCCGGTGCCGTGTACGGGCAGGCCGAGGAGCAGCTGGAGAGCGGCGATGTACTGCTCCTGCGCACGGACGGGCTGACCCCGAGCGGCTTCGGACTCACCGAAACGGACGGCACCGAGAGGTTGTTGGCGCTCGCGCCGGGGTTCGCCACGGCCCGGTCGGCGCAGGACTGCCTGCGGATGGTCACCGAGGAGTTCGGCGAGCACGAGCGCGACGGCGACGCCGGCGTGCTGGTCGCCCGGGTCGGAGCGTAGGGGCGTCCGGACAGGTTCTCCCTCGTTTCCTTCAGGGCCGCGCCCCGGGCGCGGCCCTTCCCACGTGCCCGCGGAAGTGGGTGAGGCCTCGTGCGCCGGGCCCGACGCCGGCGGCGCGGACCTCACACCGGCCTGGGCGCCACAGGGCTGTTCGGCAGGGCCGACTCGATCTCCTGGCGCAGGTCCTCGATGCGCGCGTACCCGGCGTACTGGCCGGTGAGGCGGTACATCTCGCGCAGTCGGTCCCATGTCCGGTGCGAGGAGGTCTCGTTCATCGACACCAGGGCCAGCCGGGCGTAGCGGTCGGCCTGTTCGGGGTCGTCGGCGATGAAGCAGGCCGAGGCCATGGAGATGTAGTCGAAGATCTGGGACCGCTGGTGCCCCTGCGCACGCAGCCGCAGCGCCTCGTGGGCGTGCCGCTGGGCGATCGGCGCGACCGAGGGGTCGTGATCGGCGAGGGTGCGGAAGGCCAGGGCCTGCATGCCGTGCAGATCGGCCTCGTCGAAGTGCTGCATCCACGACGGAGGCGGCACGTCGCCCTTGTCGGAGACGAACAGGTCCTCGGCCTCGCCCAGGGTCCGCCGCATGGCCTGCCCCTTGCCCATGGCGGCCTGGGCCCAGGCCTCGATGGTGTGGAGCATGGCGCGCGTGCGCGGCAGGGTCTGCTCCCCGGAGCCGGACTGCGCCAGCTTCATCAGGTCGAGGGCCTCGTTCGGCCGCCCGAGGTGGACCATCTGTCGGGCGGCCCGGGACAGGGCCTCGCCGGCGCGCGGCCGGTCGCCACCCTCGCGCGCCGCGTGGGCGGCGATCACGAAGTACTTCTGCGCGGTGGGTTCGAGACCGACGTCGTGTGACATCCAGCCCGCCAGGACCGCCAGGTTGGCCGCCACCCCCCACAGCCTGCGCTGGAGGTGGTCGGGGTGGCGGTACGCGAGCATGCCGCCCACCTCGTTGAGCTGGCCCACGACGGCCTTGCGCTGGAGTCCGCCACCTCTGGAGGCGTCCCAGGCGCGGAAGACCTCGACGGAACGCTCCAGTGCCTCGATCTCCTGGGAGCCGATGGGGGCGGCCTCGTAGCGGTCGTAACCCGCCTGATCCGCCTGGTAGGCGTTGTCTCCGAAACGCTGCGCGTCCTTGGCGGCGGCGGGATCGGTGTGCAGCCATTCGTACATGGCGTTGCTGAGGGCTGTTCCTGCGGTGAGCGCGACTCCCGCGCCCATCAGGCCGCGACGGTTGAGCATGAGGTCCATTCCCGTGAATTCGGTGAGGACCGCGGCTGTGCGTTCGGGCGCCCATGGCACTCCGTCGGGGTTCTCCTGCGCCCCGTCCGGCTGCCGTTTGGAGGTGCGCCGCTGCCGTACGAACCCGAGGTCCTCAATGGTCACGACACGACCGAGCCGCTCGGTGAACAGTGCTGCCAGTACCGTGGGCACCGGTTCGCGCGGGGTCTCCCCCATGTCGATCCAGCGCCGCACCCGCGAGGTGTCGGTGGCCAGTTGGTGGTGACCCATGGCCGCCGCCTGCCGGTTGACCATCCTCGCCAGTTCGCCCTTCGACCAGCCGGCCAGGCCGAACAGGTCGTTCAGACGGGTGTTTGGACCTTTGCTCACGTCAAGCCCCCAGGTTCTCGGCTGAGTTGACAGTAGCCCCCCGTCAGATGCCCAGCGACTATTCGCCAGGCTTCGCCAGGGCACGCAAGATGGTCCGCCACCCACGGTCGGGTGTCAGGTAGGAATGCGCCTCCCCGACCCGGTCACCGACGGAACTCCCCAGGGTGAAGCACGGGATCCGGCGGGGCGGCGTACGCAACTCGTCGGCGCACGAAGGGAACTGTAAACGCCATGTACGCAGCAACGACCTCCGTGTCCGCACCGGTCCGGCCGCACCGTACGCTCCCGGCCGGTGGCGGCCCCTACCTCGAACCCGGCCGCCCGGCCAACCTGCCCCAGGGCGCACTGCGGACCCGGCGGATGCCGGGCACCGGAACCCAGACGCCGAGCGGAAGAATCGACCTCTCGGGGCCGCAGGGAGCGCAGTTGCGCACCGCGCTCGCCTCGGTGCAACGGATCTGTCCGGAGTTCGCACCCGTGCAGGTGCTGCGACGCAGCGGTCGTTCGGTCCTCCTCGTGGGCACCACCGGGCGGATGACGGCCGTCGCGAAGGTGTTACTGGACCATTCGCCCGAATGGCGCGAGCGGTACCGGCACGAAATAGCTGCGTACCGGACGTTCGTCCGCAACCGTCCGCCGGTCCGGGTGCCCCGCCTGATCGCCGCCGACCCGGAAAACTGCGTACTGGTCGTGGAGCGGATGGCGGGCCGGGTCGCCGCGCTCCAGCGGCACCCGGTGGAGGCCCCGCCGCGGGCCGACGTCCGGGCGGCCCTCGGGGCGGTGTGTCGGGTGAACCAGTGGCGTCCGGCGCCCGAACTGTTCGGACACCCGATGGACTACGCCCGGCGGATCACCCGTGATCACGAGCTGGGGCTGCTGACCGACCGGGACTTCGGGGACCTTCAGAAGCTGCTGCACGGCCTGAAGCTCGCCGGCACCCCGTGGCAGTTCAACCACGGTGACGCCCTGCTGTCCAACCTGCTGCTGTCCCCTGCCGGCCCGGTGCTCCTCGACTGGGAACACGCGGGCTGGTACCTGCCGGGCTACGACCTGGCGACCCTGTGGACCGTGCTGGGCGACGCCCCGGCCGCCCGCGGTCAGATCAGCAGGCTGGCGCAGCAGCAGGGACCGGCGGCGCGGGACGCCTTCCTGGTGAACCTGATGCTCGTGTTGACGCGGGAGATCAGGATGTCCGAGACGGCGGTTCAGCGCTCGATGGCGGCGCCCGCCCCCGCCCAGTCGACGCCGGCGGGCTCCCTGTCCTCGGGCGAGGAGCAGCGGCTGCTGCTGCGCCGGTTGCACGACGACTGCGGGATGGCTCGCAGGGCGGTGCGCGCGGCGGTCGGCACGCGCTGAAGCGGACGGTTGCGCGAAGAGGTCCCACGGCGGTCATCGTCGTGGGACCTCCGCGCGTCCGGGGTCGGCGGCGGGACGCGCCGAGGGCGGTGACGGGTCGTACCCGGGGTGGTGGCGGGTCCTGCGGGAAGCGGCGGCGCCGGATGCCTTGACTTCACATGATCCCCCGAAGACCTTTTCTGACTCGGCATCAGAAGTGCCGGACACGCCCGCTTCCCCGACCCGCTGGAGCCTGCCATGTCCGCGAGCCCCGATCGCGCACGCCCCGCCCTGCCCTCCCGCCGGACCGTCCTCGCCGGGACCGGAGCCGGCGTACTCGCCGCCACCGTGCTGCCGGGGGCCGTCGCCCGGGCCGCCGACGGCGACCCGCTCGGCGAGTACGACGTCGTCGTGGTCGGCTCCGGCGCTTCCGGAATGACCGCCGCGCTCACCGCCGCCAAGCGGGGTCTGAGCGTGCTGGTGGTCGAGAAGGCCCCCACCTTCGGCGGATCGGCCGCCCGGTCGGGGGCCGGCATCTGGTTGCCGAACAACTCGGTGATCCTGGGCGCCGGTGTGCCCGACACGCCGGCGAAGGCCGCCACGTACCTCTCGGCGGTGGTGGGGCCCGAGGTGCCGGTGGACCGGCAACAGGCCTTCCTCGCCAACGGCCCCCGGATGCTGGACTTCGTCATGGCGAACAGCCCTCTGCGGTTCCGCTTCATGGACGGCTACAGCGACTACTACCCCGACCTGCCCGGCGGCCTGCCGAACGGCCGCTCCATCGAGCCCGATCAGATCGACGGCAACGTCCTCGGCGCCGAACTGGCCCGCCTGAACCCGGCGTACATGCCGGTGCCGGCCGGGATGGTCGTCTTCAGCCAGGACTACAGGTGGCTCAACCTCGCGGCCGTCAGTGCCAAGGGCCTGGCGGTGTCCGCGGAGTGCCTGGCGCGCGGCACCAAGGCCGCGCTGCGCGGGGAGAAGCCGCTGACCATGGGCCAGGCCCTCGCCGCCGGACTGCGGGCCGGCCTCCAGCGGGCGGGGGTCCCGGTGTGGTTGAACAGCCCCCTGGTGGACCTGGTCCAGGACGGCGGGGCCGTCACCGGTGTGGTGGTGGAGAAGGACGGCGTACGGGGGACCGTGCGGGCACGCAAGGGCGTGATCATCGGCTCGGGCGGCTTCGAGCACAACGCGCAGATGCGGGCCCAGTACCAGCAACAGCCCATCGGCACCGAGTGGTCGGTCGGTGCGAAGGAGAACACCGGTGACGGGATCCGCGCGGGGCAGCGCGCCGGCGCGGCGCTGGGGCTGATGGAGGACGCCTGGTGGGGGCCGTCGATCCCGCTGCCCGGTGAGCCGTACTTCTGTCTGGCCGAACGGACCCTGCCGGGCGGGCTGATCGTCAACGGGAACGGCACGCGGTTCGTCAACGAGGCGGCGCCCTACAGCGACGTGGTGCACGTGATGTACGAGAAGGATCGGGGAGCGGTCGGCTCGCACATACCGGCCTGGCTGATCGTGGATCAGAACTACCGGAACAAGTACCTGTTCAAGGACATCCTGCCGACCTTCGTCTTCCCCGACTCCTGGTACCAGTCGGGCGCGGCGAAGAAGGCGTGGACCTGGGACGCGCTCGCCCACCAGATCGGGGTGCCGTCCGGTGCACTGCGCTCGACCCTCAACCGGTTCAACGCGCAGGCGTGGAGCGGGAACGACGCCGACTTCCACCGGGGCGACACGGCGTACGACCACTACTACACGGACCCGAACGTCCAGCCGAACTCGTGTCTCGCGCCGATCTGGGCGC
Source organism: Streptomyces sp. WM4235 (assembly GCF_001279725.1). Lineage (GTDB taxonomy): Bacteria > Actinomycetota > Actinomycetes > Streptomycetales > Streptomycetaceae > Streptomyces. The sequence continues at coordinate 73,014 of NZ_LGDE01000425.1, read as the reverse complement.
CGCCCTTCCACGCCTTCAAGATCGTGCCGGGCGACCTGGGGACGAAGGGCGGCATCGTCACCGACGCGAGGGCGCGGGCCCTGCGGGCCGACGGTTCGGTGATCCGCGGCCTGTGGGCGGCGGGCAACGCGAGCGCGGCGGTGATGGGTCACAGCTACGCGGGGGCCGGATCGACGATCGGCCCCGCGATGACGTTCGGGTACGTGGCGGCGAACGACATCGCGGACGCCTGAGGCAGGCCCGGCGCCGCCCGCCCGCTGCCGGCCGGTCGCGCGGCGGGGCCGGAGGTCAGCCCTGCTGGAAGAGCTCGGCCGGGAGCGGCTTCAGGAGGGCGTAGAGGTCGTCGGTGATCGGGCGGTCCCAGCTGGCGATGGTGACCAGCACGTTGTCGCTGCGGTCGAACTGCACGCAGGAGATGCGGGACTCCGACAGCTTGACCTTGCGGACGATGAGGAGGTTGTCGCCCTGCATGACGGGGCAGTCCTCGACTCCGGTGACCTCGACGTCCTCGTCGTTCTCCAGGGCGTCGAGGAGCTGGGCCACCTCGAAGGGGACCTGCTTGTCGGCGAGGTCCCGGGCGGGCGAGCCCTCGGGGAGATTGCCGATGATCATCGCGGGGCCGCGACCGCCGAACAGGTCGTAGCGCAGGAAGACGCCCTGGCAGCTGCCGTCGGGGGCGGGGAGCAGCCCGGCCCCGAGGTTGCCCGGCCAGTCCCCCGGGTCCATGGCCAGGACGTCGAAGTCCGGGCCGGCGGGTGTGGCGGCGCGGTGGCGGCGGAGGAAGGACATGCCGCCATGGTACGTGGCCGGGACCCTTTTCCGGCCCCGGGCCCCCTCATCCGACCCGGCCCCGCGCCCGCCGCCCGGAGCGTCCGGAGCCGTCGCCCCGTCCGCCGGCTTCCCCCGCTCCTTCCGGTTCGCCCGTGTGGGACCGGTCGGTCCCTTGGTCGACGGCACCGGCGCGCGGTGTCCGTCGTGCATCCGCCGGTGGCGTGCGACGCGACTTCGTGGGTTGACCGGTATGGATCTTGCGATTTCAACGACTTACCCTTGTCCGCGACGTGCACATCGACGATCGGCCGCTGGTCCGAGGAAGGGCAGGCAGATGGCCGAGTCCGTTCCGTCTCCCGCCGTGACGCCCGCTCAGGCTCGTGCCCGCACCGGATGCCGGCCGGCGGGGCGGCGTCACGGACCGGTATCCATCCGTCCTCGGGGGGAGCCCCTCGCCCCGGCCCGGGGGACACTGCTTCCCGGAACCGCCGGCGCTTCGTCGTCCGCGGTGTTCGAGGAGTCCGCAGGGGAGGGGGAAGCATGAGCGTGGCCCGGTCCATGCGCAAGCTGTGCAACGCGCTGACCACGTCACTCGACGTGGAGTCGACCGCTGAACCGCACGCCCTCTTCCGTGCGCTGTGCGACGCGATGAGCGCGTCGCGCGGCGGGCGTCCGATCCTGCTGCGCTTCGAACGGTTCCCGCCGGAGCTCACCACGTCGGGGCTGTGGCTGAACATGGAGGACTACGACATCGTCGTGGTGGAGAAGCACACGACGCCCGACCACCAGCTCGTCATCCTGGGGCACGAGCTGTGGCACATGCGGGCCGGGCACGGCAGTGTGCCCGGTCTCGGTCCCACCGCGGCCGCCAGGTCGCTGCCGGGCAGCCCCGACCTGACGTACGCGACCGTCGCGGCGCGTTCCCACTACGAGGACGCGGACGAGATGGAGGCCGAGACGTTCGGGCTGCTGCTCGGCGACCGCTGCCGGGGTTGGCTGGCCTCCTCGGGCACGACTCCCGGCGCCGCCTGGCGCGACGACGTCGCCGGCCGCATCGGCAACACCCTCGGCGGCCGCGGACCGATCGGGTTCCGGTGACGTCCGACGCCTTCTACATCCCCTACCTGATCCCGGCGGCGATCCTCACCCTCGCCTTCGCGATCCGACTCCCGGTCATGATCCGCTTCTGGCGGATCGATCCCAACGTGCGCAACGTCGGCGGCCTGCTCGTGCTGGGTTCCGGGGTGTTCTACTTCGGCCGGCCGGAGACCCTGGCGACGATCAACCGTGTCTCGGGGATCAGCAACTTCGCGGCGCCGGTCGTCTACACGGTGCTCACGCTGTTCTGCGCCTCGTGCCTGGTCATGGTGATCCACTGGCGGGGCGGCGATCCGCTCCGGGTCCGGCGGACCACGTACGTCATCGGCCTCGTCTACTGCGCGGCCGTCGCCGGGCTGTGGGGCACCTTCGCGCTCGCCGACGTGCCGGTCGAGCGGTTGCGGGACCTGGACACCTACTACGCCACCACACCCTGGATGCGTGAGCACATCCTCCTCTACCTGCTCGCCCACACCGTCGCCTGCGTGATCACGGCCTCGGTGACCTGGACCTGGCTGCGGCAGGTGGCGGGGTGGCTGCGCGCGGGGCTGACGCTCCTGGTCGTCGGGTTCCTGCTGAACATCGGCTACGACACCGTGAAGCTGACGGCGGTGATCGCCCGCTGGACGGGCCACGACCTGGACTGGCTCAGTACCTACGTGGCGCCGCCCGTCGCGTCGGTGTGCGCGGTGTTCGTCGCGGCGGGCTTCGTCCTGCCGCACGCCGGCGAGGCGCTCCAGCGGCTCTGGCAGGACTTCCGGCAGTACCGGTCCCTGGGCGCCTTCGCGGACGAACTGGCCGTCGTCGACGGCAGCGCCCTCAGGCTTCCCCGGCGCTCCTCGCTGAGCCGGCGGCTCGTCCAGCGCCGGACCCGGATCAACGACGGACTGCTCAAGCTCCAGCCGTACCTGGATCCCGAGGTGCGGCGCACCGCCTTCCAGGAGGCCGTCGCCCGGAGTGAGAGTCCGGCGCGGGCCGCCGCGACCGCCGAGGCCGTGGCCGTGGTCGCCGCGATCCGCAGCTTCTCGAAGGCGGGTGCGGGGCGGTCCGCCGGGTCGCCCGCGCCGGCCGCACCCGGGGGCGACGCGACCGAGGTCCCCAACCTGGTGGCGGTCTCCCGGGCGCTGCGCCGCTCCCCCGCCGTCGCGGCCTTCCGCGCCCGCGAGGTGTCGTACGCGGAGCCGGCGAGCGTCGGTCGGGCCGGCGGCGCCGGCCTCACGTAGCGCCGGGGCCCGACGCGGGCGTCCGCGTCCGGCCCGCCGCCCGCTCAGCGGGTGGCGCGGTCGTACGCCTCCAGGGCCTGCGGCAGTCCGGGAAGGTCGGTGCCGAGTTTGCGGTACGCGGCGGACAACTCCCGGGGCGACGGGGCCGGGTGTCCGGCGACCACGGCCCGCGCCGCCTTCAGCTCCTCCTCGGTCGGCGCGGCCTGCCAGGCCGTGTCCCGCGGCACGGGGCCGCCCCGTTCGAGCAGGGTCCGTGTCGCGGTCCGTTCCAGGCCGTCGGCCCCGCACTCCCGGGCCGTGACCACCGCTCGCCCGAGCGTCTCCACGTCCCCGGTGTGGGTGCCCAGGGCGGCCAGCGCGCAGGCCAGCTCGTATCCGGCCGGGGAGGCGGACAGGACGGACACCGCCTCGGTGAGCGGCCCGGTGCGGTCGGCGGGCTCCGCGACCTCGGCCGCCACCCGCAGGGCCTGGCCGATGCCGGAGGGGGCGCCGAAGGCGCGGGCGCGCCCGACCGCGTCGGAGGCGAGGGTGCGCGCCCTGGTCGGGTCCTCGGCCGCGACCGCCCTGGCGAGGAGGAGCTGCCACGGGCACCAGGACGGGTTCTGGATGCCGCGCGGAGTCAACCGTTGTTCGACGGACTCCAGTTCGGCGACGGCCTCCCGGGTGTCGCCGCGGGCCAGCAGGAGTTCGGCGTACACGGTCTGGGAGTCCGGGAAGACGACGGCCGCCGGGAAGGGCTCGGCGTACTCGTGTTCCCGTGCCAGCTTCCAGGCCTCGTCGGCCCGCCCGCGGGCGAGCAGTGTCGTGACGAGGATGGCGATGGCGTACCAGTGCACGGGGGTGCGCCGCCCGACGCGTTCGGCGAGCCGCAGTCCGGCGCGGGCCAGTTCCTCCGCCTCCACCAGCCGTCCGCGCCGGTATCGGATGTACGCGCGCAGGCTGTACGCGAAGGACAGGTGGGCGCCGCGCCAGCCCTGGCGCTCGAACTCGGCGGTGCCGGCCTCGAACAGCTCCTCCGCGCGCCACGGCCGGTCGGCGTACATGTGGACCATGGCGGTGAGCACGGGTACCTCGAAGCCCCGGTCCTCGTGGGCCCAGCTGAAGTGGGTGGTCAGGGCCCGGCCGGCGTGGTGCAGGACCACGTCCACGGGTTCTCCGCGCAGGCAGGCGTCCCAGGCGCGCAGGCCGATGACGTACCGCTCGGTGAGGTCGCGGCCGGTGAGCCGGTCGGCGAGCTTGGTCAGTCGGCGGGAGCGGGCCGGCGAGTCGGGTTCGGCGGCGTTGAACGCGTCCCACATGAACTGCTCGGACTGCAGGCGCAGTCGGGCCCGGACCTCGTGGGTGTGCGGGATCTCCCGGGCGAGGGAGTCCGAGGCCTCGGCGAGCCGATCGCTGTGCGAGAGCACCTGGGCGAGCCGGATGACGATGCCCTGGCGCAGGGCCGGGTCGTCGAAGGGCTCGGCGAGGGCCGCTCTCAGGTGGTTGACGGTGTTGGCGGGCTCGGTGAGCAGGGAGGCGCAGCCGAGTTCGTAGAGGACGGCGGCGCGCTCGTCGAAGTCCGGGGGTTCGCGCAGGGCGCGGGCGAGTTGGCGGCGCGCGGCCTCGGGGGCGCCGGCGCGGAGGTTCTCGCCGGCGGCCTCGCGCAGGGTGCGCACCACCCAGGGGTCGCCTTCGGGGTGGGTCTCCAGGAGATGGCGGGCGGCGGCGGAGGGGCCGAGGCCGGCGTCCACGACGGCCGCCGCGGCCTTGCCGTGCAGGGCGACCCGCAGGGCGTCCGGGATCGCGCGGTAGATGCCGGTCGCGATCAACGGATGGACGAACTCCAGCCCGGTGAAGGGCGCTTCACCGCCGACGGGATCGGCGGCGCCGGAGAGGATGCGGGCGTCCCGCAGTCGTCCGGTGGCGTCGCCGGCCTCCTCGGTGCCGAGGCCGGCGACGCGGGCGGCGATGTCCTGGGGGATCGCGGTGCCGAGGACGGCGCAGGCCCAGGCGAAGCGGACGGTGGAGGGGCCCAGGTTCTGCAGGCGGGCGACGAGCCCGCTGCCGCGCTGCGCGGCGGCCAGGTCGGCCAGCAGCGGGGCGCTGGCCTCGACGGGGGCGAGGCCCTTGTCCCGGACCCTGGCGGTGAGCTCGACGGCCTCGAAGGGGTTGCCGGTGGTGACGGCCCAGGCCTCGTGGCAGAAGGCGTCGTCGGCGTGGTCGCCGACGGTCTCGCGGATCAGGGTGGAGACGGCGGCGGCGCTGAGCGGGGCGAGGGAGAGCGGGCGCTGTCCGGCCCGGCCGGGCAGCGTACGGAAGGCTTCGGCGTGGGAGGGGAGTTCGTCGGGGCGGTAGGCGACGACGAGCAGCAGGGGAAGGTGTTCGGCGCGCGGGGCGAAGGCGGCGAGCCAGCCGAGGGACTCGGGGTCGGCCCAGTGCGCGTCGTCGAGGACGAGGACGACGGGGGCGCGCTGGACGGTGAGGTGGGTGAGGACCCAGTCGAGGCCGTCGCGCAGTCCCTGGGGGTCGGGCGGGGCGCCCTGTTCGGGGGCGCACAGGCCGAGGGCCGGCCCGACGATGGCGTACCAACTGCCGAGGGTCTCGCGCAGTTCGGCTTCGGTGTGGGCGGCCAGCCGGGGCTGTATGAGCTGGCGGGCGACGTGGAAGGGCTGGCTCTGCTCCTGCTCGCCGCCGCGGGCGGCCAGCAGGGTGCAGGAGCGGGCGTGGGCGCGGCGGCGTACCTCGGTGAGCAGGGTGGTCTTGCCGAGGCCGGCCGGGCCGGAGAAGGCGAGCAGGGCGCCGGTCGCCCCGCGGCCGTCCGTGCCCCGTGCGATGAGCTGCTCCAGCGCCTCTTCCACGGTGGCGAGTTCCGCCTCGCGTTCGAACATCGTGCGCCGTGTACGGGTCCGGCGGTCCGTCATGACTGGTACCCCCCAGGCCTGTTCGGGGCATCAGAGTACGCCCGCGCGCACGCGGTGACAGGTCGATGGTCGGGAAAGATCGGAAACTTTTCCGACCCTCCGGGAGGCGCCCGTTCAGTGTGCCGAACGGACCGCCAGCCCTTCCAGTACGGCGACGGCCTCGGCCGCCCGCTCGGCGGCCACGAACAGGTGGTCGTGGTGGTATCCGGCGATGACGTTGCAGCTGAGGCCGTGTGCGGCGAGTTCGGCGGCGAAGGCGCCGGTGAGGCCGACCGCGTCGAGGGCGGAGTGCACGCGCAGGGTGATCCATCCGGCGGTGTAGTCGTAGGCGAGTCCGGCCGCGTCGGCGTCCTCGCGGCGCAGGACGAGGGTGAGTCCCTCGGGTTCCAGGACGGTCGCGACGGGTGTGATCCCGTCGGGTGCGGTGGGGCCGGGGACCGTACAGAAGACGTAGGTCCCCTCGTTGAGCTCAGGTCGCATGCCGCTCAGCAGTTTCCGCAGGTCGCTCTCTCCACTCATGGACCCACCCTACCTATCATCCCCATATGACCGATTCGGCGCCCCCGGCGGAGAACGAGCAGAGCGAGCGTCACGCCTCATGGCTGGAGTTGTTCTTCGACCTCACGGCGGTGGCCGGTGTCGCGCAGCTGGCGCATTTGCTGCACGGCGGTCCCGCGTGGGCCGATCTGGGGCTGTACGCGGTGATGTTCCTGGCGTTCTGGACGGGCTGGATGCTGTTCACGGTCTACGGCAACGTCACCCGCGACCAGGTCCGGGTGTGGAGGGTGCTGGCCGGCATGTTCGGGCTGGCCGTGATGGCGGCCGCGGTGCACGGGGTGCGGGAGGGGGAACAGGCCGCCGCGTTCGCGCTCGCCTACATCCTCGTGCGGTCGCTGGCCGGGAAGGCCTGGGAGCGACGCCGTGAGTACGTGGCGGACCTGCCGATCACCCGCCTGGGGTTGGGGCTGACGCCGTGGGTGGTGTCGATGTGGTTCGACGGCACGGCCCGGTACGCGCTGTGGGCGCTCGGGTTGGCCATCGACCTGGTGGTGATGTTCGCGGTGTCCACGAAGTCCCCGGAGGGCCGGGAGGGGGACGCGTCCGAGGACGCGGCGGTGTGGACGGGACACCGGCCGCCCCGGAAGCTGCGGGCCGCGTACACCGACGCTCCCCATCTCGGGGAACGGCTGGGCCTGTTCGTGTTGATCGTCCTGGGCGAGGGGATCGCCCAGACGGTCTCCGAGGCCTCGGAGGTGGCGTGGGACTCCGCGCTGTACGCGGTGGGGACCGGCGCTTTCCTGCTGCTGATCCTGCTGTGGTCGCTGTCGCTGCGCCACGGCTCGGACGGGGTGCCGCTGCTGTCCCCGGGCGCCGTGCCCGTCCGGCTCACGCTGCCTCTGCACTGTTTCGTGGCGGGGTCGGTGGCGGCGCTGGCGGCGGCCCTCGGCGACTCGGTCGCGTACACCGACGCGGCCGTGCCGGAGCGGGTGCGGTGGTTGATGTGCGGGAGCCTCGCGGTGTACCTCGTCATCGCGGGCGCGGCGGTGGCCCGCTCGGGGCGGAGCGTGCCGTGGGCGCTGCTGTTGACGGGTCCGCCGCTGGCCCTGGTCCTGGCGGTGGGCCTGACGGCCCGGGACGCCAGGGCCGGACATCTGGTGTGGCTGCTGGTGCTCGCGCTGTGGTGGCCCCTGGTGTGGCGGCTGCGTCGACCGTCCGGGGCCCCGGCGGCCCCGGGCTCCCCGTAGGGCCGTCGGGGGCGGCGGCTGCGCCCCCGACGGCCGCGAAACGTCAGGTCCCGCCTACGTCAGATCGAACTCGCCGCCCCGCGCGTCCAGGACGAACCTGCGCCACTCGTCCGGCGCGAAGATCAGCGAAGGGCTGTCGGGCCGGCCGCTGTTGCGCATCGCGATGAACCCCTCCACGAAGGCGATCTGAACGTCACCCGCTCCCCGGCTGCTCGACCGCCAGTCCGCCCCGCTGAGATCGAGGTCGGGCTTGCCCCAGCCTGCGAGGGGCTGCGAAGTCATGCTCTCGGCCACGTGCGTGCACCTCCCGGTACGTCGTCCGAGGGCAAGATTAACCACGCCGGCGGGTGCCGCACAGGCCGCGACGGGTCACCGCCGGCCGGCCCGGCGCCCCGCCCGGACATCGGATTCCGTTCAGCCGGTGGGCTGTTCGGCCCCGACCAGCCACATCGCGAAGAACTGTGCCCCGCCGCCGTAGGCGTGCCCCATGGCCCGCCGGGCGTCCGCGATCTGGTGTTCGCCGGCCTGGCCGCGGACTTGGAGCGCCGCCTCCGCGAAGCGGATCATTCCGGAGGCGCCGATCGGGTTGGTGGACAGGACACCGCCCGACGGGTTGACGGGCAGGTCCCCGTCGAGTTCGGTCACCCCCGCCTCGGTGAGTTTCCAGCCCTCGCCCTCGGCCGCGAAGCCCAGGTTCTCCAACCACATCGGCTCGTACCAGGAGAACGGCACGTACATCTCCACCGCGTCGATCTCCCGGCGGGGATCGGAGATGCCCGCCTGCCGGTAGACGTCGGCCGCGCAGTCCTTGCCGGCCTGCGGGGACACGAAGTCCTTGCCGGCGAACAGCGTCGGCTCGCTGCGCATCGCGCCGCCGTGCACCCAGGCCGGCGGCCTCGGCGACCGCGCGGCTCCCTCGCGGTCGGTGAGGATCATCGCGCAGGCCCCGTCCGAGGAGGGGCAGGTCTCGGAGTAGCGGATCGGGTCCCACAGCATGGGCGAGGCCTGGACCTTCTCCAGGGTGATGTCGCTCTCGTGCAGGTGTGCGTACGGGTTCTTCAGTGCGTTGCGCCGGTCCTTGTAGGCGACGAGCGAGCCCACCGTGTCGGGGGCTCCGGTGCGCCGCATGTACGCGCGCACGTGCGGCGCGAAGAACCCGCCGGCTCCGGCCAGCAGCGGCTGCTGGAAGGGCACCGGAAGGGAGAGTCCCCACATGGCGTTGGACTCGGACTGCTTCTCGAACGCCAGGGTCAGGACAGTCCGGTGGACGCGGGCCGCCACCAGGTTCATGGCGACCAGGGCGGTGGAGCCGCCCACCGAGCCGGCCGTGTGGACGCGGAGCATGGGTTTGCCGACCGCGCCGAGGGCGTCCGCCAGGTACAACTCCGGCATCATCACGCCCTCGAAGAAGTCGGGGGCCTTGCCGATGACCACGGCGTCGATGTCCGCCCAGGTCAACTCGGCGTCCTCCAGGGCGCGTACCGCCGCCTCCCGGACGAGTCCGGCGATGGACACGTCGTGTCGGGCGGCGACGTGCTTGGTCTGGCCGATGCCGACGACGGCCACGGGCTCCTTGCTCATGTTCGGTCCCCTTCCAGGACGGCGACCAGGTTCTGCTGGAGGCAGGGACCGGAGGTGGCGTGGGCGACGGCCCGGTCGGACTCGCCGCGGTGGATGCGGGCGGCGGCCTCGCCGATGCGGATCAGGCCGGCGGCCATGACCGGGTGGGCGGCGAGCGCTCCGCCGGACGGGTTGACGTCCACCTCGTCGCCGAGCCGGAGCGCCTTGCGGAGCACCACCTCCTGGGAGGAGAACGGCGCGTGCAGTTCGGCCGTGTCCACGGCCCCCTCGAAGACGCCGGCCTGCTCGGCGGCGAGCCGGGTGGACACGGAGTCGGTGAGGTCGCGGAGCCCGAGGCCGTGTGCCTCGATGCGGTGGTCGATGCCCGTGATCCAGGCGGGCCGCTCGCACAGCCCCCGGGCCACGTCCCCGGCGGCGAGGATGACGGCGGCCGCGCCGTCGCTGACAGGGGGGCAGTCCCCGGTGCGCAGCGGGGCGACCTGGTACTCGCCCTGGGGTACGGGGCCCCTGAGTTGGGCGTGCGGGTTGGTCTCGGCGGAGGCCCGGCTGCGGGCTCCGATGGCGGCCAGGGCGCGCTCGTCGGTCTCGCCCGCGTCGATCAGCGCCCGGGCCTGGAGGGCGGCCAGGGCCACCGAGTCGGGCCAGAGCGGGGCGAGGTAGTACGGGTCGAGCTGTCGGGTCATGACGTCGCGCACCGATCCCGGCGAGGACTTCCCGTACGCGTAGACGAGCGCGGTGTCGGCCTCGCCCGTCTGGATCTTGACCCAGGCCTCGTAGAGGGCCCAGGCCCCGTCCATCTCCACGTGCGACTCGGAGATCGGCGGCCAGGCGCCGACCCCGTCGAGGGTCATGGTGAAGGAGAAGGCCCTGCCCGCCAGGTAGTCGCTGGAGCCGGAGCAGGTGAAGCCGATCTCGCCGGCCTTCAGTCCGGTCCGGGCCAGTACCCGGTGCAGGACCGGCATGACCATCTCGACTTCGCTGAGCTCGTCGGTGTCGCGCCGGTGGTCGCTCTGGGCGAAGGCGACGACGGCCACGTCGCGCGCGTGCCTGCTCGTCCTGGCCATCAGATGAGCTCCTTGTACACGTCGTAGTCCGCGTCCGGTTCGCCGGTGGGGCGGTAGTGGTCGGGGTGGCGACCGCCCTCGGTCCACACGGGTTCGACGCGCAGGCCCATGCGGACCTGGTCGTAGGGGATGCCGCCGATCCGGCCGTGGAGGGCCAGGTCCGCGCCGTCGAGCGCGATGTGGGCGTAGACGTAGGGGACTTCGATGTCGAGGTTGCGCGCCTTGATGTTGACGATGCAGTACGTGGTGACCGTTCCGGCGGGGCCGACCTCGACCCGGTCGGTGGTGGCCACCCCGCAGGTCGGGCAGGCTCCGCGCGGGGGCACGTACACCTTGTGGCAGGAGGGGCAGCGCTCGCCGACGGTCCGCCGCTCGGAGAGGGCGTTGATGTAGGCGGTCTGGGCGCGGCCGGGACTGTACGTGTAGTCCAGGCGGGCCTCGGCGACGATGCCGGTGACCGCGTCCGCGAAGACCCCGTCGTGCGGGACGGCCTGCGGGGAAACTCGCGGAGGGGCTTGCGGTGCGGCGGGGGTGTCGGCCGGTTCGAAGCAGGCGATGTCGGTGATGGCCCCGACGCGATCCGCCGCCCAGCGGATCCGGACCCGCATGCCGGTGCTCACCGACTCGGGGTCGGGTGCGTCGAGGGCGTGCAGGATCGCGGTGTCGGCGCCGTCGAGGCGGACGAGGACCCAGGCGAAGGGGGTGGCGAGGGGCTGCTGCGGGCGCGGATCGCCGTTCCACGCCCAGGTGGTGACGGTCCCGGTCGCCGACACCTCGACCAGGTCGCGGATCTCGTCGGCGGTGACGGGGTCGTATTCGACGGGCGGGACCATCACCCTGCCGTCGGACGTCGTGACGCCGAGGACGACCCGTTCGCGCAGACCGGTGAGGAAGGCGCTCTGAACGGGCCCGAGGGAGCGGGTGAAGGGGAACTCGACGACCAGGGGTGCGCGCAGCACCTCGGGCGGGGACGCGGCTGCTGTCATGGAGGGGTCTCCGGTTTCTCCGGGGCGGTGGGGGACGGTGGACGTGTCGGGCGTCCGGCGCGTGAGGGTCAGCCGCGCTTGTAGACCGGAGGCCGCTTCTCGGCGAAGGCCCGGGCCCCTTCCTTCGCGTCGGCCGTGTCGAAGATGGGCCAACCGCGGGCGAGTTCGGCGGCCAGTCCCTCCGTCTCGGTGAGTTCGGCGCTCTCGTGGACGGAGGCCTTGACGGCCTCGACGGCCAGCGGCCCGCAGGCGTTGATCCGCTCGGCGATCTCCAGGGCCGCGTCCAACGCAGTGCCGTCCGGCACCACCCGCCCGATGAGCCCGATCCGCGCGGCCTCCTCGGCCGGGTACGGCCGTCCGGTGAGCAGCATCTCCAGCGCGTGGGTGCGGGGGATCTGCCGGGGCAGCCGCACGGTCGAGCCGCCGATCGGGAAGAGACCGCGTTTGACCTCGAACAGCCCGAAGGTGGCCCCGGCGCCGGCGACCCGGATGTCGGTGCCCTGGAGGATCTCGGTACCGCCGGCCACGCAGTACCCCTCGACCGCCGCGATCACCGGTTTGCGCGGTCGGTGGTGGCGGAGCATGGCCTTCCAGTGCAGGTCGGGGTCGGCCTTGAGGCGGTCCCGGTACTGGTCGCCCGCCATGCCCTTCCCGGCCAGCGCCTTCAGGTCCATGCCCGCGCAGAAGTCGCCGCCCGCGCCCGTCAGGACCACGGAGCGGATCGCGTCGTCGGCGTCCGCCTCCAGCCAGCCGTCGTACAGGCCCACCAACAGCGGCAGCGAGAGCGCGTTCTTCGCTTCCGGTCTGTTCATGGTGAGCACCAGCGTGGCTCCGCGGCGTTCCACGATCAGGTGTTCGGTCCCACCCATTGCCGTCCTCCCGTCTCAAGACCTAGAACAGGTTGCAGGAGGGGCGAGTGCAGTTCAATAGTTTTCTGACACACAGTCAGTTTTCTTGTCCCGCGCCCTTCCCAGTTGGCATGGGCGGCGCTCTAATGACCGCCGAGCAGCCCACGCATGGGATCTTTCGGGTCAGGAGGAACGGTGGAGTACAACCTTGCCGACCTGTTCGAGTCGGTCGTGGACGTGGTCCCGGACCGCGAGGCACTGGTGTACGTGGACCACCCCGGGACCGGCGCCGAGCACCGCCTGACGTACGCGGAGTTGGACGCGGCGGCCAACCGCATCGCGCACCACCTGCTCGACAGCGGGCTGCGGGCCGGCGAGCACCTGGGGCTGCACCTCTACAACGGGGTCGAGTACCTCCAGACCGTACTGGCGTGCCTCAAGGCCCGACTGGTCCCGGTGAACGTCAACTACCGTTACGTGGAGGAGGAACTGGTCTACCTCTACAACGACGCCGACCTCGCCGCGCTCGTCTTCGAGGGCGAGTTCACCGGGCGCGTGGCGGCCGCGCTGCCGCAGACGACGAGGCTCCGGCACCTGATCCGGGTCGGCGCGGCCCCCGAGGGGGCGCCCGAACCCTCGCTCACACCGGTCCCGTTCGCCGACGCGGCGGCATCCGGCTCCCGCGAACGCGGCTTCCCGCCACGCTCTCCCGACGACCTGTTCATCATCTACACCGGCGGCACGACCGGGATGCCCAAGGGCGTCATGTGGCGGGCCGAAGACCTCTTCTTCGCCGGGCTGTTCGGCGGGGAACCCTCCGGCGAGCCGGTGAAGCGGCCGGAGGAACTCGCCGAGCGGGTGGCCGCGCGCGGCGCCGGGCTCACCTTCTTCCCCGCTCCCCCGCTGATGCACGGCACGTCCACGCTGACCTCGTTCATCGCCTTCAACTACGGGCAGCGGGTGGTGATCCACCGCAAGTACGCGCCCGAGGAGGTGCTGCGGACCATCGAGAAGGAGAAGGTCTCCAGTGTGTCCCTGGTGGGTGACGCGATGCTGCGGCCCCTCATCGACGCCCTGAACGGCCCGCTGCGGGGCACCGACCTGTCGTCCCTCTTCAGCGTCTCCTCGTCGGGCGCGATCATGTCGGAGACCGTGCGGGCCGAGTTCCAGCGGCTCGTGCCGCACGTGATGCTGCTGAACAACTTCGGCTCGTCCGAGTCCGGGTCGAACGGGAAGGCCACGAACGACTCCGGTCCGGAGAACGGCTTCCGCCTGGAGGTCAACGACCGTACGCAGGTGGTGGATCCGGTGACGCACGAGCCGGTGCCGGTGGGCGAGCCGGGGCGACTGGCACAGCGGGGGCACGTTCCGCTCGGGTACTACAACGACCCCGCCAAGACCGCGGAGACCTTCTTCCGCAAGGGCGAGGAGCGGTGGGTGCTGCTCGGTGACATGGCCACCGTGGACGAACGGGGCATCGTCACGGTGCTGGGCCGCGGCTCGCAGTGCATCAACACCGGTGGGGAGAAGGTGTATCCGGAGGAGGTCGAGCAGGCGCTGAAGTCGCACCCGGACGTGTACGACGCCCTGGTCGCCGGCGTGGCGGACCCGAGGTGGGGCAGCCACGTGGCGGCGGTGATCCAGATCCGCGAGGGTGCGGGCGAGCCGACGCTGGACGAGATACAGAACCACTGCCGCACCAGGCTGGCGGGGTACAAGATCCCGCGCCAACTGGTCATCGCCTCCGCGATCCAGCGCTCACCCAGCGGCAAGGCGGACTACCGCTGGGCGAAGACGGTGGCGACCGAGGCGGACGGCGCGGACGCGACCCCCTGATACGCGCCGGCCGGGCGGTTCCCCGCCGGCCCGGACGGATCGCCCCGACCGGCGGGTCGCGGGCCCACGGTCACACGACCGGGTGGCCGTCGCCGTCGGTCCGGTCGGCCTGGGTGGAGAACTTCGACAGGAACACGTCGTACTGCCCGTCCTCGCGGCGGGTCATCGTCGCGCCGTCCTGCCAGGTCCCGTTGTCCGCCCACCACTGGCTGCCGTACGGGTCGCCCTGGTTCTGGTGGACGTTGTGCACGCCGAGGCCGCCGTGGGAGAAGGGCTCCCCGAAGACGAGGATCGACCTGCCCGGCACGAGGATCGGCTCCAGCGCCCGCGAGGCCGCCAGATGGTCGCCGGCGACCCACGGGCGCGGCGGGCTCAGCCGGTCCAGGGCCGCCCGGAGCCAGGCGATCCCGCATCCGGTCCGGGGGCGCAGGGCGGGGTGGCGCAGGTAGTCGACGGCGCCCGAGCCCGAGGTCCGGGCGAGGTGGTGGAAGCCGGGCGGCAGTCCGGACGCGGGATCGACCACCGAGGCGGCGAGGGTGACGACCTTCCATCGCACGCCGGTGGCGGATTCCTTGCTGTCCACGTCGATCGCGCACCGGTGGCGGCCCTCGGGGGTGTCGACCTCCAGATTGACGTGGAACCAACGTCCCTGGGTGTCGGGCTGGTCGCGGAAATGGCGATGGAGGGTTCCGGACAACACTCCGTAGTCTTCGAGCGGCATGCCGCCAGTCAACCACCCACCCGGTCCGCCGCGCCGTCGGCCCCGTAGGCCGTTCGGGCGGCTACAACTGGGCGCGCAGTTCCGCGGCGAGTTCGCGGGCCCAGACCGCCGGCTCGGCGCGGTTCGTGCCCTGTCCGATCACGGCGGCCTGTTCGTCGGTGAGCCGGAGCCGGTCCGGGTTCTCCAGCAGGTGGGCGACCTCGGCCAGCAGCCCGACCAGGCGGCGGGCGCCGGGGGCGCCGAGCCGTACCGATACCGCGGGGTCGATGACGGACATGCCGTCGCCTCCCTTCGTGCTCCCTCGGCCGGGGTGCGTGCCTCCTCGGCCGGGGCTCCTCATTCGACCGTACGCCGCGGGCCGGCGCGCCGCGCGCGCTCACGCCCCCCGGCCGGGTGCCCGCGCGGAGGGCGGGCAGGCCCGGATCCCGGGCGGCGCGTCGACGGCCGGCTCAAACGGCCGCGGCCCGGCCCGCATCCGCTTCGCGGTGCATGCCGGTGCACAGGGCCCAGATGACAAGGAGGTTGACGGCGATCAGCACGAGGGCCCACAAGGGGTAGTACGGCAGCCACAGGAAGTTGGCCACCACCCCGAGACTGGCGATGGCGACGCCGAAGTAGCGTGCCCACAGGGCTCCGCCGATCACGGCGCAGCCGGCGATCACGAGGGCCACGCCCAGGATGATGTGGACCCAGCCCCAGCCGGTCCGGCTGAATTCGTAGACGTAGTGGCGGGTGACGACGAACAGGTCGTCGTTGACGACGGTGGCGATCCCTTCGAGGACCGCCATCACCCCGCCGACGAGCATCAGGGCTGCTGCCAGAAGGGTGGTACCGGAGGCGGGCGCGTGCGTGGGGCTCGTGTGCACGTGGCCCGCCCGGTGTCCGACGGGGTCACTGGCCATCTCGATCTCCCTAGGTCGCAGCGTCGGGCCTGGGATGCCAGGACCGGCGAGAGCCCCTGTTTCAGCGTGGCACGGCGGCTCCCCGTCGGCACTCCGGCCCGCGTCGGTGCGGCGGGTGCGCGGCGTGGGCGCTCAAGGGGCGGGGGTCGCACGCGGCGGGAAATCAGGCGATCACTCGTTCGAGTCATTGATTTAACCGCCGAGGGCCTGGCACTCTACCGAATGATCGGTCGGTTGGCAGGCGATGAGGTGACGGCATGAGGGCGCACGCGGACATCCATGACGAGAGCGAGCGGTTGAGCGGCGACGAGCTGGCCGCTCTCCAGCTGAGGCGGCTGCGCGCGACCCTGCATCGCGCCTACGACAACGTGCCCCATTACCGGCAGGCGTTCGACAAGGCCGGCCTGCATCCGGACGACTGTCGATCCCTGGCCGACCTCGCCCACTTCCCCTTCACCACCAAGTCCGATCTGCGCGACCAGTACCCCTTCGGGATGTTCGCCGTGCCGCGTTCCGAGGTGCGGCGCATCCACGCCTCCAGCGGGACCACCGGACGGCCCACGGTCGTCGGCTACACCGAGGGGGACCTGTCCACCTGGGCCGACGTGGTGGCCCGGTCCATCCGGGCGGCGGGCGGTCGCCCCGGTCAGATCGTGCACGTCGCCTACGGTTACGGCCTCTTCACCGGCGGCCTCGGCGCGCACTACGGCGCGGAGCGGCTCGGCTGTACGGTCGTGCCCGCCTCGGGGGGCATGACCGACCGCCAGGTCCGCCTGATCCAGGACTTCCGGCCGGAGGTCATCATGGTGACCCCGTCCTACATGCTCACCCTGCTGGACGAGATGGAACGCCAGGGCATCGACCCCCGCTCCACCTCGCTCCGCACGGGGATCTTCGGTGCGGAGCCGTGGACGGAGGGGATGCGGCGGGAGATCGAGGAGCGGCTGGACATGGACGCCGTGGACATCTACGGCCTGTCCGAGGTGATGGGACCGGGCGTGGCCCAGGAGTTCGCCTCGACCAAGGACGGCCTGCACATCTGGGAGGACCACTTCTACCCGGAGGTGGTCGACCCCTTGACCGGGGCGGTACTGCCGGACGGGGAGCCGGGCGAGTTGGTGTTCACCTCGCTCACCAAGGAGGCCATGCCGATCATCCGGTACCGGACCCGGGACCTGACGCGGCTGTTGCCCGGAACGGCCCGGCCCGCGTTCCGCCGGATGGAGAAGATCACCGGCCGCAGCGACGACATGATCATCCTGCGGGGGGTGAACCTCTACCCCACCGCGGTGGAGGAGATCCTGCTGCGCGTCCCGGGCCTGGCCCCGCACTTCCAACTGCGACTGACCAACGAGGGCCGCCTGGACACCCTGACCGTGCGGGTGGAGGCCCGGCGGGGCACCGATCACGACCGCCGCGAGGCCGCGGCCGCCGAGGTGGTCCGCGCCGTCAAGGAGGGCGTCGGGGTGTCCGTCCGTGTCGAGGTGGTGGACCCGGAGACCCTGGAACGCTCGGTGGGCAAGATCAAGCGGGTCCGGGACCTCCGCGCCAGACCGTAGACGCCGGGACGGCTCCACACGGGACGTGACGCCCGGGACGGCTCCGCACGGGACCGCCCGGACGGCTCCGCACGGGACCGCCGGGACGGCTCCGCACGCGGCCACCCGGTCCCGTCAGCCGCGTGGATGCCGGAAACCACCCCTTCGGGCCCACTTGCGGGTGCGCGCGGGAGGGCCTCGGGTGCTCCCGGGTAGGCCAGTGGGCGTGACCCTGAAGCCCCGGCTGCTGCACGACCGCCTCCAGGCCTCCCTCGCCGGGCTGGCCTGGAGCCGGGGTCGTCAGATGGAGCTGATGCACCGGGCGATGGGCTTCGCCGCCCTCGGGTTCCTCACCCTGGTGCCGCTGCTGGTGGTCGTCGCGGCCGCCGCCCCCGGCAGTGGTTACGGCTTCGGCCGCTGGCTGGGCCAGGCCCTCGGCGTGACGGCTTCCTCGCGGGCCCGGGTGGAGGTGCTGTTCGGATCCGCGGATCTGGCGCTGGAGCGGACGACGGCCTTCGGGCTCGCCGCGCTCGCCGTGTTCGGCCTGACCTTCGGCTCGGCCGTGCAGACCGGCTACGAGAAGGTGTGGGACCTGCCCACGGCCCGCTGGCACACCATGTGGCGGCACGTGGTGTGGCTCGCCCTGCTGGTCTGCTACCTCGCGATGCTCGTCGGAATCCCCTCCCCGCCGCACGACGTGATCGGCAGCGTGGTCGGCACGATCACCGACCTGCTGGGCACCGTGCTGTTCTTCTGGTCATCCCAGCGACTCCTGCTGGGCGGGCGCGTCCGCTGGCGCGCCCTGCTCCCGGGGGCGGTGGCGACCAGCATCGGCCTGCTCGGGCTCCGGGTGTTCTCGCAGCTGGTGTTCTCCCCGCTGATCGCCTCGAACGCGGTGACGTACGGCCCCTTCGGCACGCTGCTGGTCGTCCAGTCCTGGCTGGTCGGGGTCGGCTTCGTGGTCTACGGCGGCGCCCTCGTCGGCCGCCTGCTCCACGAACGCCTCACCCTGCGCCGGCTCCACCGCTCGGGCCTTCCGCCGGAGTAGCCGGCGTCCGCGCCGCGCCCCCCTCCGCGCCCTCCCCCGCGCCCTCCCCGGGGCGTGCCCGGCGGGCCCGCGCGAAGCACAGCAGGCGCGTGACGCCGTAGCCGAGCAGCCAGGGCAGGACGGTGATGCCCCCGATGTACACGAGCAGGTAGCCGAGGAAGTCGTCCCAGTGCGCCGGCGGCTGACTCGTCCGAGCAACCGAACGTCATCGGCGTCGCCCCCCGGTGTCGCCCGCCCCGCGGGGCCCCGTCCCCCGTCGCCTGCCGGCGCGAACCTGCCGCCGCGGGGTCCCGGGCGGCACCCGCCTATCGCGTGCGACGCGCCGCGCCGGGATCCCCGTCCGCCGCCCCGGCCCGCCGCACGCCACCCGTCAGACGCCCTGACCCCCGAAGCGGTCCCGGAGTTCCCGCTTGAGGATCTTGCCGCCGGCGTTGCGGGGCAGCGTGTCCACGAAGAGCACCCGCTTGGGGGCCTTGAAGTGGGCGAGCCTGTCGCGGGCGTACGCCATCAGCTCCGCCTCCGTTACCTCCCCACGCGGCACCACCACCGCCGTGACCGCCTCGATCCACCGCTCGTCGGGCAGGCCGACGACGGCCGCCTCCATCACCCCGGGGTGGGTGTACAGGACGTCCTCCACCTGTCGTGAGGCGACCAGCACCCCGCCCGAGTTGATGACGTCCTTCAGCCGGTCGACGACGGTGAAGTAGCCCTCCGCGTCGCGTACGGCGAGGTCCCCGGAGCGGAACCAGCCGTCCCGGAAGGCCTTCTCGGTCGCCTCGGGGTCGTTCCAGTAGCCGAGGCACAACTGCGGCGAGCGGTAGACCACCTCGCCCGCGATCCCGTCCGCGACGTCGGCACCGTCCTCGTCGACGACCTTCGCCTCGACGTGGCGCACCGGTCGACCGCACGAGTCCATCCGACCCTCGTGTTCGGCCGGTCCCAGCACCGTGGCCAGCGGGCCGATCTCGCTCTGCCCAAAGCAGTTGTAGAACGCGAGCCCGGGCAGTCGCGCCCGCAGCCGTTCCAGCACGGGCACCGGCATGATCGAGGCCCCGTAGTAGGCCTTGCGCAGCGCGCCGAGTTCCCGCCGGTCGAAGCCGGGGTGGTTGGCCAGCGCGATCCACACCGTCGGCGGGGCGAAGAGGCTGTCCACCCGGCCCGCTTCCACCAGGTCGAGGATCTCTTGCGCCACCGGTGCGTCGAGCACGGTGTTCTCCGCGCCCACCGCCAGGTAGGGCAGCAGGAAGACGTGCGTCTGCGCCGAGTGGTAGAGCGGCAGCGCGTGCGCGGGCCGGTCCGTCTCGACCAGGTCCAGGGCGGCGATGGCGCTCTCGTACTCGTGCGCCAGCGCGCGGTGGGTCATGATCGCGCCCTTGGGCAGGGCCGTGGTCCCGGAGGTGTAGAGCAGTTGCACCACGGCGTCCGCGGTCCGGTCCGGGGTGAAGGGCAGCGGCTCGGCCAGCTCCGAGAGGAAGGAGTCCGGGGCGTCGCGCAGGGCGCGCACGGTGTGTCCGGCGGGGATCCGTTCGGCCAGGTCCGGGTCGGCGAGCACGAGCGTGCTCGCGCAGTTCCCCAGGATGTACGCGAGGTCCTCGCCGGTGAGGTTCTGGTTGACGGGGACGTGCGTGAGCCCGGCGCGGGCGCAGGCGAGGAAGGCGATGAGGTAGGCGTCGGAGTTGTGGGCGTAGGTCGCGACCCTGTCGCCGGCGGCCGGCGCGTACCGGTCGCGCAGCACGGCGGCGCCGGTGGTGACGGCCGCGTCGAGTTCCGCGTACGTCCAGGTCCGCTCGCGGTAGCGCAGCGCCACCCGGTCGGGGACCCGCAGGGCGCTGTCGCGGAGCAGCCCGTCGACCGTGTTCGCCCGGACCGCTCGCCCCGACCCCCCGGCCGTCACGTCATGCCCGGCGGTCGAGGCGTCCCCCGGCGTCACGGGCCCGTCGGGCGGCACGGCTCCATCGGGCGTCAGCGCTCCCTGTGGCGTCATGGCGTGATCCTTCCCCCTCCCCCGTCCGAGGTCAACAACCGGGATACCGAACGGGACGTGACAGAGCGTCGGGCGGCCTGCATGAGTGTGGGGGCACGCAGGCACCACCTGTTTCGCGGGGCAATCCCGCCCATGCACAGGTCACTTGGGAGGTACGTTGCACATCCGCACCCGTCCCTTGCGTCGTCGCGTCGCCCTCGTCGGCGCCGCCCTGCCCGCCGCCGCGGCCGCGCTGCCCCAGACCACGGCCTCGGCCGACGCCGAGCGCGGCCCGTCCGGCGGCGCTCTGTCCACGCGGACAAAGGCTACGACTACGCCCACCTGCGCCGATGGTTACGCGGGCGCGGTATCACCCACCGCATCGCCCGCCGCGGCATCGAGTCCTCGCAGCGGTTGGGACGACACCACTGGACCATCGAACGCACCATGGCCTGGCTCGACTCCCCACGCCGTGGACGAGAGCCTCTCCCGCTTCGGGGCCTACCGGGCCCTGGTCAAGTCCCGGCACCGCGCCCTGTAGCACCTGCGCCAGATCCCCGCCGAAGAGAGCCAGGGGTAGGCGCGAGCAGCGCCGACGCATGACGGGAGGGCGACCGGGATGACGCAGGTCACAGTGGGTGAGCTGGACGAACGGGTGCCGGGACGTTGGTGGACGGTGCGTCTGGACGCCGGCCGGGGCAGGCGGCGGCGATCCGCGTCCCGGCCTCCGCCTCGGCGCCGGCTGCCGATGTCCGCGCCGGGAACGGGTCAGTGGGCTCGTCGCAGGAGCTCCTCCACGCGCTGCGGGGCAAAGTGGGACCAGAGCTCCGACGCCTCTTCCACCCGAAGACGCGCGGCCTCGGTGTCGCCCGCGCCACGCAGCGCGTGCGCGAGGGCGACGAGGGCATCCGCCCGGCCCCTGGGATGGGCGTTCGCCAGCTGGACCGCCACCGCTTCCCTGGCCCGACTCTCTGCCTCGGTGTAATTCTTCTCCTGGCAGGCGATCTCGGCCAGGAGCGTCAATGCGTAGCCCCGAAAGAGCCGGTATCCGTTGACCGTGGCTTCCTCCAGCAGCTCCTCGGCGAGCGAGCGGGCCTGTTCGATCCGCCCCAGCTCGAGGGAGCAGCGTGCCATCCCGGTCAGGGCGTCCAGCTCGGGTTTGCGTGAGGCGCACTGCCTGGCCAGGTCCCTGGCCCGCTCGAAGCTTTGCAGGGCGGCCTCGTGGCCCCCCGTGCGCTCGGAGAGCATGCCGCGTGCGGTGTGCAGGTGCGCCTCGGCCCTGATGTCGCCACCCGCGAGGGAGAATCCCTCGTCGAGGTGTGCGAGGGCGCCGGCCCGGTCGCCGCGCTGAAGTGCCATGACCGCCTTCCAAAAGAGGGTGTAGGTCAGGTTGCTGGGTCCCTGGCCCGCCCTACGCTGGACGTCCTCGGCCCGCGCGAGGAGTTCGGCGGCCCGCACCGGTTGCCCCTGGTCGTGCAGGACGGCGGCGAAGTTGCGAAGGATGTGGCCCTCAGTGGTCGGTGCGTGGGCCACGGCCCTGCCGCCCATCATGCTCTCGTAGAGTTCCTCGGCCTCGCGGAGCATGCCGGCCTCGTGCAGGATGGCGCCCAGGTTGGAGCTGATGATGAGTTCGGGAACCAGCTCGCCGGCGCTCTTCGCCTGGGCGAGACCGCGGCTTCCGTGGGCCACCGCGTCATCCAGCCTACCCGCGTACCAGGCCGCGAGGGCGAGGCTGTTGCACGCCGCCGCCTCGGCGGCCGCGGCTCCCACGCTCCGGTACAGCTCCGCCGCGGCCAGGTCGTGCCGTGTGCTCTCCTCGTACCTGCCCAGGACGAGATAGGCGCTCGACAGGATCCGGTGCGTCGCCGCCTGACCGAAGACGTGCCCGTCCGCCTCCGCCGCCGCCAGTCCCGCCTCTCCCACTGCCAGCCAGTCGGCGGTGTGTGAGGAGTGCATCAGGTAGGGCCGGAACGCGTCGGCCAGACCCCACGCGGCTTCCAGAGGGCCCTCATCCGCAGCCCGCTGGACCATCGCCACGACGTTGGCCCGTTCGGCGTCGAGCCAGTCGGCGGCGTCGTCCAGCGTGTCGAAGGCAAGGTCGGCGCCGTCCGCGTACATCCGCAGGCGCACCATTTCGGGCTGGATCAGCCTGGCCGCCTTGTCGACGTTCGTCAGGTACCAGTCATACAGACGCCTCAGGGTGGCGTCGCGCTCGCTGTCGGGTTCCTCGGCGTGGGCCCGTTCGCGGGCGTAGGCGCGCAAGAGGTCGTGCAGAGCGTACCGGCCGACGGTCCCTTCCTCCAGGAGGTGGGAGCGGGTGAGGCTGCCCAGGAGCGCACTGGCGCGGGCGGGGCGCGTGCCGGCCAGCGCCGCCGCGGCCCCGGCCGTGATGTCCTCACCCGGCAGGAGTCCAAGGAGTCGGAACATGCGGGCGGTGTCCGGCTCCAGGGTGGCGTACGACCTCGCGAAGACCGTGCGCACCGCGCTTTGGCCGTCCCCGGGCAGTTCCAGGGCGGACAGGGTGTCGGCCCCGGTCAGCAGCTCGACCTGCTGTGCCAGGGTCCGGTCCGGGTGGAGCGCGAGGTCGGCCGCGCTGATGCCGACGGCTAGGGGGAGTCGGGCGCAGGCGGCGGTCAGCGCGGCGGCCGCCGCGGTCTCGCGCGAAACCCGTGCGGGACCAAGGATGTTGACGAGCATCTGCTCGGCCTCGGGCAGCTCCAAGACCGGCAGCGGCACGGGCAGCGCCCCGTCGCGGGCCACGAGGCCGGCCAGGGAGAGGCGACTGGTCACGATCACCATGCAGTCCGCGCTGCCGGGTAGCAGTGGCCTGACCTGCTCCTCCGACCGCGCGTCGTCCAGGATCACCAGCAGCCGCCGGTCGGCGCACAGTGAGCGGAACCGGGCGGCGCCGCGTTCCTCCGTCACGGGGACGTCGCGCGGGGGCACGCCGAGCGCCTCCAGGAACTCGCTGAGCGCGTCGATCGATCGCAGGGGCCGACCGCCGCCGTGACCACGCAGGTTGACGTAGAGCTGCCCGTCGGGAAACCGGTTGCGCCGGCTGTGGCCCCAGTGGACCGCGAGGGCCGTCTTGCCGACCCCGCCCTGGCCGGTGATCTGGACGATGCGGGCCGCTCCCGGCGGTTGTGGCCCTGCGGCGGGCATCAGCTCGTCGAGCCGTCGCAGGGCCTCCGCGCGGCCGGTGAACACCATTGTGGTGGGAGGGAGTTGGGAGGGGAGGACGGATGGGGCGGGGGCGGCAGGGCCGGTCTCGGTGTGGCCGAGCGGATCCGAGCGGGTGGACGGAGCGCTGCGTGGGGGCGTCGCTGCGGGCCGGATCTCCATCAGGGTCGGATCGTCGGCGAGGATGCGGGTGTGGAGCGCGGCGAGTTCGGGACCGGGTTCCAGGCCCAGTTCCCGAACGAGGTGTGAGCGGGCCTGCCGGGAGGCCGCGAGCGCGTCGCCGCGCCGTCCCGAACGGTAGAGAGCGAGCACCAGTTGCCCCTGGAGCCGTTCCCGCAGTGGTTGCCGGGCGGCCTCGGTGTGCAGCTCGGCGATCACGGCGGCGTGCCGGCCCAGCCTCAGGTCGGCGTCGACCCGCTGCTCGAAGGCGACCATCCGAGCTTCCTCTAGACGGGGCCCCTCCACCTGCCGGAGGTACTCGGAGCGACTGCCGGCCAGCGCTTGGCCGCGCCATTGGGACAGCGCGGCGCCGAGCCGTGCGGAGACGGTGACGTCGTCACCGCGCGCGGCGGCCGCGGCCGCGCTGCCGACAAGCCGCTCGAACTCCCCGACGTCCAAGAACTCGCCCTCCAGCCCCAGCAGATAGCCTCCCGGCCGGGTCGCCAGCAATTCGCGTTGTCCGTCTCCGGGTTCCCGGAGGACTCGACGCAGCCGCTTGACGTAGTTCTGCAGCGTCGTGCGCGCGGTCGTCGGCGGTGTGGTCCCCCAGAGTCCGTCGATCAGCTCCTCCGCCGGGACGATGTGCCCGGCCTTCAGCAGCAGCAGGACGAGCAGATCACGTTCCTTGGGGGCGGTGACGGCCACCGTCTCCCCGACGTACCGCACCTCAAGCGGCCCCAGTATCCGGAACTGGAACAACGCGCCTCGCTGACCATGCATGGCGGGAGCCTATGTCAGCCGTCCCTAGCGATCCGCTAGCGGGGCCTCCTCATGCTGCGCCAACCTGCCGGAACCACAACGGAGTCTGAGCCTTGACCATGCACGCATCCCAAGCCTGGCGGAGCCATGAAAACGCCGTGGCACATCTGTGCCCGGCATCGCATGACGGCGAAGAGACCCTGCTACTGGGCGCGCTCGGACTCGACTCCGGCACCGAGACGGTCTACCGACTCATGCTGGAGCACCCCTCCTGGGATGTGGACCAGCTGGCTCACGGGCTGGGCCAGGGCCGGTCAGCCGTCGCGCGGGCGCTGGACTCGCTCGCCGACCTCGCCCTGCTGCGCACGGCGGACACAGACGGCTCGGGCCCGGGTACCCCGCTGCTCGTACCGCCCCGGGCGGGGCTCGGGGCGCTCTTGGAGCGCCGTCAGGACGAACTGGCCCGCACCCAGTTGGAGATCGAGGCGAGCCGGTCCGCCGTGGACGCCCTCCTCGCCGACTACGTCGCGCACGGCCGCACGGGCACGGCGAGTGTGGAACGCTTCACCGGCAACGAAGCCGTACAACGCGTCCAGTCAGACCTGTCGGCGCAGGCCCGCGGCGAGCTTCTCGCCCTCGCCCCCACCGCCGCCGCGGCCGGCGGCGGCCCGTGGGACCTCGATGTGGCCGTCCTCCTCGACCTGCTCGCGCGGGGCGTGCGCGTACGCGTCCTTCACCTGCCCGGCGTCCAGCGCCGTAGCTCGGTGCGGCGCCTGGCGCAGGCCGGCGCCGAGATGCGCACCCTGCCCTCCCTGCCCCTGCAACTGCGGATCGTCGACGATGCGCGTGCCGTCTTGCCCTTGGACCCGGAGGATCCCGACACCGGAGCCGTTTTGCTGACCGAGTCCGGCGCCCTCATGGGCCTGCGTGCCCTCTTCACGTACCTGTGGGACACGGCGGCCGAGGAGGAGTCGGAGGGCGAAGCCCCCGCCACCTGCTCGCCTCAGGAGCGGGCTCTGTTGCGCTTCCTGGCCGAAGGGCTGACCGACGAGGCGGCGGCCCGCAGGCTCGGTATCTCCCTGCGCAGCGAACGACGGATGATCACCGCCCTCACGGAACGGTTCAAGGTCAGCAGCCGATTCCAGCTCGGACTCCAAGCCGCACAGCAAGGCCTGATCTGACACAACCGTGCCAGGGGAACTTCGTGTCAATCCAAATGGATGACAACGCCCTCGAACGAATGTCAGAGTTGCTTCCAGAACGGACCGGGGAAACGAACGGAACGCCCGCCCGGCGGCCCGACCCCACCCCGGCCGGTGAATTTTCGGCACTCTTGCCGGAAAATTGTGGAACAGAATCACTGAGAAGGGAATTCCGCATCATGGAGAACGAGCAGAACCTCGTCATGGAGATCCTCGAGGACGACAACTACGACTTCGAGACCGAGTTCAGCCCGCGTCGGGACGTCGGCCACTGAGTCCACACCGTCGCGCGGCCGGTCGTCCTCGCGGACGGCCGGCCGCGCCGGCCGTACCTCCCGAACGAGTGGTGAGCTGAATGAGCATCGACATGAAGACCTGGAAGGCGTTCGCGGCAGCCCACGCTCCGGGCTTCTCCAGCCCCGTCTTCCTCCCCGGCCTGGTCACCGACCCACAGCGTCTCGGTCGGCTGATCGACTGCAGCCTGCGGACGGCGACCCGCCAGGCGCCCGGCGACCTGCGTCTGCGCGCCTTCCGCCCCGGCGCCTTCGACTATCCGCTCACCAAGCGTTTCGTGGATTCACCCCTCGCGGATGACGAGAGCGCGGTGGAGTGGCTGGCCCGTACCGCCGGCGGCGACGAGGCGTGCGTGGCCGTCAACGACATCTCCACCTGGGACCTCCGGCTGTGCGCCGAAGTCTCCGCAATGGTCGAGGAACTTGTGACCGACGGGTTCCACGAACTGCCTTCCGGCACTGATGTGTACACCTTCATCGCCCATTCCGGATGGACACCCTTCGGCATCCACAAGGATGACGAACCCTCCCTCATCTTCCACCTCGGACCGTCCCCCAAAGAAGTCTGGATCTGGCATGAGAACCCGTTCGATACCTCCGGTATAACCCCGAGCCCATCGTTCGGACAAATTACCTTCGACATCGAGGAGCATCTCGGCTCCGCCGAACGTCGGCTACTGCGCCCCGGTGATTTCCTGCTGATTCCGCAGGACACTTATCACGTTTTCCGAAACCTCGGCCCCGCCGCTTTTCTCGGGCTCACCCTGTACCCGGTCAGGACCCACTCCCTGATCACCGAGGCACTGTGGCGCGCCGCGGGCCCGGTCGACCCCCTCCCCGACTACCCGCCCGCCGGTGCCGTCGCGGACCGTGCCCGCACCCTGCTGGCCGAGGACACCGCCGACCTCTCTCTCGCCGAGCGCGTCGCCCACGAGCTGACACTCACCCAGCTCCGTCTGCGCACCAACGGCCACCTCAGCCGACCCCACCGCGCCGCCCTGCCCCGCTCGGGCGCCCCCGTCATCGACGGCCCGTTGCGTTGGGCCCGGCCCGGTGCCGTAGCAGTGGCCGCGCACGCCGGTCGCACCACCCTTGTCGTCCGTGGCCGCACCCTCACGGTTCCCGTCGGGGAGCGGGCCGACTTCGACTCCCTGGTGCGGGCGACTGCGTCCACCGCTCCCTTCTCCTTCCGTGAGCTGACGGCGCTCCTGCCCGCCCGGCTCACCCCGGACAGCCGAGGCGAACTGGCCCGCACCCTTTACGCCTTGGGAGCAGTGATCGCCGCATGACCGCGTTCGACGCCCTCCGATATGCCGACACACTGCTCGCGGGCCTGGGAGACCAGCGGCCGCCGTCCGGCGGGGTCCGCCTCCACGCCCCCTCCGACCCCGGCCAAGACCAAGCCGCACACGAAGCCCTGCTGGTCGGTGTCTGGTCCGCGCTGGCCCGACCGGGCGCACTCGCGACCAACTTCCGCCTCGTCGAATCCGGCCGCCATGTCGACCGGAGCCGGTGGGTGCGTTCCCGTGTCGGCGACGGGGAGATCCTGCACACCACTCTCGTGCCCGCCTATCTGCACAGCGCCGTCGAACGCGGGGCGACCCTCGTCATCAGCCATCTCGAAGCGCTCGACGATCGGGTCATGCTGCTGTGCGAGGCTCTCGAATACCTCCTGTACGCCCGTGCATGGGTCAACTGCTACATCACCGCGGGTGAGTCTTCCGCCTTCGATCTGCACAGCGACGGCCACGACACCCTCATCCTGCAACTCCTGGGGCGAAAGCGCTGGCAGGTCGACTCCCGCACCGGCGCACGCTCCCCCGACCTGGCGGACGACAGCCTCGACCGTGTCCTGACCCCCGGCATGTGCCTGTCCGTACCGCGCCACACCGCGCACCGCGTCTGCGGCACCGGCGAACTCACCATCCACCTGACCGTTGGATACGAGCCGCTCGCCGAGCTCTGCGAGGAGTCAGGCGCCTCCCGCCTGGCCCTACGCCCCGACCGCCGCGTCGGGGCCTCGCTTCGCAGTGCCTTGACCGGGGAGGTCGGCCCCACCACACGGATCCGCTGGGCCAGCCGATGGCCCCCGCACATCGCCACGGACGACGGGCACGTGACGGTCACCACCATGGGCCGGCGCATCCGCCTCGACCGCCGCCTCGAACGACCCGTCGTAATCCTCGGCAGCGGCGGCGCCTTCACCTTCGACACCCTTCTCGCCGCAGCCGGCCTACCCGCCGCCGACCTCCGTGCCCTGGTCGCCTTCGGCGCCCGCAACGACTTCCTGATCTGTGAAGGATGACCCGCCTGTGCTCACCGCCCCCTTCAAGGACCGGGCCGCGATATTCCGGGAGCGCCGCTTCGCGACGTTCTTCGCGGGTCACGCCATCTCCAGCCTCGGCGACGCGGCCGTCCCCGTCGCGTTCGCCCTCGCCGCCTACCAGGTCTCGGGATCGGCCGGCGGACTCACGGCGGTACTCCTTTCCCTGTGGGCGATCCGCTTCCTCCTCGTCGCCACCGGTGGCCGGCTCGCCGACCAGTACGACCGCGTGAAGGTGATGATCGGCGCCGACCTGCTGCGGTTCCTGGCCCAGGGCACGCTCGCCGTCGTCGTGATCAGTCCACTGCCCCTGCAGACCTGGCACTTGTGCCTTTCCGCCGCCGTGTACGGCGCGGGCACCGCGCTCTACAACCCCGCCCAGATAGGTCTGACCCCCGAGCTGGTCCCCGAGGACAAGCTCCATTGGGCCAACAGCCTGCTGTCCCTCCTCGCCGACGTGAGCTTCCTGCTCGGACCCGTACTGGCCGGTGTCCTCATGAGCACGGTGGGGTTCTCCTGGGTGCTCTGGCTCGACGTGGCCTCATTCGCCGTCAACCTCGGCTGTCTGATCCGGCTCACACGCCTGCACACCCCCGCCCGCCACAGGACGGCGCCGCACGTGGAGGCCGAGCCCGGCACCGTCCCCGCAGAGTCCACCGCAGACATGGCGCATGCGAATGGCGACGCCCGCTTCCGCGCCGCGTTCACCATCATGGCTCGCTATCCGTGGTTCTCGTTCGGCATGGCCCTGTGGTTCGTGATCTCCCTCAGCATCGGTCTGGCCGCCGTCGCCGGTCCGGTCATCGCCGTGGAGTCCCTCGGCGGCAACGGCGCATGGTCCGTACTCGCCACCTGCCTCGCCGCCGGCTCCCTCGTCGGCTCCCTGGCCGTCATGGCGATGAACCGGCATCCGTGGAAAGCGGCGTCCGTCGTCGTCACCATCGGTGTCGTCCTGCAGATGGCCGCCCTCACCCTGCGCGATGAGTTGCCCACCGCTGTCATCGGCGCCGCCTTCGCCCTGGCCTCCTTGACCATCGCCGCCTGCGGCATCGTCTGGGACACCACTTACCAGAGCGAGATACCCGAACGGTTCCTCTCCCGGTTCGGCTCCGTGGACAACTTCGTCAACTCCGCCGGCGTCCCGGTCGGCATGCTCCTCGGCGGCCTGTTCGCCGCCCACTACGACACTGTCTTCGCCGTTGTCGGCGTTCTCCTCGTCCTGTTGAGCATCCCCGCCGCGCGCCTCGCCGGACAGACGAGGAAGGCCAACGCATGAATCTCGGCCCACCCATCACACCCGCCACGCCCGACCACGGCATCCGCGTCCACTCCCGCGGCGACCGATACGTGGTCATCGACGACCTGCTGCCCCGAGCCGACTTCGAAGCAGCCGCCGACGACATCGAGCGCATTCGCCTCAAACCCGTGCTCAGCACCATCGACCCGGTGTACGACGGCTTCGCCTACCGCGGCGGCGAGGAGAAGCAGCCCCTCGGCGACACCGCACCCGACGCGCCCCGCTGGCAGCATGCCGTCAAGGAGCGGGTGGCCGATCATCTGGACCTGCTCGACGCCGCCGGCAAAGGCAACCACGTCTCCCTTACGTTCAGCGCCTGGGGCTACCCCGCCGGCTCCCGACTGAGCTGGCACAACGACGCCGGCGCCGACCGTATTGGGGCCTACGTCTACTTCGTCCACCGCACCTGGAACGCCGACTGGGGCGGCGGCCTCGCCTTGTTCGACGAGGCTTCCCGCGTCGACGCCCCCGACGGCACCGCCCTTCTGCACTGCGCGAAGCACCCCGCTCTCATCCTGCCGCGCCCCAACCGCCTGGTCGTCTTCCGCGCCCACACCATGCACGCCGTCCAGCGCGTCGACGCCACCGCGGGCGACCGCATGCGCCGCACCTGGACCGGATTCATCACCACCAAGGACGCTCCATGACCGACACTCCGACCGTCACCCGGCTCGGCCGGGCACCCAGCGGCCACGGATGGGCACGAGCGGTCGTCAACCACGGCACCGTATGCGAGGTTCTGCGGCCCTCCGAGGACGGCACCCTCATCGCGCACACCGCCGGCTCGGCAACCTCTTTGCAGGTCACCCCCGTTGCCGGCGACTGGGTCAGACTCGGCCACGACGGACGTATCCACGCCGTCGCCCCCCGCAGCACCGCGCTCGGTCGGGGCCAAGGCTCCGGACACGGGCGTCAGGTCCTCGCGGCCAACATCGACACCGTCCTGGTCGTCGTCCCGCTGGACGGCGGGCTGAACACCACCATGGTCGAGCGCCTGAGCGTGATGGCCTGGGACAGCGGCGCCCAGCCCGTTCTCGTCCTGACCAAGAGCGACATCACCGAGGACGGCGGTGCCGAGAACACCGCCACAGCCGAACACCTCAGTCCTGGTGTCCCCGTCGTCCCCGTCAGTGTCTTCACCGGCGACGGACTCGACTCCCTACGCACCCATCTCACCCACGGCACCACCGCGGTCATGCTCGGCCCTTCCGGCGCGGGCAAGACCTCCCTGCTCAACGCCCTTGAAGGAACCTCCGAGGCGGTCGCCGCCCCCGGCCGCGCCGGTGGCCGCCACACCACGACCACACGTCGCCTCCACCTGTTGTCCAGCGGCGGGGGGCTTCTGGACATCCCGGGCATCCGTTCCCTGGAAGTAGCGGCGGCGCAGACATCGGTCGACGATGTCTTCACCGACATCGCCTCATTGGCCGTCCACTGCCGGTACGGCGACTGCGGCCACGACGGCGACGGCGGCTGCGCCGTCGAGGAGGCCTCCCGTACCGGCGCCTTGGACGTCGACCGCCTCGCCACCTGGCGCAAGCTCCGGGCAGAGATCGCCTATCACCGCCGTCGTGAGGATCCGGCCGAGATGGCCGACGTACGCCGCCAGTGGAAGGCGGTCAGCAAACAGGCACGCCGCACCACTCGACGCCCGGGGCACCTTTGACCGGCTCAGGCGTTCTCTGCGGGACCCTCGACCGCACGCTCAGGATGTAGGCGACCGGGCGGAATTGCACGACGAGGCTGCTCCTGGTCGTTCGCGTACGCCTCCCTGCACGCTGCCGTCCGCCGCAAGGACCCAGCCGGCGGGGAGCGCGCTCACCGCGGCCAGGGAGAAGCTGCGCCGTACCCCCGCCTGCCCCCGCTCCGAGCACGCCCGCGCCCGCGAACTCCAAGACCATGATCAAGGCGTGACTACCGCGCGTCGCTGACCTGCCGAGAAACATCCCACCCCACCAGGAGCTTGGGCCCTGGCAGAGCATTTGCCCATGCTGGCGATGGATCACATCGACGACGCCTTGTGCGCTCGCCTGGCATGATGTGAGGTCGCTGGTCAGAAGGTGCCGCGGCCGCGCATGAGCACGCTCGAAGCCGGCCACCGTATCTCGATCGCTCGCAACCGTGCCTATGCGGGTGAGCCTGTTCAACTCGATACTCTCCACGCCGAATACGAGCGCCTGGCCGCTCGGCGCAATCAGCAGGGCGTTCGGGCGGTTTCCCCTCCGCCGCGGTCGTCCCCTGAATACGGAGCCCAGTGCCCCTATTGCCTTCGTTACACGGCCTTCGACGAGAGCCGGCTACTTCAGCCCGACGAAGAGGGGCCGCTGGATGCCCGTCGTCCTGGACGAAGCGATGGTCCGGCGCTCCGACACAGCATCCTTCAGAGGTCGTTTCATGAGTGTCCACTCGTGAAACGAGGAGGGCATCCGGTGCTGCCAGCCACCTACTTTCTGCATGACGAGCCCCTGACCATCGCCCTGATCGGTTCCTCCGCTCTCGCCCCCATGCACAAGGGCTTTACGGACTCCTCGATCAGTAGCAGCGGCGCGGTGGTGTCGCCCTGCCCAAGCAGCAGAAGCTCCGCCGCCATGAACAAGGCATTGTTGTAGCCCAGGTCGGAGCAGGCCTCCGTTTCCCGGAATAGCCGCGTCCAGCGCGTTACGCTGCCATCACCAAGGGTGCCGAAGAGGGAGGGGGCCGGCTCGTATGGAGGATGCTGCTCTGCTGCACGCCGCGCTGGCGGCCGTGTGGCCGGAGGTCGAGCGGCGGCTCGACCGAAAAGGTTTCGAAGCGTTCGAGTCGGCGGTGCTTCTGGAACTGCGCGCGGCGGACGCGCGAGCCGCCGTCGAGGCGCGTGGCGATGGCCTCCGGGGGTCGCTGGACGCGCTGTTCGCGCCGTACCCGGACCTCCGTCGGCTGGTTGACGCCGAGTTGGACGTGCTCGCGCTGCTCGGTGAGCGCACCGACGCCCTGACCGGGACGCATGACCACGTATCGGCGTTGCGTCGTCTGGACATCCCGGTGAACTTCGTCACGGACCGCGCCTGGGACGCCAAGCGCCTGACCTTCGGCGGGTCGCGTGGCACTGGTGATCTCGCATACGGCCGTGCGGTCCTGTCCATCGGTGACGACCGTCGGATGGGCGAACTACCCAAGCCCGGCCAGTGGCGGTTGCGGCTGGGGAAGGGTCCGGCCACCGGGGCTGCGGGCGCGCCGGCCGTCCGGTACGAGACACAGTTTCTCGGACAGGTGGCCCAGGAGTCCGACGTGGACGGGAGCCGGAGCGCGCTCGTCTTCGTCCACGGGTACAACGTCGACTTCGACGATGCGCTGCGGCGTGCCGCCCAACTCGTCTACGACCTTGACTTCCACGGTGCGTGTGTCGCCTACAGCTGGCCCTCGGCTGGGAAGAGGAGCGCCTACGTGGCCGACGAGGGCCACGTTCACTGGTCCGCCCGGCACTTCCGCGACTTCCTGGAACTCCTCCTCACCCGGTCCGGTGTCGACCAGGTGCACGTGGTCGCGCACAGCATGGGGAACCGTCTCCTCGTCGACACCCTCACCCGCCTCGACACCACTGCGCTTCCGGTGGGGTCGGGGAGGCTGGGGCAGGTTGTGTTCGCCGCGCCGGACGTGGATGCCGGGGTCTTCACACAGGCGGCTGAGGACTTCGCCGGGCGGGCGGACCGGTTCACCCTCTACGCCTCCTCCAAGGACAAAGCGCTGATCGCGTCAAGGAAGGTGCACGGGTATCACCGAGCCGGCCAGTCCGGCCAGGGCCTGGTCGTCGTGAGCGGCGTCGACACCGTGGACGCGTCCAGGCTCGACACCGGTCTGATGAGCCACTCCTACTTCGGCGACAAGGACGCGCTCCTCGGTGACCTGCACGCCCTCGTGCACCACGCCCACTCGCCGCAGGAGCGGTTCCGGCTGCGGGGCGAAACGCACGCTGTCGGCGTCTACTGGTCCTTCGCGCAGTGAGGTCCGGGCGGTGGCGCAGCAGCGTACACAAGGAAGGAGCCCCATGAACTCAGCGTCTGGTCGGCCACTGGACTCCGAGGCTGCTCGCCGGCTCATCGCGGCGATGGGCGCGCGGGAACGTACCGGGGACGGCGCGGCTCCTTTCGACGACGGCCACGGAGATCTTGCCCCCGATCTGGGCGAACTCGTCGGGCACGCGACGGGCGTCCAAGCCGCGCGCCGCTGGGAGGCGCTGCGTGAGTCGCTCCTTCCCCACCAGCGGGAACCGGGCTGCGCGACCGCTCTGCTCCGGATGTCCGAGCAGGCGGCCGACGCGATCGGCGCCGCGCCGCTCGTACCGGCGGCGGTCGGGGACACGGCGATGGAGGAGGACATCGACCTGCTGGCGGCTCAGGTGAGGCTTCACCGGGGCACCGACCGGCTCCGGGTGTACCAGGGAGACAGAGACCGAACGGATCAACTGATCCGTTCGATAGCCGAGTTGGAATCGCTGGTGGACTCCCTGAAGCCGGGCCACCCGGTCCGGCCGCACACCCTCACCAACCTCAGCGTGGCACTGAAGGACCGCTGGCGGACCGGGTCGGCGCGGTTCGACGACCTCGACCGGGCCGTGGAGCTGTCGGCAGCGTCCGTGGCCGAGACGGATCCCGCCGACGGCCTGTGGGCCAGCAGGGTCAACAACCACGGAAGCGCACTGCGCGACCGATACCAGGAGACCGGCACCGTCGCCGATCTGGAGGAAGCGGTCGCGGCGGTCGAACTGCTCGCCGCCCGCCCTGAGGCACCCGCTGTCCAGCGCGTCGTCTACGCGAGCAACGCCGGCCAGGCCCTCCGGGAGCTCTACGACATCACCGCCGACGTCAGCCGTCTTCGCCGCGCGATGAAGGTCCACCGGATGGCGCTGCGGCTGTCCGAGGACGAACCCGGCGCCGACCTGCCCCGTGTGCTGGACGCCCTCGGCAAGACGCAGCGCGAGTTGCACAGGTCCGCCAAGGGCATCGAGCGGGCGGTCGCCTGGCAGCAACGGGGCGTCGACCTGCTGAGCGGCCAGGAAGTCGAGTGGGGTGGCCGGGTGGGGTCGCTCGGCCTGACCTGGCTGGAACTGGCGCGGGTGCGCCGCCGCCGTGACGGCGACGGTGCCGACGAAGCGCTGGCCCGCGCGCTGGAGTGCCTCGACCGGGCACTGGGCGGCACCGGTGAGGCCCCGAGGCCGGCCGTGGGGCATCTGCGGGGATGGGCCGAGGCGCACGAACTGCGCTGGCAACTGCACGGCGACGAGTCCGACCTGCGAGCGGCCCTCGCCGGGTACGACAAGGCGCTTGAGGTGGCGGTCTCTGACAACGCCCTCACCCCGCTGGAGACCGCCCGTGCGGGCGGCACTCTCGCCTGGCGCGCCCTCCCGGACAGCGGGCACGAGGAGGCGCTGCGGTTCTTCACCCGTGGTCTGGCCGGACTCGACGGCCTGCTGCGGCGGCAGGCGATGCGCCGCGACCAGCGGAACTGGCAGCGGCACGCCGACCCGCTGGTAGCGTGCGCGGCCGTGGCGTTCGCCCGTACCGGCCGGCCGCACGAGGCCGCGAACGTGCTCGACTCCTACCGGTCACGCGAGTCCGCGATGGTCGCCACGTTGGCGCGTGTCGCCCCCGGTACCCCGTCCCCCGATCCGGCGGCGGACCGGCGGCTGGACGATATCCGCCAGGTGTTCCACACCTGGCTCCGGGAGGACGGCGGCCCCTCCGGCGACGACTCCGTCGAACGCCGGATCGCCGCCGAGCTGGGTCCGCTCGCCGCCGCCGACTTCCGCGCCCTGACGACGTCCACGGGCGCCGCCGACCGCGCGGCGGAGACGGGGCACTACCTCGCGTACCTGGTCAGCAGCGACCTGGGCGGGGTCATCGTCCTCGTCCGCCCGGATCGCACCGCCGTCACCCGTCTCCTGCCGAGGCTGACCGAGGCAGCCGTACGGCGTCGGCTGTCAGCCCTCCGCCGGGCGTACCGTGCCCGTGCGGCGGACCCGGCCGGATTCGAGCGAGCGCTGCGCACGCTCGGCGCGTGGGCCGGCCCGGCCCTGGTCCGCCCGCTGCTCCGCATGGTGCCCGACAGTGCGCCGCTCGCCCTCGTACCCTGTGGCCCTCTGGCCGAACTGCCTTTGCTGGCCGCGTCGTTGCCCGGCGTCAAGGGCGTCAATGGCGCCTCGGACC
Organism: Streptomyces sp. WM4235; assembly: GCF_001279725.1. Classification (GTDB taxonomy): domain Bacteria; phylum Actinomycetota; class Actinomycetes; order Streptomycetales; family Streptomycetaceae; genus Streptomyces. Next base: position 37,395 of record NZ_LGDE01000425.1, on the reverse strand, counting down.
GGGTGTACCCGTTGCTCGGTCGCCCCCTCCTCTTCTCGGCCGACGCCCGTACCCTCCGGGCCCATCCGCCGGTTCCGCGCGGCGCCGGGACCGTCACCGCCGTGGACGGAGAGGAGGGGCTGAACGCCCGGAGCGCGCGGGCCGAGGCCCAGGCGCTCGGCCTGCACACCACCCCCCGGCGCATCGACGGCCCCTCGTCCACCCCGGCGGAGGTGATGGCGGCCGTACTGGACGACATCATCGTCCACTTCTCCTGCCACGGCCTGGCCGACTGGAACGACCCCTCGCGCTCCGCGGTCCTGCTCGGCGGAACTGCCGCCCTGACCCTGGCCGACATCACCCGCAGCCGGTTTCGCAACTCCCCGCTGATCGTCCTCGCCAGTTGTGACATCGCGGCGCCCGACCGGGTCGTCCCCGACCAGACGTTCGGCATCCCGGCGGCCTTCCTGCACTCCGGCGCCGGAACCGTGATCGCCCCGGCCTACGCCGTCAGCCGGCCCGCCGCCGTCCTGCTCGCGGCGCGGCTCTACGCCGAACTGGCCGAGGGACACCCACCGCATCAGGCACTGGCCCGGACCCAGCGGTGGATCGCCACCACACCCATTGACGACATGGTCGCCCTCATCCGCGAACTCGCCGCCAGGCTCCGCGCGTCGGGGGCCGAATCGGACGCGCTGGACTGGCTTGCCACCGTTCTTCCCGAGGTGTTGAGGCGCAGCGGAGGCAACGAACTGCTCAGCCATTGGTGCCTGTTCACCGCACACGCGTGACACGGAAGCGGTGCAGACCTTCCGATCCTCAGCACGCCGACCGCCGGCCGGCGTGCTCCACCGGGGCTTCACTCCCACCGTTCGCCCGCTTCGCGCGCGGAAGACCGAACCGACATGGCCGCCCGGCGACCGCTGCCCGCGGACTCCGAGCTCGTCCAGGCCATCGCCGTCCTCGCCCGGGCTCGGGCATGAAGAGGGCGTAGTGGTCGAGAGTGATGGGGCGCTGGAGTGGCCGAGCCATCGGGCGACCGGATCTGGGTCCACCACCCGTCATTCTCGAGGCCGGACGAGCCAAGGGCGCACCGTGTTGAACGGTTCGTGCCCTAAGTCTTGGTAGCGGTTGGTCTGGACGAGGAGGGCTCCGCTGCCGGGCACGGCGGATACTTCAGCGATCTTGTGTTGAGAGAACATGTGGTCCCAGACGATGCGGTGCTTGGCGGCGTCCCAGATGACGACTCGGTCGGGGGTCGAGGTTCCAGCTGCGAAGTAGCTTCCCGAGCCGAACGCGGTCACGGTACCGACGAAGTCGTCGGGCCGCGGTGAGAGTGTCTTGTCCTCCAGGACGGCCCGTTTGTCAATGTCGACGACCACGGCATGCCCGTCCACAGTTCCGTAGGTGGCGTAACGCCCGTCGGGGCTGAGCGCCACGCTGGCGGCCGGGCACGCGCAGGTGATCGGCTTGGAGGCTTTCGCCGGCGCGTTGAGGTACCAAATGTCGATGCCTTCCGCGCCGGCGGCCAGGACGCGGCCATCGTCGGTGATGGCCCGGTCGTCGTAGGCGGATCGCCCACCGTCAGGTACTGCCTTCGGTGGCAGGGTTCGGGCCTGCCTGGTGCGGGTGTCGATGAGGGTGATGGTGAATTGGCCGTAAGCAAGCTCGGTACCGGACCGATTCAGGGTGACGGGGCCCTCGGTGAGGTCGATGCGGAAGTCGTTCGGCGTGCCGCCCCGAAGACCCTGGACGCGGACCAGGCCGGTTGCATCAAAGACGGCGACTGTGCGGCCGTCGCCGGAGAGCGTCAAGTCGCGCACCTGGGCCGGTACTGACGTCAATACGGTAGAGGCCGGGGACTGGCCGGGCCTCATTTCGATGGTGATCACTTTTCCTTGTGACGTACCCATGAGGAACCGTTTTTCGTCTACTGCGGCAACGGCGGTCACACGCCCTGCCCCAGTCACGCTTGGCACCTCGGTCAGGGTGAAGGCGGCTGAAGTCGACGGGGATTGCGGCGGTTCAGCTCGCCGCATCCACCAACTGACACCCACACCGATCGCTACGGCCACGAGCAAAGCGACGACCATGCCCCGGTGCCCGCGCGTGCGGGGAGCCCGGCCTGCTGTGTGCCTCATCGGGTTCGCTGACCCGAGGTCTGCGGAATCTGGAACGCTTCGCCGACAGAGAGCCGCTGCGGTGTGGAGGTGGCACCAGCGTCGTGGACGGCCCACGCACCCTGGAAGTCCCACTCCCACGAAGGCCCCGCAGGCCGAGGAACCGTTCGAAAGGGTTTCCCACTGTCGTCGACCAACTGAGTCGACGCCTCAGTACCCAAGGTCATGTCGAACTCCAGCCGCCAGGAGTAGCGGCCATGATGTGCCGTGGCGGTGATGGGGAAAGTCTCCGACTCACCCTTCTTGACGGTGAAGCCAAAGGGTCGGCCACTCGGCGATGTGTAGACGGCGCGGGGTGACGCCTTGTCGAGGTCAACGCTGATGGGGTGGGCATTTGTCTCACCGGCGGAGGGGCAGACCACTCCGACGGCGCGCGACGGCTCTTGCCTGTCCGCAATGAGCACTCTGAGGTTGGAGATCTGCACGTCCCCGTCGACGTTGCCCTGGACCACGACCTGAAACTTGCTCTGCGGGGCGTCGGTTCCACCGTGCTTGATCAGCCAGTCATGGAAGCCGTCACACCCTTTCCCCGGGCCTGTAGTGGGGCGCTCACCGATGGGCATCGCCCCATGGATCGCGTCGTTGTTGAAACTGCCCACTCGGTACGGGTTCGTCTGCACCGCGACCTTGACCCACGGGCCATCGTCCCTGAACCAGGAATCCAACACGCCGGTGAAGTGGGTAACGGCCCACGTGGCCAACCCGGCAACAAAGGTGGTGAGAATTTTCCCAGGGAGGGTGGAGAAGAGGCCCCGCCACCCCCTGTGTTGCTCTGGTACGTTGCCCGGCGGCTGACCTTCAGAGCTGTCATCTGGGTGGTCGCGGTCTTCCGTCGGCACAGGACACCACCGGTATCTCGAGGGCAAGCCTTGGTCGACTGCCGCCCGGGTATCGAGCAGCGAGACCAGGCTAGGCAACGCCCGGCCTGGAGCTGTACACCCCGCGCCGGGCGTTCGAGTGCCAAGAGATGGCTCGTGCCGCGGCGAGGTGCGTCGGCGTGACGTCGACAAAGCATCACGGCCGAACGCCGTGTACAAGGCAGGACGGAACTCACGCTGGGCTGCTGCTGAAGCAGGTGCGCACTACCGTGCGTGGTGATCACAGTACGAGGAAACGGGCGCGGGGCTTCGTAGACCGCCTCCCTGACCTCTGGTTCGCGTTGGCGAGGGAACGGCGCCTCTGTGCACACCCAACTCTCCACCCTCGTGATGTACGGAAACTGGTGCCGGGCCGCCGCGAGCCACGGATCCGCACGTTCCTCTTCCGGCTGGAGCAGCAGCGCGAGGAGCGACGAAGAGTAGCCGGGCCCGCCGTGGAGATACTCGTCCGACCAGCGTGACAGCAGGCTGCGCAGCATCCAGGCCCCAGTGGTGTAGCTGTCCACCTCAAGGTGGAGCCATTCGCGCCGCGGACTGGACCTCTTGAGTCCCCATGGGTAGCTCGGGACGGTCTCCGGCTTGAGTACGTTCTCGAAGACGCTTGCCTCGACCGGCCACCATGATGTGGCTGACGGCACCCGTTACGAGGCGCCGTTACGGCGTTCGATCACATTCTTGGCCGACCGTGGCCTTGGCGTCGGGGACCGGTGTGGGTGCGATGTTGTGGTTGTGGGCGCGGAAGACGTTCTGCGGGTCGTATTGCTGTTTGATGCGCTGCAGGCGGGCCAGGACGTCCGGGGCGAACACATCGGACGCGACGGCCTGCCGGGACGTGAAGTTCTGGTAGAGGCGGCCTGTTGACCAGGGCGTGAGGTCCTTGAGTAGTGCGTTCATGTCTTCGGTTCCGGCGTCGACCACTTCCGGCGGCCCTACCGTTGCTCCCCACACGAGGAAGGCGGCGTCCCGGGCGCCTGCGGCGCTGGGCAGGCGTGGCTCCCGGCTCAGGGCACCGGCCAGGTGCCGGATCTCCAGCACGGTGACCACACTGCCGGAGGCGGGGCCGACTTGCTTGAGCACGGACGCGGCCACCTCGGGGGTCAGCTTGGTCAGCAGCATGCTGCGGTCCTCGTACGGAGCTGGGTCCGTGGGGTCCTGGTGTACCTCGGCGAACGTGTCGTAGCCGCGCCGGCCGACCGTGTCCGCCAGCGGGGCGCCGACCGCGCGCAGTGGTGCGATGAGCTCCTCCGCCTCGGTGTCCGAGCCGAGGTAGGCCACCCGGACGTGAACGGTGAACCGGCCGCGCAGCAGCTCCGGGACCTCTGGGATCGGCGGGAAGTTCAGCAGGGCGACCGACACCGTCAGCTCGTCCGGAGCGTTCTCCACGACCTGCCGGTAGGCATGCAGCACGGCCTCGGCGTGCTCCGCCGGGTGGAAGATCCCGCCGCCGTAGAAGGTGGTTACCGGGAACAGGTCGAGCTCCAGGGACGTCACGATGCCGAGGTTGCTGCCGCCTCCGCGCAACCCCCAGAACAGGGCGGGGTCCGACTGCGCGGTCACGTGCCGCAGTTCGCCGTCGGCCGTGACGACGTCGATGGCACGGACGTGGTCGGCGGCCCAGCCGTAGGTGCGGCCCAGGACCGGGCTGAGGCCGCCGCCGAGTGTGTATCCGACGACACCCACACCGGCGCTGGAGCCGTTCAGCGGCGCCAGACCGTAGCGCTGCGCCGGCTCGACAACGTCACTCCACAGCGCGCCGGCCTCGATGTGGGCGCTCGCCGTTGCCGCGTCGACCCGCACGGTCCGCATGGTGCGGGTGGTGACCAGGACGGCTCCGTGGCTCGTCTGCGGGGGAAAGGCGTGATGTCCGGTCGACAGAACGCCCACCGCGAGCCCGTGAGCGGCGGCGAACCGGACCGCGATCTGCACGTCCTGGGGCGTCTGGGCAGCGACCACGAACGCGGGGCGGATCCGCGAGCGCATGTTGAACGCGGAGACTTCCCGTGCGTAGTGGGGGTCGCCGGGCGTGCAGACCCTCCCCGAGATGTTCGCCTTCAACTGCTCCAGCTCTTCGATGGCTTGCTCGATCAGGGCGTGCCTGGATTCCTGGCTCATGTGCTGTGCCGTCCTTCGGTGGCGAGGTGCCTGGTGAGGGTGGGCGGTCCGCGATGACGGTGTCGTCGCGGTGCGGCCCTTGGACCATCGAAAGGCCGGTTGCTGTCCTGGGGCTTTCCCGGCACTGTCCGCACGCTGACGAACACCCGTGGTCGCCCGCTTCCCTGGGCGGACCCGCGGTCTGCTTCTCCACCATCCCTGTCCGGTCACCGGGGGTCTGGCCTGTGGCCCCCGGCGGCAGAGCGTCAGAACCTTTCCGGGGTGGGATCCGTAGCAAGGGTGCTGCCGCCCCGGACGAGCCGGAGCGGCCAACCGCACCGCATTCAGCAGGAGTTCTGATGTTCCGTACTTTTCGTGCCACTTCACTCGCCGCCCTCTCGGCCGCCGGAATCCTTCTTGTCTCCGCCTGCGACGGGACCGGCAGCACCAGTGGGGTCGCCGCCAGTGCGAGAGAGGACGCCGGGGCGGCGGCCTCTCCGAGCGCCGCAGCGGCCGGCGCCGCGGGGCTGTCCCTCCTGAGCGGCACCGCCCGCCAGAACGGCGCCGACCCGAGTGCCGGCGACCTCGAACCGGCTGCGGCTCCCGCCGTGGCCTCAGCGGCGAAGAAGCCGGTGGCCCGCGCGTGGGTACAGCTGTCCTCCGGCAAGGCCGGTGCGCTCGACCCCGTGGTACTCAACGGGGCCGGGTTCACGCTGTACCGATTCGACAAGGACACCACGAACCCGTCGAAGTTCAACTGCTCCGGTGCCTGCGCCGATACGTGGCCGCCGTACCTGGTCGCCAAGGGCGGCAAGGTCTTCATCGACGGGATCCAGCCGTCGGCCATCGGTTTCATCCCGCGCGACGGCGCCTTGCAGGTGACGATCGGCGGCCGGCCCGTCTACCTGTTCAGCAAGGACACCAAGCCCGGCGACACCAACGGGCAGGGCGTGGGCGGCACGTGGTTCGGAGTGACGCCGGACGGAAGGAAGTCCGGACGGCCCGGCGCCACCGGCACCCCTCCTGTCACCTCCACGACTGCGTCGGCGGCGCCCGCGACGAACGCCACTTTCTTCGACTCGGCGAACTTCGCCGACCCGGCCGAGGGGATCACCGGACCGGACTGCAAGCCGGTCCGCTTCTCCGGCTCGCTCCAGATGACCGGCACCGCCAAGATCTGGGACGGTCCGAACTGCACCGGCAAGTCCCTCCTCGTCCAAGGTGATGTGCGGGACTTGGTCGCCGTCGGGTTCCCGGCCGTGAGGTCCATCCGCTTCCTCGGCTGACTCGACTTCCCGGGCGGGCGGGCGGCAAACTCGCCCGTCCGCACCGGCCGGCGGACTCCGCGGGGCCGGTGCTCCGCGCGCCGGCCCCGCCCGCTCACGCAAGGGGCCGGTGCGGGCATGGCCGGCTCACCCCTCCTGTCACGGGATACTCACGTATGCACTTTCGCCTGCTCGGACGCCTCGACGTGACTGCCTCCGACGGATCCTCGATCGCCCTCCCCGGTGCCCTCGCCAGGGCAATCGTCGCCCGCCTCGCCCTGGCCGGCGGACGGCCCGTCCAACGCGATGTCCTCATCGACGAGCTGTGGAGCGAGCGCGAAGCCAGGAACCCCGTCAACGCGCTCCAGGTACAAATGACCAAGCTGCGCACCGCGTTCACCGAACGGGGCGAGGCGGGCCGTCTGGCGATGCTGGCCGGCGGCTACCAGCTCGCCCTGGACGACAGGGACCACGTCGATGTCACCGCCTTCGAAACCAGCGTCCGCCAGGGCCGCGAACGTCTGCGGACCGGAGCCTACGAAGACGCCGAGGAGATCCTCCGAACCGGCCTGGGCCTGTGGCGGGGCCGGGCCCTGGAGGACCTGGCCGACGGGGTGTTCGAGGGCGAGCGCCGCCGGCTGGAGGAACTGCGGCTCACCGCCCTGGAGGACGCAGCCCATGTGGGACTCCAACGGGGCCGGGCCCAGGAGCTGATAGCCGAACTCACCGCCCTGCTGGCGGATCATCCCTTCCGGGAGAAGCTGCGCGGCCAGCTGATGCTCGCCCTCTACCGCAGCGGCCGGCATCCCGAAGCACTCGACCTCTTCCACCGCGGCCGCATCCTCTTGGACGCCGAGCTCGGCCTGGCGCCCTCACCCGAGCTGCGCGCCCTGCAGAGCGCGATCCTCGAACACGACCCGGCCCTGATGGCTTCCACGATCGCCCGAAGCGCAGCGGAGCGCCTCCCGTCCTCCGGGCTCTCCGGCTCCGGGCACACGGAGGGCAATCTGAGCCGTTCCCTGGGCCCATACGTCGGCCGACGCGGCGCCCTCCGGGCCCTACGGGAGACGATCACCCGCGAGCGCCTGGTGACGCTCCTGGGTCCCGGCGGGGTCGGCAAGACCCGGCTCGCACTGGAGGCACTCTCCTTGCCCGACTCCCCCCTCGGGGCCCTGTGGTGGATCGACCTGGCAGCCACCGGTGAGGACGGCGTCCTCGCAGTCCTGGCCACCACGCTCGGCCTGTCGGACGCGTCGGTGGTCACCGACCAGCGCCCCCTGGACTCCCTGCGGCGCGTCATCTCCTCCTTGGAGAGCCGCACGGCGATCGTGGCGTTCGACAACTGCGAGCACGTCCTGGACGCGGTCGCGCCCCTGGTCAACACTCTTCTCGACGCCTGCCCGCAACTCACCGTCGTGGCCACCAGCAGAGAGCCGCTGGGTATCGCGTACGAGGCCCACTTCACGGTGGAGCCGATGACCGCCGAGGAGGCCGGGGAACTGTTCACCCTGCGCGCCGCCAAGATCAACCCTTCGTTCGCGGCGGAGCCGGGCACGCGCCAGGACGTGCTGATCCTGTGCCGTCGTCTCGACGGTCTCCCGCTCGCCGTCGAGCTCGCAGCCGCACACGTCCGGATGCTCTCCGTGGCGGAGATCGACCGCAGGCTCGATGACCGTTTCGCCCTCTTGGTGAAGGGAGATCGCACGGCACCCGCCCGGCACCGCACGCTGCGGGCGGTCCTCGACTGGAGCTACGCGCTGCTCGGCGGCGCAGAACAGGAGGTCCTGAGCGAACTCGCCCTGCGGGTGGGCGGCACCGCACTCGACGACGCCGAGCAGACCGGCACGCTCGCCCCGGAGATGACCGGTGCACCCGACGCCGGCCACGGTGGCGGTCTGCTGCCGATTCTGACGCAACTGGTCGACAAATCCATGCTGTTCACCGTTCCCGGCGGATACGGCACCCGTTTCCAGATGCTGGAAACGGTGCGCGAGTACGCACTTGCCCGCCTGCGGACCGAAGGTCGCCTACAGCAGGCCGAGGAGCGCTTCGCCTCCTGGGCTCTCGACTTCGCCGCCAAGCACTCCGCCGCCCTCCATTCACGTGATCAGGCCGCCCACTGCCTGCACATCACCGAGGAGACGGCCAACCTCAGGGCCGGCTCCGAACTGCTGGTCCGACAGGGCCGGGCATCCGAGGCTCTGTTCCTCGAATCCTCCCTCGGCTACTTCTGGTATGTCTCGGGCCGTGAGGAGGAGGGCATCGACCGGCTCGCCCGGACCCTGGACGCCTACGACAGCGAACCGGATGCCTCGGATCCCGCGCGCCGGCCCGGCCCGCGGGAGGAGTGGGCGCTCACCTACACGTTCGCCTGGCTCGCCTGGCTCAACCACGTAGCCGGGCGGCACGAGAGCGCGCTCGGATACGAGGAGCGCTACCGGGCCGCGTGGCGCCGAGCCCGCAACCCGGACGTGGCCGTGATCGGCCCGGTCTACGAGGCGTTGTACGCGCGGCTCACTGCCGACGAGGACCGCGGCGACCTGTTCGCGCGGGCCGAGGCAGGCATCGCCGGCACCGCGTTCCAGTGGGACCGGGCCGTGCTGCAGTACAACTGGTCGACGTACTGCCTGCACGACGGAGACCCGGACGCGGCGGGCGAACACGCGCTGCGCGGCATCGAGGCTGCCCGCGCCGCCGACGACCCCTTCGCTCTCGCGATCTGTCTCACCGCCCGCGGCGACGCGATGGAGAGCGCCGGCCGACGGCAGGAGGCCCGCAGCCTGTGGAGCGAGGCGAGCGAGATCCTGCGGACCATGGACGCCCGCTCGCGCTGGGCCTACCGCGCGCTGCGGCTGGCCTACCTGGACATCGGCGAGGGGGACTTCGACCGCGCCGACCGCCGCATCGCCGAGGTGGAGCGGATCGCCGCCGAGGTCATCTCCTACGACCTCGCCTACGCGGGGGCGAACCTGCGCGCGGTGATCCTGGCCGCCCGCTCCCGGTTCACCGAGGCCGCAGCGGCCCTCAGGGAGGTGGCGAGCGCGGAAGTCGCCCCGCGCCACCGCCGGGCCGTGGCATCCCTGGCCCTCACGATCTGCGGCGAGGGCGGCCCGGCCGATGGTGAGCGGCTCGCCGATGGGCGCCGCGAGGCCGCCGCGATCATCGAGCCACTGGCCCGGGACGCGGTCGGCCTGCTGTTGGCCGAAGCCACCGAGTGGGGCAGCCCCGAACCGGGACGGCGCTACGCACTCCACGAGCGTCTCGCCCGCTCGCCGTCGGTGCGTGCGGCCTTCTGCTGACGGGCTCCGGCGCCCGGCAGGCGTCCGACCGGCCGGACCGTGTCCGCGTCTGAGCAGGGCGCCTTCGAGGGCGCGCAGCGCGGCGTGGGTGCGGGATTTCACGGTGCCGGCGGCTATGCCCAGGGTCTGGGCGGTCTCGGCGACCGACTTGTCGAGGTAGCGGGTGTGCAGGAGGATCTCGCGGTGCGGTTCGCTGAGGTCGCGCAGGGCCTCGCGGACCAGGTGGCGGTCGGTCGCGCTCTCCGCGTGGCTCGGTGAGGCGGGTTCCACCACGTCGAGGTCGCCACTCTCGTACGGGCGGGCCCGGCGGGCCCGGTGGCTGTCGATGACGAGGTTGCGGACGACGGTGACGAGCCAGCCGCGGATGCCCTCGCCGGCCGGATCCAGGAGCGGGGCGTGCTGCCAGGCGCGGAGGATGGCCTCCTGGACGATGTCCTCGGCGCGGTGCACGTCGCCGCCCAGTGAGCGGGCGGCGAGGTGCCGGAGCATGGCGGCGTGCTTGTCATACACGGCGCGGGCGAAGCGCTCGTCGTCGGCTTCGGTTCGTCGAACTGCTGCGGGTGGGGCGGCCGGTGCCGGCGAAGTGGTCATCACCCGACCAGCGTTCGTGGCATCGCTTGCCGGCCGCTTGCCCCACGCTTTCCCTGCCTGTCCGGAGACTGTCGTGGCCTGCGGACAGACGGGTTCCGCCGGAGCCGGCGGGCTACACCATGCCGCCATCCACGGTCAGGTTCACGCGATTCACGGCCGGGTTGTACATCAGGAAGACCGTGGCGCCGACGATGTCGGCCATGGTGGCGAGCCGGCCGGTGGGCGTACGGGAGCGGACCGACTCCAACACGTCGGCCTGCCCGCTCCACGACGGGGTGTCGCTGACGATCCCGGGGTGCACGGCATTGACCCTCACCGGTGCGAGCTCCGCCGACAGGGTCCGCACCATGGAAACCACGGCGCCGTTGACGGCCGTGACGGTCGTGGAGCCGGGGTAGGGCGCGTCCTTCGCGACGCCCCCGAACAGGACGACCGAGCCGGTCGGCGCCATCACCTCCCGCAGGGCTGCGACCGCGGCGGTGTAGCCGACCACCTTGAGCGTGGCCAGGCGCACCGCCCGGTCCACCGAGTAGTCCCGCACACTGTTCACGTCGCGTTCCACGGCCGTGATCACCAGGTGGTCGATCGGGCCGATCCCCGACAGTGCCCCGGCGATCTCGTGCGGCTCAGAGAGGTCGAGGGCGATGCCCCGCACGTCGTGGCGCCCCTTGCCTACCTCCCGCGCGACCCTTCGCGCGCGCTCCGCATCCCGGCCGGTCAGCACCACGCTGTCGCCCTGCCGGGCCAGGTGCTCGGCCAGCTCCCTTCCGATGCCGCTGGTCCCGCCGATGATCACGATGCTCGCCATGCCCGTATCTCCTCGTCCGTGTCCTGAGTCCCCGGAACTCGCAGGGAAAGCAGGGCACCTCCGGCGGTGCCCTCAACGCCCTACGGGGGCAGGGCACCGCCGGTTCTGTGAAGCGGATCACGGCCACCTGCGCAGGGAGGACTGCCGGGCGCGTGAACCGATCCCGTCCAGCGTCCGTAGGGCCGGCACAGCTTCGACAACTTCGAGAATGAGGTGACGGCATGTCCACCACGGACACATTCGCCAAGGGACGCCCGGTACTCCTGCAAGGCGGCACGGTACTGCCGATGGACAACCCCCGGCGGGTGCTCCCCACCACGGACGTCCTGGTCCACGGCGACCGGATCACCGCGATCGGACCGGGACTCGACGTCCCGCCGGGCACCACCGTCATCGACGCCACCGGCGGAATCGTCATCCCCGGCATGATCGACACACACCGCCACATGTGGCAGACCGCGCTGCGCGGCTACGGCGCGGACTGGACCCTGAGCCAGTACTTCGTGTGGTTCTTCATCGACCACGGCAAGCACTTCCGGCCCCAGGACATCCACGCCGGCAACCTGCTCGCCGCCGCCGAAGCCCTCGACGCCGGCGTGACCACGACCGTCGACTGGTCCCACGGGCTGGCCACCACCGACCACGCCCACGCCGCGGTCGACGCGCTGCAGGCCGTGCCGGGCCGCTTCGTCCTCGCCTACGGCAACCTCCACCGGCCCGCCGCCGAGTGGGCCACCGACCCCGCCTTCCGCGCTTTCCTCGACCAACGCGTCCCCCGCAACGGCATGCTGGACCTGCAACTGGCCATCGACCTCGGCGGCGACCCCACCTTCCCCGAGAAGCCGGCCTTCGAAGCCGCCCACGACCTCGGCGCCGCAGTGACCACCCATGCCGGTGTCTGGGGCACCGGCAGGGACCGAAACCTGGCCACCCTCCACGACCACGGCTTCATGCGCCCCGGCACCGTCTACGTCCACGGCTCCTCCCTGAGCGCCGACTCCTACCGTCGCATCGCGGACACCGGCGGATACCTGTCGATTTCCGCCGAGAGCGAGCAGCACGCCGGCCAGGGATACCCGCCCACCCACGCCGCCCGCACCCACGGCATCCCCGTGTCCCTCTCCATGGACACCAGCGTGTGGTGGAGCGCGGACCTCTTCTCCGCGATGCGCGCCACCCTCGCCGCCGACCGCTCCCGCGAACACGCCGACAGTCACGCCCGGGGCGAGACCGTCACCCACACGACACTGCGCGCCCACGACGTCCTGAGCTGGGCAACCCGCGGCGGCGCGGCCGCCCTCGGCCGCTCCCACGACCTCGGCACCATCGAGGTCGGAAAGAAGGCCGACCTGGTCCTCCTCAAGAACGACGAATCCCCGGTCTCCTTCCCGCTCCTGAACCCGCACGGGCACGTCGTGCTCCAGGCGCAGCGATCCGACGTCCACACCGTCCTGGTCGACGGCCACGTCGCCAAGTACCGCCACCGCCTCCAGGGCATCGACTTGCGGGCGGTACGCAGCCACGTCGAAAAGACCGTCGAGCACCTGCGCGCACAGCTCGGCGAGAGCGAATGGGCGAAGGGCCTGAACCCGGAAGTTCCCCGCGCGAAAACGATCGAGGAAAGCAGATACGGCAACCAGTAGCCCTGAATGGCCACTGAGGTCTGCTCCGCTGGGTGGCCGCCGCCGGCCCTGGTGAACCGCAGCTGAGCCCGGCGCACGCACCCCTCCACCTCAGCGTGGTCGACCGCCTCCGGCGCGCGCCGCAGTTCCGCTGTCGCGAGTTCGAAGCCTGCGTCGGCCCGGGAGTCGGATGCAAGGTCGACGCGGTTCTCCAGGTCCGGCGGAGCACCGAGAACGACCGTGGCCAACGTTGCGATCCTCGGCCCCCACCTCGGGGTCGGACCGCCATCCGGGCCCAACCCCGTGTGACATCCGCCGTAGGCTGCCCGCATGCCGACCGAGAACAACCCCGTCAACACCGTCAAGCACTGGCAGGAGTGCTCTGATGTCTATGACTTCCTGGAGCAGATCCGCCTACGGCCCGACATGTGGCTGCCGGGCGACTCACTTCAGCACTTGCACGCCATCCTCACCGGCTACCGCGTGGCACTCGCCGTACACTCCAGCCACGAGCCCTTCGTCTTGTGGCCCGAACAAGACTTCATCGATTGGCTCCACGAGTACTACGGGATATCCAGCTCCCTCACCTGGGCCGCCGAGATCGAGCGCCACACACCGGCCGATTCCACTCCGGTCAAGGAGTTCTTCCGGCTCCTGGACAACTTCAGGCGCGACACCATCCAGGAGCCTGCGCCACGGGAGACGACGGATCGGCTCCCCGGCATCGAGTTCATGAGCAACACCTTCGTGACCCTCTTCTGGCGACGCCGCCTGCTCACCAATGCCCTGGAACAACTTGCGGACCGCGGCTTCCGCATCGTCCACTTGGCCGCAAACGGGTGGACAACGGAAAGGGACATGCACCGAACCATCGCCGCAGCTCTGCAGTTCCCCGACTACTACGGCCACAACCTGGACGCGCTCAACGACTGCCTCGGCGACGTTGCCTGTTATGGCCCCTACGACGATGCGGCCGAGTGCACCGGTCTCGTGCTGTCCTTCACCGACTACGACCACTTCGCTGCCACATCTCCCAGAGCAGCCCAGATCGTGCTGGACATCATCGCCGACCAGGCCCGCCGCGCGGCGGTAGTCCAACGTCGTTTCTTCGCCTTGGTCCACAGCAATGACCCCGACATCCGGTTCGAACCCGTTGGGGCTACGCCGGTCATGTGGAACAGCGACGAATGGCTCGACTCCAAGCGCGGCTGAAGACCCGACACTGGCTGCGGGCACGCATCTCTGGCTCCCCCTCCTTCAACCCTACGGAGGCCCGGGACGTCGCCGGCCAAGGCCGGCGACAGCGAGAGCACCATCTCATCGACCCCGGTCGGCCGGCGCTGCTGCTTCTTGACCATCTGCGGCTCGAACGAGCCCTCCCGATCTCGCGGGACCTCGCGCACGACCGGGCCGACGTCGGTCACGACTGTCTTCGCCGGGTCCCGTTCCCGGTGTTGCCCGAGCCGGGCGTCTCATGCTTCTCGTGCCCGAGGTGGTCGATGATCTCGCCTTCCAGAGCCGCCTCGAGAATCGTCTTCGTCAACTGCTGCAGCAGACCGCCCTGGCCCGTCAACTTGACCTCGTCGGCCTTGGCCCGGTCGACCAGTGGCTTGGACCGCGCTGCCGCGCTGGGCGACCGACCCGGGTCGTCGCGCAGGGTGGCGGTGTCGGCGCTTTGGCGGACTGGGAGTCGATGGCGCAAGCGGTCGGTTGGGACGGCAGTGGTTGCCCGGTGGCGCGCACGCTGCTGACGTACGGCCAGTCGTCGAACCCGAACTCCCCCTACCACGCGGATCAGACCGCGCTGTTCTCGCGGGAGCGGTGGGTGAAGGCGCGGTACTGCGAGCGGGACATCCTCACCTCGCCGGGGCTGAGGGTGGTGTGGCCGCGCGAGCGGCGCTGACACCCGGAGATCCGCGCGGCCCCCGGGACGGTGCGTCCGTCCCGGGGGCCGCGGCACGTGCGGACGGGTCAGGGGCTGACCGCGAGGAAGAGGTACGCGGCGAGCAGCACGATGTGGACGCCGCCCTGGAGCAGGGTGGCCCGGCCGGGCACGATGGTGAGGGCGCTCACCACCACGGTGAGGGCGAGCAGCACCATGTGGATCGGGCCGAGGCCGAGCAGCAGCGGACCGGAGAGCCAGATCGAGGCCAGTGCGATGGCCGGGATGGTCAGGCCGATGCTGGCGATGGCGGAGCCGTAGGCGAGGTTGAGGCTGGTCTGTACGCGGTCGCGGCGGGCGGCACGGACGGCGGCCAGGGTCTCGGGGGCCAGCACCAGCAGCGCGATGATCACACCGACGACGGCGTTGGGCAGTCCGGCGTTGGCGACCCCGCGCTCGATGGTCGGGGAGACGGCCTTGGCGTCGCCGACCACGGCGACGAGGGCGACGAGGAGCAGACCGAGGCTGATGAGGGCGGCGCGGGAGGTGGGCGGGGCGGCGTGCTCGTCCTCCTCGCCGGCGGCGGCCGCCGCCGCGGCCTCGGCGGCCTCGGCTCGGCGGCGCTTGGTGTCCACGGGCAGGAAGTAGTCGCGGTGACGGACCGTCTGGACGGCGACGAACAGGCCGTAGAGGGCGAGTGAGGCGCAGGCCGCGAAGGTCAGTTGGGCGGTGGAGAACTCCGGTCCGGGCTTGGAGGTGGTGAAGGTCGGCAGCACGAGGCTGAGGGTGGCGAGGGTGGCGACGGTGGCGAGGGCCGCACCGGATCCCTCGGCGTTGAAGACGGCGACGCGGTTGCGCAGTGCTCCGACGAGGAGGGACAGGCCGACGATGCCGTTACAGGTGATCATGACGGCCGCGAAGACGGTGTCCCGGGCCAGGGAGGCGGTCTTGGGGCCGCCGTCGGCCATCAGCGTGACGATCAGCGCCACTTCGATGACGGTGACGGCGACGGCGAGGACCAGGGAGCCGAACGGTTCGCCCACCCGGTGGGCCACGACCTCGGCGTGGTGGACCGCCGCGAGCACGGCGCCGCCGAGGCAGAGGGAGACGAGCCCCACCGCGAGTGCGGGCAGATCGCGTCCCCAACTGAAGACGAGGGCGATCAGGGCCACCACGGGGACCACGACGGTCCAGTCGGTCAGGGGCGATCTGTGCGTTGCCGTACTCATATCAGCCAAGTTGCCAGAACTGTCCGCCCGGTGCGGCCCAACCCCCGTCCTCAGGGCCTTGACGTGGCATTTCTCACGAAATCCCCGGGCGTGGCGAGCAGCCGTGAGCCCGCCCCGGGGCGCCTGCATCCTGCACCTCGGGGCGGGTCCGCCGGGACCCGGGGGCCCCGGCGGACGTCCGGGCCGGTTCGCTTCGCGTCACATCGCGCGCGCGTGGCCCTCCCAGTACGGGTCGCGCAGCCGGCGCTTGTACAGCTTGCCGTTGGGGTCGCGCGGCATGGTCTCGATGAAGTCGACGCTCTTGGGGCGCTTGTAGCCGGCCAGTTGCCGCTCGCAGTGGTGGAGGATCTCGGCGGCCAGCGCGTCACCCGCCTCGAAGCCCTCGGCGGGTTCGATGACGGCCTTGACCTCCTCGCCCCAGTCCGCGTGCGGGATGCCGAAGGCTGCGGCGTCCGCGACGGCGGGGTGGGTGAGCAGGGCGGACTCGATCTCGGCCGGGTAGATGTTGACGCCACCCGAGATGATCATGTCGATCTTGCGGTCGCGGAGGAAGAGGTAGCCCTCCTCGTCCATCAGGCCGAGGTCTCCGACCGTGAAGAAGTCGCCGATGCGGTTCTTGCGCGTCTTGCCCTCGTCCTTGTGGTAGCTGAAGCCGCCGGTGTTCATCTTGATGTAGACGGTCCCGAGTTCGCCGGGTGCCAGCCGCCGCGCGTCGTCGTCGAAGATGGCGAGTTCGCTGATCGGCCAGGCCTTGCCGACCGTTCCCGGCCTCTTGAGCCAGTCCTCGGCCGTCGCGAAGGCGCCGCCGCCCTCGCTGGCCGCGTAGTACTCCTCCACGCACCGGCCCCACCAGTCGATCATCGCCCGTTTGACGTGGTCGGGGCAGGGGGCGGCGCCGTGGATGGCGTGCCGCATGGAGGACACGTCGTACGCGTCCTTGACTTCCTGGGGCAGCGCGAGGAGCCGGTGGAACTGGGTGGGGACCATGTGCGTGTGGGTGCAGGCGTGGTGGTCGATGAGCCGCAGCATCTCCCGCGGGGTCCACTTGTCCATGAGGACGAGCGGGTGCCCGATGTGCAGGGAGGCTCCGGCGAACTGCAGGACCGCCGTGTGGTAGAGCGGCGAGCAGACGAGGTGGACGTTGTCGTCGAAGGGGCGGATGCCGAAGATGCCGAGGAAGCCGCCGAGGTACGTCTCCTCCGGGAGCTTTCCGGGCAGCGGCCGGCGGATGCCGCGCGGGCGACCGGTGGTGCCGGAGGTGTAGTTCATCACCCAGCCGAGGGTGCGGTCCGACGGGGGTGTTCCGGGCTGTCCGTCGAGGAGGTGCGCGTAGGGGCGGAAGCCATTGACGGTCCCGACGGCGTAACGCCCGCTCGCGGGCAGGCCCGCCTCGTCGGCCGCGGCGGTGGCGGCGTCGGCGAAGCGCTCGTGGGCGATCAGGACCTTGGCGCCGGAGTCGGAGACGATCCAGGCGATCTCGGGGCCGACGAGGTGGTGGTTGACCGGGACGAGGTAGAAGCCGGCCTGGGAGGCCGCGAGGTAGGCGGTGAAGAACTCGACGCCGTTGGGGAGGACGACGGCGAAGACGTCGCCCTTCTCCAGGCCGGCCGCGCGCAGGCCGTGGACGAGTCGGTTGACGTCGGCGTGCAGACGGGCCGCCGTCCACGTCTCGCCCTCGGGGGTGATCAGGACGGTGCGGTCGGGGTCGGCGGCCGCCTGGGCCCAGAAGCCGTTGGGGGGTTGTCCGTCGCTCATGCTGCTGCTCGCTCCTCTCGGTGCCGCGCGCCTCAGGCCCGGCCGGCGATGCGGTTGATGCGGTCGATGGCGCGTTCGAAACCGCTGGTGAGGTCGTCGAAGACGGCCTGGACACTGCGTTCCGAGTTCATCCGGCCGACGATCTGGCCGACGGGCGTGCCGAGCAGCGGCTGGACCTCGTACTTCTGGATGCGGGACACGGCCTCGGCGACGAGGAGTCCCTGGAGGGGCATGGGGAGTGCTCCGGGGCCGTCCGGGTCGTCCCAGGCGTCGGTCCACTCGGTGCGCAGTTGGCGGGCGGGCTTGCCCGTGAGGGCGCGGGAGCGGACGGTGTCGCCGGAGCCGGCGGCCAGCAACTTCTCGGTGAGGGCGCGGGAGTGCAGATCGGCCTCGGTGGTGGTGAGCCAGAGGGAGCCCAGCCAGGCGCCCTGGGCGCCGAGGGCGAGGCCGGCGGCGATCTGTTCGCCGCTGCCGATGCCTCCGGCGGCGAGGACGGGGAGCGGCGCGACGGCGTCGACGATGTCGGGCACCAGGACCATGGTGGCGATGTCGCCGGTGTGGCCGCCGGCCTCGTGGCCCTGGGCGACGACGACGTCGATGCCCGCCTCGGCGTGCCGGCGGGCGTGTTTGGCGCTGCCGGCGAGGGCGGCGACGAGGACGCCGTGGTCGTGGGCGCGCTCGATCACGTCGGCCGGCGGGGAACCGAGCGCGTTCGCGAGGAGTTTGATCGGGTAGTCGAAGGCGACGTCGAGCTGGTTGCGGGCGACCTGTTCCATCCAGCCGGTGATGCGCCAGCCGGAGGCCTCGCCGTCGGCCAGTTCGGGTACGTGGTGCTTGGCGAGGGTGTCGCGGACGAAGGCCCGGTGTCCTGCCGGGATCATCGCCTCGATGTCGGCCTCGCTGATGCCGTCGACGGCCTTCCTGGCCGGCATGACCACGTCGAGGCCGTATGGCTTTCCGTCGGTGTGGTCCTGCATCCAGTCGAGGTCGCGCTTGAGGTCGTCGGGAGCGGTGTAGCGGACCGCGCCGAGTACCCCGAAGCCGCCCGCCCGGGTGATGGCCGCGGCCACCGCCGGGAAGGGCGTGAAGCCGAAGATGGCGTGCTCGGCTCCCAGTTTCCTGCTCAGCTCCGTCTCCATGGGCGTGAGGATGCCGCAGCGTGGCGGACGAGGGAAGAGATTTTCTGATGCTGTGTCAGATTCTTTGCGGGGCGGTCCGTGCGGAGGGTACGCGGCGGGCGGGCAGATACTTCGTGAGGGTGCGACGGCGGACAGGAGGACCGGTCATGAACCAGCTCACGGGGGCGGTCGGCGGTGACGGCGCGAGCGTCGCGGAGGACGACGGGGAGGTGGCGCGGCACGGGGACGGGGACGCGGCGCGGCACGGGGACGGATGCGCGGCGCGGCGTGAGGCGGGCGGGGCGCGGCGCGACGGCGGGGACGACGGCGGGCGGCGCGGCGCCCCGGGCGCGCGGCACCACGCCGGGGGCACTCCGCCCGCCGAAGGTCCCCACGACGCCCCGGACGCCCCGGACGCGCAGTACGGCGGCGCGGTCGGCGGGCGTGCCACGGCCGGTGCCCCCGACGCCGCGACCGGTACCTCCGGCGCCGCGACCGGCGGGTTGAGTCGGCGGCGCCTCGGGGCCCGGCTCCTCGCCCTCGGTGGGGTGCTCGTCCTCCAGGCGGCGCTGCCCGGGGCCGCGGGGGCCCACGGGAACCCGGTCGAGCGGCGCGCCCTCCAGGGACTGCGGCTGCGCTACGGGTCCGCCCGTCAGGCCGGACTGTTGGAGAGGCACCTCGAAGGAGTGGCGGACGAGGCGCGCAGGTTCCTGGGCCCCTCACCCGAACATCCGTACTACGCGGGGGCGGTGGTCCTCGCCGGCCGCGGCCGGACCGTGGCGCTGCACCGGGCCATGGGCGACGCGGTCCGGTACGCGGACTACGACGGGCGTCTCGACCGGGTCAGGGAGTACCCGGCGGCCGAGCGGATCCCGATGGCGGAGGACACGGTCTTCGACCTGGCCTCGCTGACGAAGCTGTTCACCTCGCTGCTGGCCGTGCAGCAGATGGAGCGCGGCCGGTTGGAGCTGGAGGCCCCGGTGGACCGGTACCTGCCGGAGTTCACCGGCGGCGGCAAGGAACTGGTCACGGTCCGTCAGTTGCTGACCCACACCTCGGGGCTGCGGTCCTGGGCGCCCTTCTACCAGGAGTCCACGCGTGAGGGCCGGCTGCGACTGCTGTGGTCGGTGCGGCCGCAGGACACGCCCGGGACGGTGTACCGCTACTCCGATCTGAACCTCATCGCGCTGCAACTGCTCCTGGAACGGATCACCGGTCGCACTCTGGATGTCCTGCTCCACGACGAGATCACCGCTCCGCTCGGGATGCACCGCACTCGTTACAACCCACCGCTCTCGTGGCGCCGGGTCACCGCCGCCACCGAGGTCCAGCGGCCGCCCTGGTCGGGGTTGGACCGGGGTCTGGTGTGGGGCGAGGTCCACGACGAGAACGCGTACGCCCTCGGCGGGGTCGCCGGCCACGCGGGCGTCTTCGGGACCGCCTGGGACCTGGCCGTCCTGGCCCGTACCCTGCTCGACGGCGGGGCCTACGCGGGTCGGCGCATCCTGCGCCCCGCTTCCGTGGAACTGCTGTTCACCGACTACAACACCGCGTTCCCCGGCCACGACCACGGCTTGGGCTTCGAGCTCTACCAGCACTGGTACATGGGGGCCATGGCCACCCCGCACTCCGCCGGCCACACCGGGTTCACCGGCACCTCCCTGGTGCTGGACCCGTCCACCGACTCCTTCCTGATCCTGCTCGGGAACTCCGTCCACCCGGTGCGGACCTGGCGGGCCGGCAGCGCGCCCCGGGTCGCGGTCGGCAACCGGTTCGCCCGCGCCGTCCCCGTCCGTACCCGGAACGGCGGCGCGGCCTGGTTCTCGGGGAACACCCCGGGTGCCTCGGGCACGCTCACCCTGCCCCCGCTCACCCCGACCACGGCCTCCGCCCGGCTGCGCTGCGCGGTGTGGTGGGACACCGTCCCCGGCGAGGGTGCCTTCCATCTGGAGGCCTCGGCCGACGGGCAGGCCTGGGAGCCGGTGGCGTTCAGCACCGTACGGTCCACCGGCGGCGCCCCCGAGCAGTGGCCGCGGGGCGCCGCCGGCGGGTGGTCGGGCCGGGTCTGGCACCGCCTCGAAGCCCCGTTGACCGCCTGGGCCGGCCGCGAGGTCCGGCTGCGCGTGCGCCATGAGGCGACCGGCCGCTACGTCGGCCGGGGGGTGTACGTGGACGCCGTCCGGGTCGCCGAACCGTCCCGCCTGCTCTTCGCCGAGGACCGCCCCGAGGACGCCGGCCACATCGAGGCCGCGGGGTGGACGCGTTCGACCGACTGACGGGGTCGAGCCGGCGCGGGCCGGCGCCGGGCCGGGTTGGTCCGCCGCCGCGCCCGGGCGGTCCGCCCGTCACGCGGGGAGCACCGGAGCACACGCGTGAGCGATCGGATCAGGCGAGTACCGCGTCGATCATCCGGCGTGCCACCGCGGTCAGTTCGGCCGGCTCGGGGGCCGGTCGGGAGCGGGCCATCGCCCCGACCAGCCGGTCGTACAACAGACCGTCGGTCCAGGCGACGAGAAGTTCCGCGGACTCCTCGGGCCGGCGCGCCCCGAGCGCGGCGAGGATGCCCGCCGCGCGGGCCCGGGCGCCGAGTCCGGCGCTGTGGAACTCGCGCTCCAGCTCGGGGTTGCGGGCCGCTTCCAGGCTGAGTTCGAAGCGGGCGAGCTGGCGGGCACGGCCCGTGGTGAGCCAGCGGTGCAGCAGTGCGGCGAGCGCCGCAGCCGCGGTGTCCCGGTCCGGGCGGCCGGGGAGGGCGGGGGCGGCCCCGCCGTCGAAGTCGGCCAGGTCCAGCTCGGCGAGGCGCGCGTAGCAGGCGCCGATCAGCGCGGTCCGTGTGCGGAAGTAGTACGAGGTGCTGCCCGCCGGCAGCCCGGCCGCGCCGTCGACGGCGCGGTGGGTCAGGCCGCGCAGCCCACCGTCGGCCACGAGGCCGATCGCGGTGTCGGCGATGAGGGTCCTGCGGTCGGCCGCGCGTTCGGGGGTGGACATGGCCTCACTCTACAGCTGTAGAGTGAGGCCATGCCTCTACAGGCGTAGAGGGCTCGATGGTGGAAGAGGTGTGCCATGACGGACAGCGGGCGTCACGTGGTCGTGGTGGGTGCCGGAATCGGCGGATTGACCGCGGCGGTGGCCCTGCACCGCAAGGGATGGCGGGTGACGGTCTGCGAGCGGGTCCTGGAGCCGTCCGTCGTCGGCGCCGGGATCGTCCTGGCACCCAACGCCCTGCGCGCCCTCGACGTCATCGGCTTCGACGCGGGTCGGGCCGCGGGCCGGACCGTCGCCGCGGCGATGGGCGTGCGCCGGCCCGACGGAAGTTGGCTGAGTCGCGCCGACACCGCCGAGATGGCGGCCCGGTACGGGCGACCCCCGCTCGCCGTGCACCGCCAGTCCCTCACGGCGGCCCTGGCCGCGGCCCTCCCCGCCGGCACGATCCGGTACGGGACCGCCGTCACCTCCGTGGAACAGCCCGACGGGAACGCGGCGCGGGGCGGGTACGGCCTCCCGGTGGTCCGCACCGCCGAGGGGGCGCAGCTGCCCGCCGACCTCGTCGTCGCCGCCGACGGCATCCACAGCCCGCTGCGCCGCCGGTACTTCCCGCACCATCCCGGGCTGCGGTACAGCGGTGAGACCGCGTGGCGCACCGTGTTGCCGGCGGCGCCGGACGGCGCGCGACCCGTCGCGGAAGCCGTGGCGGCCGAGACCTGGGGGCGCGGCGAGCGCTTCGGCACGGTCCCGCTCGCCGACGGGCGGGTCTACGTCTACGCCACCGCCGTGGTCCCCGAGGGCCGGCGGCCGGCGGACGTCCGCGCGGAACTCCTGCGCCGCTTCCGCACCTGGCACGACCCGATCCCGACGCTGCTGGAGCGGATCGACCCGGCGACCGTGCTCCGGCACGACCTGTACGACCTGGCCGCCCCGCTCCCCCGCCACCACCTGGGCCGCCTGGTCTGGATCGGCGACGCCGCGCACGCCATGACGCCCAACCTCGGCCAGGGCGGCTGCCAGGCGATCGAGGACGCGGTGGTGCTCGCCCACCTGGTGGACGGGCCCGACGTCACCACCGCCCTGGCCGCCTACGACGCGGCCCGCGGCGCCCGTACCGACGCCCTTCGGGTCCGGGCCCGTCGCGCCGGACGGATCGCGGCGCTCACCCACCCCCTCGCGGTGGCGGCGCGTGACCTGGCCGTGCGCGTCACTCCGGCCCGCGTGGCCCGGCGGGCGCTGGACGACCTGTTCGACGGGTTCACCCTGCCGGAGCCGCCGGCCCCTGCGCGTGCCCCGTTCGCGGCATAAAAGCGTGCCCCGGGCCGTTGGCAGTCGTTGTTGAGGTTCGATCACCGTTCGACACCGAAGGCAGGGCAGCCACATGAGCGACATCGACTGGGACCACCCCCACGACCCCAAGCCCGGCTGGCAGCTGGACCACGTCAAGCAGTACGTCGCGTCCCGCGGCGCCGAGGGCCAGTACTGGAACGGCACCCAGACCCTCCTGCTCACCACCGTCGGCCGGGTCTCCGGCAATCCGGTGCGCACCCCGCTCATCTACGGCGAGGACGCGGGGCGTTACCTCATCGTCGCGTCCAAAGGCGGCGACACCGCGCACCCGCTCTGGTACCGGAACCTGACCGCCCACCCCGAGGTGCGGATCCAGGTCGGCCCGAAGATCGTCCAGGGTGTCGCGCGGACCGCGACGTCCGAGGAACGCGCCGGGTTCTGGCCGCTGATGGTCGGGCACTGGCCCGCGTACGACGAGTACCAGGCCAAGACGGACCGGGAGATCCCGATCGTGGTCATCGAGCCCGTCGCCCCCTAGCGGGGGTCAGCGTCCCAGTACCGCCATGGCCGCGTTGTGGCCGGGGACCCCGCTGACCCCGCCGCCGCGCACGGCGCCCGCCCCGCACAGCAACACGTTGGCGTACTCGGTCTCCACGCCCCACCGCCCCGCCTCGCGGCCGTCCGCGTACGGCCAGGACAGGTCGCGGTGGAAGATGTGACCGCCGGGCAGGCGCAGTTCGCGTTCCAGGTCGAGCGGGGTCTTGGCCTCGATGCAGGGCCGGCCGTCCTCGTCGAGGGCCAGGCATTCGGTGAGGGGCTCGGCCAGGTGCGCGTCGAGTTGCGCGAGGGTGCCGGCCAGCAGCACCTCGCGCGTGCCCCGGTTGTCCTTCTCGAACAGCCGGGCCGGGGTGTGCAGGCCGAAGAGGGTGAGGGTCTGGTAGCCCTGCTCCACGAGGTCCCGCCCCAGGATCGTGGGATCGGTCAGCGAGTGGCAGTAGATCTCCGAGGGCGGCACGGAGGGCAGTTCGCCGCCGGCGGCCTCGGCGTGGGCCCGGCCGAGCTGCTCGTACCCCTCGGCGATGTGGAAGGTTCCCCCGAAGGCCTCGCGCGGGTCCACCGAGGCGTCGCGCAGCCGGGGCAGTCGGCGCAGCAGCATGTTGACCTTGAGCTGGGCGCCTTCCGCCGGCGGCTCGACCGGTGGCTGCCCGAGCAGTTCCGCGAGTGCCCGCGGTGAGGCGTTGACGAGCACGGTCCCTGCGGCGACGGCGCCCTCCGCCGTCGCGGTCCGGTAGGTCACCTCGGCCGGCCCGGCGCCGTCGGTGTCGATCCGCAGGGCCTCGTGACCGGTGGCGATCTCGGCGCCGGCCGCCAGCGCGGCCTCGGCGAGGGCGTCGGTGAGCGCGCCCATGCCGCCGACGGGCACGTCCCAGTCGCCGGTCCCCCCGCCGATGACGTGGTAGAGGAAGCAGCGGTTCTGCGCGAGCGAGGGATCGTGGGCGTCCGCGAAGGTACCGATCAGTCCGTCGGTCAGGACCACGCCCCGCACCAGGTCGTCGGCGAAGTTCCGCTCGACCGCGACGCCCAACGGCTCCTCGAACAGCGTCCGCCACGCGGCGTCGTCACCGACCCGGGCGCGCAGTTCCTCCCGGGTGGGCAGCGGCTCGGTCAGCGTCGGGAACACCGTGCGGGCGACCTCCGCCGTGGTCCCGTAGAAGGCGCGCCAGTTGTCGTACTCCCGGTCCGAGCCGGTCAACCGGGCGAAGGACTCCCGGGTACGGGCCTCGCCGCCGCCGACGAGCAGTCCGCCCGGCCGGCCGGCACGCTCGACCGGCGTGTACGAGGAGATCGTGCGGCGTCGGACCTCGAAGCGCAGCCCCAGCTCGCGCACGATCTTCGCCGGGAGCAGGGAGACGAGGTAGGAGTAGCGCGAGAGTCTGGCGTCCACGCCCGCGAAGGGGCGCGTGGAGACGGCGGCCCCGCCGATGTGTCCGAGGCGTTCCAGGACCAGTACGGACTTGCCCGCGCGGGCCAGGTAGGCCGCGGCCACCAGGCCGTTGTGCCCGCCGCCCACGATCACCGCGTCGTACAGGGCCCGTCGTGGGCGCTGCCCGATGCCCTGTCCGTCACCCGGTCCGTCGCCCTGTCGGAAGCCCGCGGAGGTGGTCATGGTTCTTGGTAGCACACCTGGCCGAGCCGCTCCAGACAGTGTGCCTCGTCGGCGTGGGCGAGCGCGGTGTCGGGGTGTTCGTCGCCCAGGGACCGTTCGCGGATGCCGGAGAGTTCCCGGTAGATGGGCAGCGCCTCGTCCCATCGACCCAGCCGGCCCAGCCCGACGGCGAGTTCGCGCCGGCTGACCAGGGTGTCCGGATGCTCGGCGCCGAGGGTCTCCGCGCGCGCCGTGCCCACCTCGCGGGCCTCGGCCACCGCCTCGTCCCAGCGTTCCAGCCGGCCCAGGTTGACGCCGAGGACGTGCCGGGCGCGCAGGGTCTCGGGGTCGACCGCCCCGTAGGCGCGGGTGCGGTCGCGGACCAGGGTCCGCAGCAGTTCGACGGCGTCCGCGGGGCGTCCGGTGCGGCCCAGTGCGATGGCGACCTCGTAGCGGGCGGCGAGGGCGTCGGGGTGGTCGCGGCCGAGGACGCGTTCGCGTACCGCGGCGACCTGCCGGAACGCGGCCAGCGCGTCCTCCCAGCGGTCGAGGCGGCCCAGGGCGTAGGCGACCTCGTAGCGGGTGAGGAGCGTGTCGGCGTGCTCGGCGCCCAGGACCTCCGCCCGGTCGGCGGCGACCTCGGCGGCGATCCGGTGGGCGTCCGCGTACCGGCCGAGGGCGCCCATGGCGCAGGCCAGGTTGTGGCGGCAGCGCAGGGTGTCGGGGTGGCGCGGGCCCATGGTGCGGGCGCGGGCGGCGAGCACCGCGCCGTAGACCTCGTACGCCTCGCGGTGGCGTCCGAGCCGGCCCAGTTCGTACGCCTCCTCCTGGCGGACGGCGAGGGTGTCGGGGTGGTCGGGGCCGAGCGCCCGTGCCCGGCCGCGGGCGACGGCCGCGTACGCGGCCAACGCCTCCTCGGGCCGGCCGGCGCGGCTGAGGGTGAACGCGCGGGTGTGCCCGGCGGCCAGCGCGTCGGGGTGGTCGGGGTCGCCCGGCCCGGGTGACGGGGCGCGCGGGAGCCCGTAGGCGGCGGTGAGCCTCGGGTCCGCGGCGGCGTCGGGTCGCACGATCGGCCGGGCCCCGTCGGCGCGGGTCGCCGTCCAGGAGCCGGTGAGCACGGCCCACTCCCCGCTGGCGGGGCGGGCGTCGAGGCCGGCTTTGCGCCCGGCCGTCATGCCCGCCGCCCACGCGGGCAGCGGGGCGGGGGCGCCCACCGTCCCACCGGGGCCCAGCCGAGCCTCGACGAGCCGGCGGTGCAGGTGGCGGGCGTCGCCGGGCCGGTCCTCGGGACGCTTGGCCAGCAGGTCGAGGACCAGCCGCTCGAAGTGTTCGGGAAGCTCGGGGCGGTGCTCGCGCAGCGGGACGGGGATGGTGTCGCGGTGTCCGACCAGCACGGACCAGGAGTCGCCGAGGTCGAAGGGCGGGGCGCCGGTGGCGATCTCGTACAGGACGCAGCCGAGGGAGTAGAGGTCGCTGCGGTGGTCGACCTCGCCGCCCGCGATCTGCTCGGGGGACATGTAGTGGGGGGTTCCCATCGCCATGCCGCCGCCGGTGAGCTTGGCCGTGAAGCCGATGTCGTGGGCGAGGCGGGCGATGCCGAAGTCGCAGATCTTCACCGTGCCGTCGGTGAGGCGCATGATGTTGGCGGGCTTCAGGTCGCGGTGGACCACTCCCTGGTCGTGGGTGTAGCCGAGGGCCGCGGCCACCTGCTCCGCGACGTCGAGGACCACGTCGACGGGCAGCGGACGCGCCTCGTTGTCCTCCAGCAGTTGGCTGAGGTTGCGCCCTTCCAGGAGTTCCATGACGAGGTAGAGGGGCCCGCCGGCGGCGCTGTCGTCGCCGAAGTCGTGGACGACCGTGACGCCGCGGTGCTGGAGGGAGGCCGCCACCCGTGCCTCGCGGCGGAAGCGCTCGCGCAGCACCTGGGTGAAGTGGCCGTCCTGCTCGGGCCCCGGGGGCTTGAGGCACTTGACCGCGACCTGCCGCCCCAGCGACTCGTCCCGGGCCCGCCAGACCTCGCCCATGCCGCCGCGACCGATCAGGTCGAGCGACCGGTACCGGCCCTGGATCAGTCTGGACTCCGCCATGTCTTGAAGCCGCCCCCGTGTGTCGTGCTACGCCCTCCCCGGCCGGTCCAGTATGGCCGCTGACGTACGCAGTGTGTACGCCGAGGGGCGGCTATCGGGGCCCATGCGACGCATCGCTTTCAAGATGTGACCTGGTGGGAGTTGCCAACGCAGACCTGCGGGAATGCCGCGCAGGACGCGTCCGGTGAGACGCAGGTGACGGGTGACGACCCGTGGGGCCGGGGCGGGTCTGCCGTACAGCCGGTGCGCGTATCCGGGGAGCGATCCGTAGGCGAGCCCGGCCAGGGGGCGCCACAGCAGGTTTCGGCCAGGCACGAGGAGGGGATGGACGGGCGGGCCCCGCAGGAAGTCGTCCACGGCGCGTGCGTCGGGGCCGGCCGCGAGTTCCGGCCGGATCCGCTCGAAGTAGGCCGCGAGGGCGTTGGTGTCGGCGGGGACCTCGGCGGGGTCCAACCCGACGAGGCGGGCGTTGACGCGGTTCTCGTCGACGTACCGGTCGGCCTGTGCGGCCGTGAGGGGGAAGCCCGAGCGGCGCAGGACGTGCAGGAAGCTGTCGATCTGCGCGCAGTGCACCCAGAGCAGCAGGCCCGGGTCGTCCACGGGGACCCGCTCGCCGGTGGCGGGGTCCGTGGCGGACAGTTTCCGGTGGATCCCGCGTACCCGGGCGCCGGCCAGTTCGGCGGCCTCGGTGGTGCCGTAGGTGAGGGTGCCGACGAAGTCCGCGGTGCGCAACAGCCGACCCCACGCGTGCCGCCGGAAGTCGCTGTTCTCCATGACCCCGCGGACCGCGAGCGGGTGCAGGGCCTGGAGGTACAGCGCGCGGACCCCGGCGATCCACATCATCGGGTCCCCGTGGCACTGCCAGGTGACGGACCCGGGGCCGTACAGCCCGGGGTCGGGTGCGCCGCTCGTCGCCATCTCGACACCTCCGCCGCTCGTCGTGCGCGAGAGTCTCCTCGTGGAACGTCCGTCCGCATCATAGGACGCGTGCCCGGGCCCGGGCCCGGTCGCGGTCGCGGGCCGGTGGAGGGCACGGGCCGCGGCGGGGTTCAGCCCGCGAG
This sequence comes from Streptomyces sp. WM4235, assembly GCF_001279725.1. Classification (GTDB taxonomy): domain Bacteria; phylum Actinomycetota; class Actinomycetes; order Streptomycetales; family Streptomycetaceae; genus Streptomyces. The sequence continues at coordinate 9,132 of NZ_LGDE01000425.1, read as the reverse complement.
CGGGTACAGGACCCCCCGCCGCCCCTCCGGCGAGGTCAGCCAGTCCAGTTTCTCCGCCGTCGCCGCCTCCGGCAGCGGGGTGTGCAGGACGATGCCCAGGTCGGGGCGGGCCGGGACGCGCAGTTGGGTCGACTCGAAGAAGAGGGCGCCCACGACGGGGTGCTCGATCTCCTTGCGGAGCAGGCCTCCGGGCCGGATGTCCCGCCGCTCCCACAGCGCGGTGAACTCCGGGCTGGCCTCCTTGGCCTCCTCGACGACCGAGCGGAACCCCTCGTCGTCGGGGCACTCCGAGCACGCCGCCCGGAACTGGGCGACGACGTGGCAGGCGACTTCCTCCCAGTGCTTGGAACGGGCCCGGTAGAGGGGGTCGGTGAAGAAGGCGATCAGGCAGTTCTGCACGATCTCCGGACGCATGCCGAGCACCAGGGCGGCCGCGTCGTTGTACATCACGGTGTTCCAGTACACGTCCATGATGTGCGCGGGGAACGGCATCCACGCGTCGATCAACCGCTTCAACCCGTGGCACATGTCGCGGTCCGCCGCGGCCACTTCGAGTACGGGCGGATTCAGCCCGGCCAGCACGTACAGGTGACGGCGTTCGGCGCTGGTCAGTCTGAGGACCCGGGCCACCGCGTCGAGGACCTGGGGCGAGACCGTGATGTCACGGCCCTGCTCCAGCCACTGGTACCAGGAGACCCCGACCCCGGCGAGGACGGCGACCTCCTCCCTGCGCAGTCCGGGGGTGCGGCGGCGGGCCCCGCCGTCCGGCAGTCCGGCCACCGCCGGGGTGATCCGGGCCCGCCGGCTCATCAGGAACTCGCGCAGCTCGGAACGGCGGTGCTTGTCGAACGGTGTGGCCACGGACTCCCCCTGTCGGCACCCTGGTGGTGCCACCAACAGGATAAGTTCCCACTCTCCACGGGCATTCCCGGGCGGCGAGGGTGTGGTCATGGCAATCGACACACACACCACACTCACCGGGCCGCGGTCGGCGGCCGAGGGGGGTGACCGACTCACCGGCCGGGCCAAGCTCGTCCTCTTCGTCCTGTGCGCCGCCCAGTTCATGGTGGCGCTCGACTTCTCCGTGCTGAACGTCGCGCTGCCGGTGCTCGGCAAGGACCTGGGCCTGAGCCAGTCGGCCCTCCAGTGGGCGGTCACCGCGTTCGCGCTCCCCTCCGGCGGGTTCCTGCTGCTCTTCGGCCGGATCGCCGACCTCCACGGGCGCAAGAGGCTCTTCCTCACCGGGCTCGCGCTCTTCGGCGCCGCCTCGCTGCTCACCACGCTCGCCTGGGACCCGGCGTCCTTCCTGACCGGCCGGGTGCTCCAGGGCCTCGGCGCGGCGGTCATCGTGCCGACGGGCATGTCCCTGCTGACCACGACGTTCCCCGAGGGCCCGCTGCGCGACAAGGCGCTCGGCATCTCCGGCACCCTGCTGTCGCTCGGCTTCACCATCGGCATGGTCCTCGGCGGCGTCATGACCGACACGCTGGGCTGGCGGTCCACGATGGGGCTCCTCGCCGCCGCGTCGGTGGTCGTGCTCGCCGTCGCCCCGCGCCTGCTGCCCGAGTCCCGCACCCCCGAGCGGCCGCGCCTGGACGTGCCGGGCGCGGTCACGGTCACCGGCGGGCTGCTCGCGTTGATCTACTCCCTCTCCACGGCCGCCCAGCGCGGTTTCCACGGCGCCGACGTCTGGGTGACGCTGATCGCCGGCCCGGTCCTGCTCGTCGCCTTCGTCGTGGTGGAGTCCAGGGCCGCCGCCCCGCTCGTCTCCCTGCCGATGCTCAAGCGGCGCACGGTGGCCTGGGGCAACCTCGGCGGCCTGGTGACCTTCTCGATGATGTCCACGGTCGTCTTCGTGCTGACCCTGTACTTGCAGGAGACGCTGCGCCTGTCGGCGTTCCTGACGGGTCTGGTCTTCGGGGTCCAGGGCATCGCGTCGGTGGTCGCCGGCTCGTACGCGCCCCGGGTCATCGGCCGGTTCGGCTCCCGCCGCACGCTGGTCGCCTCCCTCTTCGGTCAGGGCCTGTTCACCGCGGCACTGCTCGCCGTGGGCACGGGGTCGGGCGCGCTGTTGGCGACCGTCGCCGTATCGCTGGCCAGCATGTGCCACCTCGGCGCGATCATCTCGTACGGGGTGACCGTGACGAGCGGTGTGCGCGACGCGGAACAGGGCCTGGCCACCGGCCTGGTCACCACCACTCAGCAGGTCGGCATCACCATCGGGATCCCGCTGCTCGGCGTCCTCGCCACCACGGGTTCCTCGCTCTTCGACGGGGTCCGTCTGGTGCTCGCGGTCGACGCGGCGATCGTCATCGCGGCGGCGGTCCTGGTGGCACTGGGCCTCGGCCTGGGTGCGAAGGCGACGACCGCGGCCCCCTCGGCGCGACCGGACCCGGCCGAACGCTCCGCGTGAACCACGCGCGGAATAGCCCGTCGCTCCCTGACCCGCGTCCCGCGCCCGAAACGGCGCCCCGAATGCGCGCGGCGTCCACGACGCCATGCCCGGCATCGCCCACCTCCACAACCTCGTCCAAGCCGGGTAACGGCCCCCGCCGCAGGGCGGTTTCCAGGGATCGTTGCGCTTGCCGGGCAGGGGCTCGCAGCCATTCAGGACAGAGCGGGGGTCGGGCGGCGTCAGCAGCGTGGCCGCACCGAAATCGGAGTGCTGGGTGCACAGTCGCCTTGCCATACTGCTCCGATGATCACCCTGCCTACCGCTGCGCTGGACTCGTTGTCCGGGCTCGCCTTCGGTGATGCCTTCGGTGACCGCTGGTTCGGCATCCTGCGCCGCGAAGGCCCCGCAGCCTTGGAGGCACGGATCCTGCCCCCGGAGCCGCTGTGGCGGTGGAGCGACGACACCGCTCAGGCGCTCGTTCTCGTCCGGGAACTCGCCGAGGGCGGCGGCACCGTCGACCAAGACCGCCTCGCCCTGCGTCTCGCCGAGGCCTACGCCGAGGACACGCACCGCGGCTACGGAGCCTCGATGCACGACGTGCTCCGCCGGATCGGCGCGGGCGAACCCTGGCGGGAAGTGGTCGCCGGACAGTTCGGCGGCCAGGGCTCCTGGGGCAACGGCGCGGCCATGCGCGTCGCCCCGCTCGGCGCCTGGCACGCCGCCGACCTCGATGCCGTCGCCGAGCAGGCCGCCCGGCAGAGCGCGGTCTCGCACCACCACCCGGAGGCCGTCTCCGGGGCGGTGGCGGTCGCCCTGGCCGCGGCGCTGGCCGCCCGCAGCCGCGGCGGCCCCGCCCCGGCGCGGCCGGACTTCCTCCGGTCCGTCGCCGAACGGCTCCCCGTCGGCGACGTCCGCTCCGGGGTACGGATCGCGGCCCGAATGCCGGAACACACCTCCGTCCGGCACGCGGCGGAGGTCCTGGGCTCCGGCTACCGCATGTCCGGGCCCGACACCGTCCCCTACGCCCTCTGGTGCGCGGCGGGCCACCTCGACGACCTGCACGAGGGCCTGTGGACCACCGTGGCCGGCCGCGGCGACATCGACACCACCTGCGCCATCGCGGGCGCGGTCATCGCAGCCCGCACGGGCGTCACCACCCTTCCGCTTGCCTGGCACGCAGCCCGTGAACCACTGCCCCCGGCCATGTCGGAGTAAGAACTCACATCGGGGTGTTCAGCAACGGATCGTCACACACGCGGTCCACACGCGATCAGCGGCGGACGCGGGGCATGCCGAGGCCGATCCACGAGATGATCTCGCGCTGGATCTCGTTGTTGCCGCCGCCGAAGGTGAAGATGACCGCGCTGCGGTAGCCGCGCTCCAACTCACCGTGCAGGACCGCTCCGACGGAACCGTCCTTGAGGGAGCCGGCCGCGCCGACGACCTCCATGAGCCAGGCGTACGCGTCGCGGCGTGCCTCGGAGCCGTAGACCTTGACGGCGGAGGCGTCCTGCGGGGTGAGGGTGCCGGCCTGGACCGCGTTCACCATCTGCCAGTTGAGCAGTTTCATCGCGTCGAGCCGGGTGTGCGTGCGGGCGAGCCTGCCGCGGACCCAGGACAGGTCGATCACGCGGCGGCCGTCGGCGAGTCTGGTCTCCGCGGCCCAGCGCTGGACGTCGTGCAGGGCACGGATGGCCATGGTGCCGTGGGCGGCGAGGGTGACGCGCTCGTGGTTGAGCTGGTTGGTGATCAGGCGCCAGCCCTTGTTCTCCCGGCCGACCCGGCGGCTCGCGGGGACGCGGATGTTCTCGTAGTGACTCGCGGTGGTGTCGTGCGAGGCGAGGGTGTTGATGAGGGTGCACGAGTACCCGGGGTCGGAGGTCGGTACGAGGAGCATGGTGATGCCCTTGTGCGCGGGGGCGTCGGGGTCGGTGCGGACGGCGAGCCAGACCCAGTCGGCGGTGTCGCCGTTGGTGGTCCAGATCTTCTGGCCGTTGACCACGTAGGTGCCGGTGTCCTCGTCGCCCTCGCGGACGGCTTTGCACTTGAGCGCGGCGAGGTCGGTGCCGGCGTCGGGTTCGCTGTAGCCGATGGCGAAGTCGATCTCGCCGGCGAGGATCTTCGGGAGGAAGTACGCCTTCTGCTCGTCGGTGCCGAACTGCATGATGGTCGGCCCGACGGTGTTCAGTGCCATGAGCGGCAGGGGCACGACGGCCTGTGCGGCCTCGTCGAAGAAGATGAACTGGTCCACGGGGGACATGCCACGTCCGCCGTACTCCTCGGGCCAGCCGACCCCGAGCCATCCGTCGTCTCCGAGCCGGCGGATGGTCTCGCGGTAGAAGCGCTTCTGCGCGGCGGGGTCCTCGTAGCGGGCGTGGACGTCCCGGGGCACCAGCTCGGCGAAGTAGGCGCGCAGTTCGGTGCGCAACCGCTGCTGCTCAGGCGTGTATTCGAGGTGCACGGGCCCTCCGGAGGTCTCGCGGTCCGTCGTCACTGGCGGAGGGCACACTAGAACCTGTTTCAAGAATCCGGAAGGGCCCCGTGGCGGGGTTCGCGACGGCCGCGCCGGACGGTCGGCGGCGAACCCCGCCCGGCGGGTCGCTCCCGGACCGCCGCACTCGCGGGGCGGCGGCCGCGCTCAGTTCAGGGCGGTGAGCATGGCGACGGTGGTCGCCGCCATCGCCGTTCGGGCCGCCGTGAGGTAGGGACGCGGGTCCGCCGGGGTGAGGTGGGTACGGATGGCCTCCGTCATGGCCACGTTGAGGGCGGTGCCGATGTTGACCTTGCGGATGCCCCCCGCGACGGCCGCCGCGAGTTCGGAGTCCGGGAGTCCGGAGGAACCGTGCAGCACGAGGGGGACGTCCACCGCCTTGGTCAGGCGGGCGAGCAGCGCGTGGTCCAGCGCGGCGGTCCGGCTGGTCATGGCGTGGGTGCTGCCGACGGCCACGGCGAGCGCGTCCACCCCGGAGTCGGCGACGAACCGTCGCGCCTCGTCCGGGTCGGTACGGGCGCCCGGCGCGTGCGGGTCCAGCGGCGCGGCCCCGTTCTTGCCGCCGACCTCGCCCAGTTCGGCTTCGATCCAGAGCCCGTTGGCGTGGGCCCAGTCGGCGGCGGAGCGGGTGGCCTCCAGGTTCTCGGCGTACGGCAGCCGTGCGGCGTCGTACATCACCGACCCGAAGCCGGCGTCCGCGGCCCGGCGCAGCAGTTCGGCGCTCTTGACGTGGTCGAGGTGCAGCCCGACGGGGACGGCGGCCTCCTCCGCGCAGGCGACGGCGGCGCGGGCGATGGGGAGCAGTTGTCCGCCCCGGAACTTCACCGCGTTCTCGCTGAGTTGCAGGATCACCGGCAGGCCCAACTGTTCGGCGCCCGCGATCACGGCTTCGGCGTGTTCCAGCGTGATGATGTTGAAGGCGGCGACGGCGCGGCCGGCCTTGGCCGCGTCCGCCACCAGGTGGCCGGCGGGGACGAGGGTCATCGGACCGCCTCCTCGCCCGTGGTGAGGACGACGGAGCGGGTCAGGTTGCGGGGCGCGTCCGGGTCGAGCCGTCGGCGCGCGGCGACGGCGAGGGCCAGCCGGTGGACACGGACCAGTTCGGCGAGGGGGTCGAGCCGACCCTCCACCCATGCGGCGCCGGCGGCGAGGACCTGGTCGGCGATGCCGTCGGGGGCCTCGCCCAGGGACCAGGTGGCGGTGCCGGGGCCGGTGACGCTGACGGGGCCGTGCCGGTACTCCATGGCCGGGTAGGACTCGGCCCAGGACAGCGAGGCCTCGCGCATCTTCAGGGCCGCCTCGTGGGCCAGTCCCACGCTCCAGCCGCGACCGAGGAAGGTGTACTGGTCGAGGGTCTCCAGTGCGGCGGGCAGCGGTTCGGCGAGCGCGGTGCGCGCGTCGGCGACGACGGCCGGGGTGTGGGCGCCGACGTGGGCCCGCAGCAGGGTCAGGGCCGTCGTGGCGAAGCGGGTCTGTACGACGGATCGTTCGTCCGCGAAGTCCAGGACGACGAGGTCGTCCGCGAGGGTCGTCACGGGCGTGGCCGGGTCCCCGATGACGGCGGTGGTCGGCACTCCGGCGTCCCGGAGCCCGGCCAGCAGGTCCAGCACCTCGGTGGTGGTTCCGGAGCGGGTCAGCGCCACGACGCGGTCGTAGCGGCGGTGGCGCGGGAACTCGGAGGCGGGAAAGGCGTCCGTCTCGCCCTGGCCGGACTCCTCGCGCAGGGCGGCGGCCGCCTGGGCCATGTAGAAGGAGGTCCCACAGCCGACGATCGCGGTGCGCTCCCCGCTTCGCGGCAGCAAGGTCCGGTGTGTCGTGGCCAGTTCGGCGGCCCGTTCCCAGCATTCGGGTTGTGTGGCCAACTCCTGCGCGACGTGACTCATGCGGGCTCCCTGGTACGCGACGACTTCGAGTGTGCGTTTTCTCGCAAGGTAGCGGGGAGTTTCACGCAACTTCAAGCATCCACGGCGGCGATCTGCCCGGGTCGACCTCGACGCGGGGGTCGGGCCGAGGCCCCTCGGAGCACACGAGCAGAACCAAGGGCGCCGGCCGGGTCAGTGCGTCGGGACGCGTTCCGCCTCGCGCGACAGGGCCGCCAGCACGGGGGCGATCAGCGGGTGGGACTCGGCGCCCCGGCGGGTGGCGGCGAAGACCCGGCGGGTTGCTGCGGGGCCGGCGACCGGGCGGACCTGGACCTCCTTGAGGTCCATGCCGCGCAGGGCCGAACGCGGCACCAGGGCGACGCCGCCGCCCGCGCCGACGAGGGCGGTCACGGCACGGAAGTCGTCGGAGGAGTGCGCGAACCGCGGTTGGAAGCCCGCCAGTTCGCAGGCGAGCAGGGTCACGTCGTGGCACGGGTTGCCGGGGTACTGGCCCACCCAGTCGGAGTCGGAGAGGTCGGCGAGCGACACGGTGGGCAGGTCGGCGAGGGGGTGGCCGGCCGGGAGGACCGCGTCGAAGGGTTCCGCGTAGAGGGGGACGATCGACAGTCGGCCGTCGTCCGCGCCGGGGGCGCCGCGGTACTCCACCGCGAGCGCCAGGTCCGCCTCCCCGGCCAGCAGCAGCGGCAGGCTCTGGTCGCCCTCCGCGTCGCGGACGCGGAGCCGGATGCCGGGATGGTCCACCGCGAGGCGGGCGAGCGCCGGAGCGAGCACCTCCGCGATGCCGGTGGCGAAGGCGGCGACCGTGACCTCGCCCGCCGAGCCGCCCGCGTACGCCGCGAGTTCGGCTTCGGCGCGCTCCAGTTGGGCCAGCACCTCGTGGGCGTGCCCGACGAGGATCTCCCCGGCCGCGGTGAGCCGTACGCCCCGGCCGCTGCGGGTGAGCAGGGCGTGTCCGGTCTCCTGCTCCAGCGCGGCGAGCTGCTGGGAGACGGCGGAGGGGGTGAGGTACAGGGCTGCGGCCGCGGCGGTCACCGTACGGTGGTCCGCCACGGCCCGCAGGATGCGCAGCCGGCGGGGGTCGATCACCCCGCCATTGTCTCAGGCCACAGACGCCCCGAGCGCCGCACGGGCCTCGATGAACGCCGCCACCGCGCGCTCCACGTCGGCCGTGGAGTGGGCGGCCGACAGCTGCACGCGGATCCGCGCCGCGCCCATGGGCACCACGGGGTACGAGAAGCCGATCACGTACACGCCGCGCTCCAGCAGCAGCTCCGCCATCCGGGCCGCCTCGGCGGCGTCCCCGATCATGACGGGGGCGATGGCGTGGTCTCCGGGGAGGACCTCGAAGCCGGCGTCGGTCATCTTCGCGCGGAACAGCGCGGTGTTGGCGGCGAGCTGCTCGCGCAGGTCACCGGCCGACTCCAGCAGGTCGAGGACCTTGAGCGAGGCCGCCGCGATGACGGGGGCGAGGGAGTTGGAGAAGAGGTACGGACGCGAGCGCTGGCGCAGCAGTTCGACGATCTCGGCGCGCGCCGCGACGTAGCCGCCGGAGGCGCCGCCGAGGGCCTTGCCCAGGGTGCCGGTGATGATGTCGACCCGGTCCATGACCCCGTGCAGCTCGGGGGTGCCGCGGCCGCCGGGGCCGACGAAGCCGACGGCGTGGGAGTCGTCGACCATGACCATGGCGTCGTAGCGCTCGGCGAGGTCGCAGATCTCCGCGAGCGGGGCGACGTAGCCGTCCATGGAGAACACGCCGTCGGTGACGATCAGACGGCGGCGGGCGTCCTGCGCGTCCTTGAGCCGGGTCTCCAGTTCCGCGAGGTCGCGGTTCGCGTAGCGGTAGCGGCGGGCCTTGGAGAGGCGGATGCCGTCGATGATCGAGGCGTGGTTGAGGGCGTCGGAGATCACCGCGTCCTCGGCGCCGAGGAGGGTCTCGAAGACGCCGCCGTTGGCGTCGAAGCACGAGGAGTAGAGGATCGTGTCCTCCTGGCCCAGGAAGGAGGACAGGCGCGCCTCCAGCTCCTTGTGGACCTCCTGGGTGCCGCAGATGAAGCGGACGGAGGCCATGCCGTAGCCCCAGCGGTCCAGGGCGTCCTTGGCCGCGGCGACGACCTCGGGGTGGTCGGCGAGGCCGAGGTAGTTGTTGGCGCAGAAGTTCAGGACCTCGCCCGCGGAGCCGCCGGAGGTGACGCCGACGGACGCGTTCTGCGGGGTGCCGATGACGCGCTCGGGCTTGTGCAGGCCGGCGGAGCGGATCTCGTCGAGGGTGTTGCGCAGGTCCTGGCGGACGGTCTCGAACATGGCGGGCGTGCTCTCTTTCTCCTGGTGCGGCGGAGGGAGGGGGGCCGGGCCCCGCGGAGGGG
>NZ_LGDE01000424.1 GCF_001279725.1 Streptomyces sp. WM4235 | reverse complement strand
CGCCCCGCCCCCGCACCCCGCCCCCGGCAAAGGCGAAGGCCCCGGCGGCACCCTGGGGAAGGGTGGCCGTCGGGGCCTTCGGTGGTTCTGGTTGCGCCGCACCCGCGTGGCGAACGCTTCGCGTGCGGCGCGGAGTGCCGGTCAGGAGCGGGAGAGAGGGCCCGCTGCGTTCCTACCCGGCGATCACATCAGGAGCTCAGCCCTGGAGGGAGGCAACCTTGATCGCCAGCGCCGACTTCTTGTTGGCGGCGGCGTTCTTGTGGATGACACCCTTCGAGACAGCCTTGTCGAGCGCACGCGAAGCGTCGCGGGAAGCCAGGGTGGCCTTCTCGACGTCGCCCGCGGCCACGGCCTCGCGGGCCTTGCGGATCGCGGTCTTGAGCGAGGACTTGACGGCCTTGTTGCGCAGGCGCGCCTTCTCGTTCGTCTTGTTCCGCTTGATCTGGGACTTGATGTTCGCCACGAAAGAGCCTTTGCAGGTTCAGAGTTTGATCTTCGGATTGCGTCCCGAACAGCTTGAGGCCATACGAGACACAGCTGCTCAGGCTACCAGGCACGCTCCGGGCGGCCCAAACCGGTCGCATGCCCCCGTCCATGGGACCATGGAGCGTATATAGAGACGACTTCCCGACTGCGACCCGAGAATCAGGACACTGCGTGCCCGCGATCCCCAGCCACGTGCCCGAGCCGAGCCGTACCGACCCGGCGCTGATCCGCAATTTCTGCATCATCGCGCACATCGACCACGGCAAGTCGACGCTTGCCGACCGGATGCTCCAGCTCACCGGTGTGGTGGACTCGCGGCAGATGCGCGCCCAGTACCTCGACCGCATGGACATCGAGCGTGAGCGCGGCATCACGATCAAGTCCCAGGCGGTCCGTCTGCCCTGGGCCCCGAACACGGGCGAGGACGAGGGCAAGACCCACGTCCTCAACATGATCGACACCCCGGGGCACGTCGACTTCACCTACGAGGTCTCGCGCTCCCTCGCCGCCTGCGAGGGCACGGTCCTGCTCGTGGACGCCGCGCAGGGCATCGAGGCCCAGACCCTCGCCAACCTGTACCTGGCGATGGAGAAGGACCTCGCGATCGTCCCCGTGCTGAACAAGATCGACCTGCCGGCCGCCCAGCCGGAGAAGTTCGCCGAGGAGCTCGCGAACCTGGTCGGCTGCCAGCCCGAGGACGTGCTGCGGGTCTCCGCGAAGACCGGTCTCGGCGTGGACGCGCTGCTCGACAAGATCGTCGCCACGGTTCCGGCCCCGGTCGGTCCCAAGGACGCCCCCGCCCGCGCGATGATCTTCGACTCGGTCTACGACTCGTACCGCGGTGTCGTCACCTACGTGCGTGTCGTGGACGGTCAGCTCAACAAGCGCGAGCGCATCCGGATGATGTCCACCGGCGCGACCCACGAGCTGTTGGAGATCGGCGTCTCCTCCCCGGAGATGACCCCCTCCGACGGCATCGGCGTCGGCGAGGTCGGCTACATCATCACCGGCGTGAAGGACGTCCGTCAGTCCAAGGTCGGTGACACCATCACCAGCCTGCACAACGGCGCGACCGAGGCCCTCGGCGGCTACAAGGACCCGCGTCCGATGGTCTTCTCGGGCCTGTACCCGCTCGACGGTTCGGACTACCCCGACCTGCGCGAGGCCCTCGACAAGCTCCAGCTCAACGACGCCGCGCTCGTCTACGAGCCGGAGACCTCGGCGGCGCTGGGCTTCGGCTTCCGCGTGGGCTTCCTCGGCCTGCTGCACCTGGACGTGGTCCGCGAGCGCCTGGAGCGCGAGTTCGGCCTCGACCTGATCGCCACCGCGCCCAACGTGATCTACCGCGTCGTCCTGGAGGACGGCAAGGAGGTCAACGTCACCAACCCGAGCGAGTTCCCCGAGGGCAAGATCTCGGACGTGTTCGAGCCGGTCGTGCGGGCCACCCTGCTCGCGCCCTCCGAGTTCATCGGCGCGATCATGGAGCTCTGCCAGCAGCGCCGCGGCACGCTCCTCGGGATGGACTACCTCTCCGAGGACCGGGTCGAGATCCGCTACACGCTCCCTCTCGCGGAGATCGTGTTCGACTTCTTCGACCAGCTGAAGTCCAAGACGCGCGGTTACGCCTCCCTCGACTACGAGCCCACCGGCGAGCAGGCCTCCGGGCTGGTCAAGGTCGACATCCTGCTGCACGGCGACAAGGTCGACGCCTTCTCCGCCGTCACGCACAAGGACGCGGCCTACGCCTACGGCGTGCGCCTGGTCGCGAAGCTGCGCGAGCTCATCCCGCGCCAGGCCTTCGAGATCCCGATCCAGGCGGCCGTCGGCTCCCGCGTCATCGCCCGCGAGACCATCCGCGCCATCCGCAAGGACGTCCTCGCCAAGTGCTACGGCGGTGACATCTCCCGTAAGCGGAAGCTGCTGGAGAAGCAGAAGGAAGGCAAGAAGCGGATGAAGATGGTCGGCTCCGTGGAGGTCCCGCAGGAGGCCTTCATCGCCGTCCTCTCCAGCGACGAGTCCGGCAAGAAGAAGTAGCGGACGCCGGACGGGTGTAAAGGGCAGGTCAAGAAGCGCGCCTGTCCCATGTCGTGAGGAACGGGCCCACATGCATCCGCATGGGGGCCCGTTTCGTTATGAAGCGGCTGCTCGCCGCCTCTTACGCGCCGGGCGGGCGGCCTCTAGTCTGATCACTGCTTGATGGTTACTCGCCAGTCACAAACTCGCCAGCCGTAACGCGCAGGTCCCCACCCGCCCGTCCCAAGCGCCCCACGCCCACGCACTGCCGCGTGGACCGGTCCGGAGGATGTCGTGAGCGACACACAGACCTTGATCGAGAACCGCCCGCCCACCGTGGCGGCCCTCTTCCTTGAGCGCGTCGCGGCCACGCCGAACGCCGAGGCCTACCGCTATCCGGTCCCCGCGGCCGGCGGCTCGGGGGGCCCCGACGACTGGAAGTCGCTCAGCTGGGGGCAGGCGGCCGAGCGGGTGTTCGCCATCGCCGCCGGCCTCGCGGACCTCGGACTCCAGTCGGAGGACCGGGTCGCGCTCGCCTCCAACACCCGGGTCGAATGGATCCTGGCCGACCTCGGCGTGATGTGCGCCGGCGCCGCGACCACCACGATCTACCCGAGCACCAACGGCGAGGAGTCGGCGTTCATCCTGGCCGACTCCGAGAGCCGGGTGCTGATCGCCGAGGACGCCAAGCAGCTGGCCAAGGCCCGCGCCCCGCCTCGCCCACGTGGTGGTGCTGGAGGCGGAGGACGCGGTCGCGCACGAGAGCGACCCCGAGGGCTGGGTGCTCTCCCTCGCCGACCTGGAGGCGCGCGGCAAGGAGTACCTCGCCAAGCACCCCGAGGCGATCAAGGAGCGGATCGCGGCGATCACCGCCGACCAGCTCGCCACCCTGATCTACACCTCCGGCACCACCGGCCGCCCCAAGGGCGTGCGGCTGCCGCACGACAACTGGTCGTACATGGCCAAGGCCACCGTCGCGACCGGCATGATCAACTCGGACGACGTCCAGTACCTGTGGCTGCCGCTCGCGCACGTCTTCGGCAAGGTGCTGACCTCCGGCCAGATCGAGGTCGGCCACGTCACCGCCATCGACGGCCGGATCGACAAGATCATCGAGAACCTGCCGATCGTGCAGCCGACCTACATGGCCGCCGTTCCGCGCATCTTCGAGAAGGTCTACAACGGCGCCGCCGGCAAGGCGCGCGCCGCCGGCGGGGCCAAGTACAAGATCTTCAAGTGGGCGGCCGGCGTCGCCCGCGAGTACGCCAAGGTCAGCCAGGACAACTTCCGGCGCACCGGCAACGCGTCCGTCCCCCTCGGCCTCGCCACCCGCCACAAGGTCGCCGACGCGCTCGTCTACTCCAAGCTCCGCGACGCCTTCGGCGGAAAGCTGCGCGCCGCGATCTCCGGCTCCGCGGCCCTCGCCCCCGACATCGGCTACTTCTTCGCCGGCGCCGGCATCCACATCCTGGAGGGCTACGGCCTCACGGAGTCCAGCGCGGCCTCCTTCGTCAACCCCGGCGAGGCCTACCGCACCGGCACCGTTGGCAAGCCGCTCCCCGGCACCGAGGTCCGCATCGCCGACGACGGCGAGATCCTGCTGCGCGGCCCCGGGATCATGCAGGGCTACCACGGGCTGCCGGACAAGACCGCCGAGGTGCTGGAGGCCGACGGCTGGCTGCACACCGGCGACATCGGCGAGCTCTCCCCGGACGGCTTCCTGCGCATCACCGACCGCAAGAAGGACCTGATCAAGACCTCGGGCGGCAAGTACGTCGCCCCGGCCGAGATCGAGGGCCGGTTCAAGGCGATCTGCCCGTACGTCTCCAGCATCGTGGTGCACGGCGCCGACCGGAACTTCTGCTCCGCGCTGATCGCCCTGGACGGGCCCGCCATCCTGACCTGGGCCGCCGACCACGGCCTTGAGGGCAAGACGTACGCCGAGGTCGTGGCCGCGCCCGAGACGGTACGGCTCGTCGAGACCTACGTGCAGACCCTCAACGAGGGCCTCCAGCGTTGGCAGACGGTCAAGCAGTTCCGGCTGCTGCCCCGCGACCTCGACGTCGAGCACGGCGACCTCACCCCGAGCCTCAAGCTCAAGAGGCCGGTCGTGGAGCGAGAGTTCAAGTACCTCATCGACGAGATGTACGCGGGCTCGAACGAGGCGTGACCCCTGGCGGCCCGAGCCTCCGGGTCGGCCGCGGTCGCGGAGCGTAAACGACCTTCGGGCGGTGCGGGACAATGGGCTCATGCCTTCCGCACTGCCCGACGGTGAACCCATGCCCGAAGACGGCTCGCTGCCGTCGCACGCCCTGGCGGGTGCCGGCGAGCGGCCGCTCGGCTTCTACCTGCACGTCCCCTACTGCGCGACGCGCTGCGGGTACTGCGACTTCAACACCTACACGGCCACCGAGCTGCGGGGTACCGGTGGCGTGCTCGCCTCCCGCGAGAACTACGCCGACACCCTGATCGACGAGGTCAGGCTGGCGCGCAAGGTCCTCGGGGACGACCCGCGGGCCGTGCGCACCGTGTTCGTGGGCGGCGGCACGCCCACCCTGCTGCCCGCCGGGGACCTCGTGCGGATGCTCGGGGCGATCCGGGACGAGTTCGGATTGGCCGAGGACGCCGAGATCACCACCGAGGCCAACCCGGAGTCGGTGGACCCGCGGTACCTCGCGGAACTGCGCGCGGGCGGCTTCAACCGGGTCTCCTTCGGCATGCAGAGCGCCAAACAGCACGTCCTGAAGGTGCTCGACCGCACCCACACGCCGGGGCGCCCCGAGGCGTGCGTGGCGGAGGCGCGGGCGGCCGGCTTCGAGCACGTGAACCTCGACCTGATCTACGGCACGCCCGGCGAGTCCGACGAGGACTGGCGGGCCACGCTGGCGGCCGCGCTGGGGGCCGGTCCGGACCACGTCAGCGCCTACGCGCTGATCGTGGAGGAGGGCACGCAGCTGGCCCGGCGGATCCGTCGCGGCGAGGTCCCGATGACGGACGACGACGTGCACGCCGACCGGTACCTGATCGCCGACTCGGTGATGGCCGAGGCCGGCTACTCCTGGTACGAGGTGTCGAACTGGGCGACCTCCGAGGCCGGGCGCTGCCTGCACAACGAGCTGTACTGGCGCGGCGCCGACTGGTGGGGGGCCGGCCCCGGCGCCCACTCGCACGTGGGCGGGGTGCGCTGGTGGAACGTGAAGCACCCCGGCGCCTACGCCGCGGCGCTGGCCGAGGGCCGCTCCCCGGGCGCGGGCAGGGAACTCCTGTCGGACGAGGACCGGCGCGTCGAGCGGATCCTGCTGGAGCTGCGGCTCGTGGACGGCGTCCCGCTGTCGCTGCTGGCCCCCGCGGGCCTGGCGGCGTCCCGACGCGCCCTGGCGGACGGACTGCTCGCCCCCGGCCCGTACGAGGCCGGGAGCGCCGTGCTGACCCTGCGGGGGCGGCTGCTGGCCGACGCGGTCGTCCGCGACCTGGTGGACTAGGGCCGGCCCAGGGCGTCCGCGGCCGTCCGGCCCCGTCAGGCGGTGACGTGGTCGATCAGGTGCTCCACCGCGCCCAGCAGGGTCGGCTCCAGATCGCGGTACGAGGTCACCTTGGACAGGATGTGCTGCCAGGCGGCGCCCGTGTTCGGCGGCCAGCCCAGCGCCCGGCAGACGCCCGTCTTCCAGTCCTCCCCGCGCGGGATCACCGGCCAGGCCGCGATGCCCAGGGCGGACGGTTTCACCGCCTGCCAGACGTCCACGTAGGGATGGCCCACGATCAGGACGTGCGCAGAGGTGACCTCGGCGGCGATCCGCGACTCCTTCGAACCCGGCACCAGGTGGTCCACCAGGACCCCCAACCGGGCGTCCGCGGCCGGCGCGAAGTCCGCCACGATCGTCGGCAGGTCGTCGATGCCCTCCAGGTACTCCACGACCACGCCCTCGATGCGCAGGTCGTCGCCCCAGACCCGCTCCACCAGCTCGGCGTCGTGGCGGCCCTCGACGTAGATCCGGCCCGCCCGGGCCACCCGGGCCCGGGCCCCGGGGACCGCGAGCGAGCCCGAGGCCGTACGGGCCGGGGCGGTCGGGGCGCGGGACGGGCGGGTCAGGGTGACGACCGCCCCGTCCAGCAGGAAGCCGCGGGGCTCCAGCGGGAACACCCGCCGCTTGCCGAAGCGGTCCTCCAGGGTCACCGTGCCGGCCTCGCAGGCCACCACGGCGCCGCAGAAGTCCGTACCGGCCACCTCGACCACCAGGTCGCGGTCCGCCGACACCTCGGGCACGGCCTTGGCGCGCTTCCACGGCGGGGTCAGGTCGGGGGAGTACTCACGCATCCGGCGACCGTACGAGAGAGCCCGGGCTCACGCCGTCGACACGCCGAACCTCGTTGCCAGTGTGTCGCGTTGCGCACGGACGAAGGCCGCGTCGACCACCGCTCCGTGACCCGGCACGTACAGTGCGTCGTCGCCGCCCAGCGAGAGCAGCCGGTCCAGGGCCGCCGGCCACTGGCCGGGCACCGCGTCCGAGCCGGCCTGGGGTTCGCCCGACTCCTCGACCAGGTCCCCGCAGAAGACGACCTCCCGTTCGCCCGGCACGAAGACCGCCAGGTCGTGCTGGGAGTGCGCGGGCCCGAGGTTCGCGAGCAGCACCTGCACGGCGCCCAGGTCCAGCGTCCGTTCGCCCGACACCGGGTGCCCCGGCGCCACGACCAGGTCGGCGGCCTCCTCGGCCTCCGCCGCGTCCAGACCCTGCGCGGTCGCGCTGTACCGCAGCTCCTCGCGGCCGGTGGGCGTCGACAGCACCTTGTCCAGGCCGACCGCGCCGAGGAACTCGGCGCCCGTGAAGGCGGAGCCACCCAGAACGTGGTCGAAATGTCCGTGCGTGAATGCGATATGGGTCACGTGCCGGCCGGTGAGCCGCTCCGCTTCGGCCCGCACCCGCGCACCCTCGCGCACGCACGAACCGGGGTCGACGAGGAGGACCGAATCGTCGCCCACCACCAGCCCCACGGTGCAGTCCCACACCGGCAGTCGACGGCGTCCGACCCGTCCGGTCAGCCGTTCCCAGCCCGCCTCTTCCCATCGCACGTCCATGCCGCGACGCTACCCTGGCGGGCCGCCCTTGCCTCCCGCGTACCACCCGGCCGTACACTGACCGGGGGATCTCTGGCACTCGAATGCGCAGAGTGCCAACAAGGCCCGCAACGGGACCGACCGACGACCGAAGACGACCGACCGCATCTGGAGGTGTGCGCGATGCTCAGCGAACGCAGACTCGAGGTGCTGCGCGCCATCGTCCAGGACTACGTCGGGACGGAGGAGCCGGTCGGCTCCAAGGCGCTCACCGAGCGGCACCGGCTCGGCGTCTCGCCCGCCACCGTGCGCAACGACATGGCGCTGCTGGAGGACGAGGGCTACATCGCCCAGCCCCACACCAGCGCCGGTCGGATCCCCACCGACAAGGGTTACCGGCTCTTCGTGGACAAGCTGGCGGGGGTCAAACCGCTGTCCACGCCGGAGCGGCGGGCCATCCAGAACTTCCTCGACGGCGCCGTCGACCTCGACGACGTCGTGGGGCGCACCGTACGGCTGCTCGCGCAGCTCACCCGGCAGGTGGCCGTGGTGCAGTACCCGTCGCTGACCCGTTCCACCGTCCGGCACGTCGAGCTGCTGTCGTTGGCGCCCGCGCGCCTGATGCTCGTGTTGATCACGGACACCGGGCGGGTCGAGCAGCGGCTGGTCGACTGCCAGACGCCCTTCGGGGAGACCTCGCTCGCCGACCTGCGGGCGCGGCTCAACAGCCGGGTGGTCGGCCGTCGGTTCACCGACGTGCCGCCGCTGGTACAGGACCTTCCGGAGTCCTTCGAGACCGAGGACCGGGCGACGGTCAAGGCCGTCCTCGACACCCTTCTCGAAACGCTCGTGGAGGAGGCGGAGGAGCGGCTGATGATCGGCGGCACCGCCAACCTCACACGGTTCGGACATGACTTTCCCCTGACGATCAGGCCGGTGCTCGAGGCGCTGGAGGAGCAGGTCGTGCTCCTCAAGCTGCTGGGCGAGGCCAACGAGTCGGGGATGGCCGTGAAGATCGGGCATGAGAATGCCTACGAGGGACTGAACTCCACGTCCGTCGTCTCGGTCGGCTACGGTTCGGGCGGCGAAGCAGTCGCCAAACTCGGCGTGGTCGGACCGACCCGCATGGACTACCCCGGAACGATGGGAGCGGTACGCGCAGTGGCACGTTACGTCGGACAGATCCTGGCGGAGTCGTAAGTGGCCACGGACTACTACGCCGTTCTCGGCGTGCGCCGCGACGCATCGCAGGACGAGATCAAGAAGGCCTTCCGTCGCCTCGCCCGCGAACTCCACCCGGACGTGAATCCGGACCCGAAGACGCAGGAGCGCTTCAAGGAGATCAACGCGGCCTACGAGGTGCTCTCGGACCCGCAGAAGAAGCAGGTCTACGACCTCGGCGGCGACCCGCTGTCCTCCTCGGGCGGCGGCGGCGCGGGCGGATTCGGGGCGGGTGGCTTCGGCAACTTCTCCGACATCATGGACGCCTTCTTCGGCCAGTCCCAGCAGCGCGGACCGCGCTCGCGGACCCGCCGCGGCCAGGACGCCATGATCCGCCTCGACCTGGAACTGGACGAGGCGGCCTTCGGGACGACCAAGGACATCCAGGTCGACACGGCCGTGGTCTGCACGACCTGCTCCGGTGAGGGCGCCGCCCCCGGCACCTCGGCGCAGACGTGTGACATGTGTCGCGGTCGCGGCGAGGTCTCACAGGTCACCCGGTCCTTCCTGGGCCAGGTCATGACCTCGCGACCCTGCCCGCAGTGTCAGGGCTTCGGCACCGTGGTCCCCACCCCGTGCCCCGAGTGCGCGGGCGACGGCCGGGTGCGGTCCCGCCGCAGCCTCACGGTCAAGATCCCCGCCGGTGTCGAGAACGGCACCCGCATCCAGCTCGCGGGCGAAGGCGAGGTCGGCCCCGGCGGCGGCCCCGCCGGCGACCTGTACGTGGAGATCCACGAGCTGCCGCACCCGACCTTCCAGCGGCGCGGGGACGACCTGCACTGCACGGTCACCCTCCCCATGACGGCGGCGGCCCTGGGCACCAAATGCCCGCTGGAGACGCTGGACGGCCTGGAGGAGATCGACATCCGGCCCGGCACCGGCTCCGGGCAGGCGATCCCGCTGCACGGGCGCGGCGTCACGCACCTGCGCGGCGGCGGGCGCGGCGACCTGATCGTCCACGTCGAGGTCACCACCCCCGGCAAGCTGGACGCCCAGCAGGAGGAACTGCTGCGCCAGCTCGCGAAGCTGCGCGGCGAGGAGCGGCCGATGGGCCAGTTCGCGCCGGGCCAGCAGGGTCTGTTCAGTCGCCTGAAGGACGCGTTCAACGGCCGCTGACCGGCCGCCCGCACCCTCTCGCACGAGCCCGATCCGGGGATGTCCCGGGTCGGGCTCGATGCCGTGCGGGGCGGGGCGCGACACGGGGTCGAGCGACTTCGCAGGCGGACTATGCCAGGCGAATGCGATGATTCGGCCCGGTGCGCGGGACGTGGCACGATGCAGTCCATGCCCTCCTCGCCGAACGGTCTCACCCCCTACCCGATCGTGCAGGCGCCCATGGCGGGCGGCGCCTCCTGTCCGCCGCTGGCCGCCGCCGTGTGCGAGGCGGGCGGGCTGGGCTTCCTGGCCGGCGGCTACAAGACCGCCGACGGGATGTACCAGGAGATCAAGCGGCTGCGCGCGCTCACCCGACGTCCGTTCGGCGTCAACCTCTTCATGCCGCAGACCGGCTACGTGGACCCGGCCGCGATCGAGACGTACCGGGGACAGCTCGCCGGCGAGGCCAACTGGTACGAGGTGTCGCTCGCCGAGGAGGACATCATCGGCACCTCCGACGACGGCTACGAGGCCAAGCTGGCCATCCTCGTCGAGGACCCCGTCCCCGTCGTCTCGTTCACCTTCGGCTGCCCACCCGCCACCGTCTGCGCCCGGCTGCGCGAGGCCGGCACGTACACCGTCGTCACGGTGACCTCGGTGGAGGAGGCGCGGGCCGCCGAGGCGGCGGGAGCCGACGCCGTCTGCGTCCAGGGCGTCGAGGCGGGCGGCCACCAGGGCACGCACCGCGACGACCCCGAGATCGACGGCACGGCCGGGGTCGGACTGCTCGTGCTGGTCGCCCGGGTACGGGAGGCCGTGGCCCTCCCGATCATCGCGGCGGGCGGGCTGATGCGCGGCGCGCAGGTCGCGGCGGTGCTCGCGGCGGGCGCGGAGGCGGCCCAGCTCGGCACGGCCTTCCTGGCGTGTCCGGAGTCGGGGGCGCACCCCCTGCACAAGAAGGCGCTGACGAACCCGCTCTTCCCGCACACGGAACTCACCCGAGCCTTCTCGGGCCGGCCCGCGCGGGGCCTGGTCAACCGCTTCATGCGGGAACACGGCCCGTACGCCCCGGCCGCCTACCCGCAGGTCCACCACCTGACCTCGGGCCTGCGCAAGGCGGCGGCCGCCGCCGGGGACCCGCAGGGCATGGCCCTGTGGGCGGGCCAGGGCCACCGGCTGGCGCGGACGCTGCCGGCCGGGGAGCTGACGGAGCTGCTCGCGGCCGAACTGGCCGAGGCGCAGAGCGCGTTGAAGGTGTTGCAGATGAGGAGAGCATCATGACGGCCCCCGTGTTCGTGGTCGAAGAGGTCCCCGCGGGGCCGGAGTTCACCCTGGAGGGCCCCGAGGGCCGGCACGCGGTGTCGGTCAAGCGGCTCAACCCCGGCGAGGCGGTGGTCCTCACGGACGGCCGGGGCCGCTGGGCCGACGCCGTCGTGAAGGCGGCCGAGGGCAAGGACCGCCTCGTCGTGTCCGTGTCCGGGGCCTTCGAGGAGCCGGCGCCCGCCGTCCGGATCACCGTCGTGCAGGCGCTGCCGAAGGGCGACCGGGGCGAGGTCGCCGTGGAGACCATGACCGAGACCGGCGTCGACGCGATCGTGCCCTGGCAGGCCTCGCGCTGCATCACCCAGTGGCGCGGCGACCGGGGCGCCAAGTCCCTCGCCAAGTGGCGCAACACGGCCCGGGAGGCGGGCAAGCAGTCCCGCCGGGTCAGCTTCCCGGAGGTGGCCGAGGCCCTCTCCACGAAGCAGGTGGCGGCGCTGCTCGCCGAGGCCGACCTGGCCGTGGTCCTGCACGAGGACCGGGACGCCCCGTCCGGAGCCCTGGCGACGGCCGAACTGCCCTCGTCCGGGTCCGTCGTCGTGGTCGTCGGCCCCGAGGGCGGGGTCTCCCCGGAGGAACTCGCGGCCTTCGCGGAAGCCGGCGCCCTGCCGTTCCGGCTGGGGCCCTCCGTGCTGCGCACCTCCACCGCCGGCACCGCCGCGGTCGCTGTCCTGCTGGCCCGCACGGGACGCTGGGGCTGACCGGGCCGCGCCACAAACCCCTGGCCGGGGCGCGGGCGCCGGCGGATACGATGCCGGGACCGATCACCTTCACGGGAGGCTCAGCAATGGCCGGGGAACCCCAGGCGGACTGCCTGTTCTGCAAGATCGTCGCGGGCGACATCCCGGCGACCGTCGTCCGGGAGACCGAGACGACCGTCGCCTTCCGGGACATCAGCCCGAAGGCGCCCACGCACGTGCTCGTCATCCCCAAGGTGCACTACCCCGACGCCGCCACCCTCGCGGCCGCCGAGCCGGGTGTCGCCGCCGACGTGCTGCGCGAGGCCGGTCGGGTCGCCGCGGACGAGAAGATCGACGACCAGGGCTACCGCGTCGTCTTCAACACCGGCGCCGGCGCCGGGCAGACCGTCTTCCACGCGCACGCGCACGTCCTCGGCGGCCGCGGCCTCGAGTGGCCCCCCGGATAAGCCGTGTCCGTAAGAGAGTTCGTGGTGCTGGGCACCGCCAGCCAGGTGCCCACCCGAAGCCGCAACCACAACGGCTACCTGCTGCGCTGGGACGGCGAGGGCATCCTCTTCGACCCGGGCGAGGGCACCCAGCGCCAGATGCTGCGCGCCGGGGTGGCCGCGCACGACATCAACCGGATCTGCGTCACCCACTTCCACGGTGACCACAGCCTCGGCCTGGCCGGGGTGATCCAGCGGATCAACCTCGACCGGGTTCCGCACCCGGTCACCGCGCACTACCCGGCCTCGGGGCAGAAGTTCTTCGACCGGCTCCGATACGCCACCGCCTACCGCGAGACCGTCCCGCTCCGCGAGGAACCGGTGTCCGCCGACGGGACGTTGGCGCGCGAGGCCGCGTACGCCCTGGAGGCGCGACTGCTCTCGCACCCGGTGGAGGCCTTCGGCTACCGGCTCGTCGAGCAGGACGGGCGCCGCATGGTGCCGGGGCTGCTCGCGGAACGCGGGATCAAGGGGCCGGACGTGGGCCGGCTGCTGCGCGAGGGGGAGTTGAACGGCGTCACCCTGGACGACGTCAGCGAGCACAGGCCCGGGCAGCGGTTCGCCTTCGTCATGGACACCCGGCTCTGCGAGGGCGTGTACGCGCTCGCGGAGGGCTGCGACATGCTCGTCATCGAGTCGACCTTCCTCGACGAGGACGAGCGACTCGCCACCGACCACGGCCACCTGACCGCCGGTCAGGCCGCCCGGGTGGCACGCGACGCGGGCGTCCGGCACCTGGTGCTGACGCACTTCTCGCAGCGCTACTCCGACCCGACCGAGTTCGAGCGACAGGCCCGCGCGGCCGGCTACACGGGCGAACTGACGATCGCCGCCGACCTCGTACGGGTACCGGTGCCCAAGCGGAGCTAGCAGGAGACGGCTCAGACGCGCGCCCTGTCCTCGGTCCGGGCACGGGCGCGCCGGGCCGCGGGGGAGAGCAGCAGCACTCTGCGGGGCATTCGGCGCACGGGGCGCACCGAGATCTCGGCGACCTCCAGCTCCGGAGCGCCGACCCGGGGCACCGCGCCCGTCGGGGCGCCCGCGCTCGCGGCCAGCACGGCCGCCGGCGCGCCGCCGCGGCGTCGGACCGACCCCGGCACCAGCGGGCGGCCGCCCGCGTGCAGCGCCACGGCGGTCATCGGCCAGGCCACCGCCAGCAGCAGGGCGCCCAGGATCAGACCCATGCCGGGGAAGCCGAGGGCCTCGGCGAGCAGGCTGCCGGTGACGGGTCCGCAGGCCACCCCGAGGGAGGAGGCGGAGCCGGCCAGCACCGCCCACCGGCCGCGCGGGTCCAGGGCCGCCGCCAGACCGATGACGTACGAGAGGACCACCGGGTAGAAGGCGTTCCAGAGGATCTCCCCGGCCGCGAAGCCGCCCAGGCCCCGAGCGGAGGTGGCCGCCACCACGCAGCAGGCGATCACCGCGGTGCCCGCGCCGATCGGGACGGCCCGGCCCCACCGGGAGCCGAGGGCGGAGGCGGCCGTGACGCCGACCAGGCCGGCGCCCAGCGCCGTGGCGAAGACCATGCCGAGGGTGACCTCGGACAGGCCCGCCTGCTCGGCGCCGATCCGGCCGCTGACCCCCCACAGCGAGTTCTGGGCGAGCGACCACAGCAGCAGGCCGCCCGCCAGGACCACCCCGGCGCGCGGGTAGGGAAGGCGCCCGGAGGTCCGTACGGCGGGGCCGGCGCCGGCCGGGCCGCCGAGCCGGGAGGTCGCGGGCCAGACCGCCGCGGCGACCAGCGCTATGGCCGCGAACGGCAGCCCGTGTCCGAGCAGGTCGCCGCCGAACCGGGGCAGCGTCAGGTAGAGCGCGCCCGCGGTCGCCGACACCGACAGCAGTCCGAGGGCGGAGGTGCGGTGCGGATCGCGCGTCCCGGCGATCCCGGAGGCGGCCACGGCGGTCGCCGTCCCGGAGCCGAAGCCGCCGACCACGGCGCCCACCACGACCAGGGGCAGCAGGGAGGTCGACGCCGCGGTTCCGTAGCCCGCGACGGCGAGCAGCAGCCCGAGCCGGGCCAGGGCGCGGGGCCCGTGGTGGGGGATGCGGGAGGCCAGGGTGAACCCGGCGCCGGCGGATCCGAGCAGCAGGGCCGAGCCGATCAGACCGGCCTGGGCGGGACTCAGCGGAAGGTACGCGTCGAGCCGGCCGACCACGGTCGGGAGGAGGTAGGGCGCCGCGTATCCGGCTGTGAAAAGGGCCACCAGGGGCCAGGCGGCGGGGTGCGCGGACGAGGGCGCGGGGGAGGTGATCGACACGGGTGTTTCCGTTGCTGCGCAGCTGGAACGAGGGTTCCGGAGAGTGGGCGGTGCACCTGTTTATCAAGCGCTCGACGGTCGACAGAAGAGCCACCCGGTGGTGATGTGCGTCACACTGGGGTTTGCGTCTGCCGAACCGGGGCAGGGGTCGCTGCTTTCCACCTCAAGCCGACTTGCAGAAACGACTCTTCGACACATCCACGAGACTTCGATCCGCACACGCACGAAACGGGGAGCACACCGTGACCAGTCGGGACAGCCGCATCAGCCGACCCATGAAACTGGACCCGCTCGGTCCGGTGCGGGATCCCCAAGAACCGGGCTGCGACGTCTTCCTGACGGGAACGGTCTTCCTCGACATCATCTTCACCGGCCTCGACTCCGCCCCGGTCCGCGGCACGGAATCCTGGGCGCGCGGCATGGGCTCCAGCCCCGGCGGCGTCGCCAACATGGCCGCCGCGCTCGCCCGGCTCGGCCTGCGGACCTCGCTCGCCGCCGCCTTCGGGGACGACCACTACGGCGAGTACTGCTGGGACGCGCTCGAACAGGGCGAGGGCATCGACCTGTCGATGTCCCACACCCTCCCCGGCTGGCACAGCCCCGTCACCGTCTCGATGGCGTACGAGGGCGAGCGCACGATGGTCTCCCACGGCCACGAGGCCCCGCCCCCGGCGGGCCCCGACCCCTTCCCCCTGTGCCCGCCGCGCGCCCGCGCGGCCGTGGCCTCGCTGGCACCGGGCCGGGTCGAGCCGTGGGTCGCCGAGGCGGCCCGGCAGGGCTCCCTGGTCTTCGCCGACGTGGGCTGGGACGAGAGCGGGCGGTGGGACCTGGGGGCACTGGCCGACCTGGAGCACTGCGAGGCCTTCCTGCCGAACGCGGGCGAGGCGATGCGCTACACCCGCACCGACTGTCCGCGCGCGGCGGCCCGGGCGCTGGCCGAGAAGGTGCCGCTGGCCGTGGTGACCATGGGCGCGGAGGGCTCGTACGCGGTCGACGGAAGGACCGGGGAGACGGCCGAGGTCCCGGCGATCGTCGTGGACGCGCTGGACCCGACGGGCGCCGGCGACGTGTACGTGGCGGGGTTCGTGACGGGCACCCTCGCGGAGTGGCCGCTCGTGGACCGGCTGGCCTTCGCGGGGCTGACGGCGGCCCTGTCGGTCCAGGAGTTCGGCGGCTCCCTGTCGGCCCCCGGATGGCCGGAGGTCGCGCACTGGTGGCAGACGGCCCCGGCCGAGCTGCGGGGCCGGTACGCCTTCCTGGAGGAGCTGGTCCCGTCCGGGACGACACCGGGACCGAGGCGCCGCGCGGTCCCCACGATCGGCTTCCGGCACCCGGTCTAGGCGCAGGTCGCCCCGCGCCCCGTCCGGCGCGCCCCGACGGGCCGGGACGCGTGCGGGAAAACCTCTCGGGGAAGCGGCGGTGGAGTCGTACCCTTGGTAGTCCGGTGGTCGACGACCCGAGCGACCCCTCAGTGGGAGGTATGCGCAGGCCACAGTGCCGGCCCATGACTCAGACACCGACAGCCCGCACCCCCGCGCCGGGCCAGGCGCGCGCCCACTTCACCGTTCCGGCCACCCATCCCATGGTGACCGTGCTCGGATCGGGCGACGCCCTGTTGCGCGTGATCGAGAAGGCCTTCCCGAAGGCCGACATCCATGTTCGGGGCAATCAGGTCAGCGCGATCGGCGACGCGGCGGAAGTCGCGCTGGTCCAGCGCCTGTTCGACGAGATGATGCTGGTGCTCCGCACCGGGCAGTCGATGACGGAGGACGCAGTGGAGCGCTCGATCGCCATGCTCAAGGCGAACGGCAACGGCAAGGGCGGCGCCGGGGACGAGACACCCGCCGAGGTGCTCACCCAGAACATCCTGTCCAGCCGCGGCCGGACCATCCGTCCCAAGACCCTCAATCAGAAGCGGTACGTGGACGCGATCGACAAGAACACGATCGTGTTCGGCATCGGTCCCGCGGGCACCGGCAAGACCTACCTGGCCATGGCCAAGGCGGTCCAGGCCCTGCAGTCGAAGCAGGTCAGCAGGATCATCCTGACCCGCCCCGCCGTCGAGGCGGGCGAGCGGCTCGGCTTCCTGCCGGGCACGTTGTTCGACAAGATCGACCCGTACCTGCGCCCGCTCTACGACGCGCTGCACGACATGATCGACCCGGATTCGATTCCGCGGCTCATGGCGGCCGGGACCATCGAGGTGGCACCCCTGGCCTACATGCGGGGAAGGACCCTGAATGAGGCGTTCGTGGTGCTCGACGAGGCGCAGAACACCACCACCGAGCAGATGAAGATGTTCCTGACCCGGCTCGGCTTCGACTCGAAGATCGTCGTCACCGGCGACGTGACCCAGGTCGACCTCCCGGGCGGGGCCAAGAGCGGTCTGCGTCAGGTGCAGGACATCCTGGAAGGGGTGCCGGACATCCACTTCTCGCGGCTCACGTCCGAGGATGTCGTCCGGCACAAGCTGGTCGGCCGTATCGTCGACGCGTACGAGAAGTACGACGACAGCCGGGACTCCACACAGACCCGGAACGGCTACCAGCGGAAGTAGAACCCAGCGCACCATGTCGATCGACGTCAACAACGAGTCCGGAATCGAGGTCGACGAGCAGGCGATCCTCGACATCGCCCGCTACGCGCTCGCCCGGATGAGGATCCACCCGCTGTCCGAGCTGTCCGTCATCGTCGTCGACGAGGCGGCGATGGAGCAGCTCCACATCCAGTGGATGGACCTGCCCGGACCCACCGACGTCATGTCCTTCCCGATGGACGAACTCCGTCCGCCGGCGAAGGACGACGAGGAGCCGCCGCAGGGGCTCCTCGGCGACATCGTCCTGTGTCCCGAGGTGGCCAAGCGGCAGGGCGAGGAAGCGCCGACGCGGCACTCCATGGACGAGGAGCTCGGGCTCCTGACCGTCCACGGGGTGCTGCACCTGCTCGGGTACGACCACGAGGAGCCGGACGAGAAGGCCGAGATGTTCGGCCTCCAGGCGGCCATCGTCGACGGCTGGCGCGGTGAGCGCGGCCTGACCGGTCCGTCACCCGCGCCCACCGTCTCGTGAACGCCGCCCAACTCATCACCGGCGCGGTCCTGCTGGTCGTGGTCGCCTGGTTCGCGGCGTGCGCCGAGTCCGGGATCGCCCGCATCTCCGCCTTCCGGGCCGAGCAGGCCGTACGGGAGGGGCGGCGCGGCAGCGCGAAGCTCCTCCAGGTCTCCGCCGACCCCACCCGCTACCTCAACGTGGCGCTGCTGGTGCGGGTGACCTGCGAGATGGCGGCGGGCGTGCTCGTCACGTACGTCTGCCTCGACGAGTTCGGCGACACCTGGACCGCGCTGCTCGTGGCCATCGGGGTCATGGTGCTGGTGTCGTTCGTCGCCGTGGGGGTGTCGCCGCGCACCATCGGCCGGCAGCACCCGCTGAACACGGCGACGGCGGCCGCGTACGTCCTCGTGCCGCTGGCCCGGGTCATGGGCCCGATCCCGCAGCTCCTCATCCTCATCGGCAACGCGCTCACGCCCGGGAAGGGCTTCCGCAAGGGGCCGTTCGCCTCCGAGGCCGAACTGCGGGCCATGGTGGACCTGGCGGAGAAGGAATCCCTGATCGAGGACGACGAGCGCCGCATGGTGCACCAGGTCTTCGAACTCGGGGACACCCTGGTGCGCGAGGTGATGGTGCCGCGCACGGACCTGATCTGCATCGAGCGGTACAAGACGATCCGTCAGGCGACCACGCTGGCGCTGCGGTCCGGGTTCTCGCGCATCCCGGTGACCGGGGAGAACGAGGACGACATCGTCGGGATCGTCTACCTCAAGGACCTCGTCCGCAAGACGCACATCAGCCGTGAGGCGGAGTCCGACCTGGTGTCGACGGCGATGCGGCCGGCGGTGTTCGTGCCCGACACGAAGAACGCCGGTGACCTGCTGCGCGAGATGCAGTCGGTGCGCAACCACGTGGCCGTCGTCATCGACGAGTACGGCGGTACGGCGGGCATCGTCACCATCGAGGACATCCTCGAGGAGATCGTCGGCGAGATCACCGACGAGTACGACCGGGAGCTGCCGCCCGTCGAGGACCTGGGCGAGGACCGCTACCGGGTCACGGCCCGGCTCGACATCACCGACCTCGGCGAGCTGTTCGGCGTCGAGGCCTTCGACGACGAGGACGTGGAGACGGTCGGCGGACTGCTGGCCAAGGCGCTGGGCCGGGTACCGATCACCGGCGCCTCGGCGATCGTGGACCTGCCCGAACCGGACGGGCGACCCCTGCGGTTGACGGCCGAGTCCCCGGCGGGTCGGCGGAACAAGATCGTGACGGTGCTGGTGGAGCCGGTGGTCGCGGCGGCCGGCGAGGGCGAGGAGGGCTCGGAGTGACGCCGGAGCAACTGCGGGCGTTCTGCCTGGACTTCAACGAGGCCGTGGAGGAGTTCCCCTTCACCCCCGAGACCTCGGTGTTCAAGGTGCTGGGGAAGGTGTTCGCGCTGTCGGCGCTGGGCGCCTCTCCGTTGAAGATCAACCTGAAGTGCGATCCGGACCTCGCGGTGCGGCTGCGGGTCGATCACGAGGCGATCGTGCCGGGTTGGCACATGAACAAGCGGCACTGGAACACGGTGACGGTGGGCGGGCTGCCGGATGCGATGGTCCGGGAGCTGGTGGAGGACTCGTACGACCTCGTGGTCGCCGGGCTGCCGAAGGCGGAGCGGCTGCGGCTCGACCGGCCGTGACGCGCGGCGCCGGTGCCGCGCGACGTCCTCGAAGTGCGGCGGGCGGACGCCCGGTCCGGTCCGAGGCGTCGGGGGCGTCAGGGAGAGCGCCTCGGCGGGGTCGTCGCACGGCCCGTCGAGGCGCTCCATATGCTTTCGCCCATGACCGAGAGCACCGGGAACACCGGGATCGACCCCGAGGACCAGAAGATCATCACGCTGGCGCGCAGCGCCCGCGCCCGCAACGGGGTGCCCGAGGGGGCGGCGGTCCGGGACGAGACGGGTCGTACGTACGTCGCCGGTACCGTGGACCTGGACTCCCTCAAGTTGAGCGCGCTCCAGACGGCCGTCGCCATGGCCGTGGCCAGCGGGGCGCGGTCCCTGGAGGCCGCGGCCGTGGTCAGCGCGGCCGACGCCCCGTCCGACGCCGATCGCGCCGCGGTCGGCGACCTCGGCGGCCCCGACACCCCGGTCCTCCTCGCGGCCCCGGACGGCACCCTCAGGTCCACGACCCCGGCCGGCTGAGGCCCGGGGGAGCGTCCGCCGCGTTCCCGACGTCCGCCGGGCCGGGCCGCGCCCGGTCGGCGGCACGGGACGCTCAGGCCGTGGCCGTGGTCACGGCGGGCCGGCGGCGGATGACCATCGCCATCAGCGCTGCCATCGCGCACAGGCCGCCCGAGGCGTACCAGACCAGGTCGTACGAGCCGAAGGCGTCGCGGGCCAGGCCGCCCAGGAAGGCCACCACGGCCGCGCCCACCTGGTGCGAGGCCAGGACCCAGCCGAAGACGATCGCGCCGTCCTCCCCGAACTGCTCGCGGCACAGCGCGATGGTCGGCGGGACGGTGGCGACCCAGTCCAGGCCGTAGAAGATGATGAAGAAGATCATCGGCGGGTGAATGGACGGGGCCAGCAGCATCGGCAGGAACATCAGTGAGATCCCGCGCAGGGCGTAGTACACGGCCAGCAGGCGGCGCGCCTCGAAGCGGTCGGTGAACCAGCCCGAGGCGATCGTGCCGACCACGTCGAACACGCCGATCACCGCCAGTAGCCCGGCGGCGGCCGTCACCGGCATGCCGTGGTCGTGGGCCGCCGGCACGAAGTGGGTCCGCACCAGGCCGTTCGTGGAGGCGCCGCAGATCGCGAAGGTGCCGGCCAGCAGCCAGAAGGGGCCGGTGCGGGCCGCCTTGAACAGCACCGTCAGCGCCCGGCGCGCGGCTCCGGGGACCGGGGCGGGCTTCTCCACGTACGCGCCCCCGTACGGCGCGAGGCTCACGTCCGCGGGATGGTCGCGCAGCAGCAGCCAGACGAACGGGACGACCACCAGCGCCGCGAGCGAGACCGTGACCGCCGCCGGCCGCCACCCGTGGTGCTCGACCAGCCAGGACAGCAGCGGCAGGAAGATCAGCTGACCGGACGCCCCGGCCGCGGTCAGGATGCCCGTGACGAGCCCGCGCCGGGCGGTGAACCAGCGGTTGGTGACGGTCGCCGCGAAGGCCAGCGCCATCGAGCCGCTGCCCAGGCCCACCAGCACGCCCCAGAACAGGATCAGTTGCCAGGACTCGGTCATCCAGAGCGTGGCCACGGTGCCGCCGGATATGACCAGCAGGGCGACGGCGACCACCTTGCGGATGCCGAAGCGGTCCATCAGGGCCGCCGCGAAGGGCGCGGTGAGCCCGTAGAGGGCGAGGTTCACCGAGACGGCGAGGCCGATCGTGCCGCGCGACCAGTCGAACTCCTCGTGCAACGGCTCGATGAGCAGGCCGGGCAGGGAAGCGGAGGCGGCGGCGCCGATGATCGTCACGAAGGCGACGGCCGCCGCGAACCAGGCGCGGTGCACGCGCGCCGGCTTCCGCGGGGTGGCGGGCGCGGGGGCGGGTGTGGATGCGGGGGTGGAGGCTGTCTGCGTCACGCAGTCAGCTTCCGGCCCGCGGGCGCCGCCCGATAGTGGCCTGAACGACATGCTTCGCTACGATCGGGCCATGGAGCCCCGCGCGCACCGTGTCGTCGTCCTCGCCCTGGCCGGGCTGCTGCCCTTCGAGCTCGGCATCCCGCACCGGATCTTCGGGTACGCCAAGAATCCGGCCGGGCGGCCCTTCTACGAGACCCTCACCTGCGCGCTCCGCCCCGGACCGGTCGCCACGGACGCCGACTTCGCGGTCTCCGTCGAGCACGGCCCGGAGCTGCTGGCCACCGCCGACACGGTGGTGGTGCCCGCCTCGTACGAGCTGGGGCCGGTGTACGAGGAGGGCCGGCTGACCGCGGCGCTCGGCGCGGCGCTCGGCCACATCCGACCCGGCACCCGGCTGGTGTCCATCTGCACGGGGGGCTATGTCCTCGCCGCCGGCGGGTACCTCGACGGCCGCCGGGCGACCACCCACTGGGCCTCCGCCGAGCACTTCCAGCGGCTCTTCCCGGCCGTGCGGGTCGACCCCGGCGTGCTCTACACGGATGACGGGGACGTGCTGACCTCCGCCGGGGTCGCCGCCGGCATCGACCTGTGCCTGCACAT
This sequence comes from Streptomyces sp. WM4235, assembly GCF_001279725.1. Lineage (GTDB taxonomy): Bacteria > Actinomycetota > Actinomycetes > Streptomycetales > Streptomycetaceae > Streptomyces. Next base: position 35,679 of record NZ_LGDE01000424.1, on the reverse strand, counting down.
CGTGCGCCGTGACCACGGCGCGGCCGTGACCAACGAGGTGGCCCGGCGGACCGTCGTACCGCCCCACCGGAACGGCGGGCAGGCGCAGTTCATCGAACGTCCGGTCCCCGAAACGCAGTCGGCCAGTACCACGGCGGCGCGCGCCTGGGTGCTCGACCGGTTGCACGAACCGATCCGGTTGAGCGACCTGGCCCGGCAGGAGTCCATGTCGGTGCGGACGTTCACGCGCCGCTTCCGGGAGGAGTCCGGGGTCAGCCCGGGGGAGTGGATCGTCGGGCAGCGGGTGGAGCGCGCCCGGCGGCTGTTGGAGCGCACGGAACTGGCGATGGAGCAGGTGGCGCGGGAGGTGGGCTTCGGGACGGCGCAGTCGCTGCGCAAGCACGTGCAGGCGGCGTTGGGGGTGAGCCCGACGGCGTACCGGCGCACGTTCCGGGCCTCGGGCGCCCCGGTGGGGTCGGTCGCGTCCGTCGGGTCCGTCGGGTCGGTTGGCCCGGGCGGGTCGGGCACTCTCCCATCTTCTGATGGGTCATCAGTTGCTGCCGGTTCCGCGCATTGACTTCTCCCGCCGCCCGCTCGTGAATTGACCCCCTGCCGGGGCGACGGAACGCGGGCGACGGAACGCGGGGGGCGGACAGTGCGAGCAGGACGGGCGGGACGGGCCGGGGCGCGCGACAGACGGTGGGCGGCGGCCGTCGCCGTGAGCGGCGGTGTGGTGGTCCTGCTGGCCGCCACGACCGGCGGAGCGCCGGCCGCCGAGGGGGAGCCGCCGCCCCCGGGACAGGTGGAGTTCCCCACGCACTGCCTCCCGCCCCAGGAGGCCGGGCTGCCGCCCGCCGACGGGCCGACGACGGCCCGGATCAGCGTCGACGACCCCGCCCCGAAGGTCGGCGACACCGTCACCGTGACGTACCGGATCGCCGCGACCCCCGCCGTGAACCCCGTCGCGAGCGAACTGCCCGCCGATGTGGTGACCCCCACCGGGCGGATCGTGCTCGCGGGCGCGCAGAGCGGCGAGGTGACCGTGGTGGGCGTCCGACGCAACGACCCGGTGCCGCCGGGCGCGGCCCTGCCGGGCGTGACCATGACCGGGACCTTCACCGTCACCGCGCCCGGCGAGATCACCCTCGCCCCGGGCGGCTACACCCTGCACACCGGCCACCTCGCGGACCTGGACACCGCGTGCACCGCGGCCGGCGCCGCCCCCGTGTCCGAGCGCCTCACGGCCACCCCGCTGCCGACGGCCAACCTGCGCGCGCTCACGCTGGGGACGGCGTACGGGAAGCCGGGTGCGCGGGTCGCCGTCACCGGCTCCGGCTTCGCCCCGGGGGCGGCCGTCACGGTGGCGGGCCGGACCGGCGCCGCCGAGACCGCCGACCGGGTGGCCGCCACCGCCGACGAGCGGGGCGTGGTCCGGGCCGAGCTGCCGGTCACCGACAAGGGGACCACGGGCGTGGTCGCGTACGAGGGCACGGTGTGGTCGGCACAGGGCGGAACGGGGCCGGCCGCCTACACGGTGATCGAACCCGCCACGGTGGTCGAACCCGCCACGGTGGTCGACGCCGCGCCGCCCTCGCGGGGCACCCGGAAGGTGACGGCGGTCGTCGAGCCGGGCGCGCTGGCCATGACCCAGGCGGGGGAGTCCGTGACGCTCGGCGCGGTCCCGTACGGGGACGGCGGGGCGGCGGGCGGCCGGATCGGCACCGTCACCGTCGAGGACGCGCGCGGCGGCCCGGCGGGCTGGTCGCTCGTCGGCAGGGTCACCGACTTCGCGGGACCGGGCGGGGTCCGGATCCCGGGCGCCTCCCTGACGTGGACCCCGCGGTGCGTCGCGGCGGCCGGGAGTCCGAGCGCCTGTCGGGCGGGCAGCGCGGGCACGGTCGGCCCGGAGGGGGCCGTGCTGGCCTCCACGGCGGACGGCGCGCCGGCGGGCGGGACCTTCACGGTGGACGCCGGGGTGGAACTGCGCGTCCCGCCCTACACCCCGCCGGGGGCGTACACGGCCGTCCTGACGCTGACCCTGTCGTGACACGGTCGGCCACCTGGCGGCGGCTCCCCGTCGCCCTCGTCGTCGCGGGCCTCGCCTGGCTCGCCGGCGCCGGACCGGCGACGGCCGCCGACAACGGCCGGTGGTCCGTGCTCCCCGCCGCCAACACCGTCGGACAGCGCCCGTACTTCTACCTCGCGGCCGCCCCCGGCACGGTCGCCCGGGACACCGTCACCGTCGCCAACCGCACCGACCGCCCCCGCACCTTCCGGCTCTACGCCGCCGACGCCTACAACACCGCCCGCGACGGCGGCTTCGCGGTCCGCGGCCCCGACGAGCCGCGCCGCGCCACCGCCGCCTGGACCGCGCTCGCGCGGGAGCGGGTGACCGTGCCGGCCAGGGGATCGGTCGACGTCGGGTTCACCGTCACCGTCCCCGACCGGGCCGAGCCGGGGGACCACCCCGGCGCCGTCGTGGCCCTGGAGGAGGGCCCCGCCGGCGCGGGCTCCGGCATCGACGTGCGGCAGGCGGTCGCGGCCCGCCTCCACCTCCGGGTCACCGGGCCGACCGCGCCCGCCCTCGCCGTCCGGGACGTCCGGGTCGGTGGGGGCGACGGACGCGCCGAGGTCGCGTACACGCTCCAGAACCGGGGCAATGTCACCCTCCGCCCCCGCGCCGCCCTCACCGTTTCCGGGGCCTTCGGTCGCACCTTGTCGCAGCGGACCCTCACCGGCCTGCCGGCCGAGCTGCTGCCGGGGCAGGACGTGCGGCTGAGCAGCAGGTGGGACGGCCCGCCGGCCCTGGAGTGGACCCGGCTGACGATCCGGGCGCAGGCCCCGGGGGCCACCGCCGAGGGCGCCGTCGAACATGCCGCGCACCCCCTTCTGACCACCCTCCTGGCGGGCGCTTCGACCGTCCTGGCGGTGGGCTGGTCGGCGCTGGGAGCCGCATCGGGGAGAATGGCCCGTATGAGCGATCGTTCCCCCGAGCCCACCGCCCCGCACCGCGCGGGCTTCGCATGCTTCGTCGGCCGCCCCAACGCGGGGAAGTCGACCCTGACCAACGCGCTCGTGGGCACCAAGGTCGCGATCACCTCCAACCGGCCGCAGACCACGCGCCACACGGTCCGCGGCATCGTGCACCGCCCGGACGCCCAGCTGGTGCTGGTCGACACCCCCGGCCTGCACAAGCCGCGCACCCTGCTCGGCGAGCGCCTCAACGACGTCGTCCGCTCCACCTGGGCCGAGGTCGACGTCATCGGCTTCTGCCTGCCGGCCGACCAGAAGCTCGGCCCCGGCGACAAGTTCATCGCGAAGGAACTCGCGGGGATCAAGAAGACCCCCAAGATCGCCATCGTGACGAAGACCGACCTGGTCGAGTCCAAGCAGCTCGCCGAACAGCTCCTGGCCATCCACCAGCTCGCCGCCGAGCTCGGCTTCGAGTGGGCCGAGATCGTCCCGGTCTCGGCCGTCGGGGACAGCCAGGTCCAGTTGCTGGCCGACCTGATCGCGCCGCTGCTGCCCGAGAGCCCGCCGCTGTACCCGGAGGGCGACCTCACCGACGAGCCCGAGATGGTGATGGTCGCGGAACTGATCCGCGAGGCCGCGCTGGAAGGCGTACGGGACGAGCTCCCGCACTCCATCGCCGTCGTCGTCGAGGAGATGATCCCCCGGGAGAACCGCCCGGCGGACCGCCCGCTGCTGGACATCCACGCGAACGTCTACATCGAGCGGCCCAGCCAGAAGGGCATCATCATCGGCCCGAAGGGCTCCCGCCTGAAGGAGGTCGGGATGAAGTCGCGCAAGCACATCGAGGCGCTGCTCGGCACCCCGGTCTTCCTCGACCTGCACGTGAAGGTCGCCAAGGACTGGCAGCGCGACCCCAAGCAGCTCCGCAAGCTCGGCTTCTGACCTCCGTCAGGGCGAGAACAGACGAACTAGGGCAGCCGGCGGACCTTCACCGCGTTGTCCAACCGGGTCCCGGGCCGGCCGTCAGGCCGGTTCTGGACCCGTTCGTACTCCTCGGCCAGCAGCACCTCCCAGGCGCCGTCCGGCAGCTCCAGGTCCGCGACGACCTCGGCGGGCGTCGGGAAGCGCACGCCCTCGACCGGCGGCTCCTGCCAGGGCGCCCAGCCCGCGTGGCCGACGATCAGCAGGACTCCGCCGGGGGCCACGGCGGCGGCGGCCCGGCGCAGGATCCGCTCGCGCGGGAACTCCCCGTACGAGTGCAGGAAGCAGGCGGAGACCAGGTCGTACGCGCCGGCGGGGAACGAGTGCGCGAAGTCGTGGCGCTGCCACTCCACCCGGTCGCCGACGCCGGCGTCCGCCGCGTGCGAGGCCGCGCGCTCCAGGGCCACCCCGGAGATGTCGGTCGCGGTCACCCGCCAGCCCTGCCGGGCCAGCCAGACGGCGTCGCCGCCCTCGCCACAACCGAGGTCCAGGGCCAGGCCGGGGGCGAGGTCCCCCGCCTCGCGGACCAGGGCGGCGTTGGCCTCGCCGCTCCAGATCCGGTCGTTCTCCCGGTAGCGGCCGTCCCAGAACTCCTCGCCCGTGACACCGGGCTCCGGGGTGGGCGGCTGGGTGTGGGTGTGCGCGTGGTCGGACACGGGAACCTCGGTCTCTCGCGGTCTCACGGGGAAGGGCACGGGCCAGGCCCCGAGCTCCGGGCGCCTGTGTCGCCGATGCTCCGCCCGGGCACCCCGAAGCGCCAAGAACTCTTGCCGTTTCGGCAACCGCGCGGCCGTACGGGGGCATCCGCCGCGCCGCGCCCGACTCCCGCCGGCCGAGCCCGAGGGCTACTCCGCGGGTGCGACGGGCTCCGCGATGAGGGCGGTGGCCACGCGGCGGAAGCCGATCCGGCCGTATATCCGGGCGACGTCCTCGTCTCCCGCGGACAGGAACACCGTCCGGGCCCCGCCCGCCAACGCCTGCTCGACCAGGGCCGCCGTCACCGCGAGGGCCAGGCCCTGCCGGCGCGCCGCCGGGAGGGTGCCGACGCCGACGACCTCGGCGACGTCGCCGACCGGGATGTACTGGCCCGAGCAGAGCACCACGCCGTCCCGCACGGCCGCGGCCATCCCCGTGCCGCCCGAGGCGAGCTGGTTCGAGAGCCGCGCGCGGCGCGGTTCCACCGTCGGATCCGTGAGCGCCGCCGCCAGTTCGGTCGGCCCGGCCTCGCCCAGCGCCGTGCCCGGGGCCGCGAACGCCAGCATCGGCACCGTCACCGCGGCCGCCAGCAGGGGGTCGTCCGCGCCGAGGACCCGTACGTCCGGATGGGCCGGGGTCGGCCGCACGGACTCCAGCACCATCAGCGGGTGGGAGCCGACGCGCAGTCCCGCCGCCTCCACCGCGGCCCGCAACGAGGGGCTGTTTTCGGCCACCCATTCGAAGGCCTCGGGCACCTTCAGCTCCCGTTGGCGGGCGAGCACCCGCTCCACATCGGCCGCGGAGGCCTCGGGTCCGCCGAGCGTGGGCCGCGCGTAGTACGGCCACCCCTCGCCCTCCCGCACGAACAGGGTGAGCGGCCCGAAGTCCTCGGCCCGGGCCCCGCCCACGCGCGGGACCGTGTCGTAATACCGCTCAAGGGCGGAAAGCATCTCTGTGGTCATCCGCCAATCCAAGCAAAGCGCCTGCTCGCGGGCCTCCCAATTACCGCAGGATGACCTACCGAGGGATGACCGCAGGCGCCCGAGGGGTGGCCTACGCGCCCTCCTTCAGCACCCGCGAGATCAGATCGCGTTGGGCGTCCGACAGGTACGGCTCCGCGCAGGACACCGTCCGCCCGTCCACCGTGATCCGGTACGAGAAGCCGTCCCGCACCCGGTCCGGCCCGTGCCCCGACGGCCCCGGCAGCAGGGCCTGCCGGGCCAGGTCGACCCACTCGTCCTCGTCGGGCCGGCCCGAGGTGTCCACCTCGGCCCGGCGCTCGATGCCCGCGAAACCGCCCGTCCGCACCACCAGAATCCGCATGACCGCCTTCATACCCCGAATCGGCCGCCGGGGCCGCCTCTTTCGGATCCGGCCCCGACCGACAGGATCCGAAAGAGACGGCCTACCCCAGGCCGACCGTCGACCACGCCTTCTGGAGCGCCTGGTGCTCGGGGCCGCCGTCCCCGTGGCGCGCGACGGCCGCAGCCGTCGACAGCCGGGCGAAGTCCGCGAACTGCGCGTCCGGGGCGAGTTCGCCGCCGGTGAGGGTGTCGTACCAGATCTGCCCGGCCCGCTCCCAGGCCTTGCCGCCCAGCTCGGTCGCCACGATGTAGAAGGCGTGGTTCGGGATGCCGGAGTTGATGTGCACGCCGCCGTTGTCGCTGTGCGTGCTGACGTAGTCGTCCATGGACGCCGGCTGCGGGTCCTTGCCGAGCTCGTCGTCGTCGTACGCCGTTCCGGGTGCCTTCATCGAGCGTAGGGCGACCCCGCTGACCTGGGGGCCCAGCAGTCCCGCGCCGATCAGCCAGTCCGCCTGGTCCGCCGTCTGCTCCAGCGACCACTGCTTGATCAGGGAGCCGAAGACGTCGGACATCGACTCGTTCAGGGCTCCCGACTGGCCCCGGTACTCCAGGTTGGCCGTGTACTGGGTGACGCCGTGGGTCAGTTCGTGGCCGATCACGTCCACCGAGACCGTGAAGTCGAGGAAGAGGTCCCCGTCCCCGTCGCCGAAGACCATCTGGCGGCCGTCCCAGAAGGCGTTGTTGTAGTCCTCGTCGTAGTGCACGGTGGCGTCCAGGGGCAGCCCCGAGTCGTCGATCGAGCGCCTGCCGAAGCCCTTCAGGAAGAGGTCGTACGTGGCTCCCAGTCCGGCGTACGCGCGGTTCACGGTGGCGTCCCGCGTCGGAGCGTCGCCCTCCCCGCGCACCTTCTTCCCGGGGAGCCGGGTGCGGTGCAGCGCGTCGTACACCGTGCGGCGCGGTTCGTCGGACACGGGCGCGCCGAGCGCCGGGGCGATGCCCCGGACGGTGGTGACCCGGCGCCGGGTGCGCAGCAGGGAGTCGCGTTCGAGGGTGCGCTGCGCGGTGTCGGCGCGACGGGTGTTCTCGGATCGGGCGATGCGGTCGAGGAGGTGGGGCGGGACCACCGTGCAGAAGACGGGGTGCGCGGGTTGGCGAGTGGCGTCCATGCGGGAAATGTGGCAGCGCGTGATGAGCCTGTCACTAGCAGCGAGCATGATTCATTCGGTTGTCTGAAAGCGCCCGCGTCGAGTTGACGGTTCGACCGGACCTGGCGGCCAGGAAAGAGCTTTACCTCACAAACAGTGCAAATCGGACCACCCGGTCTTGCATACTGAAACAGGTCCTCGCATCACGGCGCGGCTCGGCTAGGCTCGATCCATCATGCGTTTCGGGCTGCTTCTCCTTAGCTGCCGCGGCGAGGGTCTGTAGTCGTAGGCCGGCCCCCTCCCCGCGGAGTTTGGTGTCGCGGTTTTGCGACCGCCCGTCGGCCGTCCCAGCGAACTACACGCGGACACGCGAGGAGCCCTACGCCATGAGTCAGCAGCCTTTTGTCGGTCGCCCCACGCCCATCACGAACGCGACCCACACCCAGCGCCCCTCCGGGATGCCGGTCCACAAGTACGGCTTCTACGAGCAGGTCGAGATCCCGGACCGCACCTGGCCGAACGCCCGCGTCACCAAGGCCCCCCGCTGGCTGTCCACCGACCTGCGCGACGGCAACCAGTCGCTGATCGACCCGATGACCCCCGCCCGCAAGCGCGAGATGTTCGACCTGCTGGTGCGCATGGGCTACAAGGAGATCGAGGTCGGCTTCCCGTCCTCCGGCGAGACCGACTTCAACTTCGTGCGCTCCATCATCGAAGAGGGCGCGATCCCGGACGACGTCACCATCTCCGTACTGACCCAGGCCCGCGAGGACCTGATCGAGCGGACCGTGGAGTCCCTGGTCGGCGCCCGGCGCGCGACCGTCCACCTGTACAACGCGACCGCCCCCACCTTCCGCCGCGTGGTCTTCCGCGGCTCGAAGGAGCAGATCAAGCAGATCGCCGTCGACGGCACCCGCCTGGTCATGGAGTACGCGGAGAAGCTGCTGGGCCCGGAGACCACCTTCGGCTACCAGTACAGCCCCGAGATCTTCACCGACACCGAGCTGGACTTCGCCCTGGAGGTCTGCGAGGCCGTCTGCGACGTCTGGCAGCCGGGTGAGGGCCGCGAGATCATCCTGAACCTGCCCGCCACCGTGGAGCGTTCGACGCCGTCCACGCACGCGGACCGCTTCGAGTGGATGGCCCGCAACCTGACCCGCCGCGAGCACATCTGCATCTCCGTGCACCCCCACAACGACCGCGGCACCGCCGTCGCCGCCGCCGAGCTGGCCCTGATGGCCGGCGCCGACCGCATCGAGGGCTGCCTGTTCGGGCAGGGCGAGCGCACCGGCAACGTCGACCTGATCACCCTGGGCATGAACCTGTTCTCCCAGGGCATCGACCCGCAGATCGACTTCTCGCAGATCGACGAGATCCGACGCACCAGCGAGTACTGCAACCAGATGGAGGTCCACCCGCGCCACCCCTACGCGGGCGACCTGGTCTACACCGCCTTTTCCGGCTCCCACCAGGACGCCATCAAGAAGGGCTTCGACGCGATGGAGGCCGACGCGGCCGCCGCCGGCAAGACGGTCGACGACATCGAGTGGGCGGTCCCCTACCTGCCCATCGACCCCAAGGACGTCGGCCGTTCCTACGAGGCGGTCATCCGCGTCAACTCGCAGTCCGGCAAGGGCGGCATCGCCTACGTCCTGAAGAACGACCACAAGCTGGACCTGCCGCGCCGCATGCAGATCGAGTTCTCCCGGATCATCCAGGCCAAGACCGACGCCGAGGGCGGCGAGGTCACGCCGAAGGCGATCTGGGACGTGTTCTCCGACGAGTACCTGCCGAACCCGGAGAACCCGTGGGGCCGCATCCAGCTGCGCTCCGGCTCCACGGCCACCGACAAGGACGGCACGGACACGCTGACCGTCGAGGCCGTCGTGGACGGCGTCGACGCCGTGCTGACCGGCACCGGCAACGGCCCGATCTCGGCCTTCTTCGACGCCCTGGCCGGCATCGGCATCGACGCCCGCCTGCTGGACTACACCGAGCACACGATGAGCGAGGGCGCCTCCGCCGTGGCCGCCTCGTACATCGAGTGCGCGATCGACGGCCGCGTCCTGTGGGGCATCGGCACCGACGCCAACACCACCCGCGCCTCCCTGAAGGCCGTCATCTCCGCCGTCAACCGCGCGGGCCGCTGACCCTCCCCGCTCCGTCCGCAACCCCGCCGCTCCACCCGGAGCGGCGGGGTTGCGGACGTCCCGGCCGAGCGGGACGTCACCGGCGTGACCTCCGCGCCGCTCCGTCCGGATGGTGCGGGCGGCCACGGCGTTGACGCGGATCGCGCCCGCCGCGCGATCCTGCGCGAACCGCCCCGCGGGGCCGACAACCCCCGCGCCGCCAGGCCAAACGCCGCCCGGGCGGGCCGGAATCGGGCAGACGGAGATCGGCCAAGTCCCGGATCCGGGGGATGTTGTCTTGTCACACGACTGACGCATCCTCACCGATGTGGCTAACATCACGCCAACCCGGGCGATGGTGCCAGGGGGTCCCGCCCGTGCCCGAAGGCCACGGGGGAGTTACGGAGGTGCGACGTGCTGCCAGCTCGGGATGGGGACGGCCGGAAGCTGACGGCCTGGGGCATCCGGACCACCTGGAGCACCGTGGGCGACGGGGAGTTCTACTGCCCCGGCTGCGGGGGTGACCGCAACTACCGCCGTCGCACCGGCCGCCGCAGGTTCACCGTCCTCGGGGTCCCGCTGCTGCCGCGCGGCCACGCCGGGCCCGTCGTCGAATGCCAGGCCTGCCGGGACCGCTACGACGCCGACGTGCTGGACCACCTGACCACCACCCGCTTCTCGTCGATGCTCCGGGACGCGGTCCACACGGTGACCCTCGCCGTGCTGGCGGCGGGCGGGACCGCCTCCCAGAGCGCACTGGAGGCCGCCGTGTCGGCCGTACGGTCCGCCGGGTTCCAGGACTGTACCGAGGAGCAGTTGGAGTCCCTGGTGGACGCCCTGGCCGCCGACGAGGGCCGATTGGGCCTGTACGACGGCCCGGAGTGCCGCGGGGCCGCGCTGTCGATCGAACTCCACGAGACCCTGGAACCCCTGGCCCCGCACCTGGCCGGCCCGGGCCGCGCCTCGCTGCTGCTCCAGGGCGCGCGGGTCGCCCTCGCCGACGGGCCGTACACCCCGGCCGAGCGCGAGGTGCTGGCCACCGTGGGCGCCGCGCTGCGGATGGACACGGACGAGGTGGCACGACTGCTGTCGGCGGTCCGGGCCCCGTAGCCCGACCGGCCCGGCCGGGTCCGTTCTGATCCGTCCCGTTTCGACCCTGCCCGCGTTCGCGCCCGGACGCCGTGCGTCCCACCCGCCCCGATCGCATCCGAAACCGGCCGCCGCGCCCCTCCTCGACGTAACGATCCGGCCTCGCGGGGCCGAACCGGAGCGCCGCGCGATCCGCGCCGAGGGACGGAACCGGCCCCTCCGCGAGCGGGACGCGGGCCCGCCCGATGGCTGGATCCATGCGCTCTGCCATGCCGTGCCGAACACCGGCGAAGGCGGTCCGCGCAGGTCATCGGCGCCGACTTCGCGCGAGCGCAGTGCGTGCCCGGTGCCGGACCCGGCCTTCGCGGCCCCGCGGCCATAGCCGCCCCTCGCACCTTCCCGCCAGTGGCGGAACCTCCAGATCGGCGACCCCGGAACGTCAACACTTTGTAGAAGTCGACGATATCTGTGAGCGCCCCCACAGGCGTTCAATTCCGGTCACACGACGAGACGCCGCCGGTAACACAGCGGGGCTTCGATGCACGTGAATTCACTGACATCCCGGCGGACCAACGGGTTCGCGACCCACTCCGGCCAGGGATGACCAGATCTCCTCTCGTTACCTACCTATCGAAGGGCAAGGCAGAGATGGCACGTGTCGCCGCCCGGCTTTCCGTCAACGGAGAGCAGAGCTCGCACCCGGTCGACGAGGTGCTCCCCCTCCCCAAGCTGGCGCTGTACGGCTTCCAGCACGTACTCGCCTTCTACGCCGGTGCGGTGATCGTTCCGATCCTCGTCGGCAGCGCGCTCAAGCTCAGTCCCGAGCAACTGGTCTACCTGATCAACGCGGACCTCTTCACCTGCGGCATAGCCTCGATCATCCAGGCCTGGGGCATAGGGCGGATCGGCGCCCGACTGCCGATCATCCAGGGCGTCACCTTCACCGCCGTCTCCCCGATGATCGCCATCGGCCTGGGCGCGGGCGGTGGCACGGCGGCCCTGCTGGTGATCTACGGAGCCGTCATCACGGCCGGCATCGCCACCTTCGCCTTCGCGTGGATGCCCGCACGCGTCTTCCGTGTCGTGATGTCGCTCTTCCCGCCGGTGGTGACCGGCACGGTGATCACCATCCTCGGCATCGTCCTGCTCCCGGTCGCGCTCAAGGACGTGGTCGGTGGCGCCCCGCTCGTCGGCGACGGCGGGGACCCGAAGCAACTCGCCTACGCGGTCGGCACCATGCTCTTCGTCCTCGTGATGATGCGCCTCGGCCGCCCCTTCGTCTCCAGCATCGCGGTCCTGCTCGGCCTGGTCGGCGGCACGCTCGTCGCCTTCGCCCTCGGCGACGCCAAGTTCGCGGCCGTCGGCCAGTCCGACTGGATCGGCGTCACCACGCCCTTCCACTTCGGCGCCCCGAAGTTCGAGTGGTTCCCGATCCTCCTCATGCTGATCGTCATGCTGATCACGATGGTCGAGACGACCGGTGACACCTACGCGGTCGGCGAGATCGTCGGCAAGGACATCGACAGCGAGACCGTCGCCCGGGCGCTGCGGGCCGACGGCGCGGCCACCGCGATCGGCGGTCTGCTGAACTCCTTCCCGTACGTGGCCTTCGCCGAGAACGTCGGACTGGTCCGGGTCACCAAGGTCAAGAGCCGGTTCGTGGTCGTCGCGGCGGGCGTGATCATGATCATCCTGGGTCTGCTGCCCAAGGCCGCGGCGGTCGTCGCCGCGATCCCGCCCGGGGTCCTCGGCGGCGCCGCCACCGTGATGTTCGGCATGGTCGCCCTCGCCGGCATCCAGACCCTCGGCAAGGTGGACCTCAAGGAGGAGAAGAACGCCCTGATCGTCGGCGTCGCCCTCGCCTTCGCGCTCTTCCCGGCGACCGTCCCGGCCTTCTTCGAGAAGCACATGAGCGTGGACCTCGCCTCGCTCCTCAACAGCGGTGTGACACTCGGCGCCACGGCCGCGATCTTGATGAACCTGCTCTTCAACGGCCTGGGCAAGGGCGATCCGCACGCCGACCCGCAGGCCGCCCCCGCCGCCGCCCCGGAGGTCGTGCTGCCCGCCCAGGCGGACGCACCGGTCGCCCTCGCGGCCGCGCACAAGGCCGACGGGTCGGACGGGTCGGATGAATCGAACGCGACGGACGGGTCGGACAAGGCGGACAAGGCGGCCGTGAGGGACCCGGCCGGCACGACGGACGGCGCGGCGACGCCCGCGGGCTGATCCTCCCGAGGCGTGACGGCCCCGCGCCCGGACCCCGGTCCGGCGCGGGGTCTCGCCGTTCCCGCGCGGGTCCTCGTGCAGGCGTCCCCGCCCGGGTCCCCGTACAGGCGACAATGGGGCCATGAGTCTGTTCCGCGACGACGGCATCGTGCTGCGCACCCAGAAGCTGGGTGAGGCGGACCGCATCATCACGCTCCTCACCCGGGGCCACGGCCGGGTGCGGGCCGTCGCCCGCGGCGTACGGCGCACGAAGTCGAAGTTCGGGGCCGGGCTGGAACCTTTCTCCCACGCCGACGTGCAGTTCTTCGCCCGGGGCAGCGAACTGATCGGCCGCAGCCTGCCGCTCTGCACCCAGACCGAGATCATCGCCCCCTACGGCAACGGCATCGTCACCGACTACGCCCGCTACACCGCCGGCACCGCGATGCTGGAGACCGCCGAACGCTTCGCCGAGAACGAGGGCGAACCGGCCGTACAGCAGTACCTCCTCCTCGTCGGCGGACTGCGCACCCTCTCGCGCGGCGAGCACGAACCCCACCTCATCCTCGACGCCTTCCTGCTGCGCTCCCTCGCCGTCAACGGCTACGCGCCCAGCTTCGACGACTGCGCGAAGTGCGGGATCCACGGCCCCAACCGGCACTTCTCCGTCGCCGCGGGCGGGGTCATATGCGGAGACTGCCGCGTACCCGGCAGCGTCGTACCCTCGTCTGAGGCCATCGCTCTGCTCAGCGCGCTGCTGACGGGCGACTGGGGTCACGCGGACGCCTGCGAGGCGCGTCACGTGCGGGAGGGCAGCGGGCTGGTCTCGGCCTATTTGCACTGGCATCTGGAGCGCGGGCTACGCTCCCTGCGATACGTCGAGAAATAGGAGCTGGACACATGGCACGACGCGGGATTCTGGGACGCTCTCGCCGGGAGTACAAGGTTCCCGAGCCGCACCCGTCCGGTGCGCGCCCGCCGAAGATCCCCGGCGAGCTGGTCCCGAACCACGTGGCCGTGGTCATGGACGGCAACGGCCGGTGGGCCAAGGAGCGCGGACTGCCGCGCACCGAGGGCCACAAGGTCGGCGAGGGCGTCGTCCTCGACGTGCTCAAGGGCTGCCTGGAGATGGGAGTCAAGAACCTCTCCCTGTACGCCTTCTCGACGGAGAACTGGAAGCGCTCGCCCGACGAGGTCCGCTTCCTCATGAACTTCAACCGCGACGTCATCCGCCGCCGCCGCGACGAGATGAACGAACTCGGCATCCGCATCCGCTGGGTCGGCCGCATGCCCAAGATGTGGAAGTCGGTCGTCCAGGAACTCCAGGTCGCCCAGGAACAGACCGTCGACAACGACGCGATGACCCTGTACTTCTGCGTCAACTACGGCGGCCGCGCGGAGATCGCGGACGCGGCGCAGGCCATCGCCCGTGACGTCGCGGCCGGCAGGCTCGACCCGTCGAAGGTCAACGAGAAGACCTTCGCGAAGTACATGTACTACCCGGACATGCCGGACGTGGACCTCTTCCTGCGCCCGAGCGGCGAGCAGCGGACCTCCAACTACCTGCTCTGGCAGAGCGCCTACGCCGAGATGGTGTTCCAGGACGTGCTGTGGCCGGACTTCGACCGCCGGAACCTGTGGGCCGCCTGCCTGGAGTACGCCCAGCGCGACCGCCGCTTCGGCGGCGCCGTGCCGAACCAGGGGGAGCCGGGCGCCTCCGCCTGACCGGATGCCGCCGATAGGCTCCCTGTCATGAACACGGATACGGAGCCCTCGGCGCAGCCGGACGGGCAGGCGGTCGAGCTGGTCTACCTGATGACCAGGGCCGACATCGTGCAGGCCCTGCGCACGCGGGACGCGCACACGGCCTCGGGACGCCGCGCCCGGTGGGCGTTCCCCCTGGGCGGACTGATGGGTGTGGGGTTCGGCGCCCTGGCCGTGGCGGAGGGGGACGGGGTCCTCGGCAGGCCCCTGTTCTTCTTCGTCGGCGGCGCGTTCCTGTGGGCCCTGGTGTTGTTCGGTCCGCAGCTCCAGGCGCGGGCCTTCGGCGGACTGCTGGACAAGGCGGGGGAGGCCCGGGTCGTCGTCGACGCTTCAGGCGTGCACGTGACGACTGCCGACACCCGGACGCACATCGGCTGGGCGGCCCAGCCGCGGTACACGGAGACGGCCGGGATGTTCCTTCTGCTCAGCGACGACAAGCGGGCTGCGGCCATGACCATGCTGCCCAAGCGGGGCGCTTCCGATCCCGCCGACATCGACCGCCTGCGGGCCGTGCTGGACCGGAACCTGCGCCGGATCTAACCGGCCGCGGCAGCGCAGTCGGCGCAGGTGCCGAAGATCTCCACGGTGTGGGCGACGTTCACGTAGCCGTGCTCGGCCGCGATGGACTCCGCCCACTTCTCCACGGCCGGACCCTCCACCTCGACCGCCTTGCCGCACTTGCGGCAGACCAGGTGGTGGTGGTGATCGCCGGTGGAGCAGCGGCGGTAGACGGACTCGCCGTCGCTGGTGCGCAGCACGTCGACCTCGCCCGCGTCGGCGAGCGACTGCAGGGTGCGGTACACGGTGGTCAGGCCCACGGAATCGCCGCGGTGCTTGAGCATGTCGTGGAGTTCCTGGGCGCTGCGGAACTCGTCCACCTCGTCCAGTGCCGCAGCCACGGCCGCCCGCTGCCGGGTGGATCGCCCTCGTACTGGCGCGGTATTCATCTCGCCAGGCGCAGTCGCCACCGGTTCCTCCTCGTTTCGGCCTCGGCCCATTGTGCCAGGCGGCCGAGACTCCTAGACCTTCACATCGTCGCGCGTACAGACCTCCTCGGCGCTCCGGGCGGCCTTGGCCCGGCGCCGGGCCAGGGGGGTGGAAAGGGCCGTCATCACCATGAAGACGGCGATGGCGAGCAGCACGATCATGGCGCCGGAGGGCGCCTCGACGTAGTACGTGGCGGCCGTGCCCGTCAGGGCGACGGTGACGCTGATCGCGATGGCCAGGCCCAGCGTCGTGGCGAAACCGCGGGTCATGCGCTGTGCGGCCGCGACCGGGATCACCATCATGGCGCTGACCAGGAGCAGGCCGACGATCCGCATCGCGACGGTGACGGTGACGGCCGCGGTGATCGCGATCAGCAGGTTCAGCGCGCGCACCGGCAGCCCGGTGACCCGGGCGAACTCCTCGTCCTGGCAGACGGCGAACAACTGCCGGCGCAGGCCGATCGTGACGGCGAGAACGAAGGCGGCCAGGATCACCATGGCGATGACGTCCTCGGACGCGACCGTGGTGATCGAACCGAACATCGACCCGAGCAGCATGGTCGTGGACCCGCCGCCCAAGTTGATGATCATGACTCCGCCGGCCAGGCCGCCGTAGAACAGCATCGCGAGCGCGACGTCGCCGCTGGTCCGGCCGCGGGAGCGGATCAACTCCATGCCGACGGCGCCGACGACCGCGACGAGGGTGGCCATCCACACGGGACTGGTGTGGAGGACGAAGCCCAACGCGACGCCGGTCATGGCGACGTGGCCGAGGCCGTCACCCATGACGGCCTGGCGGCGCTGGACGAGGTACGTGCCGATGGCGGGGGCGGTCAGGCCGACCAGACCGGCCGCGATCAGCGCCCGCACCATGAAGGGGTAGGTCAGGAGGTCCATCAGCTCAGCAGTCCCGTCCGGAGGGGCTCGGCGTCGTGCGCCGCGTGGGGGTGTACGTGGTCGTGGCCGGGGAGGGCGTGCTGGCCCACGGCCTCCGGGGGCGGGCCGTCGTGCATCACGCAGCCGTCGCGCAGGACGACGGCCCGGTCGATCAGCGGCTCCAGCGGGCCCAGCTCGTGCAGGACGAGCAGGATGGTCGTCCCGGCCTCCACCTGGTGCCGCAGGGCGTTCGCGAGGACCTCCTGGTTCGCCAGGTCCACGCCGGCCATCGGCTCGTCCATGATCAGCAGTTCGGGTTCCACGGCGAGTGCCCGGGCTATGAGCACGCGCTGGTGCTGGCCGCCGGAGAGGGCGTTGATCGAGGCGTCGGCGTACGCGTCCATGTCGACCAGGGCCAGTGCCCGCTCGACGGCGGTCCGGTCGGCCTTGCGCAGCACCCCGAAGCGGGAGCGGGCGAGGCGGCCGGCGGAGACGATCTCCCGGACGGTGGCCGGGACGCCTGCGGCGGCCGTGGTGCGCTGCGGGACGTAGCCGATGCGGGACCACTGGCGGAAGCGCCGGAACTCGGTTCCGAAGAGGGACAGCTCGCCGTCGGTCAGCGGGACCTGGCCGACCACGGCGCGTACGGCCGTGGACTTCCCGGAGCCGTTGGCGCCGAGCAGGGCGACGACCTCACCGCGCCGGACGGTGAGGTCGATCCCGCGCAGCACGGGGCGCGAGCCGAGCGAGGCCGTGGCCCCGCGCAGGGATATGACGGGCTGGTCCGTTGTCTGACCCGACGTGGACTGCATGGCTCGCGCCTCCGTTGCTGCTGCTGTCATCACTTGGCTCCGAGGGCCTTCTGGAGGTTCTTCAGGTTCGACCGCATGACCTCGAAGTAGTCAGCGCCCTGGGACTTGTCGGTGATTCCCTCGAGCGGGTCGAGGACGTCGGTCTTCAGGCCGGTGTCCTTCGCGAGGGCCTTGGCCGTCTTGTCGCCCGCCAGCGTCTCGAAGAACACGGTGGTCACCTTGTCCTTGGCCGCGACGCCCTGGAGATCCTTCATGCGGGCCGGGCTGGGCTCGGACTCGGGGTCGATGCCGGAGATGCCCTCCTGGTCGAGCCCGTAGCGCTCGGCGAGGTAGCCGAAGGCGGCGTGGGTGGTGATGAAGGTCCTGGAGGCCGTGGTCTTCAGGCCGTCCTTGAAATCGGTGTCCAGGGAACCCAGTTCGGTGACCAGCGTCGCGGTGTTCTTCTCGTAGTCCGCCGCGTGAGCGGGGTCGGCCTTCCCCAGCGCCGCGCCGACGCCCTTGGCGATCTGCGCGTACTTGGCGGGGTCGAGCCAGACGTGCGGGTCCTTGCCGGCGCCGCCGTGGTCGTGGTCGTGCTCCTCGCCCTCGGCGGCGTGGTCGCCGCCCTCGGCCGCGTGGTCGTGGTCGTCGTGCCCGGAGGCGGCGTGCGCCTCCAACTCGGTGAGGGTGCCGGCGTCGACGACGTTCTTCACGCCGGACTGGGCGACGGCCTTGTCCACGGCGGGTTGCAGCGTCTTGAGGTAGAGGATCACGTCGGATTCGCCGAGTCGGCCCGTCTGCTTGGGCGTGATCTCCAGATCGTGCGGTTCGACACCCGGCTTGGTCAGGGTGGTGACCGTCACGTGCTCCTTGCCGATCCGCTCGGCGAGGAACTGCATGGGGTAGAACGACGCCGTCACGGCGAGCTTGCCGTCCGTGTTGCCTCCGGCGGCACTGGCTCCGGAGCAGGCGGTGAGGGCCGTCGCGCCGAGGGCGACGGCGCCGGCGAGGGATGCGGCGGGTATGAGGCGTCGTACGTTCATGACATCCATTTTCATCAAAGATGGAAACGATTGTCAAAAACCCTGGTGGGGGGAGGCCGGGGGAGCCGCCGCGGGGCCGCCGGAGGGCCGGGGAAGGGCATCCCGATTTGAAAGGGGGGGTGCGGGCGCCGGTAACCTAAAGGCTTCGCCGTTCGTCCTCGTAATGAAGAGAGCACCGTGGCCGCCGACAAGATCGAAACCATCGTCAGCCTGAGCAAGCGCCGTGGCTTCGTTTTCCCGTGCAGTGAGATCTACGGCGGCTCCAAGGCCGCCTGGGACTACGGCCCGCTCGGTGTCGAGCTGAAGGAGAACATCAAGCGCCAGTGGTGGAAGGCCATGGTCACCGGGCGTGAGGACATCGTCGGTATCGACTCCTCCGTGATTCTGGCCCCCGAGGTGTGGGTGGCCTCCGGCCACGTCGCCACCTTCTCGGACCCGCTGACCGAGTGCACCTCCTGTCACAAGCGTCACCGCGCGGACCACCTGGAGGAGGCGTACGAGGCCAAGCACGGCCGCGTGCCCGCCAACGGTCTTGCCGACATCAACTGCCCCAACTGCGGCGTGAAGGGCCAGTTCACCGAGCCCAAGCAGTTCTCGGGCATGCTGGAGACCCACCTGGGCCCGACCCAGGACACCGGCTCCAAGGCGTACCTGCGCCCGGAGACCGCCCAGGGCATCTTCACCAACTTCGCCCAGGTGCAGACGACTTCCCGCAAGAAGCCCCCCTTCGGCATCGCGCAGATGGGCAAGTCCTTCCGCAACGAGATCACCCCCGGCAACTTCATCTTCCGCACGCGCGAGTTCGAGCAGATGGAGATGGAGTTCTTCGTCAAGCCGGGCGAGGACGAGCAGTGGCAGGAGTACTGGATGCAGGAGCGGTGGAACTGGTACCGCGACCTCGGCATCCGCGAGGAGAACATCCGCTGGTATGACCACCCGAAGGAGAAGCTGTCCCACTACTCGAAGCGCACCGCCGACATCGAGTACCGCTTCAACTTCGGTGGCAATGAGTTCTCCGAGCTCGAAGGCGTGGCCAACCGCACCGACTTCGACCTCAAGGCCCACTCCGCCGCCTCCGGCCAGGACCTCGTCTACTTCGACCAGGAGAGCAAGGAGCGCTACACCCCGTACGTCATCGAGCCGGCGGCCGGTGTCAACCGCGCCATGCTCGCCTTCATGCTCGACGCGTACAACGAGGACGAGGCCCCGAACGCCAAGGGCGTCATGGAGAAGCGCGCCGTGATGCGCCTCGACCCGCGCCTGGCCCCGATCAAGGTCGCCGTCCTGCCGCTGTCCCGCAACGCGCAGCTGTCGCCGAAGGCCAAGGGCCTCGCCGCCGACCTGCGCAAGTTCTGGAACATCGAGTTCGACGACGCGGGCGCCATCGGCCGTCGTTACCGTCGCCAGGACGAGATCGGCACGCCGTTCTGCGTCACCGTCGACTTCGACACCCTCGACGACAACGCGGTGACCGTGCGCGAGCGCGACACCATGAAGCAGGAGCGCGTCTCCCTGGACCAGATCCAGAGCTACCTCGGCAGCCGTCTGCTCGGCTGCTAGTCGGCGGTTGCCGGTCGGCGGCCTCGCCGTCACGGCTTCGCCGGAATGCCGGTGGCCCGGTGCGCGTCGCGCACCGGGCCACCGGCATTCCGGCCCCCTGTGGCGGGGGCGCCTCCTCAGGCCTGTGCGGTCCCGGCGTGCTGCGCGGCCGCGGCCGTCTCCGCGGCGCGCCGTTCGCCCTCCGCCTGTGAACGCTTGCCGTAGAGGGCGGTCCAGACGCCCAGCAGGCCGAGCACCGCGTAGAGCATGACGGGGCTGAGGACCACCATCGTGTCGGTGTCGAGCGCGTAGGTCAGGGCGATGCGGACCCCGGCCTCGACCAGGTAGGCCAAGCCCCACACCGTGGTCATCACGATCATGGTCCGACGGAAGCCCTCGTACTGCCACAGGCCGTTCCACCAGGCCGTGCTCTCCGGAGTACCGTCCGTGGCGAACTTGCGGCCGAAGTAGAACATCAGCGGCCTCGGTGCGAGCAGGGTGACGAGGCAGAGCAACCCGAACAACCCCGTCACCCCCGAGTCCTTGATCAGCAGGGCCCGCGCCGAGTGCGCGCCGATCAGCGAGACGACCGCCGTGATCACCAGGAAGACCAGGGTGACGATCGCGAACTCGTCGACCTTGCGGCGCCAGGCCAGGTGGATGGCGCTGTCGAGGACGGGCCACGCACTGCTGATCAGCAGCGCGTCGAACTCCCTCCAGCCGTGGTCGTGCAACTGGTTGTAGGTGATGATCGGCGCGACCACGTTGAGCCCGATGGTCAGAATCCAGCCGAGCGCCGCGGCGCCGCCCGACCGCGCGGGTGGTGCGGGGCGGGTGCCCTGCGGTGGTGGAGCGGACATGCTTCCCCCTGAGAAGTACCTGACGGTGTCTCGGGGAACGTAGGGCAGGGCCGCGCCCGGTGACAGGGGTCTCCGACTCAAATGATCACCAAGTCGAACGGAGCGACCTGCTCCGCATCGACGACGCCGGCCGCATCGGAAGCAGTCGGACGGTCGCCGGTCGCCGGTCGCCGGTCGCCGGTTGTCGGTCGTCGGTCGTCGGTCGTCGATCTGCGGTCGGGGACCCGGGGGAGGGCGTCGGGTCAGGCGCGCAGACCCCGGATGACGAGCGAGGTGACCGCCTCGAACTCCGGGAGGATGGTCGGGGAGAGCCAGTCGGCGGCGTACTGCGGGTCATGGAACCGGCCCGTGGCGTCGAAGACGGCCCGCGCCGCGGCCGGCACGTCGGGTGCGGCCAGGGTTCCGGCCTCGACCCCGTCGGCGATGATCCGGACCAACTGCTCGATCAGCTCGCTCAGATGCCGGTCCACCACGCCGCTGTTCTCGGCGAGCAGCACGGTGTACGTCGCGAACAGCTCCGGGTCGGCTCCCGCCTTCTTGCGCTTGGCCTCGAAGAGGGCCTCCAACCACGCCTCCAGCTTGGAGGGTGCCGTCTCGGCGGGGGCCGAGGCGATCTCCTCCAGCATCACGATGCTCTTGGCGAGCCAGCGGTCCGTGACCGCCTCGCGCAGCGCCGCCTTCGACGGGAAGTGGCGGTACACGCTGCCGTGACTGACGCCCAGCGCGCGCGCCACGTCCACCACGGTCGCCTTGGTGGGGCCGAAGCGACGCAACACGTCCTCGGTGGTTTCGAGGATGCGCTCGGGAGTCAGGGGTTCGGCAGCAGCGGGGGGCATGAGGACGACCGTACAGCCGGCTCAGTGCTCACTGTCGAGGTGGGCCATCTGGGCCTCCGGGTATCGATCGCCGGCCGCCGCCCCGACCGGGACCGCCTCCTCGATGGCGGTGAGGTCGGCGGAGGTCAGCTCCACGTCGAGCGCGCCCAGTGCCTCGTCGAGGCGGTCCCGGCGGCGGGCGCCGACCAGCGGCACGATGTCCTCCCCGCGCGCGAGCACCCAGGCGATGGCGATCTGGGCGACGCTCACGCCCTTGCTGTCGGCGACCTTGCGCAGGGCGTCCACCAGGTCGAGGTTCCGGTCGAGGTTGTCGCCCTGGAAGCGGGGGCTCATCCCGCGGAAGTCGCCGGGGGCCAGCGCCCGGTCGCGGCCGAAGTGGCCGCTGATCAGGCCTCGGGAGAGCACCCCGTACGCGGTGACTCCGATGCCCAGCTCGCGGGCGGTCGGCAGGATCTCCTCCTCGATGCCCCGGGAGATCAGCGAGTACTCGATCTGGAGGTCCGAGATCGGTGCGACGGCGGCGGCCCGGCGCAGGGTCTCCGCGCCGACCTCCGAGAGGCCGATGTGCCGCACGTGTCCGGCCTGGACGGCCTCCGCGATGGCACCGACCGTCTCCTCGATGGGGACGTCCGGGTCCACGCGGGCGATCCGGTAGACGTCGACGTGGTCCCGGCCGAGCCGCTGGAGGGAGTAGGCGAGGAAGTTCCGGACGGCGTCGGGCCGGCCGTCGTACCCGGCGAAGCCGCCCTCGACCGTGCGCAGCGCGCCGAACTTCACGCTCGTCAGCGCCTGCTCGCGGGCTGCGGCCGGTGCGGTGCGCAGCGCCTCGTTGATCAGCAGTTCGTTGTGGCCCATGCCGTAGAAGTCGCCGGTGTCGAGCAGGGTGACGCCCGCGTCCAGGGCGGCGTGGATGGTCGCGATCGACTCGCTCCGGTCGGCCTCGCCGTACAGGGCGGACATGCCCATGCAGCCCAGCCCCAGCGGGAAGACGGAGGGGCCGGTGGTGCCGAGGCGGCGGGGGGTGCGGGGAGTGCGGGGGGCGTTCTGGTGAGTGGTCATGGAAAGAGAATGGCATGACGGGTGACAGATTTCAATATCTGTCACTCGTCAGCGTGAAGGGGTGTTGGATTCGGATCGGGGTGGGGTGGGGGTGGGTCAGGAGGCGAGGCGCAGCGCCAGGGCCGCCGCCGAGAGCAGCGCGAGGACGGCTGCCGGGGCGAGATCGAAGTCCTTGACGCGCAGGTGGCTCACGACCGCGCCGATGAAGTAGAGGGTCACTCCGGCGGCGGCGGTCACGCCGAGGGGTGCCACCCACATGCCCGCGACCAGCCCCACCGCACCGGCGGCCTTCAGTGCGGCCAGGACCGGCAGCAGGGAGTCCGGCACCGCCACCTTTCGCATGTTCGCGAGGATCGTCTCGTTGCGCCGGAGGGTGAGGGTCGCCGAAGCGGCGAGGACGAGGGCGAGCAGGCCGGCGACGGCGACGTAGGCGATGAACATGATGCACTCCAACGGTCGAATGTGTAGAACCATTGAATAGCATCAACGATCTGATGATCGCAATCATTTCATGAGCGCTACGATGTGGGCATGACGGCAGCACAGGACGCCCCGAACCCGCCGCAGCGGCTGGGCCTGCTTCTCGCCTGGCACGGATCGGTCACCCAGACCCGCATGAAGAAGGCGCTCAGCACGGCCGGGCTCACCCCCAGACACGCCATGACGCTCATGCACCTGGAGAGCGGCCCCATCGGCCAGCGGGCGCTCGCGGCCCGGCTGGAGGTGGACCCGAGCGTGCTCGTCGGGATCCTGAACGACCTGGAGCGCGACGGGCTGGTGGAACGCCGCCGCGACCCGGCCGACCGCCGCCGCCACAACGTGGCCATCACGGCCGCCGGCTCGGTCGCCCTCGGCGAGACCAACGCGGCCCTCGACGCCGTCGAGCTGGGCCTGTTCTCCGGCCTGTCCGGGGCCGACCAGGAAACCCTGCGCGCGCTCCTGGCCCGGATCGACTCGCACGCCGACGACTTCGAGTGCGGGGAATAGCCTCCCGGGCACCCGCCGTGCGGCAGAACCCGAAAGAGGCGCGGCAGGACCCGAAAGAGACGGGCCAGGACCCGAAAGAGACGGGCCAGGACCCGAAAGAGACGGGCCAGGACCCGAAACAGGCGGGCCGGGACCCGAAAGAGACGGGCTAGGAGACCCGCGAACCGATGTCGCGGCTCGGGGCCTCCAGGGTGCTCGCCGTGCGCAGGGCCGTCGCGCGGGCCCAGGGGCCGGTGGTCAGGAGGCCGACCGCGAGGACGGACACGCCGCAGAGCGTGATGATCCACCAGGCGGGCCGGGTCGCCTCCACGAAGCTCGCGCCGCCCGAGGTGCCCGCCGCCAGGACCGCGCCGATCACGGCGACGCCCAGGGTGGCCCCGGTCTGTCGGCTGGTGGAGGCCACCGCCGCCGCCACGCCCGCCTGGGCGCGCGGCATCCCGGAGACGGCCGCGTTGGTGATCGGCACGTTGACCATGCCGAAGCCGAGGCCGAAGAGCACGTAACCGGCGAACATCAGCGGGGTCGAGGTCTCGGCCGAGAACGCCGCGAAGAGCAGCCCGCTCGCCGCCATCGTCACGCCGGCGATCCCCAGCGGCAGCCGCGGCCCGGAGCGGGCCAGGAGCCGCCCGGACACGGGCGCGCAGAGGAAGGCCATCGCGGCCATCGGCAGCATGTACAGCCCCGCGCCGAGGGCGTCGAGCTCGCGCACGTCCTGGAGGTAGAGGGTGTTCAGGAAGAGGAACCCGGACATGGCGGCGAAGGCGCTCACCGCGATCACCGTCGCTCCGCTGAACGGGGCGCTGCGGAAGAACCGGGGGTCGATCAGCGGCTCCGCCCGGCGGCTCTCGTGCAGCAGCAGCCACACCAGGGTGACCGCGGCGGTCAGCGCGCAGCCGATGACCAGCGGCGAGGTCCAGCCGGCGGCCGGGGCCTCGATGATCCCGTACGTCACCGAACCCAGCAGCGCCATGACGAGGAGCTGGCCCACCGGGTCCGGGCGGCGCGCGTGCTCGGCCCGGGACTCGGGGACGTAGCGCAGGGTCAGGACGAGGGCGAGCAATCCGATCGGCAGGTTGAGCCAGAAGATGGAGCGCCAGCCGACGGAGTCCACGAGCAGCCCGCCGATCAGCGGGCCGGCGGCCATCGAGATGCCGACGACGGCGCCCCACACGCCGATGGCGCGGGCTCGTTCCTTCGGGTCCGTGAAGGTGTTGGTGATGATCGACATGGCGACCGGGTTGAGCATCGAGCCGCCCACGGCCTGGAGCATGCGGAAGACGATGAGCCATTCCAGGCTCGGCGCGAGCGAGCACAGCAGGGAGCCCGCGGTGAAGAGCACCAGCCCGAGGGCGAAGATCCTGCGGCGCCCGAGCCGGTCCCCGGTGGACCCCGCCAGCATCAGCAGCGAGGCCAGCACGAGGGTGTACGCGTCGATCGTCCACTGCATCCCCGCGACCGAGGCGTCCAGGTCGTGCCGGATGGCGGGCAGGGCGACGTTGAGGACGGTGGTGTCGAGACTGACGATGAGGAGGCTCATGCAGCAGATCGCCAAGACGAGAGTGCGCCGCCTGGGGCTCAAGTCACGCATGCTGCCGATAGTACGACTAACTAACGACATGCGTGATGCGACAATGGGCGGATGACCACGCTTCCTCCGCCTCTCGCGATCGGCCCGCACACCGTGCAGCCCCCGGTGGTGCTCGCGCCGATGGCCGGCATCACCAATGCCCCGTTCCGTACCCTCTGCCGCGAGTTCTCGGGCGGCAAGGGGCTGTTCGTGAGCGAGATGATCACGACCCGCGCCCTGGTCGAGCGCAACGACAAGACCATGCAGCTGATCCACTTCGACGAGACCGAGAAACCTCGCTCGATTCAGCTGTACGGGGTGGACCCCGTCACGGTCGGCAAGGCCGTCCGCATGATCGTCGAAGAGGACCGGGCCGACCACATCGACCTCAACTTCGGCTGCCCCGTCCCCAAGGTCACCCGCAAGGGCGGCGGCTCCGCCCTCCCGTACAAGCGCAACCTGCTGCGCGCGATCCTGCGCGAGGCCGTCGCGGGGGCCGGGGACCTGCCCGTCACGATGAAGATGCGCAAGGGCATCAACGACGACCACCTCACCTACCTCGACGCCGGTCGGATCGCCGTCGAGGAGGGGGTGACCGCCATCGCCCTGCATGGCCGCACCACGGCCCAGCACTACGGCGGCACCGCCGACTGGGACGCCATCGCGCGGCTCAAGGAGCACGTGCCGGAGATCCCGGTCCTCGGCAACGGCGACATCTGGTGCGCCGAGGACGCGCTGCGCATGGTGCGCGAGACCGGCTGCGACGGCGTGGTCGTCGGGCGCGGCTGCCTGGGGCGGCCGTGGCTGTTCAACGACCTGGTGGCGGCCTTCGAGGGGCGCCCCGAGGACTTCCACAAACCGACGCTGCGCGAGGTCGCGACCACCATGCTCCGGCATGCCCAGCTGCTGGGGGAGTGGATCGGCGACGAGGCGCGCGGGGTGATCGACTTCCGTAAGCACGTGGCCTGGTACCTCAAGGGCTTCGCCGTCGGATCCGAGATGCGGGGCAAGCTCGCGGTCACGTCTTCCCTGGCCGAGCTGGGTGCTCATCTGAGCGAGCTGGATCTGGATCAAGGTTGGCCCGAGAGTGCCGACGGTCCGCGCGGTCGGACGTCCGGAAACAACCGAGTTGTCCTGCCCGAGGGCTGGTTGAACGATCCTTACGACTGCGCCGGCGTCGGCGAGGAAGCCGAGCTGGACACTTCCGGAGGCTGACAAATCGCCCTCCGCGTCGCGTGATATACGCCACGCATGGGGTAGGTTTCGCTCAGATGAGCACGGAAGTCACGGGTAAGACTTTCAAAGGGTGGCACTGGGTGCCACCCTTTGTTCGTTCAACTCTTGAACGCAAATGGATCGATGATCGCTCATCGGAGCGTGATCAAGCCCCATTCGACCCCTCTGCCTTCGGGACTCGAACGTACTTCCTGCTTTCGCATTACTCATCGGTTACTTTCGAATGGCTGGCGCACGGGTGGTTACGGCCGCATGACGACCAAGTGGACGTACCCAGAAGCCTTCGATCTGGGTATGTTCCTGGCCGTCAGGGCAGCCATCGAGTCCTCGAGGAGTCGAGACCCGTGTCGGAAAACAAAGATCAGAAGCTCGTCTACGACTTCACCGAGGGCAACCGGGACCTCAAGGACCTTCTCGGCGGCAAGGGAGCCAACCTCGCCGAGATGACCAACCTCGGTCTGCCGGTCCCCCCCGGCTTCACCATCACCACCGAGGCCTGCAAGGTCTACCTCGAAAGCGGCGAGGCCCCGGCCGAGCTGCGCGACGAGGTCAGCGCGCACCTCGCCGCCCTCGAAGCGAAGATGGGCAAGAAGCTCGGTCAGTCGGACGACCCGCTGCTGGTCTCCGTGCGCTCCGGCGCGAAGTTCTCGATGCCCGGCATGATGGACACCGTCCTGAACATCGGTCTCTCCGACGACTCCGTGACCGGCCTCGCCTCCCAGTCCGGCGACGAGCGCTTCGCGTGGGACTCGTACCGCCGCCTCATCCAGATGTTCGGCAAGACCGTCCTGGGCGTCGAGGGCGAGCTGTTCGAGGACGCGCTGGAGGCCGCCAAGGCCGCCAAGAAGGTCACCGTCGACACCGACCTCGACGCCGCCGACCTGAAGAAGCTCGTCAAGCAGTTCAAGAAGATCGTCGCGAGCGAGGCCGGCCGCGAGTTCCCGCAGGACCCCCGCGAGCAGATGGACCTCGCCGTCGAGGCGGTCTTCGACTCCTGGAACACCGACCGTGCCAAGCTCTACCGCCGCCAGGAGCGCATCCCCGGCGACCTGGGCACCGCGGTCAACATCTGCTCCATGGTCTTCGGCAACCTGGGCCCCGACTCCGGCACCGGCGTCGCCTTCACCCGCGACCCGGCCAGCGGCCACCAGGGCGTCTACGGCGACTACCTGCAGAACGCCCAGGGCGAGGACGTCGTCGCGGGCATCCGCAACACCGTCCCGCTGGCGGACCTGGAGGGCATCGACAAGGCCTCCTACGACCAGCTCATGACGATCATGGAGACGCTGGAGACCCACTACAAGGATCTCTGCGACATCGAGTTCACCATCGAGCGCGGCCAGCTGTGGATGCTCCAGACCCGCGTCGGCAAGCGCACCGCCGGCGCCGCCTTCCGCATCGCCACCCAGCTCGTGGACCAGGGCCTGATCGACGAGGCCGAGGCCCTCCAGCGCGTCACCGGCCACCAGCTCGCGCAGCTGATGTTCCCGCGCTTCGACGAGGACGCCAAGACCACCCTGCTGGGCCGCGGCATCGCCGCCTCCCCGGGCGCGGCCGTCGGCAAGGCCGTCTTCGACTCGTACACGGCCGTCAAGTGGTCCCGCTCGGGCGAGAAGGTCATCCTGATCCGCCGCGAGACCAACCCGGACGACCTGGACGGCATGATCGCCTCCGAGGGCATCCTGACCTCGCGCGGCGGCAAGACCTCGCACGCCGCCGTCGTGGCCCGCGGCATGGGCAAGACCTGTGTCTGCGGCGCCGAGGAACTCGACGTCGACACCAAGCGCCGTCGGATGACGGTCGGCGACACGGTCATCGAAGAGGGCGACGTCGTCTCCATCGACGGCTCCACCGGCAAGGTCTACCTCGGTGAGGTACCCGTCGTACCGTCCCCGGTCGTCGAGTACTTCGAGGGCCGCATGCACGCCGGCGCCGACGACGCCGACGAGCTGGTCGCCGCCGTACACCGGATCATGGCGTACGCGGACCGCGTCCGCCGGCTGCGGGTGCGCGCCAACGCCGACAACGCCGAGGACGCGCTGCGCGCCCGCCGCTTCGGCGCCCAGGGCATCGGCCTGTGCCGCACCGAGCACATGTTCCTCGGCGAGCGCCGTGAACTGGTGGAGCGACTGATCCTCGCGGACACCGACGGCGAACGCGAAGAGGCACTCAGTGCCCTGCTGCCGCTGCAGAAGAAGGACTTCGTCGAGCTGTTCGAGGCGATGGACGGCCTGCCCGTCACCGTCCGCCTCCTGGACCCGCCGCTGCACGAGTTCCTGCCCGACATCACCGAGCTGTCGGTCCGCGTCGCCCTCGCCGAGTCCCGCAAGGACGCCAACGAGAACGACCTGCGCCTGCTCCAGGCCGTGCACAAGCTGCACGAGCAGAACCCGATGCTGGGCTTGCGCGGTGTCCGCCTCGGCCTGGTCATCCCGGGTCTGTTCAAGATGCAGGTCCGGGCCATCGCCGAGGCCGCCGCCGAGCGCAAGAACGCCAAGGGCGACCCGCGCGCCGAGATCATGGTCCCGCTCGTCGGCACCGTCCAGGAACTGGAGATCGTCCGCGACGAGGCCGACCAGGTCATCGCCGAGGTCGAGGCCGCCACCGGCACCCGCCTCAAGCTGAGCATCGGCACCATGATCGAGCTGCCGCGCGCCGCGCTGACCGCCGGTCAGATCGCCGAGGCCGCGCAGTTCTTCTCCTTCGGCACGAACGACCTGACCCAGACGGTGTGGGGCTTCTCCCGCGACGACGTCGAGGCCAGCTTCTTCACCGCCTACCTGGAGAAGGGCATCTTCGGGGTCTCGCCCTTCGAGACCATCGACAAGGACGGCGTGGGCGCGCTGGTCCGCAGCGCCGTCGAGGCCGGCCGGGCCACCCGCCCCGACCTCAAGCTCGGCGTCTGCGGCGAGCACGGCGGCGACCCCGAGTCGGTGCACTTCTTCCACGAGGTCGGCCTGGACTACGTCTCCTGCTCGCCGTTCCGGATCCCGGTGGCGCGCCTGGAAGCGGGCCGCGCGGCCGCCGAGTCCAAGGGCTCGGACAGCCGCTGAGCCCTCCCTGAGCCGGGTTCCGGAACGGCACGGTCGGGCACGAACCCTTCCGAGTCGAACCGGTTCCCAAGGCCGCGCCCGTCCCCGGGATTCCTGACCACCGGGGCCGGGCGCGGCCTGCTTTCGCACCACGCATATTCACCGGGCCTTTACGGCACCAGGCGGTGGACGGATCCCCACCCGTCCACCGCCTGCCGCCTATCCGCCGGACACGTCGGCGCTTCCCGGTGCGACCGACCGCCAGGCCCCGCAAAGCCCCCCACGGCCTTCACGGAGCGTTTCGGTCGCACTGGAGTGTGCCCGGCGGAGTACAGGATTTCGGTTGTCACGCCCCCGCCGAAAGGGGTTTCAACTGTGGCCGAAAGGGCGTGGTGACCACGTGTGACGGCATGCATACTCATGGGGCGGGGGGATTGCGGTTGCACAGGTGGGGGTTCGGTGCTTCGTATCCATTTCACGGGAGTGGACCTCGCACGCGTACGGATGGCAGCACGTCCCGATGCGTTGTGGGAAACGATTCTCAGTTTTCACCGTTTAAGGGACCGGCGCGATGCCCGGCTGTTCGGTGAATGGCGTACGGAAACCCGGAGCCGGTTGAATGGTGAAACAAGGCTCCTCGGCGCGCTGATACCGGGGCGCGGTTATTTCCCGGATTTCCTGACTCCGGTAGAGGGTCAGTACGGGTGGGACGTGGGCCTCGACGCGCTGCGCGGGATCCGTCCCGAACGCATGCGACGGGAGCTGACGCTGCTGGGCACGGGAGCCGGCTTCGGGGCGGCCTTCGGCATGCCCTCTGGGGTGAGCGACGGCGCCGACACGATGGTCCCGCGACGCCTGCGGGAGTTCATGGACGGCGGCACCAAGCACCTGCCGAGGCTCCTGGCGGAGCTGCGCGGATACCACCGGGCGGCCGTCGAGCCGTACTGGACGCACATCCAGGCGCAGATCGAGGCCGAGCGGGCCGCCCGGGGCCGGGACCTGCTGGACGGCGGCGCGGACGAGCTGCTGGCCTCGCTGCCGCCGATGCTGCGCTGGCGCGCCCCGGTCCTGGAGTGCGACTACCCCGTGGACCGGGACGTGCGGCTGCGGGGGCGCGGGCTGCTGCTCCAGCCGTCCTTCTTCTGCCGGCGCACGGCGGTGACCCTGCAGGATCCGGAACTGCCGCCGGTGCTCGTCTACCCGGCGGCGGCCCAGCTCGCCTCGACGACACCCGGGGGCGAGGTCACCCGGCCGGTGGAGGAGCACCGCCAGCGCACCCTGGGCAAGCTGGTCGGACACACCCGCTCGGTGGTGCTGCGGGCCATCGGCGACGGCGCCACCACGAGTGAGCTGGCCCGCCGGGCCGGGGTCTCCCTGGCCTCGGCGAGCCAGCACGCCTGTGTGATGCGCGAGGCGGGCCTGGTCACCACCCTGCGCCGGGGCAACGCCGTGCTGCACACGGTGACGCCGCTGGGCGCGGCCCTGCTCAAGGGCGGGGCCGTGGCGTCCTGAGGCCCGGTACGGCCGGACCGGCCGGGTTCGCGCCCGGCCGGTGGCCGCTCCGGTTCCGTGCGGGGGCCGGAGCCCCGCACGGGACCGGAGGAGTCCGCTGCGGGGCCCGGGCCCTACACGCGGAAGGGGCCCGAGACCTCGTAGGTGATGCCGCCGGCGGAGCTGCCGCTCGTGCCGCGCTGGCTGCTGAAGTACAGGCGGTCGCCCGCGGGGGAGAAGGCCGGGCCGGTGATCTCCGAGGAGGACTGGCCGGTGATCCGCAGGAAGGGGGCCACCACGTCGTCCGGGGTGATCACGCAGATGTCCATGCTGCCGCCGTCCTCGGCCACGTACAGATCGCCGTAGGAGGACCCGGTGACGTTGTCCACGCCGGTCAGCGGGGCCGCCCCGCCGGGGACCAGCGAGTCGTCGTAGGTCAACTCGTAGGTGCCGGCGGCGAGGTTCAACCGCCAGACCCGGTTGTCGCCCTTGGTGGTGAACCAGACCGTGTCGTTCGCGTAGTGGCAGCCCTCGCCGCCGTTGAACTTCTTGGCGCCGGAGACCTGGCTGCGGGTGACGGTCGGGGAGCCGTCCGGGTCGGGGACGGTGGCCCAGGTGAAGGAGCCGGAGGTGGCGCTGCCGGCCTTCAGGACCTGGAGGGTGCCGGCGGTGAGGTCGCCCCAGGTGGTGGGGACGAAGCGGTAGAAGCAGCCGTTCGTCTCGTCCTCGGTCAGGTAGATCACCTTGCGGACGGGGTCGGCGGCGGCCGCCTCGTGCTTGAAGCGGCCCAGCGCGGGCCGCTGGACGGAGGCGTTGATCCCGTACGGGTCGGTCTCGTACACGAAGCCGCGGTCGACCTCCTCGCAGGACAGCCAGGTGTTCCAGGGGGTCTTGCCGCCGGCGCAGTTCTGCCGGGTGCCGGAGAGGATCCGGTGGGCGCCGGTGACGGTGCCGGAGGCGTTGAACCGCACGGCGCTCGCGCCGCCACTCGGGTTGATCTCCGAGTTCGACACGTAGATCCAGCCGGTGCCGTCGGCGAAGCAGGCGCCGCCGTCGGGTGCCTGGTGCCAGGTGTACGAGGTGCCGCCGACGGCCTGCCCGGAGCGGGCGACGACGCGGCTGGTGAAACCGGCGGGCAGCATGATGCCGTTGGCGTCGGCCGCGCCGAGCGCCCCGTAGGGTCCGGCGCCGGGCTGGGCGGGGGCGGCGTAGGCGGCCCCGCGCGTCAGTGTGCCGGCGAACGCGGCGGCCGAGGAGCCGATGACGGCGCCGCGCAGGAAGGTACGACGTTCCACGGTCACTCCTGGGGGAGACGGGCCTCGTCGTCCGGGTGGGCGGCGAGGTCGCACGCGTCGAGGAACCTAGGGGTGCCGAGTTGACGTGACGTCAATTCCTCATGACGCGGGAGCGACCTGCGCGAGGTCAATCCCCCGACCGGGACCTCCGGGGCTCGGCGCCGCCGCCGACCGCGGGTCCGCCCGCGACGGCGCCCCGGCCGGCCGGCCCGCGCCCGCGTGCCCCGTAAGAGAATCCCGGAAAGTTTTCGCCGGGACCGATGAGTTTCCGCGCCCCCCGCGGTCTATCCCTCGAACGCAACGGAAACCGCTGCGGCACCCGCGAGAGAAGAGAGACCGAGATGTCCTCCACCATGATCTTCGTCAACCTGCCGGTCAAGGACCTCGACGCCAGCAAGGCCTTCTGGGGCAAGCTCGGCTACTCCTTCAACGCCCAGTTCAGCGACGAGAACTGCGCCTCGATGGTCATCAGCGACACGATCGTCGCGATGCTCCTCACCGAGGCCCGCTTCAAGGACTTCACCCACAAGGCCATCACCGACACCTCCACCAGCACCGAGGTGCTGCTGTGTCTGAACGCCGAGAGCCGTGCCGCCGTGGACGAGCTCGTCGACGGGGCCCTCGGCGCGGGCGCCACCGAGCCGCGCGCCGCCCAGGACCACGGCATCATGTACGGCCGCGCCTTCGAGGACCTCGACGGCCACACCTGGGAGATCATGTGGATGGACCCGGCGATGATCCAGGGCTGAACCTCAGACGGAGACCGTGACGCTCTCGGCCGACAGCGCGAACGCGCCGTCGGACGCGGTGGGCACGGAGGTCGCGTGCGCCTCGGCGCTCGCCGGCGTCGCGGAGGTCGCAGGAGTCGCGGAGGTCGCAGGGTTCGCGGAGGTCGCGGTGGTCCGCACCGGGTAGGTCCGGACCGCCACCTCCTCGTCGTCCAGGCAGCGCCCCGATTCCAGGTCGAAACGCTGCTTCAACAGGGGCGACGCCACGAACGCCCTGCCCCGCGCGCACCCCACCAGCCCCCGCGACAGCACGTGCGCGCCGGTGAAGGGGTCCTGGTTGCCGATGGCGTACGGGCGTCCCGCGCGGTCGACGAACACCGCGGCCTGACTGCCGTCGGGCAGCAGCGCCGCGACGCCGCGCCCCGGCACGAGCGAGGACAGTTCGCACACGGCGAGCCAGCGATCGTCCAGCCTCAGTTCCACGGTCATCGGGTGCCTCCCACGGGCTCCAGGGTCAGGATCGCCAGGTCGGGCTTGACCTGGTCGCGTTCGGGTACGAAGCGCACCGTCGGGTCGGGGGCGCCGGGCGCGTTGACGAAGGACACGAACCGGCCCAGCCGCTCCGGGTCCTGGAGCGTCTCGGCCCATTCGTCGCGGTAGTGCGCGACGTGGTCGGCCATCAGGTCCTCCAACTCGGCGCACAGCCCGAGCGAGTCGTGCACGACGACGTCCCGCAGGTGGTCGAGGCCGCCCTCCAGCCGCTCCAGCCAGGTGGAGGTGCGCTCCAGCCGGTCGGCCGTGCGGATGTAGAACATCAGGAACCGGTCGATGAGCCGGACGAGTTCGGCGTCGGACAGGTCCTGGGCCAGCAGGTCGGCGTGGCGCGGGGTGGCCCCGCCGTTGCCGCCGACGTAGAGGTTCCAGCCGCTCGCGGTGGCGATGACCCCGAAGTCCTTGCTCTGGGCCTCCGCGCACTCGCGGGCGCAGCCGGACACCGCCGACTTCAGCTTGTGCGGGGCGCGCAGGCCCCGGTAGCGCAGCTCCAGGTCGATGGCCATCCGGACGCTGTCCTGCACCCCGTAGCGGCACCAGGTCTGTCCGACGCAGGACTTCACCGTCCGCAGGGCCTTGCCGTAGGCGTGCCCCGACTCGAAGCCCGCGTCCACCAGCCGCGCCCAGATCCGCGGGAGCTGGTCCACGCTCGCCCCGAAGAGGTCGATGCGCTGACCGCCGGTGATCTTCGTGTAGAGGCCGAAGTCGCGGGCCACCTCGCCGATCACGATCAGCTTGTCGGGGGTGATCTCCCCGCCGGGGATGCGCGGGACGACCGAGTAGGAGCCGTTGCGCTGGAGGTTCGCCAGGAAGTGGTCGTTGGTGTCCTGGAGGGCGGCCTGCTCGCCGTCGAGGACGTAGCCGCTCGCGCCGAGCGTCGGGGCCAGGGAGGCGATGATCGACCCGATGGTCGGCTTGCAGATCTCGCAGCCGTCCCCACCCCGGGCGGCCTCGCGGCCGTGGGCGTCCAGGATCTCCCGGTACGAGGTCAGCCGGCGGGTGCGGACGATCTCGTACAACTCGGCGCGGCTGAACGGGAAGCAGCCGCACAGTCCCTTGTCGGTGGCGGCCGGCAGCAGCTGTCCGATGACCTTGAGGCAACTGCCGCAGCCGGTGCCCGCCTTGGTGCACTTCTTGACCTCGGGCAGGTCGGCGCAGGCGGTGATGGCCTGCTTCGTGACGTTGTGGCAGGAGCAGATCACCGCGCTGTCCGGGAGCGCCGACGGGCCGAGCGCGACGGGCCCGCCGACTCCCGCCGGCAGCACCAACTGCTCGGGGGTGACGGGCGGCACGCTGCCGGTGAGCGGGCGCAGCAGCCCGTACGCGTCCGCGTCCCCGACCAGGACCCCGCCGAGCAGCACCCCGTCGGGGGCGACGACCAGCTTCTTGTAGACGCCCGACCGGGCGTCGGAGTAGACGACGTCGAGGCAGCCCGGGGTGGTGCCGTGCGCGTCACCGAACGAGGCCACGTCCACGCCGAGCAGCTTGAGCTTGGTGGACAGGTCGGCGCCGGTGAACTCCTTCTCCCGGCCGAGCAGGTCGTCGGCGGCCGTCTCGGCCATCTCGTAGCCGGGGGCCACCAGTCCGTAGACCCGGCCGTCGGAGGCCAGCGCGCACTCGCCGATGGCGTAGACGCGCGGGTCGGAGGTGCGGCAGCGGGCGTCGACGCCGATCCCGCCGCGCTCCCCGACGGTCAGCCCGCTGTCACGGGCGAGCTGGTCGCGGGGGCGGACCCCGGCGGAGAAGACCACCAGTTCCGTGTCCACGGTGGACCCGTCGGACAGCCTCATGCCGGTGACCGAGCCGTCCTCGCCGGTGAGCACCTCCTGGGTGCCGACGCCGGTGTGCACCGTCAGCCCCATGTTCTCGATGGTGCGCAGCAGCGCCCCGCCTCCGCCGTCGTCGATCTGCACGGGCATCAGGCGCGGGGCGAACTCCACGATGCGGGTGACCAGCCCCAGACCCTGGAGGGCCCCCGCGGCCTCCAGTCCGAGGAGCCCGCCGCCGACGACCGCGCCCGCGGTACGGGTCCTCGCGTACTCCTCGATGGCCAACAGGTCCTCGATGGTGCGGTACACGAAGCAGCCGGGGGCGTCCTTGCCGGGCACGGGCGGCACGAAGGGGAAGCTGCCGGTCGCCAGGACGAGCACGTCGTACGGGAACACCCGGCCCGAGCGGGACACCACGGTGCGGGCCTCGCGGTCGATGCGCTCGGCCGGGTCGCCGAGGTGCAGGTCGATGCCGTGCTCGGCCATGAACCCGTCCGGGACCATCGACAGGTCCTCGGCGGTGCTGCCGGAGAAGTACGAGGTCAGGTGGACCCGGTCGTAGGCGGGCCGGGGCTCCTCGCAGAGCACGGTGACGCGGTGCGTGGCCGTCGCCCCGCGTTCGGCGAGGGCCTCCAGGTACCGCTGGCCGACCATGCCGTGGCCGATGAGCACGATGGCGGGGGTGGGCGTGGGCGTGGCTGCGGCCATGATCAGGAGCCTCCGTCGTCGAGGGGCGGGTCGAGGGGCGGGTCGGCGGGCGGGGCGGT